>JAEURQ010000002.1:0-600000 GCA_016788425.1 Chthonomonas sp.
ATGCCGCTAAAGAAAAAGATGCCGAGCATCAGCCACAGGAAGCCGCTCCAACTGGCCATTGAGCCTGGATTCGCAAATGGCAGGATTGCAATACTGCACGCCAGCATTCCGATCCCGCTGACCATCGTCACCTTTGCCCCGCCAACTTTGTCTGCGACTGGCCCTGCGGCAGCGCGGACTCCTGCCCCAACCAGCGGCCCCAGAAATGCAAAAGCCAGTGGATCCGGTGCGCCATCGAATCCGCCGTAAAGTTGCTTGATCATTAACGGAAAAGCAGCTGCTAGGCCACTAAACGACCCGAAGGTCATGATGTAGAGCGAGGTCATGACCCACGTGTGCTTTTCCTTGAAGATATCGAGTTGCTCCCTAAAGCTGGCCTGAACCGGCACGTCCCGAAGCCCAAACCAAGCGACCACAGCACCTAAGAGCACAAGAGGCACCCAAATCAGTGCCCCGTTCTGAAGATAGATGTTGCTGGTCGCCCCGGTCTTTGAGTTGGTTAAAGTTTGCGAACTACCAACCAGGACGATCCCGATGATGGCGGGAATAAGAAATTGGGCAACACTCACGCCAAAGTTTCCGATTCCCGCTTGAATCCCGAGCGCCGTCCCCAGCTTGGATTTTGGGAAGAACAACGATGTGCTCGGCATGAATGAACTGAAGTTGCCCCCACCCAAACCCGCGAGAAACGCCAGAACCAAAAAGGTTGACAGCGGAGTCTGAGGGTTCATGACCGCGAACCCCCAGCCCACGCAGGGGATCGCCAAGAGAAGCGTCGATACACTCACGGTCTTGCGCGTTCCAAAAATGGGGACGAGAAAAGTGTGAATGATCCGCAAGGTCCCAGCCGCGAGGCCGGGCATGGCCGTCAGCCAGAACAGTTCCTGGGGCGTGAACTTGAAACCGATGCCAGAGAGTTTTACGACCAGAGCGCTCACCATGAACCAGGTGGAGAAGCTCAGGAGCAGGCAGAACGTGGTAATCCATAATGTCCGCCATGCCACCGGCTTCGCGGTGGACTCCCAAAAGGTTGGGTCGTTAGGTTGCCATTCTTGAACTTTCTGAGCGTCGGTTGCTGTATTCATGAGTCGGACTCTTTGTCTTTCCCTATTTTCGATGATCCGCTCACGGCGCGCTATGATGCCTGTCATAGAATCTCAAATGGCTCAGACCTCTTCGTCCGTGGGGCTCTGGGAAGCGCGCTGCTCTACTCCGTCGCCGGAGCCTGTTTCGCCATCTTTAGGATCGTGACGTGCATCCAAACAAGGCAAACAATGCTAATGAGAGCGAGGAGCAGCCAGCAAGAGGTCCAGAGTCCGGTCAGTTTTAGCAGGTAGCCAAACAGAATCGGGCAAAAGAAGCCGCCCAGTCCGCCGATGACCCCAACGATTCCACCCACAACGCCGACGTCATTCGGAAAATAGTCGGGGATGTGACGATACACGGCGGCTTTCCCGATCCCCATCATGATTCCCGCCAAGAAAACGATAGTCGTAAACACCCACACGTTGGCCTGGAAGTAAACGTGAGTCACACCACGGGCAAGTAGCTCGCGCTTCTTCACCTTCTGGCCCACTTGTACCACCGGTTCTTGCCAGGACTGACTTCGGGGAAGGATGATCGTGCCCTCAGAAAGGCTCGAACCCTTGCTCGATAGGGTTTGGGTCGAGCCACTGGCCGTCTTCAAAGCATACGACTTGTCATCAATTTGAACCCGATCTTGACTGACCAGAGTCACGGTTCCAGCTCGATCCGCCAGAACTCCTTCCCCGGGAGACATGATGTCCATGCGTGGCGCGATGACGAGCGCGAACAAAACCACGCAGCTTGCCAGCACCCAGTACATCGTGGATCGGGCTCCGAACTTATCGCTCATCCACCCTCCAAGCGCACGAACCAGCCCGCTCGGAAGGCTAAAGATGCTCGCCATCAGCCCCGCCATCGCGAGGCTCATTCCGTAGACGCTGAGATAGTACGGCACGAGCCATTGAGCTAGGGCTACGAACGCCCCAAACACAAGAAAGTAGTACGCGCCGAATCGCCACACTCGAACGGACTTGAGAGGGGCAAGCATGGTGCGAAGTGTCTTTTGGCTCGCTCCTTCCGTGACCCGATTCTTCGTAAAGACCGCAAACAGGATCGTCATTCCAAAAAGGCATGCCGCGTAAATCAGAGGCAAAGTCCGCCACCCTTCCAATTGACTACCTTCTTGAGTGAGTCTTTGCAACGCGAGGGGAGCCAGCAGGGTAGTCAACGCCGAGCCTGCGTTTCCAACACCGAATATCCCTAGCGCGGTTCCTTGCTTTTCCTTGGGAAAAAACACGGATGTGTAGGCGATGCCGACCGCGAAAGCCGCGCCGCTCATCCCAAAAATGAGCCCCGAGATCACGAGATGGGCGAAAGTAGTTGCGAAGCTAACGGATGCAACTCCGGCGGTTGCAAGGAGCATCACGCCGATGTAGACCGGCTTGCCCCCAAAACGGTCCGTGAGTAGCCCGACCGGCAACCGCATGATCGACCCGGTGAGAATGGGTACACCAAGGAGCCAACCGAGCTCCTCTTTGGAGATCGGAATGACCTGCTTATCGACCAAAAAAGCCCCCAGCACACCGTACATCGTCCAGACGGCGAAGCACACCGTGAAGGCGATGGTGTTGAGGATGAGCATGCGGTTGGCAAAGGCTCGATCTGGCATGCCTCTGTTATGGCCCGCACTCTCGGCGAGGTTTATGATGGATATCATGGTTCCACGCGGCGGCTTACGGCACAATTGAGTCGTGACCCATGCGGATGTGCTGGCGGATCGGTTTGGTCGATTCCACGACTACCTTCGGGTGTCGATCACGGATCGATGCAATTTCCGGTGCGTCTACTGCATGCCCGAAGAAGGCGTAGTCTGGCAACCGCGCGAAGAAATTTTGAGATTTGAGGAGATTGAGCGTCTTGCTCGGTTCTTCGTGGAGCGTGGCGTGCGGAAGATTCGGCTTACCGGCGGCGAACCAACCCTACGCAAGGGCTACCTTCACCTCGTTGAAGCAATTGCCGCCATCCCGGGTTTGAGGCAACTTGCTCTCACAACCAACGGAACCCGCTTGGCCCAAGACGCAGGGGCGCTCAAGGCGGCTGGGCTGGCAAGCGTCAATGTTAGTTTGGATACACTGCGGCTGGATCGCTTCGTTGAGATCACGCGGCGAAACGAGTTACCTAGGGTTCTCCAAGGAATTGAGACCGCCCGTGCGGCGGGGCTAGAGACCAAGATCAACGTGGTGGTTCTTCCGGGAGTGAATGAGGATGAGATCATCCACTTCGGCGAGTTTGCCAGCGAGCACAATCTGACCGTCCGGTTCATTGAGTTCATGCCTTTTCTCGACAACGGTTGGAACGCAGACCGGGTCGTCTCTTCCGCAGAGATTCGAACCCGGCTCTCCGAGCGATTTGAGCTTCGACCCCTGGAATCTGGCGCCTCGGATGTTGCCCGGGAGTATGCAATCGATGGCTCCGAGGGCCGGGTCGCCTTTGTCTCAAGCGTCACCGAGAGCTTCTGTTCAGGCTGCAACCGCCTTCGCTTGACGGCAGACGGTCAGCTCAAATCGTGTCTATTCCTACCGCCGAGCGTCTCGTTACGGGACTTGATTCGAGGGGGAGCTCCCGACGAAGAACTGGAGACAGCTGTCCAATGGTGCCTCGATGGCAAGTGGAGCGCCCATCCACCGATGCGGAACTGGGCTCAACGAGATAACTTAACCATGGTGCAAATAGGCGGATGAGAGACGTTTCTTTTAAGAACACAACCAAGCGAACGGCCCTCGCTCGCGCTGAACTTACGGCGAGCGCCGAGACGATTCGGCGCGTCCAGAATGGCGATACTCCCAAAGGAGACCCGGTTCCCGTTGCTAAGGTTGCGGCGATTCAGGCGACGAAAAAAACAACCGAGTGGATTCCTTACTGCCATAACATCCCGATTGAGCATGTAAGGGTGGACTTTGAATTCTTGGCAGACCGCATCGCGGTCGAGGTCTTTGTTGTTTCCGTCGCCAAGACCGGGGTCGAGATGGAAGCTATGACCGGGGCCGCTGCTGCCGTGCTCACCCTCTACGACATGCTCAAAATGATCGACGACGGCATGGAAATCGTCGGCGTTCGCCTCCTTTCCAAAACGGGTGGGAAGAGCGATCTTCCCCAGCGCAGCGACTGGAACGCACAAGTTCTGGTGATGTCAGATCGAGCGCATCGCGGCGATTACGACGACCGAAGCGGCCCAACCCTTGAACAGGCACTAAAGGGCCACGGCGCGGGCTCCGTCTCGGTGAAAGTTCTGCCCGATGAATCGGAATTACTGGGTAATGAGGTTCGCGCTGCCGCTGACAGAGGTGTTTCGTTGCTCGTGATCAGCGGAGGTACGGGCGTTGGTCCTAGGGATATCACTTCTGATACCATCGCACCGCTCCTCGAAAAAAGCCTCCCTGGTGTGGTCGCTGCCTTTCAATCCTACAGCCATTCAAGGCTACCGACCGCGATGTTTGCCAGGCCGATTGCTGGGATCATTGGAGAGACGGTTGTGCTGGCAATTCCGGGCAGCCCGGGAGCGTGCGAGGATGCCATGGCCTGCTTGATGCCGAGCCTGTTGCATGTTCATTCCATGCTCGCTGGGGAGGGCCACCCGTGATCACGGTCGATGAGGCGCTTTCAATCATTCGCGATCATCGCCGGACCATACCAACGGAAGGAGTGGAGCTGATTCACGCCCTGGGCCGGGTTTTGGCGAAAGATGTCGTTTCCCCATTTGATCTTCCGCTCTTTGATAACTCCGCCATGGACGGCTTCGCCGTCGGGAGTCCAGAGGGGCCCTGGGAGATCGTTGACGAGGTTGCGGCGGGGGCGACGGCTCCAATGGGCATCCAACCGTGTCAGGCCGTGCGGATCTTCACTGGAGCCCCCGTGCCAAGTAGAACATACGGCATCATCGCACAAGAAGACGCTTCGGAACAAGAAGGCTTGGTCGTGGGAGAAGTTCGAAAGGGCGGACATGTGCGGTTTCAGGCTGAAGAAGCACCGGCGGGGCATCTCGTCGCGCAAAAGGGAGCGATGTTGACACCACCCCATCTCGCCGCGTTCGCGAGTTGCGGACTTGCCACAGTTGAAGTCCGCGGTCTGCCAAATGTCACCATTCTTAGCACCGGAAATGAAGTCGTGCCTCCTGGCCAGTCACTCCAATACGGTCAGATCTTCAATTCCAATGCGACCGCTCTCTCGTCAGCCTTGGCCCTCAGAGGCATCCGCGCACAAGTGCGACACGCTCCAGATTCCCAAGAAGAGCTACGCGCCCAGATCCACGAGTCGATTCAAAGTTCCGAGCTCCTGATCACGACCGGCGGGGTTTCCGTCGGGGCTCATGACCTCGTTCGAGCGGCCATGGAGGAGGCGGGTTTCCACGTGAGGTTCCACGGCGTCGCCGTGAAACCAGGCAAGCCAATTGCTTTCGGGGTGCGAGAAGATGGAAAAGCATGGTTTGGCCTCCCTGGCAATCCTCTCTCGACATGGGTGGGTTATCTGGTTTTCGTCAGTACTTGGCTGGAGGATGAGTTGCCCCGTGAACCCAGGCGAGTCGCGAGAAAGATGGATAGGAAGCCGGGACGCGAAGAGTTTCTGCCGGCGCAGCGATTACCCAGCGGTGAGGTTACGATCCGCAACCTCATTGGCTCCCACGCGAACTTTGGCCTTTTGGAGAGCGACGGACTTGTGAGGATCAACCCCGATGTGATCACGTTGGTCCAAGGCGAGCACATCGATTTCTTGCCTTTCCCATGGAATCGAAACCCATGAAGACCGTGACAATCCGCTATTTTGCCGTCCTGCGAGAGCGCCGTGGACTCGCCGTTGAGCAGAAAACGACCTCATGCGAGACCGTTGGAGACTTCGTCGAAACGCTCATCGCAGAGCACCGGCTCGGACTTCCGCCCGCACTAATTCGGGTTGCCATCGAAGGTGAATTTGTCGATCCAGCTGACCCACTGCAAGAAGGAAGTGAACTTGTCCTGATTCCTCCGGTGGCGGGCGGATGAAGTTCTCCCTAAGCGATGCCCCGATTGCCGCTGAGCAGATAACCCATGATGCGGCGGGCGGATTTGTCGTCTTCGAGGGCAAAGTACGCAATCACGCCGAGGGGCGGTCCGTTGTTGGGCTCGAGTATGAGGCATTCCCCGAAATGGCCCTTTCCCAGGGGGAAGCGCTTGTTCGAGATGCCATCGAGCGTTTTGGGCTCTCGGAAGCCAGGGTGATCCATCGGGTCGGGCAACTTACCATCGGCGACACGGCAGTCGTCGTGCAAACGGCCTCCCCCCACCGGCGAGAAGCCTTTGAAGCATGCGAGTGGATCATGGACCAACTCAAGTGGCGGATTCCCATTTGGAAGCGCGAAACCTACTCTAGCGGAGTCGCCGAGTGGGTTGTCCCCGGTGAAGCCGCGTCTAGCCCGGTTGACGACGAGATGTTCGCCCGGCAAATGCGACTTCCCGAAGTCGGACCCGAGGGTCAAGCCGCGCTCGCCGGAGCCAGAGTCTTACTTGTCGGGGTTGGGGGCCTGGCGGCTGGGAGCCTGCCTTCACTGGTGGGATCAGGCATCGGGACGCTGGGCCTGGTAGACGCCGACCTGGTTGAACTCTCGAATCTTCATCGTCAAACCCTATTTGCCGCTTCGGATGTGGGCCGTTTGAAAGTCGAGCGAGCTGCCGTATTCGCGCGTCGCCTCCGGCCCGAGCTGACGGTTCAGACATTTCCTGTGCGCCTCGCTGAAGGTAATGCCGAACAACTCGTCTCCGGCTACGACTGGATCATAGACGGAACCGATTCCCTAAATACAAAGCTTCTGCTCGACCGAGTTTGCCAGCAACTCGGCCGCCCCTTGGTCACCGCCAGTGTCCACCAATTTGAGGGGCAACTGATGACGATCCGGCCCGGAGGACCGTGCCTTGCCGATCTTTTTCCCGAACCGCCTCCCGAACACTGCGTTGGAACATGCGCCCAATCCGGAGTGCTTGGCGTTGTGCCCTCGCTGATGGGGGTTCTCCAAGCGAACGAAGTCATCAAAGGCATCCTTGGATTACCGGTCTTGGATGACAAGTTGCTTTTGTTTGATTTCCGCACCTTAGAAGCTACCACGATCCGTCGCAAATCCTCCGGCGAACTCAGTTCCGGGAGCAGCAATTGGGACGTAGATGCAACCTCCATCAATCTTGAAAGCTTTGAGTTGGTGGATATTCGGGAGCCTAACGAAACTCCCGAGCTCACCCGGCCCCATCATAAGGTGCCTATGGCGGAATGCTACGAAGTCGAATGGCAACGTCCTACCTTGTTCGTTTGCGCCTCCGGAAGGCGTAGTTACCGCCTAGTCGCCGACCTCAGAGCACGGGGTGTTCGCGGCGTCTTCTCGCTTCAGGGAGGAGTCGAGTGCCTTGAACGTGATTGAGCCGTGGCTTTATTTTGGAGTCTTCGCCGTGGCCCTTGGCTACAGCATGGTCGGTCACGGCGGAGCCTCGGGATACCTCGCTTTACTTGCATTCACCGCGATTCCGAGCGCGGTTGGGGCCACCACAGCGCTCGTTCTCAACGTCTTTGTCGCGGGTATCACCCTGGTGGTATTTGGACGAGCGAAGCATTTTGATTGGAATCTCGCGTGGCCGCTGCTGCTGGGGTCTGTACCTTTCGCGTTTCTAGGCGGACGCCTCAAGTTCGAAAACCAAGTCCAAGACCTCGTTCTTGCCGCGGTGCTTCTTTATGCCGCTGGAGTGCTGATTTTGAGCGTTCCGGCTAAAGACGGCGAGAGCCAACCACCGGTTCGTCCTATTCTCGTGGGGTCGGGGGCTGGCATTGGCTTCTTGAGCGGGCTCGTAGGGGTCGGAGGAGGGATTTTTTTGTCTCCGCTGCTGATCCTCAATCGGTGGGCGCAGCCGCACAAAGTGGCAGCCCTCTCGGCGGTGTTCATTTTCGCGAACTCGCTGGCCGGTCTCTCGGCTCGACCTTTTGATCTCCTGAGAGAAAGCCTGAGCCAATGGCCTCTAATCACAGTAGGCATTCTTGGCGCAGTCGGTGGCAGCTACTTCGGAGCCCATCGAGTATCAAGTCTTGCCCTTCGGCGTGCGTTAGGATTGGTTTTGCTACTTGCCGTGGCTAAGCTGCTCCAGAAGGGATTGGGGCTATGATGCCTGTCATAGCGGCATTCTCCCAGCGAGACTAAACTTCAGATATGGCTAAGCCCCCTGTCTCAATCGAGAAGCTGATCGAAGAATTCGGTCCGCACCCCGCCTACATGCCTCCTGGCGGTTGGGTGGGCAGGGATGATCCCGACAAGTTGGTGAAGACGCACTGTTGCTTCTGCGGAATGCAATGCGGGATCCAGTTAAAGGTCAAAAAAGACCAAGTGATCGGGTTCGAGCCTTGGGAGGAGTTCCCCTTCAATCGAGGTAAGTTGTGCCCCAAAGGAGTGAAGCGATACCTGCAGGGAGGCCACCCAGACCGATTGCTTAACCCGATGAAGAACGTGCCGGGACAAGGGTTCATTTCCATCTCATGGGAGGAAGCGTTCAGCACCACCATCAAGGCTATCCAAGACGTTCAGGCTAAATACGGCAATGACTCCGTAGCCTTTCTCTCCGGCGTTTCTCTCACCAATGAAAAGAGTTATCTGATTGGAAAATTTGCACGACTCGGATTGCAGACCGCCAACCTAGACTACAACGGTCGCCTATGCATGGTGAGCGCAGGGGCGGGTAACAAGAAGGCATTCGGGCTTGACCGAGCTTCAAACTACTGGGAGGACATCGTTCACGCCGAAGTGATTCTCCTTGCCGGAACGAACGTGGCCGAGTGTTCCCCCATTACGACCGACTACATTTGGCGAGCCCGGGATCGCGGCGCGAAACTGATCGTGATCGATCCCCGCGTGACGCCCATCGCTCGCACTTGCGATCTTCACCTCCCGGTGCTCCCGGGAACGGATTCGGCGTTGTTGCTTGGAATTCTACGGGTGCTGATCGAAGAGGGACTGACCAACGAAGAGTTCATCGCGGAATTCACTTCGGGTTGGGAAGAAACGAAAGCAGCGGCTCTTGCGCTTCCCCTGGAAGAGGCGAGCCGAATCAGCGGGATCAAGGTTGAGGACATCGTTCGAGCCGGAAAAATGTGGGGTGAAGCTAAGACCAGCTTCCTGATGCACGCGCGGGGTATCGAGCACAGTTCCAAAGGCGTGGACAACGTGGTGAGCTGCATTAACCTCGTTCTCGCAACTGGGCGGATCGGGCGAAAAGGTTGCGGATATGGAACCATCACGGGGCAAGGCAACGGACAAGGAGGGCGCGAACACGGCCACAAGTGCGACCAGCTCCCCGGCAATCGAGATATCTCAAACCCGGCTCACCGCGAGTACATCTGCTCGGTTTGGGGCTGCACCGACGAAGAACTCCCCGGCAAAGGCCACACCGCTCCCGAGATCATGGAAATGATCCACGCCGGTGAGATCAAAGCCCTTATCTCCATTTGCTTCAACCCGCTGGTCTCGCTGCCAGACTCTAACTTCACCCGCGAGGCACTCAACAAACTAGAGCACTACACGGCCATCGACTTCTTCTTGAATGAGACAGCTCACCATGCCGACATCGTGATGGCGGGATCGCTTCATGAAGAGGAGGAAGGAACCAGCACGAGCGCCGAAGGGCGGGTAATCCGAATCAAAAAGGCGGTCAATCCTCCTGGAAACGCCAAGGCCGACACCGACATCGTCTTGGAACTTGCTCGGCGGCTTGGACGAGGCAAGTTTTTTGACCACTTCAAGACGTCGGAGGACATTTTCAACGAGTTGCGAGTGGCGAGCAAGGGCGGGACCGCTGATTATTACGGAATCACCTACGAGCGAATCGAGAATGAGCTCGGCGTCTTTTGGCCCTGCCCCGAAATTGGCCACCCAGGCACCCCCCGCCTGTGGGAGGACCTGAAGTTTAAGACCCCAGACGGCAAAGCCCAGTTCAATGCTGTGAAGTACCGTCCGCCGCTGGAAGAACCGGATGACGAGTACCCGGTGGTTCTGACGACCGGGCGAGTTGTGTCGCACTACTTGAGCGGAACACAAACTCGCCGGATCGGAGGGTTGGTTGATCTCTGTTCCGATCCCTACGTGGAGATCCACCCGACGTTGGCCGAACAATATGGCATTGCCGATAAGGATTGGATGCGCGTCACGAGTCGGCGCGGCGAAGTCGTCCTTCAGGCGAAAGTGGTCACCACGATTCGCCCCGACACCGTTTTCATCCCGTACCACTGGCCCGGGCGTAAGGCGGCAAATAATCTCACCATCCGTTCCTACGATCCCGTCAGTGGCATCCCTGAATACAAACGAGCCTGCGTGAAGATCGAGAAGTCTGAGACACCGCAATGAAACGGGCCTTTGCGCTGGAGCCATTCTCTCGGGATCATAATGACGGCCTGCACCTCGCTCGGGCGCTAAGAGAGGAGCGTCTGGACGCTCCTGCACTGGCTCGTGCGACTTGGGAGCGGGAGATTGCCGACCACTTTGCCGAGGAGGAGCGGCTCCTCGGCCCGCTCGCCGGTGCAGATTCTGCTCGCTTATATAAAGAACACCGGCAGATCGAACAGCTCATCAGCGAATTGCCGACTTCGTGCGTATCGCTTGGGCAAGCTCTCGAAGATCACATTCGCTGGGAAGAACGGGTGATGTTTCCCGCCATTGAATCCCGCATGACCCCCGACGAGGAGGCCACCTTGGCTCAAGAAGCTCTCAAAATGGAGCATCGCCGGTGGGAAACCTGCCCAAGCCGGGCCGAAATCGTGCAACGCCGACTTGACCGCCTTCATCCCGAAGCCTAACCACTACTGCATCTTCATCAGCCGCTTTACCCCGGCGAGCATCCAGATGTTGATGCCCAGAAGCAAGAAGCTGAACGCCGAAGCTTGAATCACCATGCCGGTCTTTCCGGTCAAGATATTTTCAAGCACCATCACAAACAGCCATAGCTGAATGAGAAACAGGATCATTGCAAACAGCAGGAATCCGACGAAGACGACTGCCTTTTGGCGGCGGCGATGGAATTGCGGCGTATTCACTAGTGGTCACCTTTGATTGCACCAGTCGCCCAGATTTCGCTACCGCGAACTTCGATCTTAACTTGGGGAAGGGGGTGCGGCGGCGGACCTTGAACCACGCTACCGTCGTCCAAGGAAAAAGCACCGTTGTGGCATGGGCAGTAGAGGAGCTCACGCTCGTTCTTGACTTCGTACTCCACGGGGCAAGAAAGGTGAGTGCACCGCCGTTTGAAGGCAACAAATTCGCCGTCCTGCTTCCTGACTAGAATGCACAGATCACCAGGTCGCGGGCAGCTGAAAGCCAGGGCGGAACCGGGCTTCAAATCTTCAGTCGAGCATATCTTTGCGGCCTCAAACTTGATTTCCTCCCTCGGAATTTGGGCGTAAGCCGCCAGTGCTGCCGTGCCAACGGCTACACCACCACTTGCTAACGTGAGAAACTTGAAGAACTCACGGCGGGTCACAAAGTGGTCGTCTTCCCACTCAATCGGAAAATCTTCTTTCAGCTTGTCGTTCATGTTGGATTAACTCTCCACTTGTCGCACGGCGGTCAAAAGGTCAGATCGACGAACGACCGCATCGGGTTTAACCGTGAGTTGTTTTGTTCCTTGGGGCATCATCAGGTGAACCTTGGTTGTGATCTTCTTGTTGCCAAATATGAACTCGTTGATCGGGGTTCCTGAGCGTTCGGCGGCGAGTTCTTCGGGCGTCCCGTAGAACAGAGCGCCGGATGGGCACACGGTAGCGCACATGGGTTTCAGTCCGATGGAAGTACGGTCGTAGCACATGTCGCACTTCATCATCTGGTCCACCTCAACGTCGTACTTGGGCACTCCGAATGGACAAGCGAACAGACAATTTGTGCACCCGATACATCGTGGCTTCAACGAGCTTTGCACCACGCCATCAGGGGTTTTCTTGATTGCATCCGCCGGGCAAACCATCGCGCACGCTGGCTCGTCGCAATGCATGCAGATGATTGGCGTTGTCTGCACGGTGTCTGCTCGCTGAACTTGCTCCAAGTGAATCATCGAGACGCCCGGGTGGGTGTCGCACTCGGCACACGCCTGAACGCAGGCATTGCAACCGATGCACCGGCTTGGGTCTATGTAGAACTGCCGCTCACTCACAACGACAATGGTTGCACGCCAACCAACCGCACACCATGATATCCATCATACAGCTGTCTGCACTTGGTCGAAGCTAGCGCACCGGATCATGTCAAATATGACCGATGTCATAGGATTCTGGGGAGTGATCAGCAAAGATTGACTTATGCCGATTCTTCCTGACCACATGGACAATAGCGACCTTCATATAAAGCCGATTCTGGAGTTTCGAGCCAGGTACGAGCGGCGCATGGATGCGGACTTTCAGCCTGACCGGCGTGATAATCGAAGCAACCTGTTGCTCCGAGGTCGAGTCGGTCTGCAATTGAGCAAAGACGGTGTCACGGGCAGAATCGTGTACCAGCACGCAAGCTCACTCAACTGGCTTCCCGCTGGAAACGGTATCGCGATCCGGAGCGATCTTCTTGAGGCCAACGTCAGCTTCAAGAATGGAGCGACTACCTACACTGTTGGGCGGCAACGTTTCGGGTTGGGCAATCGAAGGCTCATCGGCGAACTCGAGTGGAACAATGTCGCCAACGCTTTAGAGGGCCTTAAGGTTGAGGATCGATCTTGGACCTTCTTCCTGATGCGTGCGGGCGTATTGCCAGCTCCCTCGAAGAACTTAGTTTTGTCGGGAGTCACCTTCAAGAGGGCGTCCAACACTACGGCCTTCATCATCAAGGTTGATGATGCGAAGGGGGTAGATCAAACTCGGTATACGCTTTCGAATGAGGGAACGATTAAGCCGAATACGAAATCGACCCTGAATTATCAAATCGCCTTCCAGGCGGGTCATCAGGATGGGAAAAGCGTGCATGCTTGGGCGGCAAATGGAAGGTACGGGAAGGAAATCACGCCAAAGGTAGAGGCGTACAGCGAACTTAACGTTGCCAGCGGCGGCAGTAGCAACCGAGTCAATGCCACTTTTGATCAGCTGTACCCCAGCGGACATGATCGACTTGGATTAATGGACACAACTGGGTGGAAGAACATCGTTTCTGCGGCCGCTGGGCTGAAGTTCAAGCCAAGCGCAAATTCGTCGCTGCGGCTCAGCTACACCTGGTTGCAGCTTTACGATAAGCATGATGCTTGGTACGGAGTAGGCGGAGCGATCAATTCCTTTGGCACAACGCTTTACAGAGATCCAACCGGCAACTCCGGTCGCGATATTGGGCAAGAGTTCAGCCTGGATTACTCTTCGACGATGGCCAATGGTTTAACCTTGAGTTCTGGCGCTGGCGTTTTTCTTCCGGGCCGATTTGTGAAGTCCTTCGGTGGAGGCAGATCGGGAAATCAGACCTTCGGCTACTTCATGCTCGGTTGGAAATTCTAATCCTATCGGACGGCCTGAAGCAATTTGTCCAGATCCTTTACGAGGATATGCCGCGCCTGGGTTTCAATCCACTCCTGCTTCTGCCAACGGCTCATGATGCGGATCGTGGACTCCACGGTCGTACCTGCGAGCTCAGCGATTTCTTGCCTCGTGAGGGGAACGTCCAACAAAAGCCCCTCTGGGAGCTCTCGCCCAAACGACCGTGTGAGCACGAGAAGCACGGCTGCCACACGTTGCTCAACCGTCCCTACCGAGAGGTGCGCAATCAGATCAAATGACTGTCTTAGCCGGTGCGCAGTGCGCCTGAAAACCTGTTCTTTCAAAACGACGTTCTTCTCATAGACCGGCAAAAAGCCTGCCTTCGGCACTTTGAGATACCAGGTTCCGGTGATCGCTTTGGCTGACTGCGGGCACCCTGTGCCATCGATGGCCCCTAACAAACCGAACACGTGCCCAGGCCCCATGATTTCCGTCGTGATCTCCTGATGGCTTGGTCCTAGTGTAGTCATCTTGATGAACCCGGTTCCCACCACACCAAAAAAAGAGACGCTGCTACCGCTAAGCCAAATCGTCTCGCCCTTTTCGGCATGCGCCATGCGAGAATTCACCACAAGCTCGCCGACCTGATCATCTGTGAGGCCTCCCAGCAGCGTGCTGCTCAAGAAGACCTCCCGGCGCGACGGTGCTTCTGCTTGCTCAGACATGGAATGAGTTTGGCAGATTAGTCAAGCGCATATTCAGACCAAATTGCCGCCATTGAGCTCATATCTTGTCTCTCCAAGGTCTCTCCAACGCGTTGGACAAGGGCGGTCATTTAGGTTCGACGGCGGACGAACGGCCTGCTTCGTTGAACCTAGAAAATGTCAGTCCTAAGGAGGGCGTCGGGGGTTCGATTCCCTCCGGGGCCGCCACTAATTTGAACCTAACATAGAGAGACAACTTGGAGGGATTAGAGCGACTTCACCTTTTGGTCTCTCCAAAAGTCTCTCAATCCTTGGCTCGCGTTGAGTGTAGACTTGAGAGACCATGTCCACTCGCGCCGATCACGGAGAAGGTTCTTGCCGGCAAATTTCCACTGGCATCGGATGGGGCGCGGGCACTCAAGGCACCCTTGATAGTTCTGAGTGGAGCCAGCCCGCGTCCCTTTGGGGCCGGATCATGTCAAATACTCAACCTCTCTTCCCACTTGGTCGAATTGTAGCCATTTCTCGCGTTCTTGCAGTCGTGAACAACCGCGATATTCAGAACGGTCTCAACCGTCACATGGGTTGGTGACTGGGGAGAGTTGGATCAAAATGACCGAGAAGCCAACGACCGAGCCGTATTGGAAGCAAGCAGAATTCTCTCGGCCTACGACAGTTCGGATAAGATTTGCTTCTGGATCATCACTGAGTGGGATCGATCAGCTACAACAGTTCTCCTGCCGGAGGACTACTGACCTCAGCGGTTCACACTCTGTGAACCGCTTATTTGTGATCATAATGCATGTATACAGAAACGTCGAAGATGACTAGTTACGACCGAAACGCTATTGCGCTGGCTGTGGGTCTTTCTTGCCTCGCTGGCTACGTTGATGCGTCTGGATTCCTAGCGACTGGCGGTGTATTTGTTTCTTTTATGAGTGGAAATTCCACGAGGTTGAGCGTCGCCTTAGTAAACAATCGTTATCAATATGCCTACCTGGTTTTCGGTGTAATCTTTCTATTCGTGGTGGGAGTGATTGTCGGGACTGTAGTTTCTCGGCAAGCTGGTGATAGGAGGAAAACTTGGGTGCTCATGATCGTCACCATCCTCCTCTTCATTGCCGCAATCTGTCACACCATTGGACAGACTTATGCGAGCACCGCGTTCATGGTGTTGGCAATGGGTGCGGAAAACGCCGTATTTCAACGGGATGGCGAGGTGAGCATCGGGCTAACTTATATGACAGGTACGTTGGTAAAACTAGGACAGCAGATTGCGGCAATAATGTTTGGCGGATCGAAAGATACTTGGTGGCCGTATGCTTTACATTGGCTCGGATTGGTCTCTGGCGCGATCCTAGGAGCATGGGCGCATGGCGCACTTCTGGCCCTCACACTTTGGCCAGCAGTTTTAGCAGCACTGTTTTTCTGCGCCTGTTCAGCTAAGCTGAACATTGCGACGTCGCAACGCACTGGACAAAATTGAGAGACCAAATGGAGGGAAGTGGGAGACCTTTCCCGCTGGTCTCTCAAAAGGTCTCTCTTAGCCACTGGATTTTGGCAGTCGTCGTGAGACCCCTGTAGACTCAAATCAGAAATTTTTCAGCCAAGTTTTTTCAGTCCTAAGGAGGGCGTCGGGGGTTCGATTCCCTCCGGGGCCGCCAACTTTGGGAGTTACTGTAGCCCCATTTCCGTGAGCAGTTCGGGCAGCGGGCGGGCGTGCCGGGGCGCGCTGACCATGTTTTCAAACGCCAGTTCGCCGAGCCGTGTCATCACCACCTCTTCGCCCAGCAAGTGGTCGAGCGTGAGGAAGCCGAGCTGCCCGAGGACCTGCTCGTCGACTTGCACCGGGAGCGGCAGATAGAGCGTGACGTCGAGGTAGTTTTCGGAATTGCGCGCCGAGATAAATTTGGTGAGGTTCAGGTCGAGTTCCTGCCCGGCCATTTGGATGACCGGCGGCTCGGTGCGTTGCCGAAATGCCACCACGTTCCAGCCGCGAATCTGGGGCGCGGCGCGGGCTACTTGCACGGCGATCGGCGCCACACCTTGCAATCCGCCGGGGCTGATCTCCAGCTGATAGGTGTCGGTCTGCATCGAGATTCCGGGGCACAGGTCGGGGTGGATGCGCGCGAGTTGTTCCGCGATTTTGGTGACGTTGGCGTTCATGTCGCCGCTGCGCAGCGTGTTGGCATTGGCGGCAAACCACTGCCAAAACTGCTCGGGGCTGCTCTTACGTTGAAGAAAACTCGGGAGTTTCATCGCTTTGGTTTGTGTTTACCCGGTTTCCGGATGTCGTGTAGCACATTCTGGACCAGGAATGAGCAAGCAATCCACCACTTTTTTCGACGCCTTGAAGACTGACTTAGTCCATCATACTGAATATTGTCTTCGAACAAGTCATGGCCTTTCGACGCTCTTCACCCGCAATAAAGAAATAGTACGATCAGATACTTGAAGTATGATGTCTTTAACCAGAGGGTTGCAGGTGCGCCCAAAATTATGCTGTTGCGCAACTTTGCCCAAAGAGCCTTCCTCAGAAACGATCCAATCGCTTGCCCCGTCAGAAACGATGGCGTTTCCTCCTCTAACTTCTAGACTGATATAGCTGGATTTAAGAACGGGAATTTGAATGTCATGAAGTAGTTCTCCAGCCTTGGTCTCGATTCTACACTGACCGCTTTCTGAGACAACAACGATGTTGCCGGAATCAAACTGACCTGCGTTAGCCATGTCGGGAGGAGCCTCCAGAACGAAATTTTTGTTGCTGCCCTGCCAACCTTCAAGCCGCGGGGCAAGTCCACCATAACCAATAAGGGCGATCTGCGGTTGTCCATTTCCACTGACGACAAATGTTAGTGACTTGTAGTCAAGTTTCGATATCGTTGGCGAACCAGGAACGCCAGCCGTAATACTGATGTCACTCTTTCTTCCGAGCATACTTACTATCGTAAACGCATCTGGGCCCGACCTGACGAGATGCTCGATCATATCTTCAAATGAGTTGTTCCAGAGCTCAGGTGCTTTCATGTGGTTTAGCATCCGAGCGTTTTTTATGTCCCACAGATATATAGAAAACTTGTCCGAGGTAAGGCAGTAGTTTAAGTCACTTGTTAGCAACGCTCGTGTCACGCTCACTGTGTGCTTCAGCGTAGCTTTCAGAGTTGGTGCGGGTGACTTAGCGGGAAGATACTCATAGATGCGAACGACCTTTGCATCATGACCGATCGCAAAGGTACTCCCCAAGCTGTCGTACACAAATGCATTGTCATCCATGCTGCTGATCGCTTGAATCTGCTCCAAGACCAGGACTTTCTTTGATGGACTAGTTTGTGTTTTGTAGTTTGGAGCGGGCTCTACCTTATTGCTCATTCTTGCGCCGCACCCAAGGAGAGTAATGGAGATGGCTACAGCAATTGAGGGTGACCGGTATCTCACTTCTATTTTTTACCCGGGCCTACCTTCGCCCGTCTACGGATTACTTGAGTTCCTGAGCGAGGCCGATGAGGATGCCCTCCGGGCCGCGGATGTAGCACAGCCGATACACGCCCTGGTATTCCACAACCTCATCCACCACGGTCGCGCCGAGTGGCCGCAGGCGAGTAAGGGTTTCCTCAAGGTTGGCCACGCTGAACATCACTCGCAAATAGCCGAGCGCATTGACGGGCGCAAGACGATGGTCAGCAACAGTGGCGGGGGCAAGGAACTGGCTGACTTCGAGTCGGCTTACGCCATCGGGAGTGGCGAGCATCGCAACTTCCACCCGTTGGTCGCGCAGACCGGTGACCCTTCCGGCCCAATCGCCCTCGACGATCCAACGACCTTCGAGAGACATACCCAGCACCTCAAAGAACTCAATCGCGCGATCGAGTGATTCGACCACGATGCCGGTATTGTGCATTCGCAAGGGAGAGCTATCTGCCATATGACTTGAGTATCCACCAAGCTCGGGCGCAAAAACGCCCGCCTCGAACGCTCGAGGCGGGCGAGGCAACAAGCTTTAGCGGATGTTGCCGTTGAGGCCGGCGGGGAAGAAGCCGCCGCTGCCGCTACCACCCAGGTAAACGATGCTCAGGACTTCCGCCGTCGAGCGGGTGTAAACGATGCCGTTGTCGTCGGTCGGCACGATGTTGGCGTTGCCGCCCACCACGATGCCTTGGTCCTTATCGCCCGCACCATCGGCGCCGTCGCGAAGGTCGGAGATGGCTTGCGCCGTAGTGACCGCCGAACCGCCGATGTTATACAGCACGGTGCGCACCATTCCGGCGTGATACGCTTCCACGCCGAGGATGCCCGCCGCGGCCTCAAGGTAATCCTTGTTGGTGATCAGCCGGGCGCCGCCCT
This sequence comes from Chthonomonas sp., assembly GCA_016788425.1. Classification (NCBI taxonomy): domain Bacteria; kingdom Bacillati; phylum Armatimonadota; class Chthonomonadia; order Chthonomonadales; family Chthonomonadaceae; genus Chthonomonas; species Chthonomonas sp. Next base: position 18,561 of record JAEURQ010000002.1, read on the forward strand.
TGTAGGCCGTCACGCCAACATCCTCGAACACGAACGCGCCGATGAGGAAGTTGACCTCGTTAGCGAACGGGTCGAACGTCGGGCCGAGTCCTGCCGCCGCGGCGGCCGCGTTGAAGCTTTCGCGCAGGTTGATTTCTGGGCGGACGACGGCTTGCGTGCCGAGAGCGGCGCGCAGGAACCGAACGTGGGCGAGCTCGTCGGCCGCGATTTCGCGGGCGTACTGCTCGAAGGCGGGGGTGGAGAAGGTGACCGCGCTACCGCCGGTGACCGCGCCGGCGGTGGCTCCGCCGGCATCGTTTTGCGAAAGGCCGACGCCGAACACGGCGCGCAGGTAGTACTCGGCCTCGAGGTATTCGAGGTTGAGCGCGAAGTTGAGGACGTTGATATCGGTGGCGTTGCCGACGCCGATGGTGTCGGCGCCATCGCCTCCGCAACCGGCCAACACGCCGCCGCCGAAGAGAGCCGCGCCGCCGGCCAACATGCCCTTAAGAAGGGTTCTGCGTTCGAAGCGCTTTTCCGCCATTTCTTCTCGGGCCAGTGATAATTCTCGAGTAATGCTCATGTGAATTTCCTTCGTCTTGCTTCAATTCATGAGCAAGGCTCACCTAAGGTAACGCGGGAATTTTTGTGGCGGGCGCGTGTTCAGAGAACCGTCATGTAACGTTCACCATGGGTTCAGGAGGGGGGCGAAATTTGGCGTGAGTCGCCCCCGTCTGCCCACATGCCACGCCCGCGCGACCACGCTGGCGCTTGTCGCTTTGCCCAGACGGGGGCGGGCTGTCGCGGTGGAGGGAGGTGAGGTGGGTGGGAGCTTGTCGCTGCGGTGGAGGGAGGTTTTTCGGTGGGTAGGTTGGAGACATTTGCCCCCGTCTGCCCACATGCCACGCCCGCGCGACCACGCTACGCTCGTCGCTTTGCCCAGACGGGGGCGGGCTGGCGCGGTGCAGAGAGTAAGGATTGAGAAAGTACCTGCCCGCCTGGCCGAAGGCTTACCTACCCTTCAGCTCCACCACGATCACGTGGATGTCCTCCGCGCCGACGTTCGTCAGAGTATGCGGCCCGAGAGGCGGCGTCCAGGTGGTCGCGGGCAGCGCATCCGGACCCGCGGCGCCGCGCGTGTCCAGCAGAACCGCGCCGTGCTCGTCGCGCCGAACCATATCCGCCCACGAAAGAATCGTCGTCGCCGCCGGATGCTGGTGGGTGTGCAGGGCGGTGGTCTCGCCGGGGCGGATGCGGGTCTCCAGCACGCGCACGTGCTCGTTCTCCAGCAGCACGCGGTGATGCTCGCGCGCGGCAAGTACGGCGTCGAGTTCCGGCGGCCAAAAATCAAATGACATAACCCAAAGCTTGACAGCGAACTTTGGAAACGGTCAAACCTGTCGTACAATATCCGTGGTTCGGTGGGCACTTTTATGAAACCTCTCGCGATTCTTGCTGCGCTGTGCGCATGCGCCATTTCTCTGGCGCAATTCACATCTTCCAACGTCACGCAGTCGGCCTGGCTTTCGAACGCCGCGCTTGCGGGCGGCGATGGGAATGACTGCTGGGGATATGTTTCACCGTCTGGCCGCGAGTACGCGCTCATGGGCCAAGTGGACCAAATGACTGTGGTCGAGGTAACAAACCCCGCCGCGCCGGTGATCATTCAGGCGTTCCCGCACCTCACCAGCACGTGGTCGGATATCAAGGTCTACCGCGACCATGCTTATGTGGTGACCGAAGCCGCCGGCTCGGGCATCATGGTCATCAATCTCTCGCAGGTGGATCAGGGGATCGTCACTTTGGTGCGCACCATCGCCAGCCCGGGCAGCTCGCACAACATCCATATCGACGAAACCAGCGGGTTCCTTTATACTTGCGGCAGTCGAACCGGAACCGGCACCACCATGTGCTTCGACCTGAGCAATCCGGGGAATCCGGTGCGCGTGGGGGCCAACTCGCTGACCACCAACTACATGCACGACGTGCAGGTGAACACGTTTACCAGCGGCCCGTACGCGGGGCGACAGATTCTCTACGGCTTTAGCGAGAGTCGAGGCGTGGACCTGTACGACGTGACCAACAAGAGTGTGCCGGTATTTCTGGCGCGGGCGACCTACACCAACATCGGCTATTGCCACCAGGGTTGGCTGAGCGCCGACCGTAAGTATCTTTTTGTTGATGATGAACTCGACGAGCAGAACTTCGGCGGCACCACCCGCTCGCTGGTGTTCAACGTGGAGAACATTAACGCGCCGGTGCTGGTAGGCACGTTCTCCAGCGGGCTGAGCTCGATTGATCACAACCAGTATTGGGACGACGGGTTCCTCTTCCAAGCTAACTATCGCTCGGGTCTGCGCATTTTCGACGCCAAGAATCCGACCGCGCCGGTGCAAGTGGGCAACTACGACACGTATCCCAGCAGCAACTCGGCTCAGTTCTCGGGCGCGTGGAGCACGTATCCGTTCTTCCCCAGCGGCACCGTCATCGTCAGCGACATCAATCGCGGCTTGTTCGTGCTGAACGCAAGCGCGGCGCTGACTCGCACGGAAGCGGCGACGACCTTCCAACTGGTGACTGGCGCACTCGGCGGCGGCTCGCTGAGCTCGCTGACCGCGGTGGATTCAAATGTCATCTCGGTGCGATTCCCCAAGAGCGTGAGCCCACTGCGCAAGTCGGCGGAAGCGCTGATGAAGTTCAAGACCTTTGACACGGAGCCTCAGAATTTTACGATTGACCTGCAGTCGGGCGCGCAGGGCGGTTCGGCGCTGGAGACCGTGAGTCTGCTGAACGTGCAAACGAAGCGCTACGAGGTGATCAACACGCGCAACTTGGGTGAAGGCGAATCGCTCGCATCCATGCCGGTGACCGTGTTGCCGAAGCGTTTTGTCAACCAAACCACGAACGAAGTGACGGCGAAGGTCAAGTGGACCATGTCCACCACGGGTCGCGGCCTTCCCGCCGTTCGCGTCAACCAGTTCCGCGCTCGCGTTCTGCGCTAGTCCGCCGAATCGGGAACCATGGCCAGGCCCAGACGACACACTTCGTCGTCGGGGCCTTTTCCGTACTTCACATCCGCCGGTTCGCGGTTCTCGTTCATGCGGCATTTTTCGTCGTTGCGATAGAAGAATCGGGCAGTGATTTTGCTTCCCTTTTCAACGCGAACGGGTTCGGCGAATTGGAGGGCCGGAGCGAAACTGTAGTCCCATCGCCGGGTGTGGTAGAGCGTTTCCGGTTCGCCCTTCGGTTTGATGAGCGTGATCTCGATTTCGGCGCAGTAGTTGCGCGCCTCGGGCATCAGGCTGAGCATGGAATTGCCGTCGGTGAACTCGTGAGTAAGCGTTTGCTCCAACACTTTGTTGGCCGGGATCAGAAAGTTGAGCTGCTCCATTTGGACGGTCGCGACCGGCTGCGCCTTGCCGTAGCTCAGGGTGACGGTGCTTCGGTCGCGCTCGGGCTTGCCGGTCGCCTTATAGTGGTGAACCAGCACGACCATGGTGTCGTCATCCACCAGCGAAATCGCGGCGGGCAGCCGTAGCGCGCCGGAACCGGGGGCGATTGTGGTCGCGAAGTAGGGCTTGATTCCTGTGAACGTGCCCGAAGTCAATCCGACTCGCTTGGCCGCCTCGACATCCTTGGCCGCGACGATGGCAACCGACGTGTAGCGCAAGCTGTTGGCGGCGTCGGGCCGAATCTGGATGGCCGATAAGCCCTGGTCGGTCGCGTCAATCTTGAACGCGTAGACCCGGCGTTGGTCATCGCCGATTGCGGGGATCGGTTCGGGGTTTGTAAGCTCAACAACTTGGTCGGCGCGGATGGGTTCCAGTGGCACGACGGCGGGGAGTTTGATTTCGCTCGCCTTTCGCCATTTCTGAATGAGCAGCCGATCGTCGTCGTTGAGTTGCCGTGAGTGGCCGACGAACTTGACGTTCGATTCGTAAAGGTGGGGCGGCATCGCTTGGCTGAGGATTTGGCGGTAGATCAGCTTTTGGTGGAAGACGATGCGCTCGGAACTGTCGAGCCTCACGCCGCCGATTCCGTTAGCGCCGTGGCACGACACGCATTCGCGGGTGATGAGTTCTTGCACCTGCCGATTGACGTCTTCGTCCGGTTGCGGCGCGGCTTGCCAGGCGAGGCCCAGCGTGGTGCCCGCCCCCAGAATCAGAAACAACTTCGGGTTCATATCAAACTCTGCTCGCCGCGCAAGCGTCTTGTACGAATATGACGTGTTTACTCGCCGCAATACTCGCTCTTGCGGCCCCGGCGGTGACGGATTTGCCAAAAAATGTGAAGCTGCCTGCCGCTCAGTTGGTGAACGGCAACGCAGCCAAGGTCGCCGCGGATCAACCGGTGGTGATTATTTATCTGACCGCCGAGTGCCCGATTGCGAACCGCTACGCGCCGGTGATCGAGAAACTGCACCTTAAGTATCGCAAGCAGTTGACCTTGATTCGGAGCTTCCCCAACGAGGTGAGTGAGCGCAAGATCATTCGCGAGGTCTCGCGCGAGTACAAACAGACATCGCCGTTTGTGCTGGATCCCAAGCTCGCGTTTGCTCGCGCGCTCGGGGTCAAGGTGAGTCCGGAAGCGGTGCTCCTGGATCGGTCGCGCAACGTGGTGTACCGCGGGCGGATTGATGGGCGCAACATCGAGCACGGCAAGGAGACCACAAATTTTCGGCACGACCTTGCGGAGGCAATTGACGAGTTGCTCGCTGGCCGGCCGATCAGTCAACCCGAAGTCCAGGCGAAGGGCTGCTATCTGCCGATTGACTGACGCCCCCCACTTGCGATCCGTCAATCGCCTGTGCCATACTCTTTTCTTGCGATTGGCCTCAAAGGCCGACATTCAAAGGACCAGCCATGGCAAAAAAGGGCGAAAAGCGGGAAATTATTCGACTTGTCTGTACTGAAGACGGGAAGAATTATTACAGCACATCAAAGAACAAAGTGAACACCAAGGATAAGTTGGAGCTGATGAAGTACAACCCCAACCTCCGCAAGATGACCCTTCACCGCGAGAAGAAGTAAGGAACGATCATGCCAAACCCCAAGCGAAGACACAGCCACCAACGAACCGCGAAGCGACGCACCAACTACGGCACCGAAATGCCGGAAGTGAGCGTAGCTCGACAGGTCGGTTCGGACTTCGGCGTACACCTGCGCCACCACGCGACTCCCGACGGATACTACAAGGGTCGCAAGCTCCCGGGCTACAAGTAAGAATTTTTCTGACGAACCAACTGGCCGCTTCTCAGGTTACTGAGGAGCGGCTTCGTTTTGTTCGGCATGCGCTTCGGCCTGGTGCCGCATTTCGGCGTGGTAGGGCTCGTAGTGGGCATTGACGATCGCGCCGCCGAGCGCGTGCGAAATCTGGTCTTCAATGGCTTCGGCCAGATCGTGCGCCTCAACGAAGCTCAAGTGATCGTCGAGCAGCAGGTGCAGGTCCACGTAACGTTCCGAGCCGACGGCCCGCGTTTTGAGCGCGTGAAATCCGCGCGCATCGGGGTGCGAGTGCAGCACATCTTCAATGAGCGTCACCTCGTGGCGGGGTAGCGCGCCGTCCATGAGCGGGTGCAGCAATTTGCGGAGTTGGAGCAACGCCGAGACGATGACGAACGCCATAAACGCGATGGCGATGAGCGGGTCGAGTTGCTTCCAGCCGGTGAGTTTCACGGCGATGAGCCCGAGCAGGATTCCGAGCGAGGCGAACATGTCGCCGCGCAGGTGGGTGACCTCGCTGCTGAGCGCGCTGGAACCATGTTGCCGCGCGACGCGGGCCAGGTGCAGACTGAGCGCGAGATTGATCAAGGTGCTGGCGGCCATCGCGATGAGGCCGTAGTCCACCGTAATCGGCTCAGGATGAATGAGGCGGCGGGTCGCCTGGGCGGCCACGATGATCGCCGTGATCGAGATGACGATCATCTGCCCGGCAGCGAGCAGCACCTCGGCCTTGCCGTGTCCATAGGGATGTTCCGGGTCGGGCGGTCGGGCGGAGACTCGAATCGCCTGGAGCACGCCGTAGGAAATCAGCACGTCCACGGCGGATTGCAAACCTTCGGCGAGAACGCTGACGCTCCCCGAGAGGGTGCCCGCGATGACCTTACCGAGCACATTGAGAGTGGTGAGGCCGAGCGAAAGCTGGGCCCCTTGTTCCACCGCTCGTTCCGCGTTTGCCATCGGTAAGTGTCATTGTGGCCCAATTCTTGCCGCCATCCCAAGGCATGCGCAATCGTGGATTCTCCAAGTTCGAATTGATCGCCGTCATCGCCATTGTCATGACCGCCGCCGCCATCGGTGTGCCGGAAATTTTGGCCAATCAGAAAGCCGAAGCCGCCAAGCAGTGCGCATTCAAACTGGACCGCGTGAACTTTGCCAAGGAACAGTGGGCGTTGGAGCACCGCCAACCCAGCGGAACCGCCGTGACTCAGGATGAACTGGTCCCGGGTTACATTAGCTTGATGCACATTGATGAGGCCAAAGCGATGCCGGGCTTTGAAATTGGCAAAGTCGGTGAGAAATCTTCCTGTAAATGTGGAAGTAACTAGGCATAGCCTGCATATTTTCGGGTGGGGTCCGAAGATTAGAGTGGGGAAGCTTTGCTATGCGTCGCGCATTTACTCTCATCGAAATCATGATCGTGGTCATGATCATCGGCGTCCTGCTGGCCGTCGCAGTTCCCTCGTGGGTTCGTTCTCGTGAGGTAACGCGTCGCAACGCCTGCCTCGAGAACATGAAAAAGATCGAGGAGGCGAAGGATATCTACGCCATGGAGAATCGACTTTCAACCGGCGACGCGGTGACGAACGCGCAGATTGCGCCGCAGTTCATCAAGGGCATTTTTCCGACTTGCCCGAGCGCGGGCACGTACACCACGAACGTCATCGGGACGCATCCCGATTGTAGCGAGCACGGCGTGCTCCCCTAAAGCTTCTCGGGCACCACACTGGTGCCCTTTTTTGCGCTTTCAATCGCGGCTTCGGCAATCGCCACCGCGCTGAATGCTTCGGCGGGCGTGATCTCGTACGGCGTGCCGGTTTCCAGCGCCGCAATCCAACTTGAAAACTGACGGAAGTAAGGGTCCTGGTCGGGCGTAAGGCTGTTGTCGGTGAAGGTCGTTCCGGCTAAGTTGGTGGCGCGCACGGCGGCAGTGGTCCGCGAGTCGAACTGAATCATGCCGTCGGTGCCGCACACTTCCATGGTCACGCGGAATCCCGCCGGATCCATCCAAGTTGCCTCGACGTGGGAGACCGCGCCGCTGGCATGGCAGAGCGTGGCCAGGCCGTAATCGCCATCGGCGAACGGCTGCTTGCTAAAGGCGACGGCGCGGGCATTAACGCTGACCACCTCGCCGAGCGTCCAACTGAGCCAATCAAAATCGTGAATCGCCAGGTCAAAGAGCACCCCGCCGGAGCGCTCGAAGTCGCGGAACCAGCCCCCAGCGCCAGTCGGAGCTTTGCCGCCTCGGCGCAATCGCGCGGCGGTGACTCGCCCGACTCGGCTGGCGGCGACTAACTCGTGCGCGCGGCGATACTCGGCAAAGTAGCGAACAACCTGGCCCGCGGCCAATTGGACGCCCGCCTTGGACGCAGCCTCGATGAGCGTTCGGCACTCGGCGGTCGTGCGGGCGAGCGGCTTCTCGATCATCACGTGCCGCCCGGCGGCAATGACCTTGAGGCCGATTTCCTGGTGGAGGTCGGTCGGGAGGCACACGTCCACACTATCGGATTTGCTCAGGAGTTCTTCAAACGAAGCGCATGTCTGGACGGTGGGGAACTGCTCTCCGTACGCTTTGAGCGCGTCGGGGTTGGCGTCGAAGGCAAACAGCTGCACGTTTGGCATGCGGCGATAGTGGTTTGCGTGGACGCGCCCCATTCCCCCGGTGCCGACAATGCCAACGTTGATCATGTCGCCAGTTTACTGGTGGCTTGGACTCGGTTGCCCAGCATCACTCCGGCGAGAACAATGACGAGCCCGACGATCTGCGTCGTGAGGATCGGGGTGCCGAGCAGGAAGTGGCCGATGAGAATGGCGGTCGGCGGAATGAGATATTGATACAGCGTGGCTCGGGCCGCGCCAATCTCGGAGATGCCCTGGTAGTAGGTGATGAACGCGACGCCGCCGGAGAGAATGCTGGTGTAGAGCAGCGCGGCCCAGGTGAGGGGAAGAATGCTCGCCCACTCGACTTGCATCGTCGCGGACCAGCCAAACGGGATCATGACCAGGCAACCACCGATCATGGCTTGTGCGGTGAGTTTGGCGGGCGAGTGGTCGCGTAGCAGTGGGCGAATCACGATGACGCTGAGCGCCCACACGAGCGCACCGGCGAAGACCAAGAAATTGCCCAGCAATTCGCCTGGTTTTTCGCTGCCGTGGCCGAAGATCACGCCGATGCCGCCGAGCGCAATCGCCGCCCCAATCAGCACGTCCCAGCGGAATTTGTCCTGTTTAAACACGACGCTGAGAAGGCCCGTCATGAGCGGGGAGGTGGCCATGATGATCGCGCCCGCGTTCTCGTTGGTGCGGTGCAGCCCGGCCAGAAAGAGAATCATGTAGATTCCCATGCTCAGGAACCCCTGAAGGATGCTACGCCAGGCGTGTTCGGGGCTGGTGAAGCGCAGACTTTCGCCTTGCCATTTGGCCACGATCACAAAGAAAATGGCGGTCGGAATGGTGCGCAACAGGGCCACGGCCTCGGTCGAGAGCTGCTGATGCAGCGCCTTGATGGCGGCGAAATTGCCCGCCCAAAGGACCACGGTAACCAGGAGATGAAAGTTGACCCTCTTGGCCACCCACAAATTATTGCATTCGCGAACGAAATGGCGTGTGACTTGCTCTCTCTTGTGCTACAACGCAATTGCTATTATGAAAAAAGCTTTTACTCTCATCGAATTGCTCGTGGTTATCGCCATCATTGCAATTCTCGCTGCCATCCTGTTCCCGGTTTTCACCCAAGCCAAACTGGCCGCCAAGAAGACCGCCGCCCTCTCGCAAATGAAGCAACTGAGTCTGGCTGTGTTTATGTACAGCACGGACAACGATGACTACATGGCTCCGGCGAGCAACCGCACCGGCGTGGGCGACCCGATCATCTGGCCGGGTCTGGTCAACGTGTACGCGAAGAACAAGGACATCTTCCAAGCTCCGGATTCGCGCGGTACTTTTGCCGACGTCTGGGTGAATCGCAAGAACCAAAGCGTGGGCTACACCGACGCTTCGGGCGTGGACCCGCTGAGCACCGCCGTTGAAGGCGCGGCTCTCCCGGGAACGGAAGGCTTCACCAACGCGGCCAACTTCAGCCAAGCCGAGGAATCGGCCTCAATTGGTCTCTTCGCGGTAACCCCGAACGGAGCCAACGCTGGCTCGGGCAAGGAACGCGGCTACGTGTTCAACCCGTACAACGGTCCGACGCCGACGACCTACTCGACGGCTGAGGAAAACTACAAGTACGGCCTCCCGCTGATCGCCGACGTGAACATCGTGACCACCCCGTACAAGGGCGTGAACTACACGACGCTCTCGGCTGGCGCGCTCAAGCCGATCTTTGCTCGCTACGGCGGCAACGGTCAAGGCGATGGGCAAACCCCGGTGATCTTTGCTGATGGCCACGCCAAGATGTACTCGGCGAACTCGCTGAACCAGTACGGCAAGGTCATTTGGCGCTTCCGCTAAGAATGCTAAACTAGCGACAAGGATGCGGATTCTTGTCACAGGCGGAGCCGGTTTCATCGGCTCCGCTTTTTTGCAACGAGCAGTAGCGGAGCAGCCGCAACACACGTTTTTGAACGTGGATAAGCTCGGCTACGCCGCGAATTTGCGCAACCTGGCCGGGGTTGACCAAGCGCCGAACTACTCGTTTCGACGGGTGGACCTCACCGACGCGTCGCTGATCGCGACCACGGTGGCGGAGTTCGAACCCGATCTCGTGGTTCACTTCGCCGCCGAAAGCCACGTTGATCGCAGCATTAGCGCGCCGCGCGCCTTTGTGGATTCCAATGTGGTCGGCACACTGAACCTGCTCGAGGCCTGCCGGGCGGTGTGGCGCGATCCTGCGGGCAAGCGATTTCACCACATCAGTACCGACGAGGTTTTTGGGGCACTTGGCCCGAGCGGCTCGTTCGATGAAACCACGGCCTACGATCCGCGCAGTCCGTATTCTGCCTCCAAGGCGGCGAGCGACCACCTGGTGCGAGCGTACTCCCACACCTATGGGCTGCCCGCAGTCATCACGAATTGCAGCAACAACTATGGTCCGCGGCAGTTTCCCGAGAAGCTAATCCCGCTGATGATTCTCAATTGCCTTGCGCGCAAGCCGTTGCCGGTGTACGGCGAGGGACAGCAGATTCGCGATTGGCTCTACGTGGATGACCACGTGGACGCGATTTTGCGCGTGGCGACCGACGGCAAGCTCGGCGAGACGTACCTTATCGGCGGCGGCCACGAGGTGACGAACCTTGAGATCGTCCGCACGATTATCGCCGAAGTGGCCTCGCAAACCGGCGCCGAACCCGCTGAACTGGAGGCGCTCATCACCTACGTCCCCGATCGCCCCGGCCACGATTTTCGCTATGCGATCAACCCGACCAAGATTCGCGAGGAACTCGGCTGGACACCGCGCGAGACCTTTTCCACGGGCCTGCGAAAAACCGTCGCGTGGTACCTGGCGGAAACCGATTGGGTGCGCGACGTGCAAAGTGGCGAATATCGCGAGTGGATGCGCCGACAATATGGGGGGGACGCATGATCAGCAAAGGAATCATTTTGGCGGGCGGTACGGGCTCGCGGCTGTGGCCGATCACGCGGAGTGTGAGCAAGCAGTTGCTGCCGATTTACAATAAGCCGCTGATCTACTACCCGCTGAGTGTGTTGATGCTCGCCGGAATCCGGGACATCTTGCTGATCACCACTCCGCACGAGCAGGAAATGTTCCGCCGACTGCTGGGCGATGGCGCGGCATGGGGCGTGAGCATTGACTACGCCGTGCAGCCGAACCCCGAGGGCCTGGCCCAAGCCTTTCTTATTGGCGAGCGCTGGATCGAAGGGCAGCCCTGCGCCATGGTGCTTGGCGACAACATTTTCTATGGTCAAGGCCTGACCACGCAACTCGCCAACGCGGTGCGGCAAGAAGCCGGGGCAACCGTATTTGCGTACCACGTCAGCGATCCCGAACGGTACGGCGTGGTTGAATTTGATGCCGCCGGCCAGCCGATTAGCTTGGTGGAGAAGCCCACGTCGCCCCGCAGCAACTATGCGGTCACCGGGCTCTATTTCTACGACCACACCGTGGTGGAGCGAGCAAAAGCGATTCGGCCATCGGCGCGCGGCGAACTAGAAATCACCACCTTGAACGAGGCTTATCTCAACGACGGCGAACTGAAGGTGGAGCTTTTGGGGCGCGGCGCGGCTTGGCTGGATACCGGCACTCCGCAGAGCATGTTGGAGGCGAGCAACTTCGTCGAGGCGGTGGAGCGTCGCCAAGGGCTCCTCATCTCCTCGCCCGAGGAAATCTCTTTCCGCAACGGCTGGATCTCGCGGGAGCACCTGTTGGGATTGGCTGACGGCTACGGAAGCAGCGAGTATGGAGCGGAGCTGCGGCGCGTGGCGGCGGGCCAACCATGACCCTGGAACCGCTCGGCCCGGCGGGATTGCAACTCGTCATCCCGAAGCTGCTCGGCGACGAGCGCGGCTGGTTTAAGGAAGCGTGGCGCGATGACGCTTTCCCGGGGCTGAACTTTGTGCAGATGAACATGTCGCACTCGCGCGGCGGCGTGGTGCGTGGCCTGCACTACCAAGAGCCGCACCCTATGACGAAGCTCGTCTTTGTGGTCAGCGGCACCATTATTGATGTGGCGGTGGACATCCGCGTCGGATCGCCGACCTTCGGCGAGTTTTGGCAAGCCGAGCTCTCGGGCGACAACCATCGCCAGCTCTGCATTCCGCCCGGGTTTGCCCACGGCTTCGAGGTGCTCAGCGAGTCGGCGACCATCGGGTATATGGTCACCGAGCGATTCATTCCCGAAAACGACCGGGCCATCCGCTGGGATGACCCGGCCATTGGGATTCCTTGGCGAACCGCGGATCCGGTGATTTCGGCCCGCGATGCCGCCGCGCCCGAGCTAGCTCAGGCGACCGTGCTGCCGCGATTTTCGGCGCAGTAGCAGCACCCCGACCGCGAACGCGGCGAAGGACGCCGGTTCGGGCACCGTGGTCACCGTGAGTTGGCAATCGTTGTCGCCCGGCTGAACCGTCCAAGGCGCGAGCCCCGCGCCGCTGTTGAACAGGCCGCTTGTCGCGGCGGTGTTGCCCAGCGCCATCGGCTGAATCGGCGTGATGCCGCCCGTGGCGCTCACGCAGAATCCCCACGAGAAAACGCCCATCATGTTCGCCTTAAAGTTGTTGCGATCGATGCAAACAATCGCCGTGGTCGCGCAGAAGTACAACGGTCCGAACGGCCCCCAGCCTCCGGGCGAATCGTTGAAGAACCGGCCCTTGCCCCCTTGCCGATTCGTATCCGTGTTGCGGTCGGCGGCCGAGTTGTAGGTCACGTCGTACCAAGGATCGTTATCCCACGGTCCGCCCGGCCCGTTCGGCAGGGGGTCGGTAAAGTCGCCGTTCGGATAGCCCGGCACGTTGTTGCGAATGTTGCCCGCCGCATCCTTGATCTTCACGTTCTGAAGCCATCGGACATCTGCCGCCGGGCACCAGGGATTGGGGCCTTGGTCGAATTCGGCCTGGATATTCACACCTCCCTGAGCATTGCTCCAATTGAACTTAGTCACGCGCAGAGTTTGGGCTTGCGCCACAACACTCGCGAGAACGACAATTGACGTAATCGAAATGAGTTTCATTTGATCCCTCTCGGAGCGAGTATAGAGAGCCACCGCAAATTTTTGGGGCAATTGATATCATTTGCGCAAGAATGGTTAGGCAACTTTGCGGGAACTTCGAGCCCCCGCGCCGACGTCTTGAAGTTATGGTCACCAAGAAAAGTGTCTTAGGCATTCTCCTGCTCGCCGCCTCGGCGTGCGCCTCCGCCGCCGGCGAAATCAGCATCGGCAGCCCGGCTCCCAAACTCGATATCAAGACGTGGGTTAAGGGTACGCCCGTCAACGGCTTTGAAGCGGGCAAGACCTACGTGGTCGAGTTCTGGGCCACCTGGTGCGGTCCGTGCAAAACCTCCATTCCTCACCTAACTGAGCTGGCGAAGAAGAATTCCGACATCACCTTTATCGGGGTGAGCATTTGGGAAGACAACGACGACCAGCGCGTCGAAAAGTTTGTCACCGAAATGGGCGCCAAGATGGATTACACCGTCGCTTACAGCGGCAACAAAACCGGCATGTCGGAAAGCTGGATGACGGCGGCCGGCCAAAACGGCATCCCGAGCGCCTTCATCGTGAAGGACCGAACCATCGTCTGGATTGGTCACCCCATGAGCATGGACAAGCCGCTGGAAGAGATTAAGGCGGGCACCTACGACATGGCCAAGGCCAAGACCAAGATGGACGAGGCAGTCGCCGCGAATCGCCGCGCCATGGAAATCAACAAGGAACTCGGCGCGATTAAGAAGCAGTTTGCCGCTGGTCAGAAGGCCGAAGCAAAAGCCAAGCTTGCCGACCTGGTGAAGAAGTATCCGGAAGCCGAAGCCAACGCCAAGCCGATGCAACTGGCCTGGATCGCCGAAGAAAATCCGGCCGAGTTTTCGAAGAAGGCCAAGGGCATGGCCCGCAAAGAAGATGATCGCGACCAGTTGCTGAGCTTCGCCATGGCGAACGCAAGCCCGACGTCGAAGCTCATTCCGCAGGTTCGCGAGGCTGTGCAACTTAGCCTGGCCGCGACCAAGGAAAAGGAAATGAAGACCCTGTGGTACGCCCTCACGATCTTCGAGCGAATTGGTGACAAAGCCGCCGCGCTGAAGGCGGCGCAAACCGCGCTGGACGTTTTCCCGACCAGCGATATGAAGGATGAAGCCGACTTCAAGAAGTTCTTGGAAACCACGGTGGATCGTCTGAAGAAGGCCTAAGAGCCGTTGTTCACTGAAATGCCCGACTCGTCTGAGTCGGGCATTTTTTATAACTTTTTGTGGAAAACTTCATCGATTTTCCGCACTAATCCGATACAATTACGGTGATGTCTTGCTTGATCCCCACGAAAACAGGTGGATCGCGCGTGGGTCCACCTCCACCGATTGGCACCGCATTTGGCTTCCCGGCCGACAATACGCCGGTCGGGGTGGTCTATGTCTATTTCCAGGCTCTTGATCTTCAGGAGTGGTTCGACACCACGGTTCGTTCTCAGCAACTGACGTGTCAGTGCTTCCACAGTTACAATCAGCTTTTGCAGGCGTGTCTGCACGAGCCGCCGGCGGTGCTGTGGGTCGATCGGGCCGACGTGATGGCCTCGCTCGCGACCTGGTTGCCTGATCTGGCGGACATGGAGCTGATTCTTACTCGCGATAAGCGTCGCGATTCGCTGCCACTCGAGCTCGCGAGCCGGGTCCGCCTGACAGGCGATCCGCACGAGTTTCCGCGCGCGTAGGCGCTTTTCTGCTGGCGGATTGGGTATGTGCTTCTATACCGCATTCGTCGGTTAACCCCACGAGACAATCTTGGTTTGTTAATTCGCCCTCGCAAGGTGAAAAACATGTCGCGAATACGGGGTGGTGTGCGAAAATCCCTTATGCGGCTCAGGCCACAGGAAACCGTTGCCAAGACAAGGTATGTTCATAAGCGATGAAAGCAGTGCCGCCTCCGAAGCGATTACCAGTCTCCCGATACCTTGAACCGAAACGTGTGACTGAATCTCCATCACAGTCACAACAGCTCAAAAGGTCAGGAAGCAACCAAAGAGCGACAGGAAGTGGAAATAAGTGACATCCAAGTTGCCTGAACATGGTCTGGAACCCGTGACCGTGCGACCGATTTTAAGGTGGGCTGGAGCGAAAACACAAATACTTACAAAGTTAGCATCGTACTATCAAGATCCAAAGTATAAATACATCGAACCATTTTGTGGATCGGCATGCTTGTTCCTACGCCTGAACCCGAAACGGGCTGTACTCGGAGATATGAACAGTGACCTTATCGGGACGTACGAAACAGTTCGGTCCAACCCGTCAGATGTTCACCAAGCAATGCAGGGTTGGGGCCTCGACGCCGAAACCTACTATAAGGTCAGGGCCGGAGAAGGTGTCCACACGGATCCCATCAGCAAGGCGGCAAGATTTCTATATCTCAATAGACTCTGTTTCAATGGAATTTACCGTACGAACCTGAGTGGTAAGTTCAACGTTCCATGGGGGGCTACAAAATTTAGGGCGATGCTAAGCTTGGAAGAGTTAGTTTCATTCAGCGAAGCACTCAAAGGAGTAAAGCTTGTGTCGGGCGATTTTGCCATGTGCCTTCAAAGGGTCTCTGCAAAAACATTTGTGTATCTGGATCCCCCATACCGCGTGACTTCGAAGCGCACCTTCCGGGAGTATTTACCGGCAGGGTTCGCCGTAGACGATCTTCACCGACTTCGGACCGCAATCATCAGGATACACGAGTCAGGGGCGAAGTTCGTGCTCAGCTATGCAGACTCCGCTGAGGCGCGAACGCTTGGAGATGGATTCCAGACGGTGAGTACACCGGTCCGGCGCTTAGTGGCAGGTTCAGCCTCAAGCCGCACGAGAGTAGAAGAACTTCTGATTAGCAACATCGAGATAAGTCAATGAGTAATCCAAGCAGCGGACCCCACCTATCGCCCCAAACACTACCTGCAGGATCTCTCAAAGAGATTCCGCTTGAAGACATCGTGCCCGACACGAATAACCCTCGACTGCTATTTGATCCCGAGCCTTTAGCTTCACTCAAGGCGAGCATTAAGAAACACGGTGTGCTTGTGCCCATTACTGTTCATAAGCAAAAGGGCACAAAGCTATACCGGATACTTGATGGCGAGCGACGATACCGATGTTGCGCCGAGCTCACAGCGGAAGGAACACCGATATTGACGATAAAGGCAAATATCGTGGATACGCCAGACCGATTATCGGGTTTGCTTGCCATGTTCTCAATCCACAACTTCCGAGAGGGTTGGGAACTTATGCCTACCGCACTTAGCCTGAAAGAGGTCATGAATGAACTTGACGAAATGGACGCAGACACGAAGCGCCTGCATGAGCTAACCGGACTGAGTGAACCGCAGATTGAGCGGTGTAAAACGCTGATGGTCCTACCCGAAGAGTTCCAATTGCTTTCTCTGGAACCCAACCCGCGAAAGCGGATACCCTCAAATTTTTGGACTGAAGCAGAGCAGGTCGTTAAGAAAATCGAAACTCACATGCCACAAGTCGTTAAAGAACTTGGCGGTAGAGACGGGATATGGCGAAGGTTGGTGGAAAAGTACCAGGCAAAGTCAATTAAGAGCGTGATTCATTTCCGAAGAGTCATGGAGGCTTTTACGTTGCTTGATGAGGACGATGACGGCTACGAAGCGAGTCTACAGTCAGCAATTGAAAGACTGAGGGAGTGGTTACAAAACGTGCCTTATGACACCCGAGAAGCATTTGATGAACTTGTCCACGATAAGCGTAGAATCAAAAAAGCTGTTGATCTTTGCGACTCGTTCACGAAGGACATGCAACGACTTAAGCTTGAGTTTGCCTCCGACAGAGAAGACCTCCAGGCATCTTTGAAGAGTATCCGCGAATTTGTGGACAAACTTCTTGATAAGCTATCTGGGGAAGACATGCCGCAGCCAGAATTGTTTGACGAGGTTGATCTCTAGGTGGTGCGGCACCTGCTCGATTGCCACCGGATATCTAAGAGATTCCCTGGCTATGAACCACGCCCAATCAACTGGAAGGTTGTTTGGAAGTATGTCCACCAATCCCGGCCTCGTGACAGGGGAGCCGTCTTTCGGATGCTTGCCCAAGTGCGGTACTTTCCGCCCAGCGAAGTAGAATCTCATCTCAGAGGCTTGCTTCTAAAGCTATGCCAAAGAGCGGATACTGATGGAATTCCACGAGATTGTGTTACGGTACTGGCGGGCCCTGGCGACGGAGAAAGCGGTCATGCCATTCTGGAACTAGCAGATCAGCTGAATACACACGAGAACCTTAACCTAACTATCTTCAGAGGGAACGCCATAGAATTGCAGCAAATGCTAAAAAGCCAGAGTGCTTCGATCTTGGCATTTCTGGACGACTTTGCAGGTTCCGGCCAAACGTTTAAGGACTCAATTGGGGTGTGGAGCGGGGCATTCTCCACCACCGTCGTCCCGCTGTTTACGACAATAGTAATGTGCCCGGAGGCAATCCCTGTCGTGCGGGAGGCCGGAGCCGAGGCTATCTACTCTGTGCTACACCCGGATACCGAGAGGTTTAAGAGTATCTTCACTGACGAGGACTTTGCAATTCTCTCGTCTTACGCACTTGAACTACACAGTAAGACCCCTCTAGGTCACAAAAAAATGGGATGCATGACGGTGCTTTCCCGCAATTCGAACAACAACATGCCATTCCTTCTCAGAGGCACGAAGGGTCAACGAGTCTGGTACGGCCTCTTCCCCCGCCACGATCAGCTTCACCCCTTACCCTACGAGCGTTAGAACTAAGTCCAATGGTCAAGACCGGCCCGAGAACTAGAGCAACGGCACATTCCACATGAACGATAATGAAGACATTAAGAGCAACCTCTGCGATAACAAACTGTTTGGCTGCAAGGTTAGAGAGGACGAGGACGAGGACGAGGACGAGGATACTCTTAAATCTTGCATGTTAAAGAGGGATGAACATAAACGGATTGGTTGGCCCGACGAAAAGTTACTGGTTGCATATGCGAATAATGGGGAGGGAACTGGTGGAAGTGAAGAAACTCCACGACATGCTCCTTCTTCCGGCATTGAAACGGCTTAAGGCCACAAGACCGCTAAAATCGGACGTCACCCCGATCCAACGCGGCGGCCTCGCCCCCGTCTGGGCAAAGCGACGAGCGGAGCGTGGTCGCGCGGGCCTGGCAAGTGGGCAGACGGGGGCGATCCCACAGAGAATCTCAACCAACCAATGCGGCTACAATTCCAGAGTGATTGCCAAGGCGTGGGGAGCGACGCTCTCCGGGATCGATGCCCTCCCCATAGAGGTGGAGGTCGATATGTCTTGGACCAAGGCCGACCGCCATTTCGTGCTCGTCGGACTCGCTGATAAGGCCGTAGACGAAAGCCGCGTCCGCGTCAAAAACGCCATCATCACCTCGGGTTTGAACTGGCCGAGCGCCATGATCATTTGCAATCTCGCGCCGGCCGACGTGCGCAAGGATGCCCCCGCCCTCGATCTGCCGATCGCCATGGCGATTCTCGCGATGAACAAGGCGGTGCCCATCCCCGAGTTGGCCGACTGCCTTTTTCTCGGCGAGCTCGGCTTAGATGGCAAACTGCGGCCGATTGATGGCGCGGTGAGCGCCGCCCTTCTCGCCCACGAAAAGGGCTTCCGCCGCCTCATCGTCCCTGAGGCCAACGCCGAAGAAGCGGCGATCTTCCCCGACCTCGAAGTGTACGGTTGTCGCACGCTGGAAGATGTCGTCAGCCTCATCAACGGCGACCTGCAAGCGCCCATGTCGCAGCGCAGTTTTACCGACGACGAGGAGCCCGAGTTCGAGATTGACTTCTCCGACGTAAAGGGGCAGACACACGCTATCCGCGCGCTAGAGATCGCCGCCGCCGGCGGTCACAACCTGCTCATGGTCGGGCCGCCGGGTTCCGGCAAAACCATGCTGGCTCGCCGCATCCCCACCATCATGCCGCCGCTCACCCTCGAGGAAAGCGTCGCCGTCACCCGCGTGCACAGCGCCAGCGGCTCGCGCGGAAGCCAGCGCGGCCTCATGAAGGTCCGTCCGTTTCGGTCGCCGCACCACACCGCCAGCTACGCGGCCATTGTCGGCGGCGGCAAGATTCCCAAACCAGGCGAAATCTCGCTCGCGCACCTGGGCGTGCTGTTCATGGACGAAATGCCCGAGTTCGATCGCGACGTATTGGAATCGCTCCGGCAACCGCTGGAAGATGGCATCGTCACCGTTTCGCGAGTCCAAATGCAGATGACCTTTCCTGCTGAGGCCATGCTCATCGGGGCGATGAACCCGTGCCCTTGCGGGTTCAAGGGCTATCCCGAGGCCCAGTGCGTTGGCGCAAGTCTCTGCGAACGCTACGGCGCCAAGCTGAGCGGCCCGCTCCTGGATCGGATTGATTTGCACATCACCGTCCCGCGGCTTAAGCCCGACGAATTGCTCGACATGAAACCCGGCGAAACCTCGGCGCAGATCCGGGCGCGGGTCAAGTCGGCGCGGGCGCGACAGCGTGAGCGATTTGGCGCGGCGATGCTGAACGCCAAGATGGCTCCGCGGCAACTGCGGGAGATCGTCACGCTCGATGCCGAGAGCGAGGCGTTCATGCGCGCGGTCAGCGCCAAGCTCAATATCTCGGGGCGCGTGTTCGATCGGCTGCTCAAGGTGGGTCGCACCATCGCCGACTTGGCGGGGAGCGAGCAGGTGACCAAGGTTCACTTGGCCGAGGCGGTTCAGTACCGCGAGCGCTAGTTCAGCAAGGCCGTCAGCCGCAGAATCTCGTCGTAAATGGGTCGGTGCTGGGCTACTTGTTGCTCCACTTCGGCGCGAGTCGCGCACGATCCGGTTGCGCCCAAGTCGCGGCAAGCGAGCCCGCCCACCAACGAGGCGAACGCGAGCGATTGCCCGAGCGGCCAACTGTGCGCCAGCGAGAACAGCATTCCCGCCCGGAAGGCATCGCCCGCCCCGGTCGTGTCCACCACACCGGAAATGGGGAAGGCCGGCAGACGCACCGCGCCGCGCGGGTTGCCGACATAAAAGCCGCGGTTGCCGTCCGTGAGGATCACTGTGCCTTCGGTGATGGTCGCCATCTGGTGGGCGGCGGCGCAGTTGTCCGATTCGATTCCCGGCTTGCCGACCCAGTCGGTGCTGGTCTGGTAGTAGCTCGTCGGGCCCAGCGCGCGGGGTGGGCTGTCCATCGCGTAGATCATCATGCCCGCCGCGCGGCCCAAATCGTAGATGCGCCAAATGCTCTCGCCGAGGTTCATATCGCCGGAGATGATTCCGCCGCGCAACGGCGAAACGTGCAGGTTGGCGGTGAGTTCGGCCAGCTCGGTGAACCCGTCGCCGAGCATGGTGCGCTGCCCGTCGGGAGTCACGAGGATGTCGCATTGCGGCACGCGGTTTCGGCCACCGGGGAGAACCACACGCCGGAGCCCGACTTTCTCCACGCCTTGCCGCAGACGGTCGGCGGCCAAACCCGAGCCGATCGGGTTGCCATAGACCAGCGCGCTCATGCCAAGTTGCAATAGGCCAAACGCGGTGTTGTAGGCCTCGCCGCCCGGCCCCTCGCGCACCTCAAGGGCGTCGATGTACTGGCCGGGGCGAGGAAACTCGGGGACACGAATCAGGCGATCCCAGCATACGGTGCCGGCGATCAGGATTTCGCGCATGGTCTCAGTTTAGTCCGATTGCCCGCGTTGGAGCAAGACCGCCGCCAGAATGATGCCGCCCTTAACAATTCCTTGCAGATAGTTGTTCACGCCGAGGATCACCAGGACGTTCTGAATGACGCCCAACAGCAACACGCCGATGACGGTGCCGCCAATGGTTCCGCGACCACCGCGCAGTACTGTCCCGCCGACCACGACTGCGGCGATGGCATCGAGTTCGTAGTAGAGCCCAACCGTGCTCGTGGCGATGCCGTTCATGCGGCTCGCCAACAGCAGGGCCGCCAGGCCGGTGCAAAAGCCCATGAGCGCGTAAACGCCGATGCGCGTGCGGTTCACGGCGACGCCCGAGTAGTGCGCCGCGCGCTCGTTGCTGCCAATCGCCACGACCTTGCGGCCGAAGGCGGTTTTGCGCAGAAGCACGGCGAAGAGAATTGCCAGCGCGAAGAACACCAGAATGCTCCAGTAGATCACGAGCGGCTGGTCGTTGCTGCGGATAAACGGAATCGGAATGCCGCCGGTGCCGAGGTTTTGGAACAGCGGGTTTTGCGCCCCGACCTCGCCGCCTTGCGCGTAGGCTTGCGCCGCCGACCGGTAGGCAAGCAGCCCGACCAGCGTCACGACAAACGGCGTCACGCGCCCGAATACGCTCACGACGCCGTTGATCCATCCGGCGACCAACCCGAGCAACACCGAAACGGCAATCGCGATGAGCACGCCTGTGCCACCCGCCGGGCCAAACCGGTTCATCGTATCCACCGCCACGACGCCGATGAAGGCGAGCGCCGAGCCGACCGAAAGATCAATACCGCCGGTGATGATGACCCATGTCATGCCCAGCGCGAGAATGCCGGGCGCAACATTTTGGTTGAGGATATTGCGCAGGTTCTCGGGCTGCAAGAAAATGCCGGGGTTGAGGATCCCGTTGATAACGACCAGCAAGATCAGCGCGACCAGCGCTCCGTTTTCGCGAAGGAACTTCACGCCGCCGGCCCCTCAACCATGTCTTGGTTTTGGTGGGTGTTCGCAGGAAGGTATTTCAGCCCGATAAACAGCGTGACAAGCGCGATCGCGCACGGATAGATGAGGCCCGCCAACGGATTCCCGGTTGAAGCTGGGAGCCATGTGGCGATGAGCGGCACGAATCCGCCGAACACGCCATTCCCGATGTGATACGGCAGCGACATTGACGTGTAGCGTACTCGGACGGGGAACAGCTCCACCAAGAACGCGGCGATGGGGCCGTAGATCATGGTCACCGGTACGACGAGCAGGAAGACGCTCAGCCCGATGAGCAGTTGATTCGGGTTCGCCGGGTCCTTAGCGGCGTTGGTAATCAGCCAAAACAGGGCAGGGAAGGCGACCACCGAGGCCGCGCAACTCGCCATCATCAGCTTTTTGCGGCCGATGCGATCGCTGAGCGCGCCGAAGTACACAAAAAGCGGCGTGGCCAGCAACAACGTGACGATCAGCAGGTTGGAGACCATGTCCTTGTTGAGCTTGAGCGTGGTCTCCATAAACGTCTTGACGTAGAACTGCGCCGTGTACCAAATGACGCCTTGCCCGGCCGCCGCACCAAACAGCGCGATGAGAACGAGGCGGCGATTTTCGGGGTTGACGAAGCTGTCGCGCAGCGGATTCTTGCTCACCTGCCCGCTTTCCTTCACGCGATTGAACAGCGGTGACTCGTGCATGCGAAGGCGAATCGAGAAGCTCACGGCGATGAGCACGGCGCTGATGAGGAACGGAATCCGCCAGCCCCACACCTCGAAGTCGGCGCCAAAGCTCTTGCGGCAAAGCTGAATCACGATGAGCGAAAGAATCAGCCCGGCGGTCGCGGTGATTTGGATGAAGCTCGTGTAGTAGCCGCGCTGATTGGCGGGCGCGTGCTCGGCGACATAGGTCGCGGCCCCGCCATATTCGCCGCCCAACGCGAGCCCCTGCAGCATGCGAAGAATGAGCAGCAGCACTGGCGCGAGCATGCCCACTTGCGCGTACGTGGGCAACACGCCGACCAGAAATGTGGAGCCGCCCATCAGCCCCAGCGTGAGAATGAACGTGGCCTTGCGTCCGACAATGTCGCCGAGCCGACCGAACACGAGCGCGCCAAATGGTCGCACGACAAACCCGGTGGCGAAGATCGCCAGCGACTTGAGGAGCTGTACCGTCGGGTCGTCGCCGACAAAGAATATCTTGCCGATCTCCGCCGAAAGCGCGGCGAACAGATAGAAGTCGTACCACTCGATGACCGTGCCCACGGAACTGGCCACGATGACGCGGCGAAGCTCGGCTGGCGAAGTTGGTGCAGTTGAGGCCATTGCGCCTAGGTTAGCCGGATTAGGGCCCGTTCGGCAAGGGCGGTTTTCCGCGACGGGTAGGCTGCGCGCTGGCTTGCACATAGGCTTCGGCGGCCAGCAGGAAGCCGTCCTCGATGGGGAACTCGGCGAAAACCGCGAGCCGCGGATCGACTTTGCTTTCGCTGAGGATCTCGAGCGCGCCGATTTCGTTGCCCGCCGAATACCGGGCCAGCGCCGTTTGCAGCTTCTTACTACGCCGCAACACCGGCCGCACGCGATCGAGCAGCATGCTGTCGCGCGACATTCCGCTGAGCAAAAAGAGGCGGTACACCGGCGACTCGATGCCCCATTGCCGGGCTACGCCCAGCAGGCAGCGCCGACGCGTGATCACGGACTCGCAGCTTTGCGCGACGCTAAGGATGAGCGGCACGTCTTGCGGGTTGCCGACCGCGCCAAGGGCATAGGCGATTTCGCTGCAGGCTTCGTCGCGGTGCATGCCGGCCGATTGTCGCAGCGCGACCGCGCATTCGCGCAGTTCGTGTTCGGAGATGGCTTCGGCGGCGGCAATGCGCACGCTGGGTCGCGGGTCGAGAGCGCTCTCGGCGACAACCTCCACGGCTTCCGGCCCCATATTCCAGCGCAACCCTTGCAGAGCGGCGCGGCGAAGGTCGGGATCGTGGGGGTCGCGCGCGGCGCGAATGAGGGCGGGGATCACTTCGGGCAAGCCGAGTTCGCCGAGCGCTTTGGCCGCCGCGCGGCGCAGCTGCGAGCGCGGACTATCCAAGAATCGGATGAGGATTGACGCGGCTTCGGGGTGCCCAATCTTGCCGAGCGCCTCGATCGTTTCGTCCTCAACCAGGTCGGCGTGATCTTCAAGCTGGTGGATGAGCGCGCGCACCGCCTTTTCGTCGCCCAACGAGGCAAGCGCTTGCGCGGCCTTGCGACGGACCCGCGGCGATGGGTCGTGCAGCGCCTTGATGAGCTCGTCGGTGGCCACGCCAAACTGCTTGTCGGCCAGCTGTTCCATGGCGTGCTCGCGCTTGCTCACGTCGGTGCTGGTCGAAAGATCACGCAGCGCACGGTAGCCCGTCGGCGAGATGTTTTTGAGCTGAGAAAGGGTTTGCCCGATCGTGGTGGAGCCTTCCTCGCGAACCGGCAGCAACAGAAAGACGCTGCTAAACCGGATGCCGATGGCGATCCAGAGCACGGTTTGATAAGACCCCGCGACATCGCCGCCGCCCACGAACTGGCGGAACAAAAGCATGCCCAAAAACGGGGCGACCCCGCCGAGCACCGCTTGAATGGCGAGCGCGCTCCCCATGTAATTGGCGCGATCTTCGGGGGAGGCCGTGGCGAGCAGAAGATTGAATTGGCAGGTGCCGATTCCGGCCCACACGATGCCGCCGACCACGTGACTGGCGAAGAGAATGGGGAAGTTGTAGGGGTTATCTGGCCCGGCAAACACCCAGCCCAAGAGCGTGAACCCGAGCCCCACGCTCAGCACGGAGAGGATCGGTTTGTTCCCGTATTTGTCGGCCAAAAATCCCCACGTTTTGGCGAACAGAACAATGGTCGCCGCCTGCACCAAACCGAAAAACTGAATCGTCGCGAGTGGAAGTTTGAGGCTTTCGAGCGCGTAGGGCGACAGGATCGAGCCGGGGAATGCCTGCGCGAAAACGAAAAACGCGAGGAAGCCCAGCACCTTGCGGAAGTGCTTGTCGCGGAACGGCGCGCGGATGGAGCGCACGCCCTCGCGGAAGCTGGATTTCACCGGGTTGGGCCGTACGTGCTCCTTCATTTGCAGGAAAAAGTACTGGCTGAGCAGGGCGAACACAATGCCCAGCCCCAGCACCAATCCGTAGCCGAGCTCCATTTGGTTTTGCGCGCGGAACCGGTCGATAAGGAAGCCGCCGAGCAAGCCGGTGCTCGCGCCGACGAGGCTGGAAATGGAGTTGCGGCGACTGAAATACCACCCGCGGCTGTTGGTTGGCACAAGCTCGGCCATCCAGTCGTTGTAAATGGGCCCGACAAACTGCCCCGCCGCGCCGGACACGACGACGCAGAGAAAGAGGAGCGGCAACCTTACCTCGGGTGGTCCCTGCCAAATGGCGAGCCCGAGAAGAGGGAACAGCGCCAGCCGGATAATCCAGCCGAAGGGCACGATGACGCGGCGGAACACCGGGAACTGCCGCCCATAGATGGCTCCGGCGATGCCGAGCAGCCCGAGCATGCTGGGGACCGAGGTGACGAGCGCGATCCAGTAGTCAGCGTCGCGGTCGGTAGTCGCGATGTGCTTGATCAGGGAGGTGACAATCGCCCCGCCGGTGAGCGTGGCGAAGGCGTTGAAGAGCGCGCCGTCGGTGGTGGCGTTGCGTAAATCACGAACGTCGTCCAGTCGGCTAGCCACGGGTTTAGTTTAGCCGCTTGAACCTATTTCGTGTGGTTTTGGGCGAATGTGGCTTATACTGTGTGCTCAGGCGGATTTCGCGTGGAGTTGTGTTCACATGAGGAAGATTGCTGGTTTGGGATTTGTCGCGGCGGCGCTGCTGCCGGGGCTTGCGCTCGCGCAGGTGCGTCAGTTTCGCTACTACCTGTCGTATGGCGATCAGCAACTAGTTGACCTGGCAAGGACTTCTGGTGCTGACATCCATGCCACGCTCGGGGCCGAAATCCCCAATGGTAATCCTGTAAGAGTTCCTGCAATGCAGTCATTCAAGGTCTTTTTAGGAGTTGAGCATCTGGATAATGGTAATGGTGAAGCATTTGTAAAGCATTTGCGAAGCTTTGTAGCCTATGATCGTGCACGCTTATCAAATGCTGCTTTTTTTTCTGCACCCCCAACAGACAATTTTTCTTTCAGGAAGATTTCGCCAACGCACACTGCTGCAGATATGCTTGCCCAGAATGTCAACGATTTTGGATCAGGAATTGTCTACGACCTGCACAGAAACACGATTGATGAGGATAATGATGGTCTCCCTGATCGAGCTGTATATGCGGACCTTGTGGACCGTGGAGTCGGAGCCTTCGTCTCTGGTTCTGACTCGAGCGTGCAGGTTCGTCCTATGGGCACATCTCATCTTCTAAACCCTCGATACCGGCTTGCGAACGGAAACTTTGGATTCGGATGGTTTAGGCTCGCCCCCGGGACTAGACACCTCATTTGTACCTTGTCCTACGAGAATGGACTACAAGTTGGCGAGTCCTATGGGAATGCGACCGGCGAAACTGGGCTACTTCTGCACACGACAGATGCCGAGCAAACAGGCTCGGGGAATAACTTGGGATTTTATCGAACTTCAAGCCTGCATCCCGAACCCTGGCAGAATATTGGTGCCAAGTACACCCTCATCGGGGCTGCGCCTGTGCCTGAGCCAGGGGTGATGGTGGGCTTGCTTGCTGGACTGGGGATGTTGATTCGTCGTCGCCGGTAAGTCGCCTGCGACTCAACCCCGCGCAAAGCGTTCTAAACCCGCCATCCGCCGCGTCGGCCCAAGGCCACTCCCCCGGACTCGCTCGCGGGGCTCGCGTCGTCCTCCCGCCCCGACGCGGCTAAGGCTGGCGCTATCGAGGAGTGAGGACGTTTGCGGAGGTCAGGGATGTACCGGTTTCGCTCGCGGGTTCGCGTCGTCCTCCCGCCCCGAGCGCCCCGACGCGGCGGAAACTTCGCCATCGATTTTCACCGAATGTGGCTTATACTGTGTGCTCAGGCGGAATTCGCCTGGAGTTGTGTTTCACATGAGGAAGATTGCTGGTTTGGGGTTTGTCGCGGCAGCGCTACTGCCGGGGTTTGCACTGGCGCAGGCGCGTCAGTTTCGGTACTACCTGTCGTATGGCGATCAGCAATTGGTAGATTTGGCGCGGTCGTCGGGCGCGGACTTGAATGCGGCCTTAGGTAGCGAGATTCCTACTGGCATTGCTTTGCGAGTGCCATCAATGGGATCATTTAAGGTGAATCTGTGTGTTCAGCATATTGCCCAAGGATTCGGTGAAGTTTTCGTGAAAAATATTTCTGGTTACGTCGCCTATGATCGAGCATTTCATCGAAACGTGGCATTCTTATCTGCACCGCCACTAGATACCTTTTCATTTCGGAAGGTTGCGCCCGTTTTCACTGGAGTTGACGAGCTGCAGCTAAATGCTAGTGATTTCGGTAAGAGAGTCGTTTACAACCGACAGAGGAACACGGTTGACGAGAACCTTGACGGTGTTCCCGACTTGGCTGAATATGGGGGACCCAATGCACTCGGATTTGGAGCCTATGTCGCTGGGAATGACGATGCATATCAAGTGCGACCGGTTGGAGTATCTCATTCTCTTGATCCGTTGTACCCTTTGGCGAACGGGATGATTGCTTCGGGTTGGTTTAAGATGTTACCGGATGAAAGATTAAGGATTTGCAATTTGAGTTATGCAAACGCTTTAGCAGTTGGAGAGTCCTACGGCTTTGCGTCGGGAGAAACAGGGTTGCAACTTCACACTTCGAACGGCGAACAGACCGGGTATCCCAACAATCTTGGTTACTACCGGAACTCGAACATGCATCCAGAGCTTTGGCAACATATCGGCGCAAAGTACACCCTCATCGGGGCTGCGCCTGTGCCAGAGCCGGGGGGGATGGTGGGCTTGCTCGCTGGACTCGGCATATTGATTCGCCGTCGCCGGTAAGTCGCCTGCGACTCAACCCCGCGCAAAGCGTTCTGAACCCACCTTTCGCCGCGTCGGCCCACGGCCACTCCCCCGGACTCGCTCGCGGGGCTCGCATCGTCCTCCCGCCCCGACGCGGCTGAGACTGGCGCTATAGAGGAGTGAGGTCATTTGCGAAAGTCAGGGATGTACCGGACTTGCTCGCGGGGCTCGCATCGTCCTCCCGCCCCGACGCGGCTGAGCAGACCTTGAGAAAGGGAGCCTGGTGGCTGGTGAGAGAGCGCAAGCCGGACTCGCTCGCAAGGCTCGCGTCGTCCTCCCGCCCCGACGCGGCTGAACTCGCCCCTGAAGAAGGAGGCAGAGGGTAAAGCGAGAGATCACAAGCCGGACTCGCTCGCAAGGCTCGCGTCGCCCTCCCGCCCCCACGGCTAAGACTCTCGTCAGTGAGAGAGCTTGGGCCGCGCGTAATCCAGCCAAGACCCAAAACTTGGCAACCAATTACCGCAGGTAATCCATCAGGCTCAAGCGCTGAGCCTGGCTGGTGACCTGCAACGACGCTTGGTACGCCGTTTCGGCGAGCTGCATGCGCGTGATCGCTTCGCTCAAATCCACTTCTTCCACATCCGAAATCCGCTGCGTGAGCTCGTCAATCCTGCGCTGGCCATGGTTCTCCATGTCCGTCACCAGAGTCATCTTCGCGCCCGCCTCGCCGCGCTGCTGCCGAACAATCTCCATGCTACGGTCGAGCTCGGCCAGGTTGATGTCGGAAATCCCGGTCACGTTCCCTGTCGCCAGGTTCTGGCGGAGGTTCTCCAGGTGGGTGTACGCCTGCTGAAACTGCGCCGAAAGGTTTTGGTTGACCTGGATTGTTTCGCCCGGCCCCACTTCCACCAAAATCGGGTTCGCGTCGCCGCTGTAGTCCAGCCCGTTTAGCGTCGTGTTGAGCGCAAACGGCTTGTTGCCGGTGTCTTGCCCGGCGAAAATGTACTGCCCGGCGCCGCCGGTCGTGTTCACTTCCTGCAAAAATCGCGTTTGCAACTCGGTGATTTGCTTGGCTAGCGAATCGCGGGCGGCTTGGTCGGTGCTGCTATTGGCACCTTGCAGGCCAATGACCTTGGCCTGCTTGATGATGTCGTGGAGGTTGCCCAGCGCGGTTTCCGTGGCGCCGGAGTAGTCCTTCGCCGAACGCAAGTTCGTGCGATATTGGGTCAGCGCGCTGTGGAGGTCTTTGGAACGCACCACAAACGCCGCGCCCGCGGGGTCGGTCGTAAAGAGGTCGGCCCGCTTGCCCGTCATCACTTCCTGTTGCGCACGGAAGTAATCCGCCTGCGCCTTATGAATGCGCGACGAATAGGTGTTGTATTGTTGGTTCGTGCTGACTCTCATTCGAGTTCACCTCCGCTACTTTGATTATCGGATCAAATTGATCAGATCTTGCGCCACTTCGTCGTAAACGCTAATCAGTCGCGCGGCGGCTTGGTAGCTCCGCTGATACTTAAGCATGTTCGCCATTTCGTCGTCCAGACTCACGCCGCTCACGCTCTCGCGTTGTTGAGTGACTTGATCCATAATCGCGGCATTGGTTTCCGCCGCATTCAGGAAGTAAGCGTGCTCGCTGCCGATGTTCGAAATGTTGTCCTTGTGATAATCCAGCACGCTGCGGTTGCCTAATCCGGCCAGCTTAAGGCTACGCAATTGGCTCATCTGCAGGGCCAGGCCGGTGTCGCCGTCCTTACCTGTTACGCCAATCGCAATGTTGCGCACGTCGGCTTGCACTTCGGCGGAGATGTCAAAGTCGATCGCGCCGGTCTGCGGCCCGGTCGTTACATCACCGAAGAAGTTGATGTTCGTCGTCGCGTTTTGGTTAATCCCGCTCTTGTGCAGATTGTTGATCTCGGTGCGCAAGGTGTTGGCGAGCGTATCGAGGTTCGTCAGTTGCTTATCCAGCGCGCTGCCGTTGCCCAGCAGTCCGGCCAGTTTGCCAGTGCGAATCTGGGTTCCGCCGACCGTTCCGGCGGTCAGGTCCACGTTGTTCGCCATGTTGTGCGAGCCGATGCCATCCACCAGCGTGAAGTTGCTGATAAACACACTCGTTGTGCCGTCCTGTTGCCGCGACACCGTCACGTTGGTGAGGTTCGAGAGCTCCTCGATCATGTTGTCGCGCTGATCGAGCAGGTCACTGGGTTCCGTGCCCGCCACCGAAGCCTCGCGGATGCTGCGGTTGAGCGAGGCCAGGTTTTGCCCTAACTCGTTGATGCGCTGCACGGTGCTGTTAATTTCGGCGGTGACGTTCTCCTGCTGCGAGGAAAGGTCGCGGTGAGCGGTGCGAATGGAGGTCGCCAGCCGCTGCCCGGCGAGGCGCGTTTGCGTGCGATAGGCCGACTCGTTCGGGTTGGAGGCCAGCGCCGACCACGAGTTGAAGAAGTTGCCCATCTCCTTGCTGATGCTGCCGTCGTTCGGCTCGTTGAAGGTGCCCAAAATCGAGCCCAGACCATCGGCCATGGTTCGGTTTTTGCCGTCTCCGCCCTGTGCGTCCCACATGCGCTGATCCAAAAAGCCGTCGCGAACGCGAGTGACGGCGTCCATTTGCGCGCCGTTACCCAGGCTTCGCCAGCCCATTTGGTAGTAGTTGAGCGGGTCCGTGGTGCTGAATTCGACGGTCTGGCGCGAGTAGCCCCGCGTGTTGACGTTCGAAATGTTGTGACCAGTGACGTCCATGGCGCGCTGAAACCCGCGAAGGGCCCGCGTCGCCAGGTCAATTCCGTGGAAAAAACTCGGCACGAGATCCTCCGGTTAGGCCACCTGGTTGACCAGCGCCGGCGTGCGCTTGGCCTTGGTCACATAGCTCGCGCTGTCATCCTGAATCGCTTGCGCGACAATGGCGAGCGTGCCATTGACGTAGGCGAGTTCACTTTCGATGAGCTTGCGATTTTTGGCGAGAATCGTTTTGATGTTCGCCGAGGCCGACCGGACTCGCGTGGCGAGCTGACCGACTTGCTGTGCTTCGGCTTCTTTAAGCGCCCCGACAATGCTTCGGAAACTCGGATCAACTCCCAGTTCTCCGGCCAGCTTTGTTGCCGAGACCACAGCTTCTTCGTCCAGCTTTCGCAAGTGGGCGAGCAGTCGTTCAATTTCCGGTTGAACCTGATCAAGGCGATCCGGTTCGCGGCGGGCAAGGGCGGTGGTTTGCTCACCCAGCGAGCGCACAAGGCGTTCGGCCGAGCTTAGCCAATCCCACCAGAGGATTTGGAGTTCACGTGTGATCATTGTTTCACCTGATTGTTGTTGAGATAAACCTGAGCGAGCCGCTGGTTGAGAATCGGCTTCGCGAGTTGTTGGTACATGACCTGGCCCATGCCGAACTGCCCCGTGCGACCGACTTGGTCGGCCATGGATTGGTGCATCATGTCCTGCGCCATGTCGCTCATGGGGCCTTCGAGTTCGCCCTTGGGTTTGGACTTCGCCATCACCGCGAGCATCTGCTTGACGAGCACGCCTTCGAGCTGCTCGGTGGATTCCTTGAGCTTGCCGAGGGCGAGCTTGGCCGGGCCGTCGAGGTCCTTTTGCCGCAACGCCATGACCTTTTCACCAAACTTCACCTGAAAGACGGTGGCCTCCGGATCCTTAAAGTCGGTGCTGCCGGTCTTGTTGGCGTACTGCTTGAGCAGGGCGTCCACCGCTCGTTGCTCGCGCGGGGCGATTTTCAGAACGTCCATTAGAGCACCTTCACCTTGGCCTTCAGCGCCCCTTGCGCCTTGAGCTGGTCGAGAATCGCGATCATGTCGGCAGCACTCACCTTGAGCTTTTGGAACAACTTGGCGAGGTCGGTCAGGGTCGTGTTCGGGCTGAGCACGCCAATCTGCACCTCGGATTCCTTCGCCGAGACTTCGGTGTTCGTCACCGGGTTCGGCGGATTGTTGGTGAACGGCGCTTGCTCGCCCACCGCGGTGGTTTCGCGGATGATGACTTTGAGGCTGCCGCGAGCCACGATGGCCGGCCCGAGCTTGACGTTGCCGCTAATCGTGATGGTGCCGGTGCGCTCGTTGATGGTCACAACGGCAGGGATGTCGGCCTTCACGACCGTGGTTTCGATGCTGGCCATGGCCCGCAACGGGTTTTCCTTGATCGGAAGTTGGATCGCGACAGTACCTCCATCCACCGCCTTGATGCGGTAGGTGGCGAACCGTTGCTGAAGCTTTTGAGCAATGCGCTCGGCGGTGGTGATGTCGCCCTGATCGAGCTCCAGGTACATCGTGTTGCCTTCAAAGAGCATTTGGTAGGGAACCGAGCGCTCGACGATCGCGCCCGAACTCACGCGGCCCACCGTGACGTGGTTCTTTTGCACGCTGCTGCCACCACCCGAGGCGTTGAATCCGCCAACCGTGATGGGGCCCTGCGCGACGGCAATCGCGTTGGCTTCGTCATTCGCGCCGAAGAGTCCCGCTTGCAGCAGGATGCCGCCTTCCAAACTCTTGGCGTCGCCGATGCTTTGCACGGTCACATCAATGGAGTTGCCGGGCGAAGCAAACGGCGGAAGCTCGGCGATGATGCTCACCGTGGCCACGTTCTTCAGGTTCATGGCCTGCGGATCCACCAGGGTGCCGAACTTGCGCATGGCGTTGGCCATCAGCGTCGCCGTGAACGGCGTTTTTTGGGTGTCGCCCGAGCCGTTGAGACCCACCACGAGCCCGTAGCCCATGAGCTGGTTGCTTCGGACGCCGCGGAATCGGGCAATGTCCTTGATGCGCACGTCGAGACCTTCCTCGTTCACGCGTTTGATCTCGGCATTGACACGATCCTCGGGGCCAATCATTTGCACCTGCGGCTTGGCACCATTTTTGGCGCCAGCCTTTTGGGCTTGGCCGGTTTTGGTCGCGGGCGCGCCTTGCGGCACCGCCACGGCGGCGCTCGCGGTGAGCAGGCTAGCGGTCAGAAGTTTGACGGTTAATTTCATTGGGCTTCGGGGCGGGTTGGTCTTTGCCGGGAACAACGACGATCACCGGACGCGGACGGATAAGTTTCAAAAGGTGGCGGCGGGAGGTTGACATTAGAACAGCCAGTCGAGAACCTTGGTCAGCAGGCCGCGGCGCTGCCGGTCTTGAATCGCGCCCTTGCCCTCAAACCGGATGTCGGCTTCGGCGAGGCTCTCGCTCATCACCGAGTTGTCGGGGGCGATATCGTCGGGGCGCAGCACGCCGCGCAGCTTAAAGCTCTGCAGCTCCTTGTTGATCATCAGCGTGCGTGTGGCTTCCACCACCATCGTGCCGTTCGGACGGACTTCGGTAATGACGCCGGTGATCTTGGCCTGCAAGCGGCCGTTTTGGCTGGTGCTACCCTTGCCATCGGTCGAGCTGTTGCTGTTGGTCGAAAACGGCTTGAGCAACTGGTCGAGAAACTTGACGGGAAACTTCGCGCCAACCTCGCTGTTGTCCTTTTTGCTCGTGTTGGTGCTCGCGCTGAACTGCGCCACCGACGACTCGCTGATGACAACGGTGAGGACATCACCCTTGAGGCGGGCGACGCGATCGATCAGGTAGTTGCGACCGTTGGTCCACAACGAACCGGGGTTCGTATTCTTTTCGATGACTTGGGCGTTGGCCAACTGAATGGCGCTGATGGCGAGGCAAAGGAATCGGCATTGCATAGGATTTACTGGACCTCCACGGATCCGTCGCTGAGGACGCGCCCGACAAGGAGCGTGCCTTCGCTGGTGCGAACTTCGACCTCCAGGCCGTTTCGCAAAACTTTGGTCACTCGACCGGTGGTCTCAACACTTAGAGCACCCGCATTGGCGATGATGCGCACAGTGGTTCCAACCGTGAGTTTGGGGACGCCGCCATCGCGGCGTAGCTGAACGCTGGTCGAGTTAAATCGGCGGTCGTTGACGAAGATGTCAAACGTCACGCGAATGCCATCAGCGCCTTCGAGGCACTGCGTGCAGCGCAGGCTCAAGCTGCCTTTGGGCACCCGCAGATCGGCGGGTTTGCTCGTGGCGAGCAACTTGCCGTTGCTGCCGAACTTGGCTTCGGCTTCGAGAATCGCGGCCTCGACCACTTGCTGGGTGCGGATGGTTTGCCCGGCGCGGACGACCTTGGCCTCGGCGGCGAGCTCGATATCAACCTTCGTCGGATCGAATCCGGCGGCCTTGAGCATCGTGCGCAGGTAGGGCAGGTCCAGCTTGCGCTCGACCCCGAAGTACGGCGTGTTGCCGATGCGCACCTCGGCCAGTTTCTTGGCGACGGTCGGATCGGCCGCGATGTCGGCGATGTCGCGGAGCAGGAACGAATCGCCTTCGACTTCGTTGAGCGGGCGGATCGTCAGCAGCGGCGTGGTCGGATATCCCTTGCTGGTTGTCCGGGCGGCGGAATACGATTCGACTTCCTTGGGGAAGGTGGTCGGCTTGACCGGACGGGAGGTTTCGCCCTTGCGGTCTTCGGTCTCGCCAAGCACCTCGCGCGGTCGCTCCTTTTCTTGGAGCGCAAATTTGTCGTTCATGCGGTTGACGATCACCATGACCGTGCCGTCCGCGTTGGGCGCGGGGTTGATCAGCTTGGGGCGGCGCGGGCTGATCCAGTAGTTGCCCGACTTTTCGAGCAGCCCCTCCGAATCGAATACGGCCAGCACCACGCGGCCGACTTGCTGGTCGCCCACCTTGATCCAGCCATCGCGGGTCATGTCAAAGGTCCCTTCAATCTTGGGCATCTGAATCGCGGGGATCAGGTAGCCGCCGTTCTTATCGGCCAGGCGACCCTTCGCGTCGATCACGAGGTCCATGGTGCGCGTGTATACGGTATCGCCATCGAAGCCAAGCCGGAAGTAGCCCGGACCATCAACTTTGACGGTGGCGAACGACGTCGGCTTACTTTGTTGGCTCACCGCGAGGGCGGGCACCACCAAGAGAGAAAGGAGCAGGGTTTTCATTAGCGCTTGAGGTTGTTGAGGATGCTGAGCATATCGTCGGCGGTTTGAATCGCCTTAGAATTGATTTCGTAGGCACGCTGAGCCAGGATCATGCGGACCATTTCTTCGACGACCTGTACGTTGGAGCCCTCAACGAACGAGGAGGTGAGTTCACCGGCACCGTTTTGGCCGGGCGTCGCGGTCTGAGCGTCGCCGCTCGCGCCGCCGGCAAGATACAGGTTCTGTCCGGCGCGGGTAAGGCCGCTCGGGTTCGCAAACACCGTGGTCGAGATTTGTCCCAGCGACGTCGGCTCGTTGGTGCCGGGCAAAATCGCCGAAACCGTACCGTTGCCCGAGACCGTGATGGCCTTGGCTCCGGCGGGAACCGTGATGTTGGGCACCAGCGGGTAGCCGTCGTTGGTCACGACGAGGCCGGTGGCATCGAGCTTAAAGCTGCCGTCGCGAGTGTAGGCCAAGCCGCCATCGGCTTTTTGTACGCTGAAGAATCCGTCGCCGTTAATCGCGAGGTCCAAGGGGTTGCCCGTGGCTTGCATGGGTCCACCGGCAAAGTTGGTTGCCGTCGCGGAGAACTTGCTACCAAGACCGATTTGCACCGGCGAAGGCAGGTTCACGGCGCCGCCGGTGGAGGCACCCGAGGCCCGGAAGGTCTGCACCATCAGGTCTTGAAACTCGGCTCGCTGCTGCTTAAAAGCGGTCGTGTTAACGTTGGCGAGGTTGTTAGAGATAACGTCCAGGTTGAGCTGCTGCGAGAGCATCCCCGTGCCGGCCGTGTTCAGTGCGCGCATCATAGTTTTAGTTGTTGTCCTTTGATGCTAGGTCCGCCTCCTGGCCGCAAGCGGCTCAGGTCCAGCTAGATCTAGCCTTGTTGCAGGGCTTGAATGAGCTTTTGGCTCGCTTCGTCCTCCGTTGAAATCACTTTTTGAGCCATCTCGAACACGCGGCTGGCCTTGATCATGTCGACCATGGCTTCGACGGCGTTCACGTTGGAGGCCTCCAGCATGCCGCTGGCGACCCGAGTCTCAAAGGGTTGGGCGTTGGGGGCGGTGAGCAGGCCATCGCCCACTCGTTGCCAGGTGTCGGCATTCCAGATTCCCAGCGAGGCGATCACTTGTCCGCCCTGGCTAATCTGGCCGTTGTCGTCCACCTTGATGGTGCCTTCACCTTTCATGGTGATGGGCGTGCCGTTTTTGTCGAGCACGGGATGGCCCATTTGGGTCACCAACTCGCGCTTGCTGTTGATTGTAAAGCTGCCGTTGCGGGTGTAGTGCATCTGGCCGTTGGCCATCACGCCAAACGCGCCGTCTTCGCCGAGAATGGCGACATCGAGCGGGTTGGACGTGTTGATCGCGGAGCCCGCGGACCGGACGAGATAGCGTTGGCTTTCGACGGGGCCGGTGCCGAGCGTGCCGAGCACATCGCCCATCCCGCCTTCGCCTCGCAAGAGCCGCTCAAGGGCCTCGCTGAACTCGACTCGCTCCGACTTAAAGCCGGTCGTATTCACGTTCGCCAAGTTGTGCGTAATCGTGTCGAGTTTGCTCTGCGCGGCCATCATTCCGGCTGCTGCGCCATAAACACCTCTATTCATCCTGCTTAGGTTATTGGTTCGCTAAGAGCGGGCCTTAGGGCGCGGAGTTCGCAATCTACTTGAGGTTTGCCGAGCGCAGGCTTTCGGGTAAGGTAGCCACATGCTACGAGGACTCGTATTCGCATGCGCATTGTTGCCGCTGATGGCGGTGGCCAACCCCGAGTTGACGTTGGAACCGCAAGCCAAAAAGAAGAAAAAGGGCTTTGGGATCGGTCTCGACGTCAGCGCGTTCTTCCCTTCGGATCGCGACATCGTCCGCGCGTTCGCGGCGGCGAACTACGGAATCGGCCTCTCGCCCACGAACATCAATTTCCGCCCCGGCACGCACTTTATCTGGGACATCGGTCTCAACGGCGACAGCCGCGCGGGCTCGCGGTACTTCACTGTGGCGCCGACTTTCGGCGTGATCTACTCGCCGCAAAACGAAGACAGCCAGTCCACCTTCCGCCCGTACTTCGCGGCGCGCGTCGGACCGTACTACGCGGATTATTCGATTTTGCGCAACAACACGCGCTTTAAGGACCGCGGGTTCGGTTGGAATGGCAACGTCGAAGCCGGCTTGTTCCTCACCGACAAGATCCGTGTGAGCGTTCGCTACGACAAGTTCTCGGAGAAAGACGGGTTTGACCTCGGCGGTTTACGCGCCGGTGTCACCTGGCAGTTCCTTCGCTTTTAGTCGATCGACGTGAGCCGAACAAACGCCTGCTCCGGTTGATCGGAGCGCAAGATCGCCGCCTCCACGCTGAGATTCTCCGTGAGGGCGGCGAATTGCTTTTCGCCACTCGGGTCCACGGCGAGCGCCCAGAGGTCTTGCAGTTTCTTCATCGCGGCCTCCGGTTTCAGCTTGGTCCAATCGGTGTCGTCCAGCTCTTCGCGGAGAGTCGTCGCGCCATCTTGATTGCCGGTAATGAACGCGGCTTTGCTCCGCACGGAGTAGTCGCCGTCATAGTCCATCACGTAAAAGCGAGTGTCCTCGGGACGCTCGGCCACGTCGGCGAACAACCCTCGGGCGACAAAGGGAGCCGTGTTGAGATCGGCAAACGCGCGCTTGAGGGGTTGGCTCATCGCGCTCACGACGCGCTTGATGGTTACGTCTTGCTCGCTCCGGTTAAAGCCTTCCTGATGGGCGAAGTCGAGCGCGGCCATGCGCAGATTTTCGACGTCGCTTTGTTGACCGATCAGTCCCAGCGCAAGGCGATCGTAGATTTCGTAAATCTTGGGTGCCTGCCGTCGAACCGCGAAGAGGAGCGTGCCTTCTTTGGTGGCGACCGCGATCACAGGGGTGCCACCGCTCAGGCGTTCTTCGATAAAGCTCGATCGTGTGCTGATCGTCTCGTGCCAATCAAACGGGGGCATCATGTCAGAGGGTTCTACTCCATTTTCCGCCCGCGTGATGCGGCGACCTTACTTGGGCACAACCCAGATGTTGCGAAACTCGACCGGACTGCCATGGTCTTGCAGCATCAACGGGAGCTTTGGCGCGTGATACGCGTACTTGGCCACCGCGCGGTACGCCGTTTGGCCCATGACCTTGGTCTTATTGAGCACGCGCACGCCATTGAAGACGAGCGTCACCGTGGCCGGGCTCTTCAGCGAGCCATCCATGGCAAAGACCGGCGCGACAAAGTCGATGTCGTAGGTTTGCCATTCGCCTTGCGGTCGGCACGGGTTCGAGCTCGGCGGAGTTTGTCCGTAGATGGACCCCGCGTGACCATCGGCGTACGTCACGTTGTTAAAGCAGTTGAGAATCTGGATCTCGTATTCGCCCATGAGGAAGACGCCGCTGTTGCCGCTGCCTTGATCCTTGTAGTTGTCAACCGGCGTGCGCCATTCGATGTGATACCGTCCGCTGCCAAACGCTTCTTTGGTCAGGTTTGCTCCTTGCTGCACCTGCAAGTCGCCGTTGGCCAGCTTCCAACTCGGGTTGCTCCATGTGGGTACGACCGCGCCCATCGGGGCCGGTACCGGCTTGCCATCCCATGCGACAGGATTCTTCTTCCTGGGATGCGGACGCTCCTTATCGTGAACGCGCCACTTGGTGCCGGGGATGATCGGCGTGTCGCTGAAACCCGGTCGGTCGTCAATCAAGATCGTCGCGGCGAGAGCAAGGGCGGTGAGCATTTCTTTAGTTCTCAAGAGGGCCTACTTGTACCTTAACGATATCGTCGGCCATTTGGGTAACAGTTGAGCCTTCCGAGGTGCGAAGTTTTTCGATCAGCGCATCCAAATAGGCGCCATCAACCGGACCGTGGTATTCGGAACCGACCTGAATCAAAGGCGCGCGGTCGCAGGCGTTGAGGCATTCCACCTCGTGCAACGTGAAGATTCCGTCGGCGGTGGTCTCGCCGAAGCCGATGCCAAGTTTGTTTTTGAGATATTCGGCGATGGGGTATGCGCCGCACACTTGGCAGCTTAGGCAGGTGCACACTTCGATCATGTGCTTGCCGACCGCGTGGGCCGTGTTATACATCGAGTAGAACGTCGCCACGCCTTCGACTTCGGCGTAGCTGCGGCTGAGGCGATGGGCGACCTCGGCGATGGCTTCGCCGCTCAGGTAGCCGCCGTACTCGCGTTGGGCAATCCAAAGTCCGGGCAGAATGCACGACTTCTTGTCGGGGTAGTGGGTGAGGAGCTGCTCCAGTTCGCGCACGGCTAGATCGCTAAAGCGAAGTTCTACTTCCTCGCTCCGGGGCGCGCGTGGTCGGTCGTTGGGGCTGCCAATCTGCAGGAGGTCACTCACAAGCTGTATTGTACTCAGGCGTTCCGCGCGCGCGGGTACCTTTATAGAGTGACGACGCGGACCGAATCCGACACAATGGGCACGCTTGAGGTGGATGCCTCGCGATACTGGGGCGCCCAAACCCAGCGCAGCATTCAAAACTTCCCAATTGGGCGCGACCGCTATCTGATGTTGCCGGCCGTGATTCGCGCGATGGGCATCCTTAAGAAAGGTGCCGCCCGCGCCAACGCCGACTTGGGGCAGCTCGACCCCAAGGTCGCCGAGCTGATTGTTCGAGCGGCGGACGAGGTGATTGCGGGGAAGCTAAACGACCACTTCCCGCTGGTCGTGTTCCAAACCGGGTCGGGCACGCAAAGCAATATGAACGCGAACGAGGTGATCTCGAATCGCGCCATTGATCTGGCGGAGGGCAAGCTGGGCAGCAAGGAGCCCGTCCACCCGAATGACCACGTGAACCGCGGTCAGAGCAGCAACGACACGTTTCCGACGGCGATGCACATCGCCGTGGTCGAAGAGATTCATCGGCACCTAATCCCCGGCGTTCAGGTTCTGCGCGACACGCTCGCGGCCAAGGCCGAAGAGTTTAAGGACATTTGCAAGGTCGGGCGCACCCACTTGCAAGACGCAACGCCCATCACGCTGGGTCAAGAAATCGGTGCGTGGGTGGCGCAAATTGACTACGCCATGGCCGAGGTTGCGCACGCCGAGCAGGGTCTCTACGAATTGGCCATCGGCGGCACGGCCGTCGGAACGGGCCTCAACGCGCACCCGCAGTTCGGTGACTTGGCGGCGAAGTACTTTGCCGAAGAAACTGGGTTCCCGTTCGTTTCGGCCCCGAACAAGTTTGCCGCGCTTTCGGCTCACGATGCGCTGGTGCAGACCAGCGCGGCGTTGCGCACGCTCGCGGGCGGATTGATGAAGATGGCGAACGACGTGCGCTGGTTGGCGAGCGGCCCGCGCAACGGCATCGGCGAACTCACGATTCCGGAGAACGAGCCGGGCAGCTCGATTATGCCGGGCAAGGTGAACCCGACCCAATGCGAGGCGATTACGATGGTCGCCGTGCAAGTGTTTGGCAACGACGCGGCGGTGGCCTTCGCGGGTTCGCAGGGCAACTTCCAACTCAACGTATACAAGCCGGTGATGGTGCACAACGTGCTGACCTCGATTCAGCTCATCGGTGATGCGTGTCGCGCGTTCAACGATAACTGTGCAGTGGGATTAGAACCCAATCGGTCAAAAATTGATTCAAACCTGGCGAGTAATCTCATGCAGGTGACGGCGTTGAATCCGCACATCGGTTACGAGAAGTCGGCCAAGATCGCCAAGAAGGCGCACGTGGACGGGAGTACGCTCAAAGAGGCGGCCTTGGCCTTGGGCTTTTTGACCAGCGAAGAGTTTGACGAATGGGTGGTGCCGATGGACATGACCCACCCGAGCGCCTAACATGAACTTCGGATACATTCTCCTCGGCCTCGCTTTTGTCCTCATTTCGTGGGGCAGTTGGGCGATCATGAGTGCGTTCTTCGATCGCACGAAACCCGAAACCAAGCGCCTAGGCAAACTTTTGCGCGGCATGGTCACCGAGTTGCTGGGGCTCACCAGCTTTCTGGGCGGATACTTCAGCGACACCAAGGCGTCGTTTGCGTTCTTGGTGTTCTTTGGCGCGCTGTTCTTGGGCTCAGGGTCGGGGATGTTCCACGCCGTGCTGAGCGGTCGGCGCAGCCAAATCGAGGCTAACCTCGCTCAAGCTCAGCCGCCATCCGAAGAGACGCAACCGTAGCGCGTACGTCGTGCGTGCGCACATATTCGGCACCCCACGTGACCGCATAAAGTTGCGCGACCAGCGTGGCGGGCAAGCGGTCGTTGATGTCAGCCGGGGTCTCTTCGTTGCCCAGATAGCGGCCGATGAAGCTTTTGCGGCTGAGGCCAACCATGATGGGCAATCGCAACCGGCGGAACTGCCGAAGCTCTTGCAGTAGCTGTAGGTTGTGTTCGGTCGTCTTCCCAAATCCGAACCCGGGATCCACGATCAGGTGGTCGCGGTTGACTCCGGCGGCGACTAGCTCTTCGGCACGGTCGCTCAGCCAACTGCGAACGTCGGTCACCACCTCGGTGTAGGCCGGCGACATTTGCATGGTTTGCGGGTCACCCTGGTGGTGCATCAGGCAATACTTCACCTCGCTGGCGGCGATAATGTCCACCATACGCGGGTCATCGCCGCCGGAAACGTCGTTCACCATTTGCACGCCCAGCACAATGCCGCGGCGCGCGATTTCTGCTTTGCGTGTGTCGAGACTCACGGGGATGCCGAGTTCAATGAGGCGCGTGATGACTGGCTCAACCCGCTTCCATTCCTCTTCCAGTTCCACCGGCTCAGCGCCGGGGCGCGTGCTCTCACCACCAATGTCAATGTAGTCGGCGCCTTCCGCGCGCAACTGTTGCGCGGCCTCCACAGCTTGGTCAATCCCGAAGCTCTTTCCTCCATCGCTAAAGGAGTCGGGTGTCACATTGACGATGCCCAGAATTTTGGCGGCGAATTGGTTACTCAACGGTTTCTAATTCAAACAGGTCGTGGAGCGTTTTGACGGCGCGGTGAAGTTCAGACTCGGGAATGAGGCAACTAAGGCTCAAGTTCGAGTCGGTGGTTTGCAAAACGGGGACTTGGTTTTCGTGGAGGGCGCGGAGAACGCGATAGAAGACGCCGGGATTGCTCATGTATTCCTGGCCGACCACGCTCACCATCGTGCAACCTTCGGTCAAACTGATCGGCAACGTGGATAAGGGACCAAGTGGTTCCAAAAGCTTCGCCTGCGTTTCGGCTTCCAGCGACGGGCTGGCGCCGATCTGGAACATATACATGCTGCCTTGCACCGGAATCACGAGTCCATCGAGCAGGTCGAGGGCGGTCGGGTATTGGTCGCGCGGCACCGCGAATCCGATGCCGCTCGGCGACAGATTCATCATGTGCAGGTTCAAATTGTAGCGCGCCATCATCTCGTACACGCGGCTTTCAATGAGGGTGCGATGGTCCGAAGGCGCTTCGTGCAGATCGAACTGCAAGTACACGAGCTTGCCGGTGTGCGTCACGCCGGTGACGCGGTTGCGCTCGACTTGATCGCTGGGCACAACCTCGGTGCCGATGGCATCGCTAAACGTGCTCTTGACCCACAGCGGCATGCCGTACTTCATCGCGATCTCCGCCGCGCGGGGATGCAAAACTTTCGCGCCAAGGTGCGCGATCTCGGCGACCTCTTCGTAACTGATGCGCCGCAATGTACTGGCTTTCGGCACGTAGTCTGGGTCGGCGGTTTTCACGCCTTCCACGTCGGTGAAAATCTCGACCGCCGCGGCCTTTAGGGCCGCGCCAATCGCGGCGGCGGTGGTGTCGCTTCCACCCCGGCCCAGAGTGGTGAGCTCGCCGCCAGGGTGACCCGGCTCGGGCACGAACACGCCCTGAAATCCGCAGATCACCGGGATCGAGCGGTCCTCAATGCAGCGTTGAATCGCCAGCGGGTTGATCGCGACAATCCGCGCGTTGCCATAGATGCCGTCGGTGCGGATGCCAGCCTGGCCGCCGCGAAACGCCATTGCCCCATGACCGAGCGTTTTAAGCAAGTGCGCAAAGATCACCGACGAAAAGATTTCGCCGCAAGCGATCATCAAGTCCATTTCGCGCGGATCGGGCTCGACCGTGTCGTCCATTTCTTTGAGCAAGCCGATGAGCGTGTCGGTCGCGTAAGGTGCGCCTCGGCGACCGATGGCGCTGACCACGACAACCGGCGAATAGCCTTGCTCCTTGGCCGAGATCACGCGCAGGGCGGATTGGCGGCGGGCTTCGGGAGTGGCGACACTCGTGCCGCCAAACTTCATCACCTTAACCTTCAAGCTGCTCCTCCATCAGTTGCTTCAGGCGGTCGGCAATGGTGCGCGCGCCATCGTGATCGGTCACCACGAGCAGCTGGTCGTGCATATCGGCGAGGTGGGCGATCGGCGCGCCGGTCGCAATGGCGAGCGACACGACGCGGGCGAGCAATCCTTCTTCGTCGCGCATGTTTACCGCCGTCACCAGCACGATGCTTTGGCGCGGGGCAATAGAAAAGTGCACGCCGCCTTGCTTGAGCAAGTCGTCCAGTTGCGTGGCCATCGAGCCATCCACCAAGAAGCTAAAGCCAGACGGCGTGAGCTTGACAAAATCAATGCTAAAGTTGGCGTCGGCCACGAGTTTGAGAACTTCAAGCCGGGCGTCGGCGAGGTTCCCATCAAGCTGGGAGATGTGGATTTGGGCGAGGTTGTCGCGAATCTCGAGGCGGCTGATTCCTCGTCGCTTTTCAAATGCGGTTTCTAGCTGGTCGGCAACCGTGGTGTGGAGGGACATTTCGGCCCCTCCATCATACCAAATGCCCGGTTAAGCGGGCGACTTTGTTGTATACAGCATGTAGCTCGCGACCACGAACAGAAATCCGGCGAAGCAGCGTTTCATGACGATGGGGCTGAGGCCGAGCGCCAGCTTGGAGCCGAGCAGCGCCCCGCCCAAAAATCCAGCGGCGATGAGCGCGCCGATTTTGTAGTCCACGTTCTGCGCCTTGGCATAGTTCATCAGGCCGAGAATGCCCACGGGCATGAGCAGTGCCACGAGCGAGGTGCCTTGCGCCTTATGCTGGGTGAAGCCGAGCGCGAAGGTGAGGCACGGCACGATGATGATGCCGCCACCGATGCCGAAGAGGCCGCCGCCGACGCCGGCGAAGAGGCCAATGATGAGCCCAAGTATAATTTCCACGGTCAAAGTATGTCGTCTCAAGAGGAGTCTTGCTATCTAGAGTTGTGGAAGTACGCCTTCGTCGGGCTGCAAACCATGATCAAGGAAATCGGCGCCGACATGGATCAGGCGGGCAGTCTCTCGCTGGAAGCCTATGACCTTCTCTTGCAACTCGAGATGTCGCCCGGCATGGCTCTGCGCATGAGCGACTTGGCCGAACGCGCGTTGCTCAGCCCGAGCGGAATCACCCGCGCCATTGACCGCCTGGAGAAGCTGGGTTACGTGCAGCGAGAAGCCGATGCGACCGATGGCCGCGCGACTCTCGCCGTGCTCACTCCGGCGGGCAAAGCCGCCCGCAAGGAGTCCTGGTGTAGCTATCGCCAGGCGATTCTTTCGCGATTCAAAGAGCGATTCACCCCGGAAGAAGCGAAGGCGGCCACCGAGATCCTGCGCAAACTTCGCCCCGGCTGGCTGGATTAACCCCGAAATGGAGCGGTAGAATAGCGAAGGTCCATGGCTGAATACAAGCTGCTTTTTGAACACGCTCACGACGCGAGCTACCGAACCCTTGACGGCTACAAAAGTAAGGGTGGATATAAGGCCTTGGAAAAGGCGCTGAAGATGGAGCGTCAGGCGATCATTGACGAAGTGAAGGCGAGCGGTCTTCGCGGTCGCGGCGGCGCCGGATTCCCTACTTGGATCAAGTGGAACGGCATTCCGAAAGAGAAGACTTTCAAAAAGCACTACGTGCTGTGCAACGCCGACGAAGGCGAGCCCGGCACGTTTAAAGACAAGCAATTGATGGAGGAAACTCCGTTCCTGCTCATCGAAGGGATGACCATCGCCGGACTCGCCACGCAGGGTGACGCCGGATACATCTACATTCGCGGCGAGTTTATTGACGCCGCTAAGAACCTTCGGGCGGCGATTGACGAAGCGTACGCCGCCGGTTATCTGGGCAAGAACATCCAGGGTTCGGGCCGCGATTTTGACCTTTACATCCACCTTGGCGCGGG
Source organism: Chthonomonas sp. (assembly GCA_016788425.1). Lineage (NCBI taxonomy): Bacteria > Bacillati > Armatimonadota > Chthonomonadia > Chthonomonadales > Chthonomonadaceae > Chthonomonas > Chthonomonas sp. The sequence continues at coordinate 62,992 of JAEURQ010000002.1, forward strand.
CTCCTACGAGTGCGGCGAGGAAAGCGCGCTGATGTCGAGCCTCATGGGCGAGCGCGGCATGCCGCGGCTGAAGTTCCCCCACGCGCCGCTTCCGACGATCGCCGGGCTGTGGGATTCGCCTACGCTCATCAACAACGTCGAGACCTACGCGTGCGCGCCGTTTATCGTCAACAAGGGCGGCGAGTGGTATGCCACGCTCGGCGCTTCGACCAAGAACTCGCGCGGCACCAAGCTGTTCTCGGTGAGCGGTCACGTGAACAAGCCGGGCAACTACGAAATCGAATTCGGCACGTCGCTCGCCGAACTGCTCGAAATGTCGGGCGGCATGAAGGGCGGCGCGCTCAAGGCGTGCGTTCCGGGCGGAAGCTCGGTGCCGATCATCAACGCCGAAGCCGTGAACAAGGCGATTATCGGCTACGAAGAAATGTCCGACGTGCAGAGCATGGTCGGGTCGGGTGGCTGCATGTTCCTCAACGAGCACACGTGCATCGTCAGCTTTATCTGGCGCACCGCGCATTTTTACGCCATGGAAAGCTGTGGCAAGTGCACGCCGTGCCGCGAGGGCACCAAGTGGATGCTGCAGATCATGGATCGCATCGTCAAGGGCAACGGCCAACCGGGCGACAAGGAACTGCTGCTAGATATCTGTAGCCAGATTGATGGCCGTTCGTTCTGCGGTTTGGGCGACGCCGCCGCGTGGCCCGTGGCCGCCGCCATTCGCGTTTTCCCCGAGGAATTTGACTACTTTATTGCAAACGGCAAGAGCATGGTGAAGTCGGCCAAAGACCTGTTGCCGGTGTAACTTATGCTCAGCGCCATTGCCGTTCTTACTCTAGCGCCGGTGCAAACCGGCCTCGACGTGTGGCGTTCGCAACAGTTCGCCGAGCTCAAAGGCAAGCGCGTCGGCCTCATCACTAACCCCACGGGAGTAGACGTCAACCTCGATGCGAATGTGGACTTGATGCTGAAAGCCGGCATCAAAGTGGTGGCGCTGTTCGGGCCGGAGCACGGAGTGCGCGGCGGCACGCCCGCCGGCGTGAAGGTCGAGGATACGGTCGACCCTTATACGGGGATCCCCGAGTTTTCGCTGTACGGTAAGCTTAGCCGCCACAACGAGGAGATGTTCAAGAGCGTGGATGTCTTGGTGTTCGACATTCAGGATATCGGTTCGCGGAGCTACACCTACATTGCGACGCTCGGCGTGTGCATGGAGTCCGCGGCGAAGTTCAAAAAGCCGATCTACGTGATTGATCGCCCGAACCCCATCGGCGGCGAACGCATCGAAGGGAACTTGGTGGAACCTGCGTTTCAGACTTTTGTTTCGCCCTACGCGATCCCGTATTGCCACGGCCTGACCATCGGCGAACTCGCGCAGATGATCAAGGGCGAGAATTGGAATCGGGCGGGCAAAGCCGATGTGCGCGTCGTGAAGATGCGCGGCTGGCGGCGCGACATGCTCTGGAGCGAAACTGGCCTGCCGTGGGTGCCGACGTCACCCCACATTCCGCATGCCGAAACCTCGGCCTTTTATGCCGCGACCGGCATTGTCGGCGAACTCAAATCGGTGTCGATCGGCGTTGGCTACACATCGCCGTTCGAACTGGTCGGCGCGCCCGGATTGTTAGCGAAGGCGCTGGCGGATGAACTTACGAAGCGCAAGTTGCCGGGCGTTACTTTCCGGCAAACTTGGTGGACGCCCTACTACGCGGCGTTCAAAGGCGAGAGTTGCAGCGGCGTGCAGGTACATCTCACCGATCCGCGCCGAGCGCCGCTCACGCGCATTAACTTTGAGGTGATGGGCGCGATCCGCAAGCTCAAACCGGGCTATGATTTCTTTGTCGGCGGGCGCGGCGACATGTTCGACAAGGTGAGTGGCACGGCCTCGCTCAGGAAAGGATTCGAAGCAGGCGAGAGCATTGACAAGCTCTACAACGACTGGAATTCGGCCGCCAAGGACTTTCGCGTCAAGCGCGAGAAATACCTGCTGTACAAGTAGTGGGAGAATGGTCGGGATGGCGGGATTCGAACCCACGACCTCTGCGTCCCGAACGCAGCGCTCTACCAAGCTGAGCTACATCCCGAAGGAGCCATCATGGTACCTCAGAGAAGGCGGCGCTGTTTGGGGATGCGGAGCGAGTGCACGACCTCAAACCAGTTGCGTTGGTAGCTGGCCAGACGAGTGAGTTGGGAAAGTGCGGCCTGATACTGCGGCAGTTGCAGTGCCTTCTCCACGAGCGAGACATCGCTCCACTGCGCGTACGAAAACGTTTGGCTGCGGGTGGTCGCGCTAAGCATAGCCGCGCCCATAAATCCGCGAACATTTCGCACTGTCACATCGTGGAGCTGCAGGTAGAGCCGCATCACCTCATCCGCATCATCCGGCGAATGGTTGGCCACCGTAAAGCTGGTTTGGCAACACTTGTCGCCGATCACAAGGCCGCTCGCGGCGAGGAGCGGGGCCTTGGCTCGTGATGGTGGCAGGACTATTTTCTCGGTGCGGCAACTCGTGTAGGTCACCTCGCAAAGCGTGCGTAACTCTTGAAAATAGGGATGAAGTTTTGTGTCGCGCGTGACTTGGATGACGGCTTCTTCTGATTCCCACTGCGAAATGGTGCAGATGCCATTTCCTTCAATTTTTCGGTGAATGGCCACTCCCACCAAACCGATCAGATTGGGGCCCACTTCCGCATAGTAGTTTTGCAAAAGCTCTTCAATGCGGGCGATGTTTGTCGGCGCACAGTTGTAGTCGCCAACAAACGTTAGCCACTCTTCCCCGGGCGACAAGATCATGCTAGGCATTAAGACCTACCAATAGTGTTGTACGAGATGAAGCCCGAAAAAGGTAGACTGATTGATGATAACGCGGAAAAGTCCGCAATCTTTGCTCACATGCAACCCCTTGATGAGCGATTTTTTCCCTCATGCAAGTCTCTCCCCCAACAACTTTTCGTAACCTCGCGCTTCCGGCTTCGCTTTGCGACCGCCTCGCCGAACAAGGCATCACTATTCCCACCCCCATCCAAGCCGGCGCAATTCCGCTTGGCATGATGGGTCGCGACGTCATTGGCGTGGCGCAGACCGGTACCGGCAAAACGCTCGCCTTCGGCATCCCGATGGCCATGCGACTTGACCAACAACGCCAAGGTTTGGTCATTGCGCCGACCCGCGAATTGGCCCAACAAATTGAAGAAACCCTGCAAAAGCTGCGCTTGCAAAGCGTGCTTTTGGTCGGTGGCGCGTCCATGCGCAACCAACTTAACGAGCTCAAGAAGCGACCGACGGTAATCGTCGCGACTCCGGGCCGATTGATTGACCACATGGAGCAAGGCACGGTACGGCTCGACCGCGTTTCGTGCGTGGTGCTCGACGAAGCGGACCGCATGCTCGACATGGGCTTCGCACCAGCGATTCAGCGCATCATGCGCAGCCTGCCGACCGATCGCCAAACCATGCTGTTTAGCGCGACAATGCCCGACGAAATCAAGTCGCTGGCCGAAAGCTTCTTGCGCAATCCCGAGCGCGTGGAAGTCGCTCGCGAAGGCGAACCCAGCGAGCTCGTCGAGCAAGAGTTGGTGTTCCTTGAGGTCGGTGAAAAGACCGAGTACCTCGACATGTTGCTCTACAAGAATCAGGGCACGGTTTTGATTTTCTCGCGGACTCGTCACGGCGCGCGCAAACTCGCTCGATGGATCAGCAAGGGCGGCCACAAAGTCGCCGAGATTCACTCCGACCGCTCGCTGGCCCAACGCCGCGAAGCGCTCGAAGGCTTTAAGAAGGGTCGCTACCGCATCTTGGTCGCCACGGATATCGCCGCCCGCGGCATTGACGTCAAGGAAATTTCGCTCGTCATCAACTACGATCTGCCCGACCAGCCCGAAGACTACGTGCACCGCATTGGCCGCACCGGTCGAGCTGGTCACCGAGGACGCGCGATCTCGCTGGCGCTGGGCGACCAAGGCAAGTTGGTGCGACAGATTGAAAAGGTGATGGGCAAGGAAATGCCGATCAGCCAAGAAAGCACGATTCGCCCGGTGTTGCCGCCGATTCCGAAGCCCAGCCGCGTGCATCGCAAGGTCGCCAAGGCGGCTCCGGCTCCCCCGCCCATGGCCGCGCCGAAGCCAAAGGTTCGCTTTGAATCGAAGGAACGCGCTCACCCGCATCCTTCGCACAATCCCAAGCCGAAGGTGGAGCACGCCCAAGCGCCAAAGGTGGCTCACAACGCCAAGCCAAAGCCCAAGCACTACGCCAAGCCGCAAGGTACGGGTGGGGTTGGCGGGTTCGGTGGTGGTGCCGGCGCAAAGAGTCGCTTCAATCGCCGCGGCAAGGGTCGCCCGGCCCGGTAGTTTTCCGCAAAGGGGGCGAGCATAATGTTAACAATTCGTTATGAAATTCCGCCCCGCTTTCGCCCTGATTGCGCTCTCCGCGCTCGCCCCGGCCTTCGCTGACGACAAAGGAAAGTTGTCGGGCGTGATGTTCGGCGACATGTACTTCTTCGGGAAGCATAACGACGCCGCGATTCAGGGCAAGCAGGGCTTTTGGTTGCGCCGGATAACCCTGCAATACGATCGCGAAATCGACGCGAAGTTGAGCGCGCGAGTCCAAATCGAATCAAAGGATCCCGGTGATTTCACGAATAACACCGCGATGCAAGTGACGATGCGCGACGCCTGGGTGCAGTTCAAGGATGGTCGCGACACATGGCGACTCGGTTTGATCCCCACGGCAACTTGGGGTGTTACGGAGCAGAAACTGGGGTATCGCCCGATCGAAAAGGCGCCCATGGAACTGTATCGAATGGGCTCCTCCCGCGATATCGGCATTTCCTACAATACGAACCTCGACAAGAGCGGCAAGACGGCCCTGATGCTGGCGGTGGGGAATGGCAATGGCCAACGAAGTTCGGACGGCGAATCAGCCGCCGCCTACGCGCGCATTACTCACGACCTCAACAACGTGATGACCGTGAATCTGTATGCCGATGCCCAGAAGCGTCCCAACCAGGAGTATTGGCGGTCGGCAAAAGCCGAGTTCTTTGTCGTCGGCCGAGACTACAAAGGTGGGTTGGTCTTCGCGAATCAGGCGCGTTCGCGTCCCAACGCAAGCGACTTGAACCTGAATCTTTTGTCCCTTTACGTTGAAGGCAAAGCAAGCGAAAAGGCGCGGCCTTTCCTTCGCTGGGATCAGGTATCGGACGCTCTTCCCGACGCGGACAAGATCGAATTCTATCGAATGAGCCCGCAGGGCAAGCCGACCCTTTTTATGGTCGGAGTGCGGATGAAGATTCACCCGAACTTTGAGATCGTGCCGAACATCGCCAACATTTCGTACCGCCGGGGCAGCGGTGGCATTAAGCCCAAGTCAGATACGATTTTCCGTGTAACGTTTAGCGCGAACTTCTAAGGACATTCGAACCCGCGCGGTGGGGTAAAAGGGAGGAGTGAGCACTGACAACTCCTCCCTTTCTCGTCGGAAGGTCCTGACCGCCACTGGCTCGCTGGTCGCGGCCACTGCCTTACCCTCCGCTTCGTTCGCTGGTTATCACACCGAAAGCGCCGACCTCATCCAAGTCGCCCTTGTCGGGAGCGGCGGTCGCGGTAGCGGCGCGGCGGTCAACGCCATGCGCACCAAGACCGGTCCGATGAAGCTGGTCGCGATGGCCGATGCATTCCAAGATCGCTTGAATGACAGCCACAAGTACGTCTCGAGCGAGATTAAGGACCAAATGAGCGTGCCGAAAGAACGGCAGTTCGTCGGCCTGGACGCTTACAAAAAGGCGATGGATTGTCTTCGCCCCGGCGACATCGTCATTCTCGCCACGCCGCCTGCGTTCCGCTGGGTGCACTTCCAGTACGCCATCGAGAAGAAGCTCAACGTGTTTATGGAAAAGCCGGTGACGGTGGATGGCCCGACCAGCGTGAAGATGCTGGAACTCGCGGCCAAGGCCGAGAAAATGGGCCTAAAAGTGGGCGTCGGCCTCATGTCGCGTCACGCCCGCAACCTCCAAGAACTGCACAAGCGCGTGGGCGACGGCGAAATCGGCGACGTGATGCTGATGCGCGGTTACCGCATGCACGGCCCCGCCGGCACCTCGCAATCCACGGCCAAGCCGGCCGGAATGTCGGAAGTGGAATACCAAATCCGGCGATTCCACAGCTTCCTCTGGGCCAGCGGCGGCTGCTACAGCGACTTCTACATTCACCTGATTGACCACATGAGTTGGATGAAGAATGCCCTGCCGGTCTCAGCGCGAGCCTCCGGCGGACGCCACTACAAGGCCGACGACAAGGGCGCTCAGTTTGTTGACCAAAACTTTGACTCGTACTCGGTTGAGTACACCTGGGCGGATGGCGCGAAGTTCTACTTCGACGGTCGCTGTGTCGAAGGTGCGCAAGGCGTGTATTCCAGCTATCTGCACGGCACCAAGGGGTGCGCCATCGCCAGCCGCGCCAACGATTGCGGCGGACCTTCGGCCACCTTTAAGGGCGGCAGCATGAGCGAGGGCAACCTCATCTGGCAATCCAGCGATCGCTCGAACCCCTATCAAAACGAGTGGGATGCGCTGGTGGCCGCGATCCGCAATAATACGCCGCACAACGAGGTGCGCCGTGGCGTGGAAACGAGCGTCATGACGAGCATGGGCCGCATGGCCGCTCACACGGGGCAGGAGATCACCTACGAAGCGATGCTCAACTGCGAGCACGAGTTTGCCCCGGGTCTCGACAAGCTCACCATGAGCTCGGCCCCGCTGACCGGCGATGCGAGCGGCAAGTACGATCAGCCGATGCCTGGTCACAAGCCCGATCGCGAATACTGAGCTACTTCAGGCTCTTGATGAATACCTTCGCCTTCGTATGGAGGCGGAGGTATTCGCCTCTTTCGGCCGGCGACATCACGGTCAGGGCGGTGCTCATCGGATCGCTGTCGAGCCCATATTGAACGATGACCGTGCTCTGAATCCGGTTCGTGAGCGCCTGACCCGTGCGTGGGTCCACCACGTGGGAATACTGCACGCCGTCAATGATCGTGAATTGTTCGGTATCTCCGCTGGTCGAAACCGCGCAGTGCTTAAACTCCAGTTCCTTCGCGCCGTCGGCGGTGGCGTTCGGCACAAGAATCGTCCACCCAGCCTTGCCCGGCGGAGGTCCAGTGACGACGATATCACCCCCAAACTCAACCAGGGCCCGACTGATTCCGTGCTGCTTGAGCACGCGTTGGGCGGCGTCACCCGCGTAACCCTTGGCGATTCCGCCGAGGTCTAGCTGCATCCCGGCATGAGAGAGAGTGACCGTGCGGCTCGTCGGGTCAAGCCGCATCTTGTCCCGACCTACGAGGCGCATCGCGGCTTGGAGCGCGGTGGGATCAGGCAACTTTTTGCTCTTGCGGGCGGCTCGCCACAGCCTTATCACGGGTCCAGCCGTGACGTCGAACGCACCCTTGGTTTCGCGCGAGACTTGGCTCGCTTTCGTCAAGACTCGCCACAGGTCGGCAGACACGCGCACCGGTTGGTTGGCGGGCGCGGCGCACAACTTGTTGAGTTCGCTGTCAGGTTTGTAGTCGCTCATGATCGCATCGAGCTGGCCGATACGTCTAAATGCTGCGGAACATGCTTCTTGCGCTTGTTGCTCGGTCTCGGCGTAGACCACAATGCGCGCTTCCATGCCCATGTGAACCTCGGAATAGGTGTACCGAGTAAGATGGGTTTGGGGGAGCCACGCTCCGTTTGCCATCACCATCATGCATCCCAAAAGTGCTCTCATTTTGCTGTTTCTCGGTTCGGCGGCCACCTCGTTTGCGCAGGTGTCCAACCTCAAGTCCTATACCGAGACGATACCTAAGTCGGTGGTGAAGCTCGACATGGTGGCGGTCCCTGCCGGTAAGGACATCAAAGCGTTTTACATCGCCAAGACTGAAACGGTGTGGGAGTTGTTTGACCTGTTTTTAAAGAGCGGTCCTCCCAGCAAGGCTTACGACCAAACCGCGTTTGCCGCCGACGCCATCGCTCGCCCGAGTCGGAGCTATATCCTGCCCGACCTTGGTTGGGGCCATAACGGCTACCCGGTGATCAATTCCAGCATCACCAACACGACCATGTTTGTGCGGTGGCTGGCTTCCCTGACCGGCAAAAAGTATCGCCTGCCGACCGAAGCCGAGTGGGAATGGGCGTGCCGGGGAGCGAGTTCCGCGCCGTGGAAGCTCGACGAAGCGGCTTACGCCAAGCAGGCTTGGTACGCGAAGAACTCGGCGGATACCACGCACCCGGTGGCCAAGCGAGCCGCGAATGCCTTGGGCCTCTACGACATGCTCGGCAACGCTGGCGAGTGGGCGATGGATGCCAAAGGCGAGCCCGTGTTGTGCGGCCCGACCTACCTGGATAGCTTCAAGGATTCGAGCCCGACGCGCCGTCAGCGCTGGAACAAGAGTTGGCAGGAAACCGATCCGCAGATTCCGAAGAGTCGCTGGTGGCTCAGCGACGGCTCGTTTGTCGGGTTCCGCGTGGTTTGTGAGCCGTGATCCTGCTCGCCGCCCTCAGCATGTTTTGGTTGGAGATTGAGCCGACCGGGCACGGCGTGGGCGACGACAAGCGGGTTGTGCTGATTGCCGCCGACCCCGAATATCGGTCCGAACAAGCGATGCCGCAGTTGGCGCGCATCTTCGCGCGGCACGGGTTTCAGTGCACGGTGCTCTTTGCGCAAGACCCGGCGGGCACCGTCAATCCGACGCACACGGGTTTGGTCCCCGGCTTAAGCAAGCTGGAGAACGCCGACCTTTGCGTGCTGATGGCGCGATTTCAGCATTGGGCCGACCGCGACATGCGCCATTTTGCGAAGTACGTGGCGGCAGGGAAGCCACTCATCGCGCTTCGAACCAGCACCCACGCGTTCGCCTATCCGGCGGACTCGCAATCCGAGTTCAAGTCATGGAGTTGGGATCAGCCGGACGGTGGGTTCGGTCGCCGGGTTTTGGGCGAAACCTGGGTCGCCCACTGGGGACGGCACGGCGCCGAAGGCACCCGCGCTACGCCGGTCGGTGACCATCCCGTGCTGCGCGGAGTTGGGCCGATTGAGGTGAGCACCGATGCCTACGAGGCGCATCCGCCCGCGTCGGCGCAGGTGCTGTTGCGCGGCGCAAACATGGCGGGATTAGCGGCGGGCAGCCCGCTCGTCAACGATCCGAAGCGCGGCCCGATGCCCGTGGCGTGGATTCCGGCGGTGCGGGCCCGTGTGCTCACGACGACGATGGGCAGCTCGCGGGATTTACTCGATGCAAACTTTCGCCGGCTGCTGTTGAACGCGGCGGCCTGGGCGGTCGGTCGCACCGCAAATGGCAAGGAAGACGTCGGCCTGGTGGGCGACTACCGGCCCTCGGAATGGTGTTTTGGCAAGCACCGCGTGGGCGTTCCGGTGGCCGATCACTAGGGGTAGGATTTCGGCATGACATGCCAAGAAGTTCTCGACCGGATGGAGGCGACCGGAACCGAGCGAATGCGCCAGTTCAACGTGAAGAACGGCTACCAGGGAGCGCAATTCGGGCTGAAAATGGGCGATCTTCGCGTGGTCGCCAAAGAGGTGAAAACCGACCACGCGCTGGCGAAGGAACTCTGGGCGAGCGGCAACCTGGACGCCCGGCTGCTCGCGACCTTGGTTTGCAAGCCCAAGCAGTTCACCATGGACGAACTCAGAGCCATGGTCACCGAAGCCACGCTGCCGCAACTCGCGGACTGGCTGAATTCGTACGTCATCAAGCAGCACGCGGACAAGGAGACGATGCGCCTGGAGTGGGAAACCGAGAGCGACCCGATGCTCCAGCGAACCTCATGGAGTCTCACGACCGAACGCATCAACAAGGCGGCGGAGGGGCTCGACCTTGATGCAATCCTCGCCACGCTCGCCGAAAAAATGCCATCCGCTCCCGAGGCCGCGCGGTGGCTGATGAACTTTGCCCTCATCGCGGTTGGCACGCAATCGGCGGAGCACCGCGAGGCGGCCATTGCTCTCGGCGACCGACTTGGCTTCTATCGCGACTATCCCACGTCGCCCGGTTGCACTTCGCCTTTCGCGCCGATTGCCATCCGCGAATTAGCGCGCCGAGCGGGATAAACTGCGGCCATGCTTGCAATCGCAATCTCGGCTTTTGTGCTCGTCCAAACGCCCAACTACGGGCTCACGCCCGCTCAGGCCTCGGGCATGTCGGTGGACGGCTACTTGGCGCACGCCGAAAAGGTACGCAAAGTAGCGATGCCGGAGTACGAAGTGCGGGCCGCGCTGTACACCTTTTCGTTGGCGATCGATGGTCGCAACGCGGCGACAATGGCACGCCTCAGCAGTACCAGCCGCGGCCAACTCTCGGGCTTGCAAAAATCGCTAGACCAGTTCTTAATCAATCTCAACGGCTACGAAACCATGGCTGCCGGAGGCGGGACGATGTATCTGACGTTTCACGCTTTTCGCTACGCCGAGGCGCGTGTGCTGATGCGCGACCTGCTCGAAGGCAAGCTCAAAGACCCAGGTAGCCGGGTTGTGAGCGACGGAACGAACGCGATTCTCAAAGTGGTCGGCCCGGCCCTCGCGGGGAAATCCGATCAAGAGATGGGGCAGGACCCGAAAGCGGTGAAGGCTTCCGCCGAAGCCCTTGTTTCGAGTTACAAGGCGGTCTGTGAGAGCCTAAAATCTCGTCCCCGCGCTCAGTCGAATGCGGTGATTCAGTTCTGCATGGACAAGGTCAAAGCGGAAATCGGCGAGAAATAAAAAAGCCCCCATCACTGGGGGCGATACCACTCCACGGAGAAAGTAGGTAAGAGCTCTTACTTGCGGCGTCGCAGGAGAGCGACGGCGCCCAGACCAAGAGCCATGATCGAACCGGGTTCCGGCACGGGGTTGGCGTTGACGGTCACCATGTCGAAGCGAACCGTACCGGCCGTTCCGTAGGTACCGGTCGTGCTGGCCGCGGCGTAAGCCGTGGTGCTTGGAGCGAACACAGCCACAACTCGGAATGCGAAGTTGGCGTTGTTGTTGACAGCCGCGATGGTGCTGAGGTCAACCGAGCGGTTGTTGAACCACGTGTCGCCAGCCGTTGCTTCGAAGAGGCCGCTGTTGAGCAGGCCAGCCGACGAGAACGAAGTGCCATCGGTGGTGTATTGGAACTGGAGCCAGCGGCTGCTGGTGTTGCTATGGCGGTTGTCCCAGTTGACCACGATGTCCTTCTGGCCCAGGGTCGAGACGGCGAAGTTAGCGCCGCGCGTGCCCGATCCCGCGCCTTGAGCGGCCCAGGTCGTGAGGTTCCATGCGGTGTCGTCGGTGCTCAGTTCGGGGTCGGTCGAACCACCGTTCGAGTTGCCCGAAGCGAAGGTTGCCGTCACGCCGCCGAGCAGCGAAGCGGTGCCGAGGCCGATGCTCGGGGTCGTCGTACCGGTTGTGCCGCTACCATCGAGCGTGTTGAAGTTCCATTGCGTGTAAACCACGGCTTGTGCGGAGGCGACGGCCACGAGACCGGCCACCACGAGAATGTTCTTAATTGTCATCACCTTTTCCTTTGTTGCGCGGAAGTTCCGCACGGAAATAGTGTGCAAGGGCTAAGTTAAGTCGCCGTTAGAACACAGTTAAGGTTCGGTGAATTGCGGATTTACGTTGAAAGTTCTTGCGCGACGCGATGATACGCGGCTCGAAAACTCAGGCCCTCGTTCTGAACCAACTCAAAAGCGCGCGTGGCGGCGTGGATGCTCGGGTCGGTGATCGCTTTCGCCCGCGCGGCATCGAAGGTGATTTTGCCCAGCGCATACGCGGCCACATCAAGCACCAGGTGCGCGCGGTCAATCACGCGGAACAAGGGCTCCTTCATGAGTTGATAGTCGCGGTGATAGCCTGAAGTCAGCTTTTCGGTGAGCGTGAGAATCGCGATCAGGTCGGCCGTGGCCTGCGAGCCGTGCGCCCGAATGAGTTCGAACACGTCGGGGTTGCGCTTCTGCGGCATGATGCTGGAGCCGGTCGAGATCGAATCGTCGAGGCGGATGATACCGAACTCTTGGCTGGCGAAGAGGCATACATCCGCCGCCATTCGCCCGAGGTCGTGGAGAATTTGCGTCAGCGCAAAGGCGAGCGCCGACTCGGCCTTGCCTCGGCTGGTCTGGCAGGCGGTCACCGGTTGTTGCGGTGCGGCGAATCCGAGTTCCTCGCTCGTACGATCTCGGTCGAGCGACAGCCCGGGCGTGCCATAGCCCGCCGCCGAACCGAGCGGGCACAAGCTGGCAAGATCATCCGCCGCCCGTAGAAGGGCCAAGTTGGAGCGCAAGTTACTCGCGAATCCGCCCGCCCAAAGCGCTACCGAACTCGGCATCGCCTGTTGTAAGTGCGTGTATCCCGGAATCGAAATCTCGCCACTCGTAGCGGTGAGCTTGTCGAACGCCACGGCGACCTGTTCGAGCTGAGCCGTGAACTGCTCGATTTCGGCGCGCAGGTACAGCCGAATCGCGGTGAGCACCTGGTCGTTGCGACTGCGGCCCAAGTGAACCTTGCCGCCGAGATCGCCGAGTCGGGCGGTGAGTTGCGCCTCAATCGCGGTGTGGCAATCTTCCTGATCGAGCGAAATCTGCCATCCGCCCGCCTCGTGATCCAGGCCGACTTGAGCCAAGCCGTCGAGCAGTCCCTGCGCCTCCTCGGACGTCAGCAACCCTTTAGCCGCAAGCATGCGCACGTGCGCCCGGCTGGCGCGGATGTCGTGCGCCACAAGCCGCTGATCGAGCAGGTAATCGTGGCCGACCGTGAATTCGAGAATCTGTTGGTCGGTGGATTTGCCCTGCCCCCAAAGTCGCGGCGAACTCACGGCGTCACCATCGTGCCGCATCCTTCGTTGGTAAATAGCTCGGCCAAGACGCTGTCCGGATACTCGTACGAAATCACGTGCACCCGCTCGACCCCGCCGGTGAGCGCGGACTTGGCCGCGCCGGACTTGGGCAGCATCCCTGCGTGGACAACGCCCTTGGCTTCCAGGGCCTCGAGCTCGGCAATGGTGATTTCGCTCATGAGCGTCTCCGGCTTGTCCACGTCGCCCATAATCCCGCGCGGCTTCGTGATGAGAATCAGTTTGCTCGCGCCGAGCGCGACGGCAATCGCCGAAGCGACATCGTCGGCGTTGATGTTGAGCACCGTCCCGGCGTCGTCGGCAGCCAGCGAACTCACCACGGGCACGAAACCCTGCTCGACCATCATCCGTAGCGGTGACACATCGAGCGAGGCGATATCGCCAACCTGCCCGAAGTCCACCGTCTCGCCGGTGGGTAGCTTGCGCGGAGGTCGCTGCGTGGCTTTCACAATGCCGGCGTCAATGCCGCTCACTCCCAACACGTTGAGGTGTTGCGCTCGGCATGCGGCAAGAATTTTGGTGCGAACGGTTCCGTTGAGCGCCATCACCATCGCTTCCACCATCGCGGGCGAGGTCACCCGCCGCCCGGCTACAAAGTGCGACTCGACGCCGAGTTGCTCGCCGAGAGCCGTGGCTTGCGGGCCGCCGCCGTGGACAATCACCAACCCGATTCCGAGTTGGTGCAACACGTTGAGTTGCTCCACCAACTGCCGAAGCCGCGACTCGTCCTCCACGGCCTCGCCACCGACCTTGACGACGAGCAGCTGATTGCGAAACAGCCGCAGGTAGGGCACGGCAGTCTTAAGGGAGAGAAGGTTGGCTAGTTCCATGGAGTCAGGTTTTCGAGTTGAGAAATGAGGACGCTCTTTTGGGCGTGGAGTCGGTTTTCGGCTTGCTGAATGACCACCGAGCGCGGCCCATCGAGCACTTCGTCGGCGACCTTCACGTTGCGGCGAACCGGAAGACAGTGCATAAACTTGGCTTGCGGGTCGGCGGTGGCGAACCACGATTCGCGCACGCACCAGTCGCGTAGGTCGGCGCGCTTGGCCAGTTCGGCTTCGGGTTGGCCGTAGAATTCCGGGCTGCACCACGACTTGCAATAGAGCACCTGGGCGCCGTCCATCGCATCCGCGCGGTCGTGAGACGTGCGGATGTGCGCTCCGGCTTCGGTCATCATCGCCTCGGGCAGGTCGTAGCCCTCGGGGCATAGCACTGTGATGTCCATGCCTCGTAGTGCGGCCATGTTGAGCGCCGCGCGCGGAACCGCGTACGGCAGCGGCTTGGGGTGCCAAGCCCAGCTCAGGACGAACTTGCCGTTCGCGGGCACCTGCAACTCGTCCAGCGTCATCCAATCGGCGAGCGCCTGGCAAGGGTGGTCGCTGGCGGATTCCATGTTGATCACCGGCTTGGGACTCAGCGCGGCCAAGTGCCGCATGCGCTGGTCGGCCAAATCGGTGGCGATGTAGGTTTGGTCGGCGAACGAGCGGATGCCAAGCACGTCGCAGTAGGCAGCCAGAACCGGGATCGCCTCCCGGACGTGCTCCACGGCCGCTCCATCCATCACCGCGCCGTCATGAAACTCGAGCGTCCACGAACCCGCGCCGGGCTGGATGACGACGGACGTTCCGCCTTGCTGCCCGACCGCCGCCTGAAACGAGGCTAGCGTCCGCAGACTGGGATTCATAAACAGCAGGCCGATCACGCGCTTGTGGAGGCGGTCCCCATGCGGATTCGCTTTGAGTTCGCGCCCGAGGTCAACCAAGGCTTGAATCTGCTCGCGCGAGAAGTCGCGAAGAGAAAGGAAATGGTTCACGCCAGCACCTCGCGGAGCGCGGTCGTGAACGCCCCGACGTCGCTCGCCGAGATGATGAGCGGCGGCAGTAATCGGACGATGTTGGGGTTTTTGGCGTCTCCGGTGAGGAATCCGCGCTGTAGCAACTCGGTTCGAACCGGAGCCGCGGGTGTGTCCAAATGCAACCCAAGGAGCAAGCCACGACCCGTGACCTGTCGAACTCCGGCCTGCAAGCAGCCATGGATGAGTTGCTCGGACCGCTCTCGAACTTGCCCCAAGAACCCGGGCGCGCTCACGGCGTGGAGTACAGCTTGCATCGCCGCGCACGCGACCGGTCCGCCGCCGAAGGTCGTGCCGAGCATGCCGCGCTTGGCCACTGCGGCGACGGGTGCCGAGCACAGCACCGCCGCGACCGGGATGCCGCCGCCGAGGCCCTTGGCAACGGTGAGAATGTCGGGTTGCACCGCCGCGTGCTCGACGGCGAACATCGTGCCGCAGCGTCCGACGCCGGTTTGGACTTCGTCGGCGATGAGGAGAATGCCGCGCTCCTTGGCCAGGCGAGCCGCCGCTTGCAGAAACGCGGTTTCGCATTCCACGGCTCCGGCGACGCCTTGCACCGGCTCAAAAATGACTGCCGCCGTGTCGTCGGTCATGGCTTGGTCGAGCGCGGCAATGTCGTTGATCGGCACGCGGTCTACGGCAAATGGCGTCTGCGGAAACGCGTACCAACTCGCGTTGTGGTCGGTCACGGCACCCGCGGCCGCAGTGCGTCCGTGGAATCCGCCCTGCAAACAGGTCACTCGAGTGCGTCCGGTGTGCAAGAACGCCAGGCGCAGGGCGTTTTCGTTCGCTTCGGCACCGCTGTTAACCAAGAACGCATGGCCGAGCGGTGCCACCGACGCCAAGGTCGCCAAGGCTTCGCGGCGAATCGCGACGTCAACGGCATTGGTTTGGAAAATCAGTTGCTGCGCTTGGCTTTGGATGGCCGCGGTGAGCGCCGGATGCGCATAACCGAGAGCGGTCACCGCGTGACCGCCGTAAAAGTCAAGGTACACCTTCCCGTTCGAATCCCACACCTGACAGCCCGCGCCGCGCACAATCTCCACCGGGAGACGGGCGTAGACGTCGAGCTCGGTGGGCGCGTCAGATCCAGCCAGGAACGGCATTGACCAGGCCCTCCTTTTCGTCGAGGCTAAACAGGCGATTCATCCACTGCACCGCGCCGCCCGCCGCGCCCTTCACCAAGTTGTCGATGACCGACGTGATGACGACCTGGTTGCCGCTGACGGCCACGCCCAAGTGGCAGCGATTGCTGCCCACGATTTCCTTGAGAGTGGGCATTCCCGCCGCGACCTTGACGAACGGCGTATGTGCATAAAATGCAGAAATGAGGTCGGTTACAGCGGCGGTGGACATCGGCTTGCGAAGAGTCGCGAAGCACGTCGCATGAATCCCGCGGGCGAACGGCCCCGAGTGCGGCACAAAGGCGACGGTCAGGTCGGGCGCGTGGGCTTGCAGAAGCCGGCGGATCTCCGGCGTGTGGCGGTGCACCAGCGGTTGATACGCCCACATAGAGCTTTGGCGATGCGGATGGTGAGTGCCCGCGCCAAGTTGACGCCCCGCGCCCGTGCTCCCCGTGATGGCGCTGACCTGAACCTGCGGCTCAATGAGCTGGTTCGCGACGAGCGGCGCGATTGCGAGTGTTATGCCGGTGGTGAAGCAGCCTGGGTGCGAGATCATCGCTTCCGGCGTTTCCTTGTCCAGGTCCGGCAACCCGAAATGAAACTGCGGCAAGAGCGTTGGCCCCTCATGCGGCTTGCCATAAATCTGCTCGTACTCGGCGGCATCGCTGGTGCGGAAGTCCGCCGAGATATCCACGACGCGAGCCGACGTTCCGCCGGCCAAGAGTTCTTCTAGCACGCGCGCCGTTTCGCCATGCGGCATCGCGCTGAACAGGGCCACTTGCCGCTTGCCCGCCAATCGCGGCTTGGCGGATTCGAGATCAGTGAAGGTCAGGTCTTCGGCGACACCGGTGAGGTGCGGAAACACTTCGTCGATGCGCGTGCCGACCTGACTGGTGGATACCACCGATTCGATGCGGAAATAAGGGTGATTGAGCAAGAGGCCAAGGCATTCAGCGGCGACGTAGCCGCTGCCGCCCAGGACGATGGTGGGAATGGATTTGTTAAGCATGTGCAAGGGAAATGGTGTGGAGCAGGTGGTCGGTCAGGTCCTGTGGATCGTGGCGCGCGTTGATGCTGCGCACCTTGGTTTCGCGTTCGATCGCCGAGACGCCGGCGAGGTTGTCGGTGGCCGGCCCGGTGATGAGCGCGAGCGGAAGCTGGTGCCGATCGCGCACGAGGTTGGCGCCGCCGAGCGCGCCGACGGGGTCGGCGGCGGCGAGAATGACGCAGCGCAGGTGCGGCGCGATCTCGGGGTCGTCCAGAATCGCGCCGACGCCATAGTCGCCGATCAGCCCGTCGCCGAGTTCAAGCACAATCACGTCCGGCCGAGCCTGGGCGAGGCGGTGAATCATCTGCTTGGTGAGCGTTGGCGCGTTGCTGGCCTGGGTCGTGACAACGCCCAGGTCGGTGAAAATGACCACCTCGCTCGCGCCCGCGTCCTGCATGCCGAGGATGTCGCGGCGCAGACTCACGCCGGTGGTTTTGGCTGCGCTCACCTTGAGTCCGCGGTGCGTCAGTTGCTGAATCACCGTGAGGCACGCTTCGGTCTTGCCCGAGTTCATGCTCGTGCCGACCACCGCGATGATCGGTGGCAAGTCGCGCAGTTGCGTTGATGGAAGGCTCAGGTCGGCGGCGATGTTGGCCGGAACCCCACGTCGGCTGTTGAGGTCAGGGAACGCCATGACGTTCCCGATGACCTCGCACACGTGCGGCTGGCCGACCATCGGCGAATAGCTCGTGCAGGTGCCGAGCACGCCGCCAAGGTTTAGTAGGTTAATCTGGTCGCCGGTCTTGAGCGACGTTGGGATGACACCGGCATAGCCCTGAACCGCGTTTCGGTGGCCAAGCGCCCCGGCGATGATATCGCCCGGCTTGATCGTGGACATGCGGCCCGAAATGAGTTCGAGCGAGTTGTACTGCGACTTGCTCGTGAGCACGCGGACGGCAATGACATCACCCTCGCGGCAAGGGTACTGATCGTCCAGCCGAGCCTCGCGTCGCAGGTTACAGTTCAGCGTGACGCTGGCGATTTTGTCGAGCGTGACCGGTCTCACGAATCGCCTCCGGCGCGGCCATGGAGGATTCCGGCTAGGCCATAGAGGCGGCTAAAGCCCTTGGCGTCATCGGCGGTCCATTCGCCCATGGCCTCGCCGTACACGGCGCGCGAGGCGGCGTGCAAGGAGTGCGGCGAAGAAACTCCGGTGACGAACATGTTGCCGGGGCGAAGTTCGAATTTGACCTCACCGGTCACGCGCTGCTGCGAACTCAGGAAAAGCGCCTCGATTTCGCGGGCCGCGGGTTCGGTGAAAAGGCCCTCGTGGACCCACTCGCCGTAGCTCGCCGCCACGGTGTCCTTGAGCGCGATCTGGCGCTTCGTGAGGGTCAGCTTTTCGAGCTCGCGGTGGGCCGGCAGGATGACGCTCGCCGCCGGGGCTTCGAAGGCGACACGGCCCTTGATACCCAGGATGGTTTCGCCAAGATGGATGCCGCGGCCCAGGCCATAAGCCGCGGCCAACTGGTCAACGGCCAGAATAATCTGCACCGGCGAGCCGGTTACGCCGTCGAGCGCGACCGGTTCGCCTTGGCGAAACTCCAGCGTGTGAGTACTCGGTCGCAGGGCTTGTTCGAACGCGCCTTGGGTGCGCTGCCAAGCCTCGTTGGGGATGCTGAGCTCGGTGCCGGTGGTTTCCGCCCCGCCAATCGTCACACCCCACAGCCCCGAATTGATGCTGTAAGTCGCCTTCTGGCCGGGGAAGTCGAGCCCCTCGCTGGCCAGCAAAGCGAGTTGCTCGTCGCGTCGTGGCGCTTGGTCGCGAACTGGAGCCACGATTTCGACGCCCGGCGCCACCGTGCGCAGGGCGACTTCGAATCGGACTTGGTCGTTTCCGGCGGCGGTGCACCCGTGGGCAACCGCACCGGCTCCGATTTGGGCGGCGACTTTCGCGGTTTCGCGAGCCTGCAGCGCGCGCTCGGCTCCCACGCACAGCGGATAGAGTCCGCCGCGCAAGACGTTGCCGGCGATGAGCCAGCGAACGACCTCACGATAGAACAATTCGGTTGCGGGCACGACGATGTGCTCCGCCGCGCCGAGCTTCGCGCTGCGTTCGGCGATCTGGCCGAGTTCGTCCGGCGAGAATCCGCCAACGTCAACGGTTACGGTCGTGATTTCGTACCCGGCTTGGCGCAGAACCGGGATGCACCAACAGGTGTCGAGCCCGCCCGAGAAAGCAAGCGCGAGCTTCATGCCGTCGCTCCCAGCGCGCTCATCAGCGAGGCTTGGTCGGCGGCGGTGGCGGTGGCCACAAAGATTGTGTCGTCGCCCGCGACGGTGCCAACGATCTCCGAGCGACCTAAGTTGTCCAGTCTCACCGCGACTAACTGCGCCGCGCCGATCGCCGTGCGCAGTACGAGCAGGTTCGGCCCGGCGGGTTTGAGCGACACCAGACCCAGTTCCTGGCTCTGCGGCGGCGTCGGCAGCATGTAGCGGCCACGTTGCTTTTGTACGCCCAGGTCGGCCAGGTCCCGGCTGACGCTGCTTTGCGTGACCGCGTAGCCCGCCTGGGTCAGGCTGGTCTGCAGGTCCTCTTGCGAGCGCACCTCCTGCGCCGTGAGCAGGGAGCGGATGAGCTGCAGCCGTGCGTCCTTTGTCTGTGACATGTGCATATTATGTGCATAATATGCAAAATTGTCAACCCCCAGACTTGGGTTATACTCGCAGCATGAGGAAGGTTGCGCCCTGGCTAATGCTTTGGTGCCTGCTCGTGGGTCTCGTCCACGACCTCTTGCCGCACCATCATCACGGGTCGGCGGGCGCGGTGAGCGCCGAGCTTTGCTTCACGCAGGTTCACGGTCCTCATCAGGCCAATATTGAGTGTGGAGACCATGGCTGCCACGAGGAGATTTCTGGGCACGAAGATCGCGTCGCGGCCCAAACTCGGTCGCGCAACCTGGTGGTTGAGCCCTTCACTTGCAACCCCGTCGTGGCGTTGGGCATCGCGTTTCCGAGCCACACAATTCGCGAGCCCTTCATCGATCCGGTCGCTCAGGTGGCCAGTGGAGAAGGGGAGCATCGGCCCAATCGTGGCCCGCCCGCGCTAGTTCTTAGCTAGCGCGACGAAGGTGTTTTGGCCGGCCGACGTCGCCGTTTTCGGCATGTTCGGCCCCGATGACCAATCCCTTCAATGAAAGCAACTCGAATATTTTCCCTCGTAATTTTAACAGGGTCTTTCCATGCCTTGGCATTCGGCCAAGACTTGGGTGACCTGGTGCAAGTCGCGCTCAGCAAGAGCCAGCGCATCGCGGCTCAACGCCACTTGGTGCGGGAGGCCGAACTGGCGGCCGGATCGCTGCGATCCCCGCTCAACCCCGAACTCGAGATCGCCCCGGGGGTGGGGTTCACCAACTCTGGCTTCGCGTTGGGGCAAAGCTTCGATGTCTCGGGCCAGCGTCGCGCGCTTGCCCAGATGGCCTTGACGTCCGTGTCGCTGGCCCAGGCCGAGGTCCGCAAAACGGAGCTTGAGGTCGGCGCGCAGGTGGTCGAGCAGTTGATGCGACACGCCGCGGCTCGCCGCGAGGCGGCCCTGGCTCAGACTGCGCTGAACCTCGCACGGACCACGCGCGACGCCGTGAAAAAGCGGCAGGAGATCGGCGAAGTCCCAGCGATTCAAACCAGTCGCGCCGAGCTTCAGGTGATCCGCGCCGAGCAGACCCTTGCCATCGCGCAGGCGCAGGTCGCCGATCAGAAACTCGCGCTGGGATTTTGGTTCGACTCCTCGATCACCGATAGCCTGGAAGACGAACTGACCTTCGACAACACGGTTGACG
This sequence comes from Chthonomonas sp., assembly GCA_016788425.1. Lineage (NCBI taxonomy): Bacteria > Bacillati > Armatimonadota > Chthonomonadia > Chthonomonadales > Chthonomonadaceae > Chthonomonas > Chthonomonas sp. Next base: position 83,647 of record JAEURQ010000002.1, read on the forward strand.
GCAAGCCCAATCGGCCCGAGTCGGCGATCGCCATGGCTCACGTCGGGGTTGCGCTAGCCGACGAGCAGGTCGCCCGACGGGAGTCGGCGCCCAAGCTTTTCGTCGGTATCGCCGCCGACACGTGGAGTCTGGATCGACGACCTTTTCGTAGCGAGAACATTGGCCTGCAAGCGCGGTTGACGATGCAGCCGTTTGACCGTCGCACCAACCGCAAGCAGGTGCAATCCAAGGAGGCGGCCACCCGCGCCGCCCGGGCCGAGCTTGTCGAAATCGACCGCCGCATTGCCTTGGAGGTGGCGCGGGCGCAAGCCGAACTGGCCGCCGCCCAAGCCGTACGGGAGCGATACGCGAGCGGGGTTGTGCCCCGAGCCGCCGAACTGGTGCGAGCCATGCAAGACGGCTACACGCAGGGATTCGTGACCCTTCTGGAACTCCTTGAGGCGCAGAACACGCTCGCCGAAACCGCAACCGAAGCCTCGGCGGCGACGCTCCGATTCCAGTTGGCCCAACTCAAACTCATGACCGCCTTGGGGCAAGTCCCGGGCACGGAGGTGACGCGATGAAACGAACCTTACTGTTGACATCGCTGCTTCTTGCGGCGACCATGGCTCGAGCGGGCGAGGAAGATCACGCGCATGGGCCGGACGGTCGGCACCTTCCGCCCACCCAGACCACCTCGAATCCGGAATCGCAACTGCTGAGTCACCACGACCTTCGGATTGAGGGCGCGGACGGCAAGTCCATGCTCGGCTGCACCGTGGAGAGCAAGATTTGGCGCAAGGACAAGCCGAGCGAAATCGTGCACACCGAGGCGAACGCCTATGAGGCGGAGAACGAGGTTTACGGCTCGCACATGACTTATCGCGCGCCCGGCGAGTACGTGATTTCGGAGGGCATTACATTCCCCGATGGCCGTAAGACGACGGTCGAGTTTCCGATTATTGTTGCGGCGGAACAAGCCGCTGCCGCCGAAGACGAGCATGCTCACGGGCCGAACTATCTGGCCATTGTCGGCGGAATTCTCGGCGTTGGCGCGGCTCTAGTGATCGCTTTCCGCATGGGTAAACGGAGCGGACGCGGCCCGATGGTGGCCATGCTTTTGCTCAGCGGCGTGCTGGTCACTGGGCCACGCGCGCAGGAATCCGAGGCGGCGCATGCGCACGGACCCGATGGTCGGCACATCATTCCGATGGCCAGCAAGGGTTCGGTCGGGCCGAAACTGCCTGCTTACGTGGGCCAAGCGGGTTCGGAATCCCAAACGAAAACTGTTGAGGGCGTGAAGTTCACCCTCACGATAGAGAACGAAGAAACTGTCCCCGACCCCGACGTCGTGCAACTTTCCGAGCAGGAAGTCCGGCTCACCGGACTGAAAACTGCCCAGGTGCAGGTGTCGCCTGCCGCGGGCGGCATGTACGCCACCGGGCGAGTGCAGGCCAACCCGAACGGGCGGGTGATTGTAAACTCGCGAACCGGCGGTCGTGTGCTGACGCTTAGCGCGTTGCCGGGCACCGAGGTGCGAAAGGGCCAGGTTCTGGCGGTGCTTGAAAGCACCGAATTGGCCGATGCGCAAGCCTCCATGAGTGCGGCAATTGCCGACCAGCGGCAAGTGGCGGCCGCCGTGCAAAGCGCTCGCTCGGCGATTGCCGCGGCCGAGAGTCGCGTAGCGACCGCGGAGCGAACCCTCGCTCGGCAACGACAGTTTGCAAAGGCGGGAGAATTTAGTTCGCCGACGCTTGAAGCAGCCAAAGCCGAAGCATCTCGGGTCGCCGCAGAACTCAGTTCGGCGCGGACTCGATTGATGGCCACTGAGGCGACGGTGGGGCGGTTGGCGCGTGGCGTGGCGAGCGGTGTTGTGGCTCAGCGCGAACTTGATGCCGCGCGCGCCGAAGTCGCGTTGGCCAATACCGCGCTCGGAAATGCCCATCGCCAGGATGCCGTGGCGAAGGCGGCGCTCGCCCGCGAACAAGGGATCGCCAAGCAAGGCTTGCGCGACGCGAAGGAAGTTGAACAAGCCGCGGCGGACCTGAGCCAAGCTCGGGCCGAACTCACGAGTCGGCGCAGTGACCTGACTCGGGCCATCGCCGATCAGGCTCGCGCGGCAACCGCGCTGCGGATTAGCGGCGATCAGGTTCGCCTGCTTGGCGGGCGACCCGGCGGCGGCCATCGCATTAGCATCACGGCGCCCATTTCGGGCGAAGTGGAATCGCGGTCGGTCAGCCTCGGCGAGACCATCGCGAGCGGGCAGCAACTCTTTGAGCTGCTCAATGCGAGCGTGGTTTGGGTGATCTGCGACATCTACGAAAAAGACATTCGCCGGGTGCAGATCGGTCAGCATGTGGACGTCGTGGCCGATGCGCTGCCAGGGCTGACTTTCCCCGGCGAGATCGCGTTTGTCCACAACGAGGTCGAGGAGAAAACTCGCACCACCAAGGTACGCGTGGCGATCAACAATCCCGGCGAGCGGCTGAAGCAAAACATGTTCGTGCGAGCCCAAATCGGCATCGAATCGGGCCGCCAAGTGACGGTTCCCACGAGCGCCGTTCAGATCGTTAAGGGCATGTCCATGGTCTTTCTCAAGCAGGGTGAAGGCGTGTTCCGCAAACACATCGTGCAGGTGCAGAGCACCCTCGGCGACAAGACGATTTTGCGGACGGAGCTACCGCCCGCGAGCGTTGTGGTCACCGACGGGTCTTACCAGTTGGCGGCGATTGCCGGGAGTCGGTAAATGTTGAACCGACTGATTGAATTGAGCCTGCGCCAGCGGGTTCTGGTGGTGGTACTCGCCATCATGGTGTGCCTTGGCGGGGTCGCCACGGTCATGCGCATGGACGTGGACGTGTTGCCCGACCTTAACCGGCCGGTGGTCACCGTGATGACCGAGGCGCACGGCATGGCGCCGGAGGAAACCGAGGCGCTCGTTTCGTTCCCCATCGAAACCATGATGAACGGCGCGACCGGCGTACAGCGGGTCCGCTCGGCGAGCAGCGCCGGGTTCAGCATCGTGTTTGTCGAGTTCGATTGGGGGATGGACATCTTCCGGGCGCGGCAGATTGTTAGCGAAAAGCTGCAACTCGCGCAGGCGCGGTTGCCGCAAGGATCGGTGGCGTCGCTGGCTCCAATCAGCTCGATCATGGGCGAGATCATGCTGGTCTCGCTCTCGAGCAAATCGGGCAAAACCACACCGCTCGACCTACGCGCGCAAGCCGACTTTGTGGTGCGTCCGCGGCTGCTCGCGGTGCCCGGAGTTTCGCAGGTGGTGCCGATCGGCGGCGGAACAAAGCAGTATCAAATCCTCACCACGCCCGAGCGTCTTAAGAGCGCCGATGTGACCGTGGACGAACTGGTTGAGGCAGCGAAAAACAGCAATGTCAACGCCGGGGCCGGCTTCGTTCAGGAGGCTCATCAAGAGTCGGTGGTTCGGATTTTGGGTCGAGTGCGCGATCTGGACGACATCGCGCAGACGCCGATCAAGTCGGTGGATGGCGTGCCGGTTACGATCGGCCAAGTCGCCGATTTGCAGTTTGCCAAGGGGCAGCCTCGCGGCGACGCCAGCGTAGATGGGCGGGCCGCGGTGATCCTTTCGGTGCAGAAGCAGCCCGACGCCAACACGCTTGCGCTGACCAAGAACCTGGATCGCGCGCTAGCCGAGGTGGGCGCCACCTTGCCCGACGACATCGAGCTGAACAAGAACCTGTTCCGGCAGGAGACGTTCATTAACACCGCGATCCGCAACGTGGTTCGGGCGCTGGTTGAGGCTGGACTCATCGTGCTGGTGATCGTGCTCGGGTTCTTGCTGAACGTCCGTGCCACGCTCATCTCGCTCGTGAGCATCCCGGTCTCGTTCATCGTCACCATGTTGCTGCTCGACCGGTTCGGCATCAGCGTCAACACGATGACGCTGGGCGGGCTCGCCATCGCCATCGGCTTGGTCGTGGATGACAGCATCGTGGACGTGGAGAACGTGGTGCGCCGCTTGCGGTTGAACGCTCTCTCGGCGGAGCCGCAGTCGCCGCTGCGCGTGATTTATCATGCCAGCGCCGAGGTGCGAAACAGCATCGTCTTTGCGACGCTGATCATCGTGCTCGTGTTCGTGCCGCTGCTCTCGCTAGAAGGCATGGAAGGGCGCGTGTTCTTGCCGCTCGGACTCGCCTTTATCTTCTCGATGATGGCCTCGCTGTTGGTCTCGCTGACCCTCACGCCGGCACTTTGTGCGTTGCTACTGCGGCATTCGCGTCCGGCCGCCGAGGAGCACGAACCCAAGCTGGTCGCGTGGCTCAAAAAGCTCAACGCCCCGTTGGTTCGTTGGTCGATCCGACATCCTTGGACAGTGATGGGCGCGACGGCGGTGATCTCGATTGGCGCGCTCGCCTGCCTGCCGCTGCTGGGGCGGGAATTCTTGCCCAAGTTCAACGAGGGTTCGCTCGCGATCGCCGCTACGTTACCGCCCGGCACGAGTCTCGGCGAGAGCAACCGGATTGCGACGATCATTGAGAAAGCGGCCCTCACGGTGCCGGAGGTGACGCACGTTGGACGCCGCACAGGGCGGGCAGAACTCGACGAACACGCGGAAGGTGTGAACCACTCCGAGCTGGATATCGGGCTCCGAAACTCCAAACGAGGAAAGGACGCGGCGGCGAAGGAACTCCGCGAAAAGCTGGGCGAGATTCCCGGCGTGTATATGGCATTTGGTCAACCGATTAGTCACCGACTCGACCACCTTTCCTCGGGCGTGAGGGCAGCCTTGGCGGTCAAAGTCTTCGGGCCGGATCTCGATGAATTGCGCCGCTTGGCCAAGGACGTTGAAGCCACGATGCGCACGATTCCGGGCGTGGTGGATCTGCAGATTGAGCCGCAAGTGGAGGTGCCGCAGTACAGCATCAGCATTGATCGCGCGGCGGCGGGTCGCTACGGCGTCACGCCGGAGCACTTGGCGGAGACGCTCGAAGTGGCGATCGGCGGGCACGTGGTTTCGCAGGTGTTGCAGGGTCAGCTGACCTTTGATCTCGCCGTGTGGTTTGCGCCTGAGGCTCGGCGCGACCTCGCGGCTATGCAGTCCATGCTCATCAACACACCCGCCGGCGTGGCAATTCCGCTTTCGCAAGTGGCGACGGTGCGTCGCGAAACTGGCCCCAACACGATCAATCGTGAGAACGCCTCGCGACGAATTGTGGTGCAGGCGAATGTGGAGGGGCGCGACCTCGACGGCGTCGTGCGAGAACTCCAATCGAACCTCGGGACCAAGCAAAAGGCGTGGCCGCGCGGTTACTACGTCGAGTTCGGCGGGCAGTTCCAATCGCAGCAGAGCGCGATGGCCCGGATCCTTCTGCTCGGCGGATTCACCGTCATCGGGGTGTTCTTGCTACTGCAACTGGCGCTGAAATCGTGGCGGCTTGCGCTCCAGGTGATGGTCAACCTGCCCATGGCGATGGTCGGTGGGGTGGTCGCGCTGCTTCTCACCGGCGGAATCCTCTCGGTGGCGTCCATGGTCGGGTTCATCACCTTGTTCGGCATCGTCACGCGCAACGGCATCATGATGCTGGCGCACTATATGCACCTGATGCGCGAGGAAGGCGAGGAGTTCAGCGAGGCCATGATTGTCCGGGGCACCCAGGAGCGGCTTGCGCCGGTGCTCATGACCGCGCTCGCCGCCGCGCTCGGGTTGCTGCCGCTGGCCATTAGTTTTGGTCAGCCCGGCAAGGAGTTGCTGCAGCCAATCGCGGTCGTGATTTTGGGCGGCTTGCTGTTCAGCACGTTCCTGGATCAGGTCGTGATGCCGGCGATGTTTTGGGTGTTCGGACGCCACGAGCGGCCGACCGAACCGGACTTCGTCTAAGGCTGTGGGCGGAGCGTGTCGAGGATGCGCTCCGCCCAACCGGGTTCGGCGTTTATGGGTTGAACAACCCACTCGCGGACAATCCGCAGCCAGGCGATGCGGGCCCGGGTTTCCAGCACCGACGACACCGTGGCGAGCGCCCCAAAGTAGTCGCCGATGTCCTCGTTTTGCGGGATCAAACCCTCGCAGCGCCGTTCAAACTCCTGGAGCTTGCGGATCGATACATCGATGAAGGCGAGCCGATCGGCGGGCGAAAGTGCCTCCAGAAAAAAGAACCGCAGGCGCAGCAGATCGGCGGAGTGGGCGACATCCATCATCGGCACGTCGGGGCCAACCCAATCGGCCAAGACTCGCTGGCCTTCGGGCGTGATCTGAACCCGGCCATCTTCGAGCGACTCGATGAGGCCGAGTTTCAGCAAGCGTTTCGCGACCGAATACGCGGTTCCGGCCCGCGATTTGTGATAGGTGCTCGCCGAGGAGGAGAGTTCCATCATCACCGCGTAGGTGGTGCTGGGTCCGCGCAGATACGTCATGCCGAGCACGGTCATTTCGATCGTCGAAAACTTTCTGGCAGCCATGGTCAAAATCCTGGAACTCTCTGATTATTACAAAATGTAATATCTACCATGGTCATTGCTGCCTCCGCTCTCATCGCTCACCTCATTGTACAGCCCGACTTGCCTCGGCGCGGATCGCTGGGATTGGGGTTCACGCCCTTGGCCCCCGAGATCGCGAAGGAGCACAAACTGGGCGAGGGCGAAGGCTTGCTGGCGGCGAAGCCCGTGCCCGGGGGGACCGGTGAACTGGCGGGCGTGCGCGAAGGCGACATCGTGATCAGCATCAACGGCCGCACGGCCAAGGCGCAAGGGCTTTCGGCGTGGGTTCGTACGCTTCCGAGCGGCGGAAAGACCAGGTTTAGCGTGATCCGCGACGGTAAGAAGGTGGAACTGACGGCGAAGCTGGTGGAACGGCCACGCGACCCGGGCGGCGACAACTACACCGTCTCCTACAGCTCGGTCAACACCGCGGCCGGGCGGATGCGCACCATCATCACGACGCCGAAGAAGCCGGGCAAGCATCCGGCGTTCATGTTCATCCAGGGACTTTCACCGCTTTCTTATGACTTCAATCTCGCCACCTCGAAGGGCGATGTCGCGACCATTGACGGCCCGCTACTTCACGAGATCGCGAACTCGAATTATGTGACGATGCGCGTGGAGAAGCCCGGTGTCGGCGATAGCGAAGGCGGGCCTTACGAGACGCTGGACTTTATGACCGAGGCCGACATCTACCGCCAGGCGATGAAGCAACTGGTCGCCAATCCGGGCATTGACAAGGGCAACCTATTCATTTTCGGGCACAGCATGGGTGGCTCGTTTGGGCCGATGATGGCGTGCGAGTTTCCGGTGAAAGGCATTGCCACCTACGGCACCGCCGGTCGCACGTGGTTTGAGTATCTCATCGACGTGATCCGCTATCAGGGGTTGGTCGCGGGCGATTCGTTTGAAAACGCCGACGACAGCGTGCGGCAGGTGTCGCACATCATGGCGCTGGCCATTCTCGAAAAGAAGGAGCTTGCCGAGATCAAGAAGCTGCATCCGGAGCTCGCGCCGCTGGTGGACGCGTACTTCCCGGGCGGTTTGTTCAATGGCAAGGCGCTCCCGTTTTGGCGTCAACTCAACGACACGAACTTCGCCAAGTTCTGGGCGAAGTGCGGCTCGCATGTGTTGGCCGCGCGCGGGGTTTCCGACTTTGTCACTTATGACGCCGACCACAAGCTGATCGCCGATATCGCCAACCGGGCCAAGCCAGGCTCGGGCAAGTTTGTGATGGTGCCGAGTTCGGACCACTTGTTCCATCGCTTCGCGACCGAGAAGGAGAGCATGCAGAACTTTAGCAAGGGCACGTTTACGCTTGAGTTCACGACCATGCTGAAGGCGTGGATGGCCGAGGTAATGGCGAGATAGTCGGGAAAAATTGTGCAAAACGTGTGCGGTAGGGCCCTTGACTGTTACACTTGATCCATGGACCGAAGTTGGGCCGGAAGCGCGAGTGGACCTGAACGGCGACGGAATTATCGATATTGCGGATTATTCAATCCTCGCCGCGAATTTCGACGCGGTTGGCGATTAGACCGGGTAACGTGCCTCTATGTTTGGTCGTCAGCTCGCCGTTGCGCTGGTGGTTGTTTCGTCGTGGGTCGCCGCCGCCCAGGATAAGCCCGAAGTCGGGCACTCGCACTTAGGATCCGCGTTCGACTCTGGCTTGCGGAGTAAGCCGTGGAAGTTCAAAGGGCTGGGGTCGGCGCCATTTCCGATCTCGACCAAAGTCAAGGAGATGCAGTCTTGGTACAACCAGGGCAACGAACTGCTCCACAGCTTTTGGTTTGAGGAGGCCGAGCGTACATTTCGCTGGTGCCTAAAGCTCGACCGCGAAAACGCGATGGTGTACTTTGGGTTGGCGCGTTGCGGCCTGAACTGGTTCACCATTGGTTCCTCGCCCGGCGAAGGAAACAAGCGATTTTATGACTTCTTGAAGGAGGCAGTCAAGCGCAAGAGTACGGTCAGCAACCGAGAAAGCCTTTACATCGAAGCGTGGGACGCCGCCTTTGCCCTGAAGGACGAAGAGGCCAGAAAAGAGATGGTGCGGCAGTTGCAAAAGCTGTGCATTCTCTACCCCGACGACCTGGAAGCTAAAACTCAGTTGGCGTTCTACAACATCGGGCAGGGGAGCACGTTGGCCAACGAGTTTCTCATTCAGCAGGTGCTTAAGGTAAACCCCATGCATCCCGGTGCGCACCACGCGCGGATTCACAACTGGGATGGTCAAGATGGCGGCGTAGCCCTGGCCAGCTGCGAACTCTATGGCAAGGCGGCACCGGGCGTGGGCCATGCCTTGCACATGCCCGGGCACATCTATTCGGGGATCGGTATGTGGCACGAGGCGGCGATTGCCATGGATAGCGCGACCCGGGTGGAATTGCGCCACATGAACGAGCGCCTCGCGCTCCCCTTTGAAAACTGGAACTACGCCCACAATCGCGATTACCTTTGCTACATTCAGGAGCAATTGGGTCATGCCCAGGCGAGCATTCAAGGCAGTCTGGATATTCTGAATTCGCCCCGCGATCCCGCGTATAAGGAAGCAGTTTATCAAGGGCTTATGGCGCTCGCACGAGCGTACACGAAGTTCGAAATGTGGGATCGGATCCTTGACGAGAAGTCGTTGCCGACCCCCGAGGACAAGGACGTGGCCGAAATGGTGGCGATGGTCCGAGCGGTTGCCTACGCGGAAACGGGCCAGCCGGCCAAAGGGCGCGAATTGCAGAAGTCGGTGAAGGCTCCCCCTGGCATGGGGCTTTTCCCCGCGCCCGCAATCTTCGATATTTTGGAAGCAAAGCTTCTGCTCGCCGAAGGCAAACACGAGGAGGGGCTGGGGATTTTGCTGAAGGCGGCGACCAACGAACGCAAGCAGCGAGCCAAGGGTGAATACCCCAACGACCCGCCATTTGAAGCGTGGCCGACGATGCGACTTGTTGGCGATGCCTACCTGGCGGCGAAGGACCCCGCAAAGGCGATTTCCGCCTACACCGAATCTCTCTCCCAAGTGCCAAACGATGCATGGAGTTTGGCCGGGCTAGCCAAGGCCTATGTGGCGCAGGGCAAGCCCGCCATGGCGATGCCTTTTGCCGAGCGATTTATGGCGGTATGGAGTGGGGCCGACCCGAACCTCAAGCTCATGAACGAGGTCCTCGCGTTGAACCTGAATGCGAAGCCGCGGGCGGAGACCTTCCGTCCGGAGCGAGTCTATCGGCCCGCCGACCTTGCGAAGTGGGGGCCCAGCAACTGGCAACCATTCGACGCGCCGGAGCTCGACTGCCTGGACATGAACGGCAAGCGCGTTCGCCTCACCGACTTTCGGGGCAAAAACGTGCTGCTGGTCTTCTATCTTTCGGATCAGTGCATCCACTGCGTCGAGCAGCTCGGCGCGATTGACAAGCGAAACAAGGATTTCCAGGACCTCAACACGGTGGTGTTGGCGGTGAGCGCGACGTCGCCGGAAGCGAACAAAGATTCCGTGAAGCTTTCTCCGTTCAACGCGAAGTTGTTGTCGGACACGAACCACGTCAACGCGCGGCGATTCGCGAGTTACGACGACTTTGAGGATATCGAACTGCACTCGACGACGCTGATTGACGCGCAGGGCCGCGTGCGCTGGAAGCGCTCCGGCGGCGACCCGTTTAGCGACGTGGACTTTTTGCTTGGCGAGATCCGCCGTTGGCCGCGCTAGCCCGGGCCGGTAGACTGCGGCAACGGTGTTTCCTCAGCGACCCAACCCGGATGATCTGCTTCAAGCGGTCGAACGCGAAACTTCGGCGCGCGGTCGCCTAAAGATCTTCCTTGGCGCTTCGGCAGGCGTCGGCAAGACCTACGCCATGCTGACCGAAGCGCAGGATTTGCGGCGGAACGGCGTGGATGTGGTGCTCGGCTACGTCGAATCGCATCGACGAGCAGAAACTCAGGCCCTGGTCGAGGGGTTGGAGCAAGTGCCTCTGCTGGAACTTGAGCACCGCGGTGCCGTCTTATCCGAGGTCGATGTGGAGGCTGTCATTGCGCGTCGGCCAGCCCTGGTTTTGATCGACGAACTCGCTCACACCAATGCGCCCGGCTCGCGCCACGCCAAGCGTTGGCAGGATGTGCAGGATGTGTTGGATGCCGGCATCGATGTCTTCACGGCGCTTAATATTCAGCACTTAGAGAGCCTCAACGACGTGGTGGCCCAGGTCACTGGCGTTCGTGTATCCGAGACCGTGCCGGACTCATTTCTGGACCGAGCGGATGAAATCACGGTGATTGACCTTCCGCCCGCGGAACTGCGAAAGCGACTCCAGGAAGGCAAGGTCTATCTGCCCGAAAGGGTGGACCACGCGCTGGAAGGCTTCTTCAAGACGTCGAACCTCACTGCCTTGCGGGAGCTTGCGTTGCGCAAAGCCGCGGACACAATCGACGCCGAAGTGCAGCGCCTCAAAACCAAAGAGGGAGCGACCGGCCCCTGGGCAACTCGCGAGCGAATCGTCGTTTGCATCGCGCCGAATCGCATGGCCTCGCGCGTGTTGAGAGCGGCAGCCCGCCTTGGCAGTTCGTCGCATGCCGAACTCATCGCGGTGTATGTCGAGAGCGACCGCCAAGTGGGTCGCACCGACGAGGAGCACGAGGCTGTGCAGGGAGCGTTTGAACTCGCGTCGCAACTTGGTTTGGAGGTGGCTACGCTTAGCGGGCACGACATTGTGGCCGAGGTCATGGCGTTCGCGCAGCGCCGCAACGCGACGCTGATCATCGTCGGCAAGCCGATTCGGCCCCGCTGGCGAGAGATTTTGTTTGGCTCGGTCGTGGACGAGTTGGTGCGCGCGAGCGGTGACATTGATGTCCATGTGATCACGGCGGATCGCGAACCGCAAGTCGCCCGGCGCGCACCCCGTCGCAGTGATTCCGCGGTTACACCCACAGGCGTCTCGATCGTCGTTGCCGCAGCCGCGCTTTCAACCGGCGTCGGGTTGCTGCTGATCCAGGGGTTTGGTCTGGCGAATGTGGCGATGATCTACTTGTTGGGGGTTGCGTTAGGAGCGACCCGCGTCTCGCGGATCGAATCCATGGCCGGCGCCCTGCTCAGCGTTCTGTGCTTCAACTTCTTCTTTGTCGAACCTCGTTACACGTTCGCCGTCCACGACGCCCGGTACCTTCTGCTGTTCGTCGTCATGCTGATTGTGGCGCTGGTCATCAGCTCCCTCACTCACCAATTGCGAGGGCAATTGCAGGCCACCGCCGAGCGCGAAAGGCGCACGCAGAGCCTTTACACTCTGAGTCGCCAGCTCACGGCCCAGCGCGGAAAACGGGAACTTGCGGCGGCGGCGGCCAAGGAGATTCGCGGCGTGTTTCAGGGCGATGTCGCCGTGTTTTTGTCCGAGGGCGCAAGCCTCAGCCTTATCGAGCGGTCGGAGACGGGCTTCGAATCCGAGTCCAACGAAGTCGCGGTGGCGACATGGGTCGCCGAACACGGGGTTCAGGCGGGACGCGACACCGATACGTTGCCGGGTGCGTCGGCGCTCTACCTGCCGCTCGCGACGGCCGAAGCAACCATCGGGGTGCTCGCGTTTCGGCCCGAACGTGAGCTACCGAAGCTCGCGCAGCGGCAACTTCTGGAAACGTTTGCGAACGCGTTGGGCCTCGCGCTAGAGCGGGCGGTGCTGGCCAAAGCGAGTAACGACGCGCGGGTCCAGGCGGAATCCGAGCGCATTCGCAGCGCGCTGCTGAGTTCCATTTCGCACGATTTGCGAACCCCGCTCACCAGCATTACGGGTGCGGCGAGCAGCATTTTGGCGGGCAGCCCAAACTCGCACGAATTGGCGGGCACGATTGTTGAGGAGTCGGTGCGCCTCAATCAGCAGATTCAAAACTTGCTCGATATGACCCGCCTGCAGGGCGAGGAGGTAAAGCTCAACCGGGAGTGGCATGCGCCCGGCGACTTGGTGGCTTCTGCTCTTCGCCAGATTGCGCCGAGTCTGGGGTCGCGAAGGGTGGACGTTGACCTTCAGCCGATGCTCGAACTGCTTTGGGTGGATGGCTTGCTCGTCGAAAAAGCACTCGTGAATCTGTTGGAGAACGCCGCTCGTTACTCCGGAGCGACCGCCGCGGTGCGAATCGCGGTCACTCGGCGTACCAAGGATCTCGTGTTCACTGTGTCCGATTCCGGACCCGGGCTACCTGGCGACCCGAGCCAAGTCTTCCGTCTAGGCCGCGAAGGGTTGGGGTTGGCGATCGTCCAGGCGATCGTCGATCTGCACGGTGGCCGCGCCTCGGCGCGCAATGTGCCCGGCTCGGGCGCTGAGTTCCAGATTGCGTTGCCCCTGCCCGACTCGCAGCCGGAGGCGCCCGTTGGCTAAGCCGACCAAGCTGTTGGTGATTGACGACGAGGCGCCGATTCGCAAGTTTCTGCGAGCTGGAGTCGATCCCCTTTTGTTTGAAGTCGTGGAAGCCGAGAACGGGGCAACCGGCGTGCGACTCGCCGCGACCGAACACCCCGACGTGGTGCTCCTGGACCTGGGACTGCCCGATTTTGATGGGCTCGAGGTCACGCGTCGCATTCGAGAATGGTCGGCGGTGCCGATCATCATTTTGTCCGCCCGCGGCGACGAGATGAACAAGGTGGAAGCGCTGGACGCCGGAGCGAACGACTATCTCACCAAGCCGTTTGGCTTGCCCGAACTGTTTGCCCGCATTCGGGTGGCGCTTCGAAACTCGCCGGGCGAGGCCTCGCAAGCGGTGATCGAATTCAACAACATCCGGGTTGACCTGGAAGCCCATGTCGTGACGAAAGCAGGGGTCGAAGTGCGTCTGACGCCCACTGAGTTTCGGCTTCTCGCCTTGCTTGCTCGCCACTTGGGAAAGGTCTTGACGCACGGTCAAATCCTGCGCGAAGTATGGGGGCCGGAATACGCGGATGAGCTGCACTACTTGCGGGTTTACGCTCAGCAGTTGCGGGGGAAGATTGAGGATGACCCCACGCTGCCCACGCTGCTGATCACCGAAACCGGCGTGGGTTACCGATTGCGCGCGGAATAGTCTTGATAAAATCTTGAGGTCGGTTGACCCGGTCCGTTGACACGGCATTGACGCCGTTCGCGGGAACACTCAACGTGAGAAATGTTATGCAGGACTCACTATTTGTACTTCTCATCGTTGGCAGCATTGCGCTGCTGGTCGCCCTCGTCAACGGCCTTGAGCGCCTCCGCCATGGAGCCTCGCATGAGTGAGCTCGCCATTCTTGGCGTGGTCTGTTTGGCCCTCACCGCCTACTTGGTTTACGCCCTGTTGCAACCGGAGAAGTTCTGATGTTTCTCATCGTTCTTTACTTCCTGATTGTGCTCGCGGTGACCGTGCCGATGGGCAACTACCTCTTCCGCGTGTTCTCCGGTGAGATCAGATTCTTAGCTCGGGTCGAACGAGGAATCTATCGGCTGCTTGGCATTCAGCCGGACGAGGACCAGAACTGGAAGTCCTACGCCGGGAGCCTGCTCGCCTTCACGCTGGTGTCGCTGCTCATCTCGTACGGGTTGCTGCGGTTGCAGGGGGTTTTGCCGCTCAATCCGCAGGGATATGGTGCCGCGCAGATGCCGGCGAATCTCGCCTTTAATACCGCGACTTCGTTTACGACCAACACAAACTGGCAGTCATATTCGCCGGAGTTGGCGCTGTCCACCTTCAGCAACATGGTCTCGCTGGCCATTCACAACTGGGCGTCGGCCGCCGTGGGGTTGGCGGTCGCCGTGGCTTTGGTCCGCGGTCTCGCCCGCAAGTCGGCGGGCGGTTTGGGCAATTTTTGGACCGATATTATGCGCGGAACGCTGTACGTGTTCCTGCCAATTTGCTTGGTGGGTGCGCTGGCTTATGTGGCCATGGGTGTGCCGCAAACATTCGACGGATCGCGGGTGGTGCAGACCCTGGAGGGTGCGAAGCAAACCATCGCGCTCGGGCCGGTCGCCTCGCAAGAGATCATCAAGCAGCTTGGGACGAACGGTGGTGGGTTTTTCAATGCGAATTCCGCTCACCCGTTTGAGAATCCATCCGCGTTGAGCAACATGTTCACGCTCATTCTCATCTTCCTGATCCCGGCTGGTCTCACGGCCATGTTCGGTCGCATGGTGGGCAACTCCCGCCAAGGCTGGTCAGTTTTTGCCGCGATGTCGGTGTTGTTCCTGGCGGGCGCATTCATTGGCCACGCGGCAGAGCAAGCGGGCAACCCCGCCTTCGCGAAGTTCGGCGTGGAGACCGCCAACATGGAAGGCAAGGAAGTCCGGTTTGGCATTGCCGCTTCCACCTTGTTTGCGAGCGTCACAACCGGAGCAAGTTGCGGCGCGGTGAACTCGATGCACGGTTCGTACACCCCTATCGGCGGCATGGTGCCGTTGTTCAACATCCTCAGCGGGGAGGTGATATTCGGCGGCGTGGGTGCGGGCCTTTACGGCATGCTCATCTTCGCGATTCTGGCGGTGTTCATTGCGGGCCTCATGGTCGGGCGAACCCCCGAGTACTTGGGCAAAAAGATCGGCAAGTTCGAGGTCCAAATGGCCATGGTGGCGGTGCTCGCAATGGCCTTTAGCATCCTCGGGATGTCCGCCGTCGGGAGCGTTGTCGAGCTGCCTAAGGAAGGTCCGATCGCGGCCCTCAACACCTTCCCCGGAGCGGCCTACGGCGGAGCCGATAGCGCGTACGGGGCCATGACGGGCAACCTGAATAACCCCGGCGCTCGAGGCTTTACGGAAATGCTGTACGCCTTTACGTCGGCCACCGGCAACAACGGTTCGGCCATCGCCGGAATCACCGCGAACACCCCGATTTACAACACGATGCTCGGTGTCGCGATGCTCATTGGGCGGTTCTTGGTGATCCTGCCCGTGCTGGCGATTGCCGGCCACATGGCCCGCAAAAAAGTGAGCCCGGCCTCGGCGGGGACTTTCCCCACCGATTCGGGCACGTTCGCGTGGCTACTCGTCGGCGTGGTCATTATCGTGGGTGCCCTCACCTTCTTCCCGGCCCTTGCTCTCGGCCCCGTGGTCGAACACCTTCAAATGACGGGAGGTCATTAACATGGCTCAATCAACATCTCTTTTTCAACCTGAACTCATTCGCCGGGCATCCGGCGATGCTTTCCGCAAACTCGACCCGCGCGTTGTCGCCAAGAATCCGGTGATGTTCGTGGTTTTGGTCGGCAGCGTTGTGACCACGATCTTCTTCTTCCGCGATGTCGCTTCGGGCAAAGGTGACGCGCTGTTTACCGGGCAACTCGCATTGTGGCTCTGGTTCACGGTGCTGTTTGCCAACTTCGCCGAGGCGATGGCCGAGGGACGGGGAAAGGCGCAAGCGGATTCGCTTCGCAAGGCGCGAACCACCATGTCGGCTCGTCGGCTTTTGCCCGACGGACGCGAAGAAAGTGTGCCCGCTCCGGCCTTGGCCAAGGGCGATCTCTTTGTTTGCGAAACGGGTGACGCGATCCCGGCTGACGGCGAGATTGTGGAAGGGATAGCGAGCGTGGACGAGAGCGCCATCACCGGCGAATCGGCGCCCGTGATCCGCGAGTCGGGCGGAGATCGAAGCGCCGTCACCGGGGGCACTCGCGTGCTGAGCGACCGCATTGTGGTGCGAGTAACCCAAGACCCCGGCAACTCATTTTTGGATCGCATGATTTCGCTTGTCGAAGGTGCGAAGCGCCAAAAAACCCCGAACGAGATTGCGCTTTCTATTTTGCTGAGCGGGCTCACGCTCGTGTTCTTGGTCACAACGGTGACACTTCTGCCGTTTGCTCAGTACGCGGTGAACCAGGCGGGGAAGGGCGAAACGCCGAGCGTGCCGGTGTTGGCCGCGCTCCTGGTTTGCCTGATTCCGACCACGATTGGCGGGCTGCTCAGCGCAATCGGAATTGCGGGGATGGACCGGGTGATGCAGCGCAATGTGCTCGCGATGTCGGGCCGCGCGGTGGAAGCCGCCGGTGACGTGACCACGCTGCTGCTCGATAAAACCGGGACGATCACGCTGGGCAATCGGCAAGCGAGCGCTTTTCACCCGGCGCCTGGCGTAAGTGAACAAGAGCTTGCCGAAGCCGCGCAACTCTCGTCGCTGGCCGACGAGACGCCCGAAGGACGTAGCATCGTCGTGCTGGCAAAAGAGCGCTTCGGCATCCGCGAACACGACTTGGAGGCGATGGGCGCCGAGTTCGTTCCGTTTACCGCCCAAACCCGCATGAGCGGGATCAACGCGGGAGATCGCGAGGTTCGCAAAGGTGCGGCCGAATCGGTCCGCGCCTTTGTTGAGGAGCGCGGCGGCTCGGTACCGGCTGAGGTTCTAGCTTCCGCGCAGCGGGTCGCCAAGGAGGGTTCGACGCCATTGGTCGTGGCCGACGGCGCGAAGATTTTGGGCGTGGTGCAACTGAAAGACATCGTCAAAGGCGGCATGAAGCAGCGATTCGCGCAGATGCGTGAGATGGGCATCAAGACGGTGATGATCACCGGCGACAACCCCTTGACCGCGGCGGCGATTGCCGCCGAAGCAGGCGTGGACGACTTTATCGCTGAGGCCACGCCCGAGCAAAAGCTCGCCTACATCCGCGAAGAACAGTCGGGCGGACGCTTGGTGGCGATGACCGGCGACGGCACCAACGATGCTCCGGCCCTGGCGCAAGCCGACGTGGGCGTGGCCATGAACACCGGGACCCAAGCGGCAAAGGAAGCCGGCAACATGGTGGACCTGGACAGCAATCCCACCAAGCTGATTGAGGTGGTGGAGATCGGCAAGCAACTGCTGATGACCCGCGGCGCGCTCACCACGTTTAGCATCGCCAACGATGTCGCCAAGTACTTTGCGATTATCCCGGCCATGTTCATCGTCACCTACCCCGAGTTGCAGCGGCTCAACTTCTTGACCAACCCAAAGTCGGCGGTGCTGGCGGCGGTGATTTTCAACGCGCTGGTCATCATCGCGCTGATTCCGCTTGCCCTTCGCGGCGTGGCGTACCGGCCCATGGGCGCGGCTAAGGCCCTGCGGCGCAACTTGCTGCTGTATGGCCTGGTGGGCGTGGTGATTCCGTTCCCTTGCATTTGGCTGATTGACAAAGCCCTCGTCCTTTTGAAACTCGCATGAAACACCTTCGACCTGCTCTCGTTCTCACCTTCTTCTTTATCGTTGTCACCGGATTGCTATTTCCGTTTATTGTCACCGCGATCGCCCAAGTGGCTTTGCCAAAACAAGCCAACGGCTCGATGTTGGAGGTGAACGGCAAGGTGGTGGGCAGCGAGTTAATCGGCCAAGCCTTCGCGGGTGCTGGCTTCTTCCACCCGCGGCCCTCGGCGGCGGGCAGCGGATACGATGCGAATTCCTCTAGTGGCACCAACCTTGGCCCCACCAACCCCAAGCTTCTCACCGGCGCCGACGGATTTGATGGCGTTGAGCAGTTGGCCGCGTCCTATCGCAAGTTGAACGGCGTGGCGGCCGATGTGAAACTTCCGGTGGACGCCGTCACTCGATCGGCTTCGGGGCTCGACCCCCACATTTCGGTACGAAACGCCGAACTGCAGGCGGCTCGGGTTGCGCGGGCGCGCGGCTTGAATGAGAGCCGCGTGCGGGCGCTGATCGCGGCGAACACCGCTCAGCCACTTGCGGGCGTGCTCGGCGAGCCGATGGTGAACGTGCTCAAGCTCAATATTGCGCTGGCCAAGGGCTAGGCTTAGCCGCCCGGATAGCGCTTCCAGAAGTCGTCGGCGCTGCCAAACTTGACGTCCACTAGATCCTGCGCGACTTGATCAATCACGTCGCGCAGTTCCAGGTCGCGGAGCCAAGTCTCGGGGAGGACGGCCATGCCAAACGCGGCGCCAATAATATTGCCGCAAATACTTCCGGTCGAATCTGAATCGCCGGAATGGTTGACCGCCATGCGCAGGCCGGCGATCAGATCGTCTTGAGCGCGCAGCGCGCAGAACACGGCGACTGCCAAGGCTTCCTCGGCCACCCAGCCCTCGCCCAACTCGGTGATGGCGTCGAGAGCCGACGCATCGCTGGCGGACAATTCGCACGCTCGCACCAGCGCCTTGGCAGTGAGCGTTTCCGCATCGATCAAACGAAGAGTTGCTTCGACCGCGGCCAAAATCGTGCTTTCCTCGTACACCAGTTCCTGAACAATTTGGGCCAGCGCGATGGCCGAGGTGCGAGCCTCAACGTGGCCGTGGGTGAGGTCGGAGCTCTTCCCGGCCACTTCTTCGACCGCCGGATAGAATCCGAACGGGGCGGAGCGCATGACGGTGCCGCACCCCTTGCTGTTGTTTGTCGCGGCGTGGCGGGTGCTTTTCCACTCGCGCAGACCAGCCAAACAGGTGTTGCCCGGCGCGCGACGCTGGTGCAGGCCGCGCTCGCCGATCAGCCAGCCCGGCGCTTCCATGGCAAACTTATGCGGCTCTTCGCCCTGGGTGAGCAGCCACCGCTGGTAGGCATAGGCCACCACTCCCGGCGGGTAGCAAACGCCCTTGAGTTGCTGACGCACCCACGCGCGGATCAATCCCTCCGCGCTGAAAAGGGTCATTTGCGTGTCGTCGGTGATGGCGCCGCGCACGCCGTAGGCCACGTCGTACTGCTGGATTCCAGCCGGCCCATACTTGCGCTGGATCTCGCTCCAACTATCAAACTCGACCGCCGCGCCCAGGGCATCCCCCATCGCGCCAGCGAGCAGGCAGGCTCGGGCTCGGTCGCGCAGAAACTCGTGGCGGTTATCGTTTTGCATGGGTTTAGTGTACTAAACTGAGGTGGTTGCGATTCTCGCACGTTTAGTTTGTTGAGGGTTTTGGAGTGAACGCCTTCTCTTAGGATGTCTTTGGAATGGCGTCAAGGAACTGCTATCCCTTGCCAGAACCCTTCTCCCACTTTCGCATGAACCGCAGGTGCGTGATGGCTCCGATGTAGATGAGGCCGCCGACCACCAGCCCGGGCCCGGAGAAGCAGAATAAGCTGGCAACAATGTCATCCGTTTGCGAGCGAGCAGGTTCGTTCCGATTCATTCCGCCCATAACTTCGATGACATATCCAGCGCGACCCGTGATGACGAGCGTGATGATGATCAGGCAGATTGGGACCAGCAAAACCGACGCCGAGATTGGCCACGAGTTTTTGCAACCTCGGCAAAAGAAGTGCAGCGCCAACGCAACTCGCCACGTTGCAACGAGGGCCAAGAACGTAGTGTTTGCTCCTTGCGCACTAGCGGTATCCATGAACATTTCCACCGGAATGCCATAGATCAAGCCCGGTGCGGCGGTCAAGGAGACCACGGTTAGCACCTTCATGAGTGATGGTCGCGAGTGCGAAACTGGTCGGAGGAAAAGCCATAAGACCGGGCTGAGAATAAAGATGTACGCGATGGAGGCAAGCCCAAGTTTCGCAAACCATGGGGCCGACGGGAAGTCCCAGTTTCGCGCGATACCCACGAGCCACGTGGTGAGCAGTCCGAGCAAAAAATGCGGCTTGCCGAATCGATCGTAATCCTCAGTTGTCGCCCGGAATGTTAGGAACTTGAATAGGTCTTGCGCGGATTCCTTCATGGCTAACCTGTTAATCTCTTTCGAAAAATGGAGTTTCGCATGGCCCTCCGTTTGTCGGCGGCTTCAATAGAATACACACTCTCGATCATGTTGTGAAACTCTTGTTCTAGTTGAGAAGGAGTAAAGTTCTTCGGCCTGAACGTGACGTCGAAAAGCGTGCATTGATCCCAAAACGTTTCGGCGAGCAACCGACCTTCCGCCCGCAGTTGACGGTGCAGTGCGGTGCCCGGAAACGGAGTGAGCACCGTGAGCTGAACCTCGCTGAGGCCGCATTCCTCGATGAACTCGCGGGTGGCAGCAAAAGTTCCTAGCGTGTCGCTATCAAAGCCAAAGGCGAAACATCCGTTCACAGAGATGCCGTGGTCTTGAATTCGCCGCACTTTTTCCGCATATTGCGGTTGCTGCCGCCGCTTCCAAAGGCCGGAATCAGTTTCGGCAAGGGCTTCGGGCGAAACCGATTCAAGCCCGATGAGCACTTGGGCGCAACCAGATTTCGCGAGGAGCGAGAGAAGTTCTTCGTTGTCGGCCAACGAGATATCGGATTCAGTAAACCACTTGACTTGCGGATATTCGCTTAACAGTTGGGCGAGTTCGCGCGCCCACTTCTTGTTGACAAACGAGTTATCGTCGGCGAGTTCGATGAACGGATCGGGCCAGATGTTGAGAATCGCCTCAAGCTCCTGGCGGATGCGCGCGATCGGCTTGCGCTTGTAGGGGCTGATGAGCCGGCTCGCCGCGCAAAAGGCGCAATCCAACGGGCAGCCGCGCGTGGTTTGCAGGGGGATTCGGTTGTATTTCGCCGGGTCTAGCAGGTCGAATCGCGGGATCGGGGTTGTCGCGAGGTCGTCGGTCACGTGCATGCCGTCGTAGCGTCTGGCCAGTTCACCCCGTCCGAAGTCGGCGACGAGTTTCGGCCAGACCCACTCTCCTTGGCCCACCACCACCGCATCGGCGTGGAGCGCGACCTCGTCGGGCAACACGCTGGCATGCAGACCCCCGATGACGACCGAAATGCCCTGCGCGCGGATGGCATCGGCGAGAGCATAGGCGTCGTTGATGCGCGCTGAAAGGGAACTGATGGCGACGAGATCGGCCTCGACCTGCGGTAGCTCGGCCATGTCGTCAACCTCGTGGTAGGAAATAGTCCAGTGAGGGGGCGTGGCCCCGGCGATGGTGAGCAACCCCAGGCTGGGAATGGACGCGATGACCTTGCCGCGCTCGATGAATCCAGGCAGGGTGAGCCCGAGGGCGCGAAGCTCGGGATTGACAATCCGCACCCCGCTCATCGCGATCAGCATGAGGTGTGGCATACCGCGCAGGTTACCTGGGTGGTGAAGTAGAGCCCTCAGAGGCCAAGGAATGTTGATTGGTGGAGGTAAGGGGACTCGAACCCCTGGCCTGTTCGTTGCGAACGAACCGCTCTCCCAACTGAGCTATACCCCCGCCGTCGAACCCATCATACCCACGGCCACCTTACGGCAAATCCACGCCCACACCATCGAAGTTGAGCGCCAAAAGCGTGTAGTCGGCAATATCCACAATGCCATCGCCATTCAGGTCCGCGCGCACATCGTAAAGGGGATCGCCCAGAACGCGATCAAATCGGGCCGCGAGAAGAGAGTAATCCGCAATGTCCACGATGTTGTTGCCATCGCAGTCGCCGTTATTCAGTGCGAACGAGCAGCAATTCAGCCCGGCCGTCACGCCGGTTTGCACCTTGCGCAAGAATGTCCGCCCCTTCAAATACACATCAACCGGCCCGGAGAAGTTCGTGCTGAACAGGAACTCACCGGTCACCGGATTGATCGTCGTCGCCCGGGTCTCGGTGTTCGCACCCTGTTTAATCACCACCGTTGCCGGCACAGGGTCGGTGCCCACATAGCCCTGCAGCGTGGCCGTCCCCGAACAGCGATTTCCGATATCGAGCAGGAAGTCGAATTGGTGACTTTGTGTGGCGGTCGGATTCGCCGTTGTCGAAGTCGCATTCGAATTTATGCCGGTGATCAGGCGCCAGGATCCGGCCACCATCGTTCCTGTATTGCTAAATGCGCCCGTCGCGCTAAGAGAGAACGAACTGAACTGGTCCACCCAACCGAATCCGTTAAAGCGCTGCAACCGGATATAGCGGGACGCCTGAGGCAAGAAGCTCACGTTGCCCGAAATGCGATAGGCGGTAAGGTTCGGCACCGTAAACTCCAACCGCAGCTGATTATTGTTGGTGGAGATGCCCGCCGAAGCAGCACCATCGGCACTCGCGGTCGAAATGCTCAACGCAAGTGCCGAGATGCTTTCCACGTCGGTGAGCAGGCCACTGATTTCGTAGGCGTGAGAGTTCACCGCGTTCACGCTCGCCGCGATTGGCGGGAGCGAAGAGCCGCTGAACGGAAAGTTTAACTCTGCAAAAGGCGCGAGCGTGTTATCACTTGTGCTGGGCGTGCCGCTGTTCACACTTCCCCCAAAGCCGTAAACGTAACTGAGGGCAGCCTCGCTTAGCCTTCCGGTCAGTTGCACCTGGGCACTCGCGAGTCCACACAAACATCCGCACGTGGCGAGAGCCACAATTCTTCTCAACATAAACCTATTATAAGGGGCTTTCTCCCGTTGGGACAAGTTTCTCACAGCATTGCCAGGGTTTTCAGTCACTTAGCGGAATGAGACACGCAGATGTACGGTGCTCTCGGCCTGCATGGGCCCGCTCGGCACGGACTCTGCCCCGTATTTTCACGAGTTTTCCGCTTGCCCCCTTGGGAATTTGTTCATCAAGTGTTAAGCTAAGGGCGTTGCGAGAGTTTTTGTCTCGCCAAAAAGGAGCAATATGAAGAAAATTACCCTCATCGCAGGGCTTTCGGTCGCTAGCGCCGTTGCCTTCGCACAAGTCCCCTTCACCGGTCAACTGCAAAAGCGAACCCTCGACATGGGTTCGGGCATTGGCACCGAACTCACCTCAACCCCGGTTTACAGCCACATGGACAGCCCCTACGTGGCGTTCGCGGCACGCGGCGGTGGGCTCGGTTTTGATGACTACACGGCTTCACCGAACGCGAGCTTCGCGCTGACTGAAATGCGCTTCATTGGTGGCGTCACGGCAGCGGGCGGGCAACTCCGATTCGACTTCTTCGACTCGGCTTCCGTGTTTGTGACCTCTTTCACGTCCACTTTTGGCACGGCCGGCAACTTCATTTGGAGTATCACCGGATTGGGCGCATTGGGCATCACGCTTCCGGGTTCGGGCGTTATGCAAATCACTGCTCTCGGCTCAACGACCGGTCAATTCTTCCTGAGCAATTCGGCCGCAACCGTAGGCAGCCACGTGTCTTCGGTTGGTTCGACCACCACGCACCAGCACAGCTTCGAACTCAGCACGGTTCCCGAGCCGGGTTCCATGATGGCGCTCTTGGGTGGCTTTGCCCTCCTTGCTCGCCGACGCCGCAGCTAAGCCCCGCTTAAGTTGCAAACTTCGTCAGGGTGGCCGCATGGCCACCCTGATTTTTTGCGGGGTTCTCGCGCGTCTTAACCGCAAAGTGAAAATTCTTTGAACCCTCGGGCCGCCCGCCATCACTCAGTGACGGAGATGCGCAATGAAGGTGCTCGCAATGAGTAAACAAGGCAAGGCCAACATCGATATCGTAGAGCTCGCCGAGCGATACTACGAAGACGTGGTGGCGTTTTGCACTCGCCGGGTTGGCTACGACCGGGCGGGCGACATGGCGCAAGAAACATTCCTGACGGCGCAAAGGATTGCTGGCAAGTTCCAGGGCAAAAGCACGGTGAAAACCTGGCTGCTGGGCATTGCCAACAATCACTGCCGCGAGGAATGTCGCCGCCACGGCCGCGAGATTCTCGCTGATCCGGAAGTTTTCGAGCTGCCGGATAACGGCCCCGAACTCGTGGAGCGCGTCGTGTTAGAAGAAGCGATTCTCAAGCTCACCTTGGAGCACCGCGAAGTGGTGGTGCTGCACGAGCTTGATGGCCTGACTTACGATGAAATCAGCGGTGTTCTGGGCGTTCCGTCCGGCACCGTCAAGTCGCGTTTGCACCACGCATTTGTGCATCTCCGCAAAAATCTAGGAGTGTCTGTACCCGCATGAATCAGTATCGAGAAGACCTGAAAGCATACGTCGACGGCGAACTTTCGCCAGCGCGCACGCAGGAACTTGAGCAAGCCATGAAGGCGGATCCGGCCCTTTTGGACGAGGCGAATATGCTCAAACGAATTAAAGAATCATTTGTTGACCACACCGATAAGGAGCTGATGCTCCGGGAGGCCAGAGTGGATCCGCGCAAGGCCCAGCTCATTTCCAAGTTGCGGGAAGCGCCCGCTCGAAAAGGAGTTTGGAGCCGAATGGGCTCTTATCGATGGGTTGCCGCAATGGCGGTGGGCATCGCGCTGTTTGCGACATTCGTGCCAACGTACCAACAAACTCGCCGGGCCGGAGGAGGAGTTGCTACTGCCGGCGCAAGTATGGAAATGGCATCGGCCCCGGCAATGCCGATGACCGAAATGGATCTAGGCGTCCAGAACGCACCCGCCGAATCGGAAGCCAAAGCAACAGCGGATTACGGTCGGATCGCCGAAAGAGCGCGGGTGGCACCGAGCAAAACCCGCGGCGAGGTCCCAACTCTGCGCTCGGAGCGAGAAGTCATACAGTCCGCCAGCATCGGGGTCGCGGTGGAATCTGCGTACAAGGGTCTGAATCAGGTGAACGCGATTGCGATTTCAAATGGCGGATACCTGGATAACAAGAACTATAACAAAAATGAGGGCGGCGCGCCGGTGGCCATGGCGACGATCAAGGTGCCAGCGGCGAAGTACGACATGACCATGGAGCGTGTGCGGGAACTCGGCGAAGTGCGCGAAGAATCGCAAGCGGCCGACGACGTGACGAAACAGGCGGTGGCGTATCGCGCCGAAATCGACCAACTCAAGCGAAAGATCAACGCGCTGGACGCTCGTTTGCGCACGGCTCGAGGCCGAGAGGCAAGTGAGATCCGCTGGCGATTGAGCGATCTGCAGGGGCAGTTGAACTCGCAGCAAGTAGCCAGCAAGCAGTTGGCCGGTGAAACCGCGATTTCGACGATCGTCGTGAACCTCTACGAAAAGGACAAGATCGCGCTTAGTCCTGAGAATCAAAACTGGTCGAACAACATTTGGAACCAAGCGGCTAACAATTTCACGGTGGTGGGCCGCGGACTCGGCGCAGTGGCCGTCAACATCCTTGTGTTCAGCCCCATCTGGCTGCCGTTTGCGCTCATCGTCTGGTGGAAGAATCGCGCCGCCAAGAAGTAGCGCCGTAGAGTAAGGTGAAAGGATGATCGCGCAAGCCATGATCATCCTTTCCGCCATGTCTGCCCCGCTCGATCTCACCAAAGTCTTGGAAGCTGCCGTGGTTGCGGCGGCCAAGGTGCAGCAGCCGTTTTCCGAAAAGGATGTGGCGATGACGCTTTGGCAGATCGACGACAACGCGGTTCTTGATAAAGCTGAGTTTCGCGGTGAAGAGTCGTTCATCACGGCGAGCGTGGTCAAGCTGTTCTGGCTTGCCTTCGCCGCGCATGAGGTAAACGCGGGGCGCATCAAGAAGTCGGAGGAATTCGAGCGAGCCGTCCGCGACATGATTGTGGACAGCAGCAACGACGCGACCGGCTATATCGTCAACGCGACGACTGGCGCTCTACCCGGCCCCGAACTCGCCGGAAAGCAACTCGACGATTGGAACCGCAAGCGCCAGGCGGCAAATCGTTGGTTCAAATCATTAGGGTACCAAAATATCAATGTCATTCATCGGACTTACAACGAAGGAGCGTACGGGCGCGAACGACAAGCCTTTGGGAAGGATCTGGAGTTAAGGAACCGATTGACTACAAATGCAACCGTGCGCATGATGACAGAGATCATGCAGGGCAAGGTGGTGAGCCCGCAGCAGTGCGAATGGATGCGTGCCCGCTTAAGTCGCAACGTCCCCGCCGATGATCCCAAAGCCGATGGTCAATCCAAGTACATCGGCTCGGCGTTGCCGAGCGGCTCGAAGCTGTGGAGCAAGGCCGGTTGGACCAGCCTCAACCGCCACGACGTCGCCGCGTTCAAGCTTCCGGATGGCCGAATGTACGTGCTGGCGATTTTCACCAACTATGGCGGGAACGACAAAATCGTCCCCACCATGGCCAAAATGGTGGTGGATCAACTGCAATGAATGCTCTCATCGCCGCCGCCATCCTCGCGCCTCCGCCGAGTTTCGAACCCCTCGCTAAGCAACTCGTCGCCGATAGGGTTGTCCCAGGAGTCGCCATCGCCGTCCAGCGAAACGGCAAGATGGTCTACGGTCGCGGGTTTGGGGCGCAGAACCTCGAAACCAACACCGGAATGACGCTCGACTCGGTGCACGAGATGGCATCCGTGAGCAAGCAGTTCACCGCCACGGCGATCCTTCAACTGGTTGCCGCGGGGAAATTGAAGCTGACCGACTCCATTTGCGACTTGCTGCCCACCGCGCCCGAATCGTGGCGACCCGTGACCATTCACCACCTGCTTAGCCACACGGGTGGCCTCGCCGACTACATCGGCTCCGGCAATCTGGCGCTCACCACCAGCGAGCAAGCGCAGATCGTGGCCCTGAAAGACAAGCCGGTCCGCTTTGCGCCGGGCGCAAAGTTTGAGTATTCCAACACGGGCTACATGCTGCTCGGTGCGATCGTCGCGAACGTGACCAAGCGGCCGTTTGGCGACGTCCTCAAGTCCGATGTTTTCGCCAAAGCCGGCATGACAAAGGCAACCATCGCCAACCCGGAAGCGATCATTCCGAACCGCGCGATGGGCTACCAATGGTCCGGATCGCAGTGGCGCAACGAGCAATATGTGCACGCCAAATGGAGCGCCTTCGGCGACGGCATGGTCATGGCGAGCGCCCGCGACCTGCTCCGCTGGCACAACGCGTTGCGCACCGATGCGGTGCTTCCGGCGAACATGCGCAAACTCGCGTGGACGAGTCACAGTGATGGCAGCTACGGCTACGGCTGGGCCATCAACCGGCCCGGGCTGCAAGGGCGCGTGTTCCACACCGGCGGCTGGGTGGGCACAACCACGATTGTGGTGAGCGATTTTGAGCGCAACGATTGCGCGGTGATTCTCATCAACACCGACCGTCGCGACCAGAAAATTGGACAACTCCACGAGGCCGTGATCCGCTGGATGGATGCGCAATGAGACTCGCGCGCATCATCCTGTTCGTTCGCAACGTGGCGGAGGTCGCCGAGTTTTATCAGAAGTTCTTTGCGATGGAGCCGCAGCCGGGCGCGAGCGCGGATTGGGTTGAACTTGCGGGGCCCGGGGGCAATATCGCCGTTCACAAGGCGCATGGCGGCGCTCATCCGGGCCCGGCATCGCCGGTCAAAATCGTGTTCTATTGCGACAATATTGAAGCTGCGAAGCAGAGTTTCTCGGAACAAGGGCTGGTGTTTGGCAAAACGCATTCGTACGGCGAATTGCAGTTCGCCGATGCGGTTGATCCGGCGGGGAACCCGATTCAGATTTCAAACCGTTAGCCGCTTATTGGTTCGCCCACTTGTTGATCAGCCACCACGATGCCTGGTCATAGGGGCAGAACCGCGGGTGGGTGAGCACCTCAAACGCAGGCCGATAGCCAAGCTGGCCGCTGCCATATTGCCGCAGCCGTTTGATCACGGTCTCGACATGTTCGCGCGCAATGCGGCAACGCTCGATATCGGCGAGCGATCCGCCGATGCGCTGGTGCGTACGGCGCGCGACCTTGGCCAAGTCGTCAAACAGTTGCCGCGTGAGGGTGAGCTTGGCAATGGCGCGCTCGGGGCTGCCAGCGGCATATTCAGCGGCCGCGTCGTCGGCAAGGCGCACCCATTCCACCGCGGCCCGAGCCCACAGAGTCACGCCGCGCTCGGCCTCGGTTTGCGCGTGGAAGAGCGCCTGGTCCAGGTGATCCAGTATCGCTTTGCCGTGCGAACCCCGCAATTCCTCGCCGTGATGCACCCACGCTAAAAACGGGTTCGCCATCAGCAGTGTGCGTGTTTTTAGCGAGTTGCGGATGCGCCCGGAAGTGAACACGCCGCCAAACTTTTCCAGGTCGGAGCTCATCATCTGCGCCCACTTTTGGCCCTCGCCAAACCAATCCACAAGGGGGCCCGACCGGTCGCTCGTCGCCCAGCGCAGAATCGGAAACAGCGAATCGTAGGCGGCAAACATGCCGATCTCCCAGGTGGTGACGCACAGACCAAAGAGCCCGCCCGATTCCACGTCCGCGGCGACTTCGCGAATGTTCGTTTCGGTCGCGCCGAGGTGACACCAGGTCGCGCTGTACGTGATGACGCACGGGCAACCGACCACGCGAAACCCTTGCTCAGTGAACTTCGGCGCGGTTTCGGCGACGCCATTGAAATACTGCCAGTCGAAGATAATGCTCTCCTTGGGAATGTAGCGAAGCGCGGAGGGGTGGGCCAGAAACATGTCGCCCCACAGCGCGGGCGTTCGACCCGCGGCCACCACACGGTGCGCGAGCGGTCCAAAGTGCGCGCCGTAAAGCTCGGCTTTGCCATCCACGTCGGGCTTAGCCTCGCTTTGCTCCACCCGCGCGCGGCAGAGCTGGCACTGGCCGAGCTGCGCGGTTTCGTCGCCGCCAATGTGGATGATCTCGTCGTCGAAGGCGGCCAAAATGTCGTCAATCATGCCTTCGCAAAGGCGAATGAAGTCGGGATTGCTAGGGCAGGCTTGAAGACCCTCCAGCGGCGCCTCGCGAAACTGCGCGCCTCCCTCCGTGTAGAGGAATCCCTCGAAGTGGCCCAGCAAATTGATAAACGGGATGAGCCGCAGAGCGGGGAAGTCGCGCCGCAACTGGGCGATCATCTCGGGCGTAATGCAGTCGTTGCCGTGCACCCAGGGCACGCTCGGATAGGCAAATCGGTGCTCCAGATAAAGGCCCATCGCGTCGTAGCCGGCTTCGAGGCTAAGCCGGGCGAAGGTCGCCAAGTGCTCGTAGGAGAGGTGCTGCTCGCGGGCGACATCGAGCATCCACATTTTCAACTGCATCCGTTGATTATGGGACCCATGAAACCTCGCCCGCGAGAAGGCGTCCAAGTTGTATGCGAACGCGCTTTTTCGTCTGTCTAACCTTGCTGTTGTGCGCCTTTTTGGCGACGGCCCAAACCGTCAAATGGCGGACCGTAGCCGAAGGGAATAGCTCGCAGGTCGGGAAGTATCTGTTCCGACAGATTCAAACCGAGGGCGATTGGCAACAGATTTGGAAGGCGTTGGGCCAACGCGGCTCCGCGCCGAGCGTGGACTTCACCAAGCAAGAAATGGTGATTCTGAACCTCGACAAGCAGAACGTCGGCGGCACGTCGGTGTATGTCGAAACGATGACGTTCGAAGCCGGCCAACTGATGGTTAAGGCCGTGCGCAAGAGCCTGCGCGACGCCCCTCGCGGCAGCAGCAACCCTTGGGTTGCCGTCGCGCTGGATCGTTTGGGCGGTCATTTGAAGCTGCAAATGCGCGATATCGTCGGTTACCCGGTGTTCACTCCCAGCCCGTGCTCGTGCGCCCGCCCGTGCCGCATCGTGCATTGCTCGTGTCGCTGTCACATGCCAGATTTCCCCTACCCGCTGGATTGGGAAGTGGAGTACGACAACTCGTACTGCCCGGTCAACATTCAGGGCGCGTATGTGATCTCCTCGACGAACGACCTCAACCAATATTGGTCGCAAGTGTTTGGCCGAGTGGCGGAAGACGACCGACCCGATAAGCCCCGCATGAACTTCCGCGAGGAATCGCTGGTGGCCATCCACCTGGGGCAACGTGGTTCGGGCGGCTACAGCATCGGCATCGAATCGCTGCAGGTGAATAACGCGGCCGAGACGACGCTACGCTACTGGGAGAACTCGCCGAACTTTGGCGATCGCGTGACGAACGCGATTACGCGACCTTATGCGTGGCTCCGAATTCCGCGAGTAACCGCGCGGGTGACCGTGATCAAGTTGCCGGGCAAACCGCTCGGACGCTAACTTAGTCTGGCTTTTTCGGACGATTCCGCGGCGGCGGGGGCATATCGGCCCTCGCCGTTCGGTCTACTGGCGGCTTGCCGGTCCACCAAAGCCCGGTCAAATCGTCAATCGGCGGATAGTGGGCCGGCGGCTCGCCCTCTTTTCGGAGCAAGCATGCGAAGGCGCCCGCGCCCAGACCCTGATGCGGGAAAAGCCGGTAGCAGGGGAACTCGGCCTTGGAGCTTTGGAACGCGGCGAGTTTGTCCACCACCACCGGTTTCATGGCCGGAAACGTCTCCATGATCCACGCGATGATCTTCTCATTCTCCTTCGCCGAGAACGTGCACGTGCTGTAGAACATGTGCCCGCCGGGCCGCAAACACGCTACCGCGTGCGCGGCGATGCGTCGTTGCCGACCGACGTTCATGTCGATCATGGCGGGGGTGAACGCGCCGGGAGCGGGCTCGCCTTTTGCCATGAGCGATTGGCCCGAGCAAGGCGCATCGACGAGCACCAGATCAAAGGATTCGGGCCAGCGCCGCGCGTACACGCTGGGATCCGCCGACCAAACGCGGGCGCCGGTGATGTCGCAACGCGTGAGGTTGTCAATGAGCATGCCGCAACGCTTACGGATCGTCTCGTTGCAGGCGAGCACTTCGGGTTGGAACAATCGCCACGCGAAAATCGCCTTGCCGCCGGGCGCGGAGCAAAGGTCGAGAACGCGGCGGACGGGCTGTTGAATCGCGGTCATCACCGAGCTCGAGAACACGGACGAAAAATCGAGCGAGTAGAAGTGCCCTTTCTCGTAGAGCGGGTGTTTGCCGGGACGAAAGTCGGCGTCGAGCCGCATGACAAAATCGGGCTGCCAACTGGTCGGGCCGAGGCGCGGGAACACGCGCAGCGCGGAATGATCGCGCAGGATGATGAGCGATTGCTCGCGGCCGACGCCGGTGAGCAGGGCGTTGATGAACGCCTCGCGCTCGGTGGGGTCGGGGAACAGGTATTCCGACGCCTTCACCATGTGAATTCCTGGCCCGGTTCGAGGCGGGCGTCGAGATTTTGTTCTTGCCAAACCGCCTTCAGTGTATCACCCGCCCCTTGTCAGCCGTCTGATCAACGTGATTCTCGCCCTCGCCGCGGCCCTCGTTGACCCGTTCCCGACCACTTTTTCGCCCGAATTGGGTGCCGCCGCGAGCTACGTGATGACACGGCGCTATGAGGATAGCGAGGACAAAACCGTGACCGAGTGGCGCGACCGGGTGCGCGTGATGGTGCGGCAAAAGGATTCGAGCGGCGCGGTGGTTTTGGAGGTGGCCGGGCAACCGCTCGAGGTTCCGGATGGCGAAACGCGCGACCAATGGAAGTACACGGTGACGCTGGGCAAGCAAGCCGAGTTTCGCGATCGCAGCGAGGATTCGGAAGACCAGTTGCTGGCCATTCGCTACGCGATGGCGGGGCTGATTATCCGCCCGAGTCAAGTCGTGAAAGTGGGCGAATCGTGGATGGCCGGGCAGGCGCCGGACGTGCTCAACGGGGCGAAATGGAATTACAAATACACCTTCGAAAAGGAAGAAGTGCTGCTGGACAAGAGCGCGCTCATGCGCGTGGGATTGCGATTCAACGAGCAAGTGGCGCGCGGATTTCGGGGGCAAGGCTGGGCCCGGGTGCGCCGCGACAACCAGATGACCCACGACGGCCAGTGGGAGTTTGAGCGCACGTATCTGCCGAGCGACGAACTCCAAGTACCGCAACGCCTCACCCTCACTTTGGCGTCAAAATAGGGGTAATGCCCCTGCTCCAAGAATCGATTTCCGCGGCGAATCCGCGGGCCACGCTGGTCGTGTTGCACGGCTACGGCTCGAACGAACGGGACCTGCTCGGCTTGGCTGAGCACATCGGCTTACCGCTTGAGGTCATCGCGTTTCGGGCGCCGATTAGTCTCGGCATGGGCTCCTTCGCTTGGTACAACCTCAGCTTCGACGAGCAGGGAATTCGGCACTACAACGAGCAGGAATCGCTGGCCGCGCAGGCTATGTTGGTGGAGGAGCTGGAGGCGTTGCGGGCAACGCGCCCGCGCCTCTTCTTGGCGGGCTTCAGCCAAGGCTGCATTCAGTCGCTCGGCATCGCTTTGCGGCGGCCCGACTTGGTGGACGCAGTGTGGCTGATGAGCGGCGCGCTCAATCCTGAATTCGTTCCTTCGTCGGTCTCGGCGGAGTTTCTCGCCTTGCCGAAACTAGTTCAACACGGCACCTTCGACCCGGTGTTGCCGATTGAATTTGGGCGCGGAATCCGCGACTACTTGGTGCAAGTGGGCGCAGCCCATGAGTACCTGGAGTATCCAATGGCGCACCAGGTCTCGGCGGAAAGTCTCGCCGATGGAGTCGCGCGCTTAAGCCTTTGGCTCGAACGCGAGTAGGGCGTCGTACACCTTTACCATCGCGAGCGTGTCGAGTCGGCAATAGGCCAACATGTCGGCGCGTAACTGGTCACCTTCCGGGGTTCCTAACAGCTGAATCAGGCGACCATATTGGATAGCGGCGGTGATGCCATCTTGGATGGCCAGCTCTTTGTAACTAAGCTCGGGTACCCACGCGGGCAGCACGCTCTTAATGCTGAACGAACCGCGGTACTTGGGGTGATACGTGTGTCGCTTCACGACTTTGTAAAGGTCGATTTCGCATTGCTCCAACTTGGCTACGTTAAGATCGGCAAACTCGAACTCGTTCTTGAGCATGTTACGAAGTTGGGTGCCTTCGTAATGTGAGTAGGTGAAGATTGTGCCCGCGTCTTTGATAATCTGATGGAGGCGTGCGCCGAACTCGGCTCGCGGGTCTTGATCGTGCTCGGGCAGATACTCAACGTGCTGGAGTTCAGCGCCCGCATGTTCCCGAATGTGGGCCGAGAATTGGAACTGCAACTGGTCGTAGGGTTTGGTGCCGGCGAAGATCGGCAACCGCGCGGCGAAGACCTCGAAATCCAGAAACACTTGCGGGAAACTGGCATCGGCAAGAGTCTGTTTTCCCTCTGCGGTTACGCAGCCTTGCTGCTTCAAAGCATGCGAGAAATTGACGCGTTGAAAGTCTTTGACCTTGGTCGGATTGTCAGAGAATACGATGGTGCCGCCTCCGCGAACGGTTTCGAACTCTTTGGTGGTCATGCCCGGTAAGAAAAGTTGATGATCATCGGGTAACACGCCATGGCAGTGCTCGATCAAATGACATCCTTTGCACACAAACTTCAGGTCGGCGTCCGGAACCTTGTCCGCGTTCATCACGTTGTGCATGAGCGCAAGGTTCACCGAGGTGACATCGAGCTCGTTGACAATATGAGGTGTGACTTCGGTGATGCTCAGCAAGTCCGTGGTGTAGGACGAACCATCGTAAAGCGAATCGCCATTAACGTGGATGATAAAGTATCCCGAAATGCGGACGCCATTTTCCGCCGCGACCACACCCTGAATCGCTAACTCGTAGTAGTAACTGTCCTTGGCCGATTTCGCCGACTTTGCCTCGTAAGCGTGGTATGTGCCATCGGGCTGCCGGACCAAAACATCAAGGATAGCTACGGCCTGACCTCCCTGAAAAGCGGCTTCATAGATCACCGGCGTTTGTTCCTCGATCAGTTCCCGCGTGCGCTCGAATTTGTCATCCGAAAATGGGACGAGCACCCCACCCGGAAAAAGAGCGCGCGCGAGTTCGCCAATCGTGTTGCCGACGGCGATGCTGTACCGCGCCGATTCGTCGCGCTCCTCTTGCAGTTGCGGCTCCTTGCGCAAAAGAGCCATGAGTCGCGCGCAAGTTTGCCCGTTTCTATAATCCCGCTTGTTGACAAAAATCATCAGTAAAGTACCGCCGCCAACAAGAAGTTTACGACATAAATGAGCACCATGCTGATGACCACGGTTTGCGTGGTGGAACGACCGACGCCGACCGCCCCGTTTCGGGTGGCCAGGCCCTGCTGACAGGCGACCACGGCGATGATGATGCCGAAGGCAACCGCCTTGATCATCCCGCCCCAAAAATCCCACGGTTCAACGAATTGCTTCAGCGAGTTCAGGAAAGCCCCGCTGGCGACGCCTTTGGAAATGGAGAGCAGATACCCGCCACCGACGCCGCTGAAGACCCCGACCAGGCAAAGAATCGGGACCATGAGGAGCCCGGCCAGCAGGCGGGGAAGAATCAGATAATCGGTGGGGTGAACCCGCAAGGTGCGCAGTGCGTCAACCTGCTCGGTGACCTTCATGCTGCCGATTTGCGCCGCCATCGCGGAGCCGCAGCGTGCGGCGACCATGATTCCGGCGAGCACGGGCGCGATCTCCCGGGTGACGGCCAGGCCGATCGTGGCCCCGGCCAGCCCCGAGGCGCCGTATCGTACCAAAACTTCGGTGCTGTAGAGAGCCAAAACCGAGCCGCTAAAGAACGTCGTAAGAGCGACAATCGGCACCGAGTTGACGCCGACAAAGCTCATCTGGTTGAGCATCTCGCCGGCCTCCCAACGACCGGTAAACAGCCGCCGAAATGCGTCCCCGAGAATCAGGATGCACTCGCCCACAAACTCAAACAATCCGCGCATCCTGCCCTATAGGACGCGCGAGTTCCGCTGAGCGTCGCGAACTAGATTGCCAAGCTTTTCCCGCACCTCGCCCGCGCCAAGCGTCATCTTCTTCGCGCCGCAATCGGGCGCGTCGAACAACATCTCTTCAAGCAGCCGCTCCATCAACGTGTGCAGGCGGCGCGCGCCAATGTTTTCCACCTTTTGGTTGACCTCGGTGGCGAAGTGGGCGATCTCATCCAGACCGTCGCTGGTGAACTCAAGCTCAATCCCGTCCACGCCCAGCAGAAGCTGATATTGGCGGGTGAGGGCGTTCTTCGGTTCGCTCAAAATGCGGCGGAAATCATCTTCGCCCAAGTTGTCCAGTTCGACCCGAATCGGCAAGCGACCTTGAAGTTCAGGAATCAGTTCGCTGGGCTGGCTGATGTGGAACGCGCCGGCGCAGATAAAGAGGATGTGATCGGTGCGGACCGGGCCAAATTTGGTTTGCACCGTCGAGCCCTCGATGATCGGTAGCAGGTCACGCTGCACGCCTTCGCGAGAGACATCGGGTCCCGATCCGCCGGTTCTGCCGGCGACCTTGTCAATTTCGTCAATGAAAATGATGCCAGTCTGCTCGGCGCGGTGAACGGCTTCCTTGTGGAGACTCGCCGAATCGATGTTGTTGCGCGCCATCTGCTCAGTGAGATACTCCTTGGCGTCCATTACCTTCATGCGGCGGCTGATGTTGCGCGTTTGGTTGGCGCCCGGCATGTTGGCCATGTCCAGCCCCATTTCCTCCATGCCTTGCGGGCCAAACACCTGCAGAAACGGATTGGATTTCTCCTCGTATTCGACCTCGACGAGTTCGTGATCCCACTTGCCGTCGATGATTTCTTGGCGCAGGGCGGCGCGCTTGGCTTCGATGTCGGCCAGGTCCACTTGCGGCTCAGTCGCAGTTTCGTCGTAGGTGGGGAAGTAGCCAAAGAGCGGCGGCACCCCGGCCCGTTCGGATAGCTGTTCCACCAACGAATCCAGCGCCTGCTCCAGCCCGGCCACGCGATTGAGTTCGACGAATTCGGCTTCGACGAGGCGAACCGCGGCGGCTGCGAGATCGCGGATCATCGCGTCCACGTCCCTACCCACGTAGCCGACTTCGGTGAACTTGGTTGCCTCGACCTTGATGAGAGGCGCTTTGGCGAGTTGGGCCAAGCGTCGCGCGATTTCGGTCTTGCCCACGCCGGTCGGTCCAATCATCAGAATGTTTTTGGGCATGATGTCGTCGCGGGTTCCGGGAGGGAGTTGCTGACGGCGATATCGGTTACGCAGAGCGACCGCCACGGCCTTTTTGGCGGCGTTTTGGCCGACGATGTACTGGTCGAGCTGCGCCACGATTTGGCGGGGGGTGAGGGATTCAATGGGGAGTTCCATCAATAGCCTTATTATGGCGAGGGCCAGCCCGCCCGGTGCCGCGCCCTTCCATCGTTCGCGGGGCTCACGTCGGGACTGCGCCCGGGCTGGCCCTCGTTGGGAGTCAGCGCCCGGCGATCCGCGAGGCTTCGGCGAGCACAATCTCGGCGGCTTCCAACGCCTCGCCCGGAGTCGTTTCGGGCCCAAACGAAAACCGCAACCCGCCTTGCGCCTCGCTCATGTCGTAACCCGCGGCAAGCAACACGTGGCTGGGATCGAGGCTCCCGCTACTGCACGCCGAACCGCTACTGGCCGAAACACCGCGCCGGTCAATGGCGATGAGCAGACTCGTAGCGAGGACGTTGGCGAACCGCACGTGGGCGTGGCCGCTCAGGGTGGGCTGGCCCGGCGAAACCGTGCGAATCGCCTGCGGGCCGAGCGCGGCAAGAAACGCGTCGCGGGCTGCGAGCTTGGCGGATTCTTCGATGTCGCGTCGTTCGGCCGTGATGTCCCACGCGTCGGCGAACGCCACGATTCCGGCGACGTTCTCGGTGCCGCCGCGCAGATCGCGCTCCTGGCCGCCGCCGCGCACCAGCGCCTCGACTTGCGTGCCGGACTTAATCCACAGCGCGCCAACGCCCTTGGGGCCGCCGAATTTGTGGCTGGAAAACGTCATGATGTCCGCGCCCATCGCCTCCGGGCGAAGCTCGTAGTGGCCGGCGGTCTGCACCGCATCAACGATGAGGAGCGAGCCGTGCTCGTCGCAGAGACCGCGAATCGCGGCGAGATCGTTGAACGTACCGAACTCGTTGTTGGCGTGCATCGCGACGACCGCCAGCACGTCGTCGCCCATCATCTCGGCGAGCGCCTCGGTGTCCACGCGCGCGTCGGCGTCAATGGGAATCTCTTCGAGCTCGAATCCGAGCCGCTTCAACACCGGTCCCGGGTGCAGCATGCAGTGGTGCTCGGCGGCGGAGACGAGAATGCGTCGCCGCTCGCTGGTGGTACCGATTGCTAAGCCAAGCAGAGCCAGGTTCGCGGCCTCGGTGCCGCTCCCGACAAAGCAGATCTCGCCGAACAGCACGCCGAGCTGGGCCGACACGCGCTCTCGCGCGACGTCAATCGCCGCTTTGGCGGCGCGACCGTGGGCGTGCGAGGAACTCGGGTTGCCGAGCAACTCAAGCCACGGCTGCATGCGCTCGCGCACTTCAGGGCGAAGCAGAGTCGTGGCGGCGTGATCGAGATAGTAGCGTTTCATTAACCGAAGACAACAACCAGTAGGATGATTGAATTGTGGATCATGTGGACGAAGATTGATGCCCACAAGCTTCGCGACTGCACGTAGGCCACGCTGCAGGTGGCGGCGAGGACGAAGAGGACCGGCCACACCGGCGGCCCCTGCATGTGCACCACCGCAAAGATCGCCGAAGAGGCAATGATGCCGTACCGGATCCGCCCAAAGAGGTTGCTAAAGAGAGGCAGAAGGATCGCGCGGAACAGCACCTCCTCGATGAGCGGCGCCATGATCACGGCGGAGAAAAATGCCAGCGCCAGACCGGAAGGGTCCTTGGCGAGAGAGTCGGTGAGTTCGTGCGAACCACCCGGCAGAAACTGAGAGATCAAGGTCGAGAGGATGACCCCGATAATCAGCAACGGCATCGCCCCGAGATAGCTGTAGGGCCCCCAGATAAGCGGATTGCGCTCGCCCCAGCCGAAGATGCGCTTCCAAGGAATGTTGAACCCGCTAATCGGCATGCTCATGGCAAGGATCACCAGCGGTAGGGCGAATACTCCGATGAATGAGGCGGCGATAAAGCTTAAGCAAACCAGGACGAATCGCTGGACCAGCGCGAGTTGCTCGCGTTCGGACTCGGGTTTCCAGGCGAGGGGAAGCGGCAGTTCCCTAGGTTTCAACCGCGAGTGTAAGTTCGAAATGTAGTTGATCAGCGCGGCCGCACCCAAGATCATGAAAAGGAGGGGCACACAAAGGACGGCGTAAGGATTGACGGTCACCGGTGGTGAGGCGCCGCTCGCGGCCTTCCGAAGTGCCACGGCCCCCCAGCCACCAAGTCGGGTGAGCGCTTGGGTTTCCTGGGCCGTGAGCTTCAGAGGTTTGGTTCGAGGGCTGAAGATGCGAAGATACAGCTCTTTGGGAATGCCGAGCGGCTTCTTTGGCAAACTGAGGCGCACCTTTACCGGGATCTCCGCCCCGGTATCCGCGACCACGGGCCCGAGCAGGGCCAACCGATCCGGTTGCAACGCGTCGGGGCCGGTCAAGATATCCCGTTGATACGTGGCGGCCGCGGTCGGCGAAAGAGGTTCGGCTTGCAATTTCCGCTGCAGGAGCTCGCGGGCTAACTCGGGCGTCGGAGTCGCCGCCGGGTTCAGATACATCGCCAACCCGCTGGAGGCCATTAGCACGATCATCAGCCAAAAAGTGGCCCAGCTCAGCGAGCGCACGGCGGGGTTAACGGGTTCGATGACCGGCTCTTCTTGCAAGTTGAGAAGCGTACCCGCCTGCTTTGCGCGTATCGCCAGCGACTCGCTGTGCGTCAAAGTAGGTATATGGCCTTTTCGTCGCTGATCTTATCGCTTGCCCTCGCCCAAGCGGCACCGGGTCCGCTCGAAGTCAACGAGCAGAACTTTGACAAAATGCGCGAACTCATTCGTGCTAAGGGTCCCGACCTCATGTGGCGAGATTTGTCGTGGCAAACCGACCTGATGAAGTTTCCGACCGAGACCGCCAAGAAAGGCTCCGCGGCCTTGCTTTGGCTGGCCGAGGGCGACCCTCGTGACCAGACTGATACAACGGGCGTGAAGATGCGCCGCATGGTGTTTAGCGACCCGATGGTCAATTCGCAGGCCCGCGGGTTTGCGCTGTTTCTTGGCGATCTGCGCGAGGCTCGTGGGCGCCAGACTTGGCTCCCTGCGCCACTCACCGCCGAATTCGCGAAGCGCGGCTCGGGACTGTATGCCGTCGCGCCGAGGGGCAAACTTCTCGGCTTTACCAGCGCCACGAACGCGAGCGACGTGAGCAAGTGGATGAGCGACATGCTGTCGGGTTGGAATGGCCTGGCCGGCGTCGAGCGTCAATGGAGCGAAGAGTTGGCCGCAATGGCTCGCCTGAGTCCGCCGACCACACCGCCGAAGCAGGTGCAACCGCCCATGCCGAATCGCGGTCGTGCTGGCGGCGGCGTCACGGTCCGTGATACCGGACCGCAGGAAGTCCGTGGCGGGCCGGTGCAAGAGGACACCGTCACCACGGTTCAGGGTCGCCCGACTCGCGCAAACGGCGGAACCGCCTCGGTTACTCCCGGCACGAACGCTAACAGCGCCGCGGCCGCCGCCCCGTTCGCCACCGATCTTTCGCTGAGATTCACCCAGCGAGACTTGCCGCGGAGCGGCCCGTTTGTGTGGAGCGATCTTTATAACATGGGTACCTTTGTGCTCGCCGCCGGGCGTCAGGCGCAGATCATGCCGGGCGTGAACCGCAGCGGCGAGGTCGTGAACTGGCCGACCGATTTGGTGCGGGATATGGCGACCACCGCGCTCAACGACAATGTGCGCGGACACGCCCTGACCTACACCGCCGAAAACATTTCCGTCGCTCGCATGAGCACCAAGGTCCATTCGAGTTACGGCAACACCGTGCTGTACCGCTACTACGGCAGCGTGACGGCCAGCGCCGAAGGCAACTGGGCGCTCGCTCCGGGCGAAGAGCCGAAGATGGACGAGTTGCAGAGTCGAGGCGTGGACCTCAGCGTGTATGGCCGCTCGGTCTACGACACCAAGCTCAAGAAGTTCTTGCAGTTCGATCTGGTGTTTGTCGGCAAGCGCCATGGCGGAAGCCCGAAGAATCTGCGTCGCGAAGACACCGCTCCGCAACCAATTGGGATAATGGCCACGACGGCGGGCCAAATGTGGTTCGACCAAACGAAGCCGGCCGCGGTCCAGCGCAGTTGGTGACCACCACCCTCGAAGTTGCGAGGCACGTTTTGCGCGAGGACATCCGTCCTCGCGCCGAACTTATTGACCAAAGTACCGTTGACCTCCGCGAGGCGTTTGACACGCTCGGCCAGCACGGCCTCATGGCGTTGCGCGCCCCCGCATCGCTCGGCGGCCCAGCGTGGAGCGACGCCGATTTCCGCGAGTTTCAACTCGAAGTGGCTCGCGCCAGCGGGACTCTCGCCTTCCTGCAAACTCAACAGCAGCGCGCGGTCGCGATGATCAGCAAGATGGCTCCGCCCGAAGTCGCCGAGCGGATGCTCTTGGGCACAAGCACCAACAACCGAACGATCGGGATTGCGTTTAGTCAGCTGCGCAAGGATGGGCAACCCGCCCTCACCGCGACGCCGGACGGCGATGGCTACCGAGTCAACGGCAAAATGCCCTGGATCACGGGGCTCGGCTTTTTTGAGCACATTCTGATCGGCGCAACCTTGCCCGATGGCCGCACGCTGTTCGCCCGGACGCCGTTTGCCCCAAGCGCAAACCTTTCCCTCAGTGAGCCGATGCAGCTGGCGGCGATGGGCACCGCGCTCACGGTCTCGGGCGTTGCTCGCGACTTGCCAATTCCGGCGAGCGAGGTCGTGAGCATCGAGGCGGGCGACTGGATTCACCAGAACGATCGGCTGAACGTCACCCTCCAGGCCACCTTTGCGCTCGGCTGTTCGCGGGCGGCGATTGACTTGCTCGCGAAGACGGAAGTCGAGAACGCATTCCTCAGCAAGTGGCACGAACTCGTGGAGTTGGTCAATCAGCAAGGATTGCCCATGGCCGAGAAGCTCGCCATCCGCGCCACCGCGATCGAATTCATGGGCCGCGCCGCCCACGCCGCGCTCATCGCGAGCGGCGGTCGCGGCATCGCGCTCAGCCATTCCGCGCAGCGCATCGCCCGCGAAGCGTTCGTGTTTAGCGTGTCGGCGATCACGCCGGATGTTCAGTCGGCAGCCCTGCGGACCATCGCGAACAACCTCAATCTTGCCGAAAGTCCTAACACTTTGAACGCAAATAAAATTCGGGCGTAATTTTTTGGCGATGAACCCGTAAAAACAGCTAGACTAGTTCGCTAGCTTGGGAAAAGACTATGAATGCTTCGAAAACTCTCGTTTTAATGTTGGCGCTGGGCGCAGTGGGCGTGGCCCAAGCGCAGGACGCCTTCACTCTGCGCCGCATCTTCAAGATGGGCGAAACCATGACCTACAACATGGCCATGACCTCCGAAACCACGGTGGACATCAGCGCCTTCGGTCAAGGTGAGCAAAAGACCACCTTTACGCAGAGCGGCAAAATCTCGTTCAAGACCACCAAGGTTGACGAAGCGAAGAAGGAAGCCAACCTGGAAATCAAGTACTTCGACATCGACATGAAGATGGAAGGCGGCATGCCCGGAATGGGCGGCGATATGCCGAAGGAGTACTCGGTGATGGCGACCATGGACAGCATGAACCGCATCAAGGACATGAAGATTGAAGGCATGCCGGGCATGCTCCGCATGATGTCGGAAAGCTCGATGCGACAAAGCCTCGGCGGCGTCCAATTCCCGGAAGCAGCCGTGAAGGTCGGCGACGGCTGGGACGTGAAGGTTCCGAAGGACGGCATGATGTTCGACACCGACCAAGTGCTGAAGGCCAAGTTCCTCTCGGTGAAGGACATCAATGGCAAGAAGGCTTACGAAATCTCGGTGAAGGGCCCGCTGAACCTGAACATGGACCTGAGCAAGATGATGGAGCAAGGCGGCGGCGACAACCCGATGGCCGGCATGAAGATGGCCATCACCGGCAAGATGGACAACGATTCGGTCGTGACGATTGACGCTGAAACCGGCAACTTCCTGATCATCGATATGAAGATGACGCAGGAAATGACGGTGGATATGGTGGACATGGGCGTGAAACTCCCGATGTTCGGCAACACCACCTCGATCATCAAGGCCTCGACGATTAAGTAAATCGTCAGACGCAAAGAAGCCCGTCGCTCGATGAGCGGCGGGCTTTTTCTGTTTAGCCTTCGATGACGAGCTTCGTCAGATCGCCGATCTCGAGGATTTTGTCGCGGACACCCTTGGCCAGGCTGAGTCGGGCGCGGCGTGTGTCTGCGTTGTCGTCCATGATCATCGTCGACTCGAAGAAGGCGTGAATCGCCGGGCAGAGGGAGGCGATTCCCGCGGCGCCGGGTTGGGTTTGCTTCAGCTGGGCGAGGAGCGCCGAGCCCTCGGCGGAGTTGAGTGCCGCGTCGGTAATAGCTTCCACCGCGAGCCAGTCGGTGTGGCCCTTTTCCAAAGTCGAATTCACGATCCGAACAGGCCGGAGCGCGGTCTCAACATTACTTGCGCTCGCTTGGAACGCGGTGAGTTCTTCCACCGCCTTGAGCACGCGAGCCGGGCGCACCATGTTTTGTTCGGTTAGGGCGGCGTTCAGAATGTCGTAGCGGGCATCCACCATCGCCTGATATCGCCCTTCCAGAATCGTCATGAGCGCCTGGTTTGCGGCGGCCGGATCCACCGCGATGCCTTGCTTTTGGTACTCCTTAAGCGCGATCTCAAGGCCGACGCGGAGGTCGTCCAGGTGCCCGGCGAAGCCCAGAGAAATCAGATACGTCGCCGCGCGGCGCAGACCCATCGGGTCGCTGGAGCCGCTCGGAACCACGCCGATGCCCAGGTATCCGGCGAGTTTGTCGTATTGGTCAGCGGCAATGAGGCCCGCGGCCAGCGGGGAGAGTTCGGCATCGGCCGGGTTCACATATTGTATGCCAATGGCGTCGCAAACCTCGGCGGCCAGGCCCTCGCGGCGAGCATATTCGCCACCGACCTTGCCTTGCAGAGAGGCGAGTTCACCGACTAATCCGGTCGTGAGGTCGGCCTTCGCGTAGCGTCCGGCTAAGCGGGCATTTTCGCCGCCGATGGTGGCATCCATGAAGCCTTCGAGACGCTCAGCGCGCTGACGCACGGTGCCGAGCTTGTCCTGAAAGAGCATGGCTTCGGTCATGCCGAGGAAGTGGTTCAAA
The DNA here is from genome assembly GCA_016788425.1 of Chthonomonas sp. Taxonomy (NCBI): domain Bacteria; kingdom Bacillati; phylum Armatimonadota; class Chthonomonadia; order Chthonomonadales; family Chthonomonadaceae; genus Chthonomonas; species Chthonomonas sp. Next base: position 126,555 of record JAEURQ010000002.1, read on the forward strand.
TCGTACTTTTTGTCCTCGTCAAAGAAAAACTTGGCGTCGTTAAAGCGCGCATTGAGCACCCACTGGTTGCCGCCTCGCACGGTGTCCTCTTCGCCAGAATTGCGAATCCAAAGGAAGTGCGGCGCGAGCTTGCCCTGCCCTTGGCGAACCGGGAACATGCGCTCGTGTTTGGCCATGGCGGTGATCAGCACGTCCTCGGGGAGCTCAAGATAATCGCTCGACCAGTTGCCCAGCAGCGGCTGCGGCCATTCGGTCAGGTACACGTTTTCGTCGATCAGATCGTCGCTCCATTCGACCTGGCAGCCGGTCGGCGCGAGCTCGGCGCCGGCCAGAATCATCGCGCGGCGCTTGGCCGCGTCGGGCTGCACCTGGTGGGCTTCCAAATCGCGAATGAACTGACCGCCAGTTCGCACCGGAAAGGGTTGCGGAGCATAGAAACGGTGGCCGCGCGACTCGCCGCCGCTGACGACGCCTTCGATATCAAAGTTCACGATCTGCCCGTCGAAGACGGCGACGATCCAGCGGATCGGGCGCGCGAACCGCATGCGCGAAGCGCCCCAGCGCATGGTCTTGTCAAAGGTCAAACTACGGACACTCGCGGGAAGAACCTCGGCAAGAACCTCGGCCGAAGGGCGACCCGCCACAACCTTGTCCACCCACACATAATCGCCCTCGCGTCGCACCTCCGCGGGCGAAATGCCTTGCCCCCGGCAAAAGCCTTCAAGCGCCTTGGTTGGATTGCCGTCGGCGTCAAACGCGCTCGAGAGCGCGGGGCCGCGATTGGTGGTGTTGCGGTCGGGTTGACGAAGGTCAATCCCTTGCATGATCACGATCAGGCGGCGGGGAGTGGCGAAAGTTTCCGTGCGCTCAAATCCAATACCCGCTTCAGCGAGGGCCGTTTCGATATGTCGGGCGAGGTCGTGGCTGGCGCGCGCCACCGACCCGGCGGGAAGCTCTTCGCAACCCAATTCGAAAACAAGTTCGGGCATAGCGCACCAGTTTACCGTTCTGGAACTTGTACCTCCGATGCGACTTCTGGCCTCCTTCGAACGTATCTTCGGACGAGGCCCGACCGGATTGTGTAGAATTGCCCTACACGTCGATGGACGTGGCGACTGGAAAACAGCATGAAGCAGCTACTTTTGATCGCGGCTCTGGGAGCGTCCGCTATGGCATTTAGCCAACAATCGCTCATCAACACTACCGACCTCTCGATCCGCTTGGGCGGCGTCTATCCTCTGGAGCGCACCACTCGCAACGTGACGAAGAACATGATCGCCATCGGCCTCGATTTCGAAGCACCGTCCAACTTCGTGAAGGGGGGCAAGAACTACTTCTCATTCGATTGGTATGGCAAGAGCGGCAGCGGTGCCAAGGGCAACATGTTCCCGATCATGTTCAACGTGCGACTCGGCGATGAGCCGGGCAAGCAGTTCTACTCGTTCCTCGGCGCGGGTCTGGTGTTCATGGACGTAACCTCGGCTAAGACCGTGTTTGGCGTTCGCGGCGGCATCGGGACTCGTCTGAATGCGAACATCTTCGCCGAAGCAGCCGCCGTTCTCAGCGGTGATGCAAACGGCGCCAAGGCCAACTCGGTTGGCGTGTTCGTAGGCTACAAGTTCTAAGCCTCGCGGCTTACAACAAAAAGTGGGCTCCCTCCAAGAGGGAGCCCACTTTACTTTTGCGGTCAGGTCGCTTAGGCGACGCCGGCGAACTTTTGCGCGATGCTCGGGTCGACGCCAACGCCGGTACCCATGGTCGAAGTCACGGTGATCGAGAGCAGGTACTTGCCCTTGCTGCTCGCCGGCTTCGCCTTCACAATCGCGGTGAGCGCGGCCTTGAAGTTTTCTTGCAGTTGATCGTCGCTGAAGTTGGCGCGGCCGATGCTGCAGTGGACCACGCCACCCTTGTCGGCGCGATACTCAACGCGGGCACCCGACTTGAGTTCCTTGACGGCTTGAGCAATCGAGTTGGTCACGGTGCCGTTGCGCTTGTTGGGCGTCTTGGCGCCGAGCGCCTTACCGATCTTCCCAATTTGGGGAGCCATTTCGTCGGTCGCGAGAACGACGGTGAAGTTCTTTTCGCCGCCTTGAATCTTGGTGATCAGCTCGTCGGCACCCACAAAGTCCGCGCCCGCGGCTTCGGCTTCCTTGGCCAGGTCGCCCTTGGCCAGCACCCACACGACGGCCTTCTTGCCGGTCCCGTGGGGCAGGGTGGTGATTCCGCGCACGTTTTGATCGCTCTTGCGGGAGTCTATGCCAAGGCGAACGCTGATGTCGATGCTCTCGACGAACTTTGCGTTGGCGTTCTTCTTAGCGGCGACAATCGCCTCTTCTACGCCGTGCAGGGCATCCTTCTCAATGGTCTTGGCGACTTCCGAGTAGCGCGCCGAATGACGAGTCTTGTTGCGAATATTCTTTTTCAATTGAGACCTCCGTGGTAGTAGCGGCCCGAAAGCCTCCCACAGGAACCTGAAAGGATACCCGATTAGCGCGTTCGTTTGACCCGAATATTGTCGAGACTCGCGGCCAGGGCGTTGCCGCCTTCGAACACGAGCATCCCCGCACGAGCCTTGGCGAAGCCCGGGTTCTTGCCCGGCTCGCTCTCGGCGACCCGCGCCCGCGTGTTCACGTTGTCGAGATTGAACCGCCACACCCGCAACCCGTTAAGCCAATGCTCAACGACGCCGGCCTGCACGATGAGGCGCGAATCGTTCCAATGGCCGGGCTCGCGCAAGGGGCGATGCTTGGCCGCCTCGAAGAAGTCGAGCGAGCCGCCGCCTGTCGGGGCGCCGAGCAACACGCGCAAACTCGTTTTGGCGGGGACGGCCTCGCCGGGTACTCGCAGGTACAAAGCCGTGGCGCCGCCCGGCGTGCTGCGCCAACGGAACCTCAGCTCAAAGTTGGCAAGCGAATCGTTGGACCACAACTGCCCGCCTTTGGCGGTCAGGGCGAGAGGTGAGAATCCGGCGGGGTCTTTGGGCTCGGGTGTGGGGGTGACCACCGCCGCCTTCGCGGGGACCCGGCCGACCGAATACCAGAGATCGCGCGCTCCGAGAAGGCGATTTGAGGTGCTTGTCAGCCCTTGGTTCAGCCGCACGCCCAGAAGTTGACCGCTCGCGAGGCTCGGAATCTCGAGGAAAACGCGGTTGCGCCAGCGGTTGACGCTGACCGTGGTGATCGGCATGGCTTTCCCTTCCCAAGTTTCAGCCGTGTAGTCCTCGACGCTAAGCCCCATGCCCTCGCTGAGCGACTCGCTGAGCACGAGTTCGATGCCGTTGGCAAAGAGGCTCGCGTCCACGATTTCAAAGAAGGTGCCGGTTCGAGGCCGGATGGTTACAAGTTGACCACCGCCCATGGCGAAGAAATTGGGACCCGCGAGCCGCTCGGACCACGCACCCGAAATAGGGATCATCGCGCCCTGCAGGGTGCCGTTGACCACTTCGGGAATCCAGCGCCAGGTGCCCGGGCCATCGGTGCGGCCGAACACGTATTGCCCGGCAAACGGCTTCGCGACGATGGGGACCATGTTGCTGGGCGAGGCGTGAGTCGGCACGCGAAGGGGCGATCCGCCCGCCCAGGGCACAAATGCACCCGGAGCGGCGACCAGCCGCTGCTGATTGGGGCCGGTGCTGACCGAGGTGGCCCCGCTAATCGTTTCCGTGCTCGGTTCAATGGTGCCATCGGGGCGAGCGGTCACGACGCCCGAGTCCGTGACGATGAACGTGCCATCGGGCGTGACGCTGAAGTCGCGCGCGTTTGACGATGCCCAACCCGTGGCGCGCACCATGTATTGGTCAAACACGCCGTCTTGGTCGAGGTCGGTCAGCTCAGTGAGTTCGCCGCGTTGCAACGCCAGTAGCTTGCCGCCGACCATGTGCAGCGCGAGGCAATCATCGAGGCCGCTGGCGAGGGTTTGGCCGGTCGCCAAAATGAACACTCGCGAGCGATCGCCGACGATGGCGCGGCCACTTGAAAGAATCTCAAAGCAGTTCGCGTCGGCCGGAACCTCACTCACTAGCGAGGTGGTGAACGGAAAGGGGCGATCGCTGGTTTCGTAGGCCTTGGCTGCGGGGCGCGGCGAGGGAATCTGCAGTTTGCCGGGGGCAGCAAGCGAGAACGTGGTCGAAACGACGGTCGCGCTATCGTTGCGCAGCGTGAGCTGCATCGAACTCGGCGACATGCCGGTTTCCTCGGCGTCCGCCAGGGACCCGCTGGTGCTGGCGGGTTGCCGCAGATCCAGGGGAATTGTCAGGCTGAGTCGCACATCCTTCGGCAAATCAATCGGATTGAACACGCGCTCCAGCCGATTCTCCGTCGCGGTCAGCGTCTCCTCAATCCGAAACAGTTGCCCTTGAAAGGGAATGTCGTACAACAAGGTCGCGACGCCCTTGCGAATTCGATACCCGCGAAACACGGCGGGCACGCGGTCGGCGGAGTTGCCTTGCCGCACGCGCCACGTCGGGTTCATCAAGAGGTCTTCGGCGTAGGCGTCGCCCTCGGTCTTGCCATCGCGCAATCCGCCCGCCCACACCTTGCGGAGTCGGCCCGTGGCGGCGTCGAACACGACGCTCATGGCTGGGGCAAGGGGCAATACGAGCGATCGCGCCCGACCATCCACCGTCGCGCGGATGACCGGCGGCGAGCCTTGAACTTGAGCCCAGGGAGTCAGTCCCGATGAAAGTACGAGGGCGGCCACCGAGAACATTAGGGATAATCTACCTTTGCCGACCGGCAGGAGTGAGTCGAAATTGCCTCTGTATCACAAATTTGATGCGCCTAATTCCGCAAACTTAACGGACATTGACCCGAAGGGGTTGGACATGGACAAGGCGGAGGTGCGGGAGCGCACCGAAAAGTTGGGCAAGGAACTCAACGAACTGCAGGACCTGATGTTCTATGCCGGGCAGCATTCGTTGCTCCTGGTTCTGCAAGGCATGGACACCGCCGGCAAGGATGGGGCGATCCGCCACATTTTCAGCATTCTGCACGGCCAGGCGGCCAGCGTCGCCAGCTTTAAGGTCCCGACGCCCGAAGAAATGGCGCACGACTTTTTGTGGCGTTGCCACAAGCAGACTCCCGGCCGAGGGGAGATGCGCATTTTCAACCGCAGCCACTACGAAGATGTTCTGGTCGTTCGCGTCCACGAGTTTGTGCCGAAGGAAGTCTGGTCGGCGAGGTACGAGCACATCAACAACTTTGAGCAAGTCGTCGCGACGGCCAACACGATGGTTGTCAAGGTGTTTCTGCACATCAGTAAGGAGGAGCAAGAAGAACGTCTGATCGCTCGCGAGCAAGAGACCGAAAAGGCGTGGAAACTCAGCGTCGGCGATTGGAAAGAGCGCGAGCGTTGGGACGATTATCAAGCCGCATATCAAGATGTTATTCGCAAGTGCAGCGCCGAGCAAGCGCCATGGTACGTGGTTCCCGCGAACAAGAAGTCGCAGCGCGACTTGGCGATCACTGAGATTCTGGTGAACACTCTTCGCCCGTTAGCGTCGGAGTGGAAGGAGAAGCTTGTCAAAATTGGCGTCGAAGCGAAGGAGGAACTGAGTGCATACCGCGCGAGTTTGCCGAAGTCTTAACGTATTCGCCGCGCTGGCGATTGCGGGGCTCGGTCACGCCCAAGCCACCTACAACGTGATGGTCGGCGGGCGCGTGGTTGGGCAAGGTAAGTACTTCATCAAGAAGCTGCCCGAAGGTGGTCTCGAAAACTACTTTAGTCTGTACTTTTCGACCGCCGAAGGGAAGTCGGAGTTTGCCGCGCGCGGAACATACAACAAGAATGGCCGACCCATAAGGGAGAACTATGTGCAGAAATCTCCGGCCGGCAAAAAAACCACATTGCTGAGTTACTCGGCGGGTTCGGTGAAGGCTGAAGTGGTGACCGACGGCCGTCGCATAACGAAGACAGTGAAGGTCCCCGAAGGGGCCAGTCTCAGCAGCCCGAGCGTGTTTTGGTTTGTGAAGGCCACACCACGCGCCGGATCGCAAGATCGCGGGTACGAATTCAATTCCGAGTCGCTGCGTTTCGACGACAGGCTTGTTTCCTACATTGGCAAAGAAACTCTCTTCGCGGGGAACCGCAAGATCGTCAGCCACAAAATCGCGAATGGCATGAAGACCTTTTGGCTGGATGAAAAGGGTCTACCGGTCAAGATTGACCTAGGAACGTTGCAACTCATCCGCCAATACTAAGCCGTGATCTAGAGCGGCGTAGCGCCAACCGCGGACGCTCACGGCGCAATCCAGCCCGTGACACGCCCACAAAAAGCGTTCGAGGATCAACGCGCCGATGTGTAGAGTTCGCTCGCGTCCGGGCTCAATTCCAGGAACCTGGGCGCGCTCGGCGTCCGTCATCGGCCCGAGCCAACCCGCCGCCTTGCTCACCTCTTCGTAGTCAAGAATCTGCCCATGCACGCGGTCCGGTTGCCAACTCGTGAGCTTTTCGCGAATGCTGACGAGATTGGTGCCGGTCGCCCCGAGCGTCACCACCGTGCCGCAGGTGTGCGGCCGATATTCCATGCCGATTTCGCGATCGATCGTCGCGCTCATCGCCATCATCGTGGGGCCGTCCGCCACGCCGCCGGGCGCGAATTCGTCGCGAATTCCAAGCGCCCCCACGGCAACCGACTTGCGCAACTCGACCTGCCCGCGAACCCGATCAATGGTGCAAATCTCGGTGCTATGGCCACCCGGATCAATGATCGTCACTCGCTCAGCGCTCGCGAAAAGCGGGTCATCCACCACGGCGAACAAGCCCAATTGAGCCTCGGCTTGGGCGGACACCACTTGCACCGGCGTGCCTTGCGCGGCGCAGCGAGCCAGAAACTCGGGTGTGTTGGTCGCGATTCGCGCGGCCATCGTCGCTCCGGCGATGCAAGGCGCGTCGGTGGCTCGGGCGACGGCGAAGAACTCGGCCAGAGCGGCGAGTGTGCGCCCCATGGCGGCTTCGCTCAGCAATCCGGTGACCTTGGTTTGGTCGCCGAGGGCCGTCACCTGAGTGCGCTCATCCAGCGTTCGCCACGCGCCATCACGGTGTTCCGCGATGACCAAAAGCACCGAGTTCGAGCCGACATCAATCACCGCCTTGCGCATGCGGGATCAAGTTTACACGCCCCTATTGTTTGGCGAGTCTGGTCGGGTACACTTTCGCCCGTTCTACGGAATTTCCACTCATGACCATTCAAGACGACATGACCACGACCCCTGAGGAAGCAACTTCAGAAGCGGTCGCACCGACCAGTGAAGCGCCGGTAACGGCTCCGACCCCGGCACCTGCCGCGCCTGCTGCACCCGCAGCTTCAGCTCAATCCGACGAAGACATGTTCCTCGCCGCGATGGCCGAGCTTGATACCGAAGGCTCGGTAGACGCAAATCGCCGCCTCAACAAGAACGACCGCATCGAAGCGACGGTCATCCTTGTCGAACCGAACCGCGTGTTCGTGGACCTTGGCCGCAAGTCGGAAGCGGTGATCCCGCTCAACGAACTTTCTGAGACGAGTCTCACGACCGCCGAAGGCGTGGTCAATGTGGGCGATAAGATCATGGTCGTCGTCATCAACCCCTCGGGCAGCGATGGCAACCCGGTCGTCTCGAAGAAGAAGGCCGATTTCGAAGCCACTTGGTACAAGGTCATTGACCAGTTTGAAAAGGGCGAAACCATGCAAGCGACCATCGTCGAGCGTGTGAAGGGCGGCCTCGTGGCCGACATTGGCGTGCGCGGCTTTGTCCCGGCGACGCACGTTGGCAACGGCAAGCTCCGCAACATTGACAAGTTTGTTGGCGAAACCATGGAACTCAAGATCATTGAGCTGGATCGCGAACGCAAGAAGGTGGTCCTTTCCAACCGACAAGCCGAAGACGAAAAGCGCGGCGAAGTCAAGGATCGAATTTTCAACGAAGTCACGGCCGGTGCCGTTCTCGAAGGTACGGTTCGCCGCCTCTCGGATTACGGTGCGTTTGTGGACCTCGGCGGCATTGATGGCCTGCTCCACATCTCAGAAATGAGCTGGATGCGCATTAACCACCCGCGCGAAGTGCTGAAGGAAGGCCAAGAAATCAAGGTCATGGTCCTTCGCTTGGACGAGACCACGGGCAAGATCAGCCTCGGTCTCCGTCAAGTGCTCCCGGATCCCTGGAAGCTCATTCGCGAAAACTACAAGATTGGCGACAAGATCACCTCGAAGGTGGGTCGCTTGGTGCAGAGCGGTGCATTCATTCGATTGCCCGAAGGTGCCGAAGCATTCCTGCCGGTCAGCGAAATCTCGACTCGCCGCATCAACAAGCCGAGCGACGTGCTGGAACTCGATCAAGAAATCGAGATGGCCGTCATCGACTTGAAGCCGGATGAGCGCCGCATGGTGCTTTCTCTGCGACAAGCGGGCAACGCCATTGAGCCGCCGGAAGATTATGTGGCCGACACCAACTACGAGTCGGATCGTCCGCGAACCGGTTCGGGCACGGGTCCGCGCCGCAAGCCGGGTCAAGGCGGAGGTCGCGGTCGCCGCGACGACGGAGCGGGCGATATGCCGGGTTCGAGCAGCCGCCAACCGAGCGGTGGCGCGACCATCGGCGAGCGCCTGGGCATGCTCAAGGGCTTGCTCAGCAAGACCACCGAAGAGTCGGAAGGCGAATAACCTTTCCTCAATCGGCGAACACGATGCTGACAGATGAAAATCTGTCAGCATCTTTTGTATCTCTATGATCGCGATTACTGGCGGCGCGGCCTCGGGCAAGTCAACCATCCTGCATGCGTTGGCCGATCGCGGCTGGGCCACGATTAGTGCCGACCAGGTGGTGGCCGACCTGTGGCTGGACGAGACCTTTTTGGTGGGCGTCGCGGAAGTCTTTGATACCGCGCGGCCGACCCGCGAATTGGTCCGAGCCGCGATTCTGCGGGAGCCCGCTAAGCGACGCGCCCTCAACGAGCTCTCGCACCGGCACGTTATTCATACAATTTTCACGAGCGGTTCCGACGTCGCCGAAGTCCCGCTGCTCATCGAGGCCGGGCTCTTTCACCGATTTAATGAGGTGTGGGTGTGCTCGTGCGACCGGGAGACTCAGCTTAAGCGCCTACAAGGTCGTGGGTTCTCCCTTGAGGATGCAGGCGCCCTGCTTGCCACCCAGGTGGCAGATTCGGTGCGGTGTTCATTTGCCGATGAAATTTTTAGAACTAACGGCGAGAGATCGAACGTCCTAAGTCAGATAGACCTAGCCCTACGGCGAAGTCGAACTCAGGACCGGTAGGGGTGCTATACTCCCCCGGTATGTTTCTTGGGCAAGTTGTCCCCAGCAGGGTCAGCAACAAGCTGTAAGAATCGACTAACATGGGGCTTGCGTGTAGATCCCCCAGTTCAACCTCGGTTGGATCACGCACAGGAAGAGTTGAGGATGAGTAAACAGGAGGACGCAGGCCGATGAGGCAGTTCGTCAAGACAACCAAGTTCAAGGCTATCAGCTATCTGCTGGTCTTTGCGCTAGTTCTGCCGTTCTACTCCTTTCTTCTAGCAAGGAAGGCAGTGGCGCAGGCGGACGGCCGAGAGCAGTGGGCAGTGATGCCATTCTATATTGCCAAGCCCATCAAGGATATCGAGATGAGCAAGGCTGGTTCCAATGCACTGAACGATGAGCTCGCCAAGTTGGTGAAGTTTGCCGAAATGGTGCCCGCCGATACGGTGGATCGCGAAATCGAGAATCTCGGTTTTGCGTCGCCCGTAACGCGAGAGGATCAGTTGATGCGAGTCGGTCAGAGCCTGGGCGTGGCGAGCGTGGTGACCGGGGAACTGGTGAACCAACAGATTCGCAAGCTAGGCGACGGCCAAAAGGTGGCTGACGTGAAGGTGCGAGTTGTGGTTCGCGACGTTGCTTCGGGCATGCCCATCAATGGCGCGGCCGTTCTCGGCACGTCTTCGGTGCGGCCCGCAGATACCAGCGACCAAACGCTCTACGAAGATGCTTTGAAGAGCGCGGCCAACCTGGCCGCGAACAACGTTGCCTCGAACGTTTTGCCGAAGGGCACCGTACTGAACACGACCGATAAGAATGCCTTGGTCAACATGGGCATCCGATCGGGCTTTAAGGAAGGCCAAAAGGTCATCGTGATTCGTGGCCGCCAACAGGTGGGCATGGCCGAAGTGACCCTGGTCGAACCCGACACTTCCTACGTTCGCTTGACGAAGTCGACGCGCGGCATTCAGCCCGGCGACCGCATCCAAGCTGTCTTCGACGCTCCGCAAATCGATCCGGAATTCAAGGCCGGCGGTGGCGTGGGTGTCATCAAGCCTCGCGGTAAGGCGAATACCTCGGGCATCGTCTCGCTCGCCATCATCCTTGGTCTGGTCTTCGTGCTTGGCTCAAAGAGCAGTGGCAACGCGGCTGTCACCAAGGTTACGGCTCAAGCGTTTGTTGATCCCGACGATCGCTTCGGCGTTCTCGTCAAGTGGCGCCCGGACAGCTTCGTCAAGGGCAGCAGCCAACGCATTCTGTGGCAAATCTGGCGATCCGACCAGCCTTCGGCTCCGGTCATCGTGGCCAGCGATGCTTCGCTTGGCGACGTTCCCGAAGTGAAGGACTACGGCATTTCGCCGGCGGGCACGTATTACACGAAGGCCACGACGGGTGACCCCACTTGTCCGACGCCGACGACCGGCGGTACGTCCACGACGGCTCCGCACCAATCGGGTGTGCCTTATGTGTACTCGGTCGAACTGTTCTACCGAATCGCAGCTCTGGACAACCCCTACTCGACCGGAAACTCGGGTACGGCGGGTGGAACGGGCGGCCTTAGCGGTGGCACCACCTCGGGTACGACCAGCGGCACCACGTCCGGTACCACGTCGGGCACGACCACTGGTGGTCTGACCGGTGGTCTCGGCGCTCGCGCTGGCTTCTCCGATGCTCGACGCTCGCTGAGCTCGGGCGGTGGCTTCGAAGCTCCGCGTGACCTGTACTCGTACTACCAAGTACTGACGACGGGAACGACCACGGGTACGACGACTGGCACGACCACGGGTACGACGACCGGCACCACGACCGGTACGACCACCGGCGGTACGACCGGTGGCGATAGCGACTGCTACTTCGTGAGCAGCCGCACGGCCTCCAAGAGCACGGCAACCCCGTACGCTCGACCGTTGGCTCAATCGCCGATCAACAACATCACGGTCACCACGCCGCAGGTGTTCCGCTTCCAAGTGCAGCGCCCCACGGGTGCCTCGGCCATCCTCGAATACGTGATTCAGTTCTCCGCAGACCTGAGCTTCACGGGCACCGTGCGATCGTCGAAGTCCTTCGTGGATAACTCTTCCAGCGCTAACATTGCGACTCCGGAAGCAATCGCTGACGTTCTGACCGTCTTCCCCGGCGTGTCGGAAGTCTGGTGGAGAGTGGGCGTACGAAACGTGGCGGACAAGCCCGGCCCCGTTGGTGGTTTTATCTTTAGCCAACCGCAAAGATTCAAAAGACCAACGAATCCTCCCAATCCGTAGGACGTCTGAACCTACGACTGCCAAAACCGTGCCCTTCTGTTAACCGCAGAAGGGCACAACTGAGCAAACAATGAAAAATCGAACAGCTTTACTTGCTATTGCCTTGGGATTGGGCGTGCTGCCAGCGAGCGCACTTGCCCAAATGTGGGTTAACGAATGTATTGATCCGATGAATACGGCTCCGTATTCAACCGACTACGGCGTGAGCGGCATCGGAAACCGCTTTATCAGCATTACCCAGGGTCTTAGCGGCACCGTTACCTACGGAGGCATGACTGGACCTTGCTATGCCCCGACCGCCCGAACCCTCTCCGCCCAGGGCCGATTTGCTTTTTATACGGCTGGAACCGGGAGTAGTCAAACCGACTTTGACGACATCTTGGCCTACACGGTGGGCGCTCCCCGCGATGCCGCTGGCGATTTTTGCTACGCCCGCATTGTTCGCTTCGATCCGACCGACGTGCCAGCTGACGCCGAGAAGAGCTATCTGTTTGGCGAAGATGGCGTTGGCCACTTTGTTGGAGCAAGCAACCGCTACTTTATCTCCCTTACCGAAAACGGTGGTTGCCGCGTAGAATTGCGCGCTGACGCTGTTGGTGACGCCATCCGCATGCGCTGGCGCATGACCAACACCGGCACGACCACCCAAACCTTTGGTCTTAAGTTCGGCGCTTGGCCGGGCATGTTTGCTCAACCCGGCAGCTATGTGGATCCGGTAACCGGCGACACCCAGCCCTGGACGCAAGCTGGCGCAAACTTGCCGAGCGCAACCGGTATTGTCAAGCAAGGCACCGGCAACCCGCCTTATCCTTCGTACATTGTTACTCCGGAAAACCGACCGATTCGTGAAGGCCGCTCGTGGGTTCGCACCACGCCGGGCTTCCCGACCACGGTGAGTTTCACTTTCGGACAGGCTCTACCTTATGGCCTGCGAATCGAAAACGAAGCGAATGATTCGGTTCCGGATCACAGCCCCGTCGCCGGTTTCGCGATGGAAGACGAGTTATATCTCACCCGCGACAACAACATGGAATCGCGCGTGTTCAACGACCCGGCTTACGGCTCGGCGACCGGCGACCCTGTTCTTAACGCAGGTGCCCCGGCCCTTCGAGAGCGCTCGGACGTGGCCGTGCAAAATATGGCCTTCGTGCAAACGTTCCAACCGCAAAACGTTGGCGCAGGCGGCACGGTCGATTTCGTCAACTATATTCGTTCGAGCTGGTCGGTGGCCAGCTACGCCACCAATGTGGGCACCACTCCGGCCGCCTACTCGGCGGTTCTGGACGGTCCTTTGCTCATTGGAAACGACCCGAACGGCGGCGCGCTTGCTCCGAACCCGTTCAATGTATTCGTCCACGTCGACAATACGCTGGCTGAGCTCGATCAAGAAATCACCCTGAACAACGTGAAGGTGACGATCAATTTGCCAGAAGGCATGGGCGTAAGCCTTGCTCCCGGCGAAACGATTACGAAGATCATCCCCTCGATCAACCCGAAGCAGATTCGCACGGTTCAGTGGGACTTGGAGACCGATGGTACATCGCCTTCGGAAGTGCCTTACACAGTTACGGTGCAGCCGACGCCCGGTCCGGTCAAGACGCTCGCCGGCAAGTTCAAGATCGCGAGCAGCCCGAACGTTCGACTTGGTGAAGGTGCGAACATGGTGAGCTTCCCGTGGTCGTTCACCGATACCTCGCTGGATGCGATCTTTGATCCGCTCGTGAACGGTCAAGACTTCTATGCTTACCGCTGGAATCCGGACACCGGCGAATATGTACCGGTGACTTCGGCCGAACGCGGCCAAGCCATCTGGATCGTGTCCGACTTGGATACCGGAGTTCTGGATTTAACGGGCGCTCAACCGGCGGCCGACAACGTGACCGGTGGTTTGGTGACGAACCTTCGACCGGGCTGGAACCAAATCGGGAACCCGTACAGCTACCCGATTCCGCTCAGCCAACTCGTGGGCTTCGCCGAAGACAATCCTTCGCGATCGCTGACGTGGGCCGAAATGGTGCAAAACCAACTCGTGAGCCCGAGCCTTGCTTTCTGGCAACGCGATCCGGCTGACCCGACTTCGGGCAGCTACGCCTTCACCGGTTCGAACGCCGACACGCTTCTGCCGAATCAAGGCTACTGGATCTATGTCACAAGCTTCCAACCGGTTCGCTTGAGCTGGCCGCCGGTGTTCACCGCTGGTCTGCCGGGTTCCACCCGAAGCCAACAAGCCGCAAACGCCTGGACGCAATCGGACAAGCAGTGGCGACTCAACCTCGTCGCTCGCACCGATAGTGGTGTGGACAGCAGCAACTTCATTGGCGTGGCCAAGAACAAGGCTGAGGCAACTCGTCTGCGAGTCTACGAGCCGCCGCGCTCGCCGAACGCAAGCGTTGAGCTTTCGGTCCTGGATACCGTGGATGGCAAGCCGGCTCGCCTGGCCCAAGTCCTCAGCGAAACCTCGGGACGCCGTGAGTTCAAGGTGAATGTCCGCGCCAACGATGCGGGTGATGTCACTCTGCTCTGGCCGAACGTCAACTCGATCCCACGCAACGTTCGCGTTCAACTGGTGGACACCACCACGAACACGACTCGCGACCTGAGATTCGCCTCGAGCTACAGCTTCAAGATGGAAGCCAACTCGACCCGCGAAATGAAGGTGCAGATCGAACCGGGCCTCGCCACCAAGGCAGTGATCGGCAACGTGATCGTGACTCGCCCGAGCAAGGATGTCCGCGCTCCGTTCACCATCAACTACAGCCTCTCGTCGAGCGCCAACACGACGATTCGTGTTCTTGGTAGCAATGGCGGCGAAGTCTACACGGTGACCCGTGGTCGAGCAGACCGCGTCGGCGAAAATTCGGCGACCTGGACAATGCGCGACAACGCAAACCGTGCGGTGGCCCCGGGCGTCTACCAAGTCGAAATCGTGGCGGAAACCTCCACTGGCGAACGAGTTCGCAAGCTGGTTCCGGTCAACGTCGTTCGATAATGACTCACAACGGGGTTCGGGCATTTAGGCTCGGACCCCGTTTTTGCGCGTTTTTGGTTGGGCTTTTTTGCCTGCTGACCTTCGCGTGGGCCAATGGCGGCTCGGCGCAAATGACGTTCTTCCCGGCGATCGCCGTGGGCGATGGCCGCACCAACGTCACGGTGACGGTCGAGGTCCGCGACTCCACGGGACGGCTGGTGGCCGATGGCACGCAGGTTCTGCTGACCACCACCATCGGCACGATCAACGAGACCATTGTCACGACGCGCAACGGGATCGCCCGCCTGACTCTGCTCGCGCCGACGCAGGCCGGCATCGCCAAGGTCACGGCAAGCGTGCCGCGCCTCGCGACCAACACCACCATTGATTACGAGTTCGTCGCGACCGCCGAAGAACTCAATCAGCTTCAAGATTTTATTCAGGTCAGCGGCCCGGAAAAGCTGCTCTTCGCCAGCGGCGATCGCATCATCATGGTAAGCGCGCCGAACCGCGGCGCGCGCATCACCTATCGCAACATCGAGATCCAAGCCGACGATCTGCAGATTAACGTGCCGCAGTTCGAGGTGCGCGCCCGCAACGCGCTGGTCACGATCTCGGGCAAAAGCACCGTGTTTCGCGAGCTGTACTATCAGCTCAATCGCAAGGCCGGTTATGCGGTCAGTACAGTGGATCGCCCGCGCCCGCGTATCAAGCCCGAATGGCCGGTCAAGGTCGCGGTCGAAAAGCGCCAAGTCGTTGGCGTGGTCGAGCTCACCGGGCTGCAAGCGGCGGAATACAAGCTCACCACCAACCCGCGTTGGTTCGAAATGGCCGATGTGGCCGGGCTAGGGGTTGATGTGCGCGCGAAGAGCGCGACTGTGTGGCCATACCGCTACATCTACTTCCGGCAGGCGGAAGTCACTCTCGAAGGGCGTCGCCTTCTGCGGCTGCCGTTGCTAAAAATGGGCACTCAGCCAAACGCGCCCCTTCTTGGCGAGCAGGTGATGAGCATCACCAACAGCCAGGTCGCGCTAAGCTACCCGTACTATTTGAGCCTCAAGCCCGAGTCGAGCAGCCTGCTCCGTCTCCGATCGGGTCTGAAGAGCTCCACCGGTGCGGGCGCCACCGGCGGCAACTTTATAGACTTGGAGCATCGCTGGAACAAGGGCGCCAATAACGATGGCTCGCTCCTGCTGCGCGGCATCTCGCGTGGCGACTGGAGCGCCGGACTTCAGCAATATCTTCGCCTCAACGACAAGCTCACGGTCAACTTTTTGCTCGACTCGCCGGCCCACTCCAGCCTGTTCGCGAACCTTCAAGTGGCGCAGCAATTCCGCAAGAGCAGCCTCAACTACACGCTGACCAACAACCGCTCGCTCAAGGGTTTTGCGTTTGGCAGCGCGACGCACCAACTGGCGCTCGATAACATTCCCGAGGTCCTAGGCAAGAGCGGCATCAACTACACACTAGGTCTTACCGCGCTGCATTTCGATTCCCGATCGGGCGGGCAGAGCCGGTCGAGTTCCAACGTCGGCGTGCGCGGGCGGTTCTACACCAACTCGCTGCGCCTAGCCAAAGGCACCAGCATGAACAGCGCGGTGGCCATCACCCACCGTCTAGCGCGCAACCAAAGCCAGGGCACCGCGTTTCAATGGACCACCTCGGTGTACCAATTGCTCGGGCGGTTTGGCACGTTGCAGGCGGGCTACGATTTCTTGGAAGACCCGATCTCCTCGTCGTTCAACACCGGGCGGCACCGCGTGAACGCCAGCGCGACTTGGGATCAGGGGCGCTTCTCGCTGGGACTGTACGGCGGCAAGACGCTCGACGCACGGCGGTACAACTTGACCGGGCGCGTCGGGTATGTTCTCAGTTCGGCTTGGCGTTTCCAAGCCGTCCATTCCTTGGACCGGTTCACCGATAGTTACTTCGGCGAGACCAGCTTGATTATCAGCCGGCCGATTCAGGGCATAGAAGTTGGGGTGAGTTATTCGAGTCGTACACGTCGCCTTGGTCTTGAATTGTTGGGGGCTGGTTTCTAGCGCGTCGGCGCAAGCGTTCGGCCCGTTTGGTTTTGCCGATTCGTCGCCGAAACTCCTCGATTTTGAGTTTGATCAGGAGGGCCTTCGAGCCGCCGTTCCGGCATCGGACAAGCTCCTTTTCTGGGAGCCGGTGACTCCTCCCACGCCGCAATACGTCAACGCGATGGAGCGGTTGCTGGTCACCAACGTGCGCTCGCTCAACCCCAGCAAGTTTCGCCTGGCGCAGGCCGGGCTCGGCATCGAAGCGTATTTTCCCGATGGCATCGGGCTGCGATGTCGGTCGCTGACGGCGCCGTTCCTTAGCTGGCCGGGCGGCAGCGCCGGCCCGGGCGTGCCGGTGCCGCCGAGCAAGTGGCTCATGATCTCGTTTGGCGAGGCGCAACCGCCGGTCATGATGTCGTTCCTCTCCAGCAAGACGACCCTGAAGGTTGAGGGCCGCACGGGCGACTGGACCGTGAAATCACCCCTCGATTACAAAGGCTGGGTGCGGTTTTTGCTCCCCACCGGGCACGAATCGGTCGGCACGAGCGGCGTGCAAAGCCTCGGCCAACTCGCCACGCGCGTGGCAAATCTGGCGACGTTTTGGGAAAAACCGATTCCGAAACTGGTGAACTTCCGCGCTGAGAACGTGGCGGGCGGCGTCAACGCGACCTGGGTGTTCGACCGTCCGGGCGCGATGGTGCCCGCCGCAGCCCATGCGGCTCGCGCAAACGGCTACATGCTCGAAGTCCGTTCGCCGCTGGACGTGATGAAGAAGCCGATTGTCGCCGGAGTCCGCGCCTTTAGCCGAACAAAGGAACTGACAATTTTCTTTCCGATGCTGCCGAAGCTCAGCGGGCGACCGCTCGGCACGGGCATGATCGCGCCGCTGCTGCAAGGCGAGGCGCAAGACCCGCCGAACTACTACCGGCAAGCGATTCAGGCGATGTTCTTGAGCATTGCGCCGGGGCCGAAAAAGTGGATGGAAGATTCGCAGGCTCGCCTTGCCGCGGCCGGACCGTGGTCGCGCAATCTCACGAACAACCCCACTCGGTTTGATTCGAAAGGTCGCGGCTACTGGGAACTGGCCTACGCCGGCTGGTTTGAGCTCTTGCTCACGGGCAAGTCGGATGATCTGGACCAAGCGTGGCGCGGCGTGGACATGGCGGCGTGGGAGCCGGGCTACCTGGCGCAGGGCCAAAACAACCGCGTGGCGGCCTACATGGCGCTGGCCGGGTTCAGCGGAACCGCGCGCGATCGCGCGCTCGCGGGGATGATCCACGCCGGCGATATCGCCCGGCGGCAAGCCGGTTCGCTGCGCGTGCTCGAAGGCGTCCGTAAGAGTCTGTTCACGGCAAAGCCCGCCGACAATCTCGGGCGGTTTTGGCAGAGCCCAATTCGCATTCTTTCCGGGCCGCTGCCCACGTTCCGGCGCACGCCAACCGTGCTTTCGCTCGCCTTCGCGGGCGGCACGTTGCGGCTCAGTTGCGTGCGTCGCTACGAGATTGTGGATATCGATGGCGAGGCCGACTACACATGGGGAACCGCCGAAGGGCGGGCCGTGTTTACGGTGAAAGGACTGGCGGGGAAGACGACCGTGGTGAAGCTGCGGGACTTGCGCGACCATCCGCTGCCCGCGTTTCCGGCGCTACCGGATTACGTAGAGCAGATTCAACCGTAACCTGGGGCCGTCCTGGTCGAGCTACAAAAAAACACACCGGCGAAATTCGCCGGTGTGACTCATGCTTCGAGGCTACAAACCTACTTGCTGCGGAACTCGAACTTCTCGCCGTCGGTGTTGATGGAGATTGTCCAGTCGCCATCAGTCGGAACCTTGGCGCGCTGACTCGGCGTCAGGTCGCTCGCGCGCAAGTAGCCTTGCGACTTCATCTTTGCGCGTTGTTCTGGCGTGAGCGAAGCGATCAGGTCCTTGTGCGAGTTGGTTTGCCACTTGCGCATGCCCTTCTCAATCTCGGGCTTAATCTTCTTCAGCTCGATCTTCATCTTCTCCATGTCGGGCTTGATGTCCTTCATTTCGATGTGGAACTTTTCCATTTCCTTCATCATCTTTTCGGAGTCTTCCGGGGAGAAGCGGGGCAGAACCTTGAGGTCGAAGTCCTTGAAGCCTTCGAGTTCCTTGAGCTCGCTCAGGTCCTTAAAGTCAAACTTCAGGTCTTCAAAGTGCTTGTGGAGCGACTTCATGTCGGGCATTTCCCATGAGTTGCTCATGCCATCGGCGTCGACGTGGACCTTCATGATCCGCTCCTTGCCGTTGGACTTAATCTTGATTTCGAGCGGCTCGCCCGCCTTCACTTGGATGCGCTGGCCGTTCACGTAGACCTCCACGTCCTTGGCGGCCGACTTTTGAACTTCCACCTTCGGCGGCGTTTTGGCTTGCACCGGGGTGGCGTCGTCGACTAAATGCAGACCGACCGCACCAGCGGCGACGAGCAAGGCTGAATAAGCAATGTTTGTAAAAGGCATCGTTTCCTCCAACTGCATTTACAAACGAAGCACGCAGGGGAGTTCCCGCGAAATTTTGCCTAGGACTTTGGTGCCAGGCTACTTGGTATCGCCTTCGACGCGGGATTCGCCTTGGCGAAGGTAACCGTGCGCGCGCAAAATTTCTTCGCGGCGGGCCGGATTTTCAAAGTTGGCTTGCTCCATCAGCAGGCTGCTCTTACGGGCGGCGACGGCCGTCGTGGCCTCGCGAGCGAGCTTGGCTTCGTTGCGTTGGCGGAGAACCTCGCGCCACACGGGCAGGCTGAGGGCGACCCCGCAACATGCGGCGATCAGTAAGATGCGCGAACCGTTCCTTCGTTTCTTCATGACGACCATCCTGGACGTACTCGCTATAGTACACCAAGTGGGCGCGATTAATCTACGAATTCAAACTGAATCAGGTTGGTTCGGCCCGGAACGCCCGCCGGAACGCCAGCCGTGACGACCACAGGATCGCCGGACCGTAAGCGCTTTGTGTCTTTAAAACCGCCGATCGCGCGTCGGACCACCTCTTCGTTGGCATCGGCAAACTCAACGAGCGCGGTTTCCACGCCCCATGAAATCGAAAGTCGCCGTTGCACGCGCGGATCCCAGGTGGCGCAGAACACCGGACAATCGGGTCGGAATTTGGCCACGAGGCGTGGCGTCATGCCGCTGGTGGAGGTGCAGACAATCGCCTTGGTTTTGAGCGTCGTCGCGAGTTGCACCGCGGATTGAGCCACGGCCTCGGTGTGGCGAATGTCGACATCCTTTTGCCCCAAGTGCGATCGATCGAAATGGCTTTCGTGGTCGAACGCGCCATCGCTGCGCTCGGCGATTTTGGCCATGGTGCGCACACATTCCAGCGGGAAGTTGCCGGCAGCGGTTTCGCCGCTCAGCATCAAGGCGTCGGTGCCGTCCATCACGGCGTTGGCGATGTCGGTGGCCTCGGCGCGGGTTGGGCGAGGCGAATCGATCATGCTTTCCATCATCTGGGTCGCCGTAATCACCGGCTTGCCAAACCGCAAGCAGCGCCGAATAATCTGCTTTTGCATGATCGGTACGTCCTCGATATCCACTTGCAGGCCCAGGTCGCCGCGCGCAACCATGATCACGTCGCTGGCTTCGATAATGCTGTCGATATTGCGGACGGCCTCGCGCGTCTCCACCTTGGCGCAGAGCGAGATGAACGGATCATAGTCGTTCACGAGATCGCGAAGCTCCACCATTTCGTCGGCGGTGCGAACGTAGCTCAGGGCGATAAAGTCCACGCCCGCCGCGCAGGCTTGGCGCACGTCGTCGCGATCTTTGGCGGTCAGGCTCTCCACCGGGAACGAGCGCCCCACCACGGTCACGCCTTGCTTGGTTTTCACCACGCCGCCCGAAATCACGGAGACCATCACGGCGTTGTCCACCCGCGCTGTTACGCGGAGTTCGACGTGGCCGTCGCCAATGAGGACGCGATCGCCGAGGGCGAGCGCGTTAAAAATCCGTTCGTCGGGCACGCTCAGGTGCGGGCCATCGAGTTGGGTGATGGTGGCGGTTTGGCCGGTCTCCAAGGTCACGGCGTCGTTGGGCAAAATGCCGAGCCGAATTTTAGGCCCCTGGAGGTCGGCAAGGACTCCGACGCGGTTGGAAAACTCCGAATCGCGTAGCCAGGCGATCCACTGACGTTTGGCATCCCAATCGCCGTGAGAACAGTTCAAGCGCAACACGTTGACGCCCGCTTGGAGCAGGGCTAGCAGCTTTTCTTGCGAATGAATCGCGGGCCCCAGCGTGGCGACAATTTTGGTACGGCGTCTCACCTTATAGTAATATTGGCAGGGAATGCGATTCCTTGGAAGTTGGAACGGCGGTACACTCGCACTCGTATCCTAACCAGGACGCAGAGAAGTCAGATGGATCGAAACGAAATTTTGCAAAAAGTGATCGACATTACCGTGAAGGAACTCGTGGTAAAGGCAGAAGAAGTGACCGAAGCGAGTAGCTTCACCGAAGATTTGGGCGCCGACTCGCTGGACGTAGTTGAGCTGGTCATGGCCCTGGAAGATGAGTTTGGCAAGGACATTCCGGACGAAGACGTGCAGAACCTGAAGACGGTGAAGGACGTCGTCGACTACCTGGCAGGCTAACCAGGACCTATGGAACCTCGGGCGTCAGGTCGAGTTGTAGTCACGGGTATTGGAGCGGTCACGCCGCTCGGTACAGGTATCGAACAAGCCTGGCCAAAAATTTTGGCCGGTGAAAATGCGGTGGATAACATCACCATCATGGATACCAGCGACTACTCCACGCGCTTTGCGGCCGAGGTTCGCGATTTCAACCCCGAAGATTGGGTGGACCGCAAGGAGGCCAAGCGCCTCGACCGGTTTATCATGTACGGCGTCGCGGCCTCGCGAATGGCGCTGGACGACTCGGGATTTCCCCTCAACGACGACAACCGCGACTGGGTTGGTGCGCTCGTGGGCAGCGGAATTGGCGGCCACAATGTGCTCGCCGAGAACGCTCACCGACTTATCGAAGGTGGCCCCTCGCGGGTCTCGCCGTTCTTTGTGCCCTACATCATTCCCGACATGGCGAGCGGGATGACCTCGATTACCCTCGGTTTGCGCGGCCCCTCCACTTGCGTGGTCACGGCCTGCGCCACGGGCACCGACTCAATCGGCGACGCTTATCACATGATTAAGCGCGGCGACGCTATTGCGATGCTTGCGGGCGGAACCGAAGCTGCGATCAACGAATTGGGCCTCAGCGGATTCTGCGCGGCGCGCGCCATGAGCACGCGCAACGACGACCCCAAGCATGCCTCCCGACCCTTTGACGCGGATCGTGACGGATTTGTGATGGGCGAAGGGGCGGGCGTGCTGATGCTCGAAGATTACGACCACGCGGTGGCGCGCGGGGCGAAGATTTACGGCGAAGTGGTGGGCTACGGATTCACCAGCGACGCCCACCACATTACGGCTCCCCACCCCGAAGGCGAGGGCGCGGTCCGTGCCATGCGCAACGCGCTGAATCGGGCTGGAATTACCACCGAGCAAGTCGGCTACATCAACGCGCACGGCACCTCGACTCAGTTGAACGACAAGGGCGAGACGGCGGCGGTGAAAAAGCTCTTTGGCGAGACCGCCTACAAGATTCCGATGTCGAGCACCAAGTCCATGATCGGGCATACGCTTGGCGCGACCGGCGCCCTGGAAGCGATTTTCTGCTTGCTGGCCATGCGCGACGGCATCTTGCCGCCCACGATCAATTACGAAACTCCGGACCCGGAATGCGACCTCGATTACATCACCGAAGGCGCGCGGAAGGCGGACGTTCAGTACTCGTTGAGTAACTCGTTTGGGTTTGGCGGGCACAATGCGTGCCTCGTGCTGAAGCGCGACGCCTAAGCGGGCCTCGGGCGTACTCTCTCCCCTTAGGAACAACTACCCTCGGACCCAAAAATAACTTTACCTTATGGTCAAGGCGATTTAAGCCCTCGTATTTTTGCTAACCGCAGTTTCGATGAGATTGCAAATATTGCGCTCAAAGGAACCTGGCTCGTGCAGTTGCGCGATGGCGCTTGCGCTCTCGGCGCAAGAACGGACAAGCTCGGGGCTGTCCATCAGTTTGCGAATTCCTTCGCCAATGGACGCCGGCGAATCAATATCCACCTCGACGCCGATGTTGTAGCGGCGCGTGTACCAGCCAATGAGCCCTTGGTTCATGGCGACAACCGGCTTGCCCGCGATGCAGGCCTGCACGAGCACGCCACTCATGGTCCAGTGGCCCTTGTACCCCAGCCAAATCGCGTCGGCGGTGGCAAAGGCGCGTCCTTCTATGAGGTCATCGGCGAAGCCTTCTTTCACGATGAGCCGACCGCTCGCCATGTGGCGCTTGGCTGAATCGGATTCGAGGAGCACCTTGGCTTCGGGGCGCGCGGAACCGACCATGAGCACGCGCGCTTTTTCGGGCCACTCTGCGTGATCCATCGCGGCCAGAATCTCCGCGATCCCCTTGCGCGGGTGGAGCCACCCAAAGCTGAGGAGCACAAACTCGTCGCTCGCGATGCCGAGTTCCGCGTGGAGCGATTGCTCGCGGGGCACCACCATCAGCTTGCCGATGTCGGGCACGAAGGTCACCTTTTCGCCGCCGGGAAGCTTTTCTTTTTGGATGTACTCCTCCAGAAGCGGGTCGATGATCGCCAGTTTTGTGAGTTCCTTGCGGCGCAGGAAGCGGCGGAAAAACTTCGGGCTGAAGATGCTCTCAAACTTGCCCATCGGCACGGGAATGCCCATCGGCGCGTAGTGGAAGCTGCGCCCCATGAGCATGCCGGTGAGCGGCGTGCCGCCCGCGTCGAACCCGAGGATCGCCACGCTCCGCTCCAGACTCTCGAAGTTGACCATGTAGATGGCGTCGGGCGTGAACACTTTCCGAGACTCGGCCAGCCCGGTCAAGTAGGCCTTGCGATGCGCGAAATCGGGCACGAGGATTCGGCGAAACTCATTGAGGAAGGGCCATTTTTTCACCTCGGGATGCGGGTTTGGCATGAGCGAGAACGTGAGCTTGTCGCCGAATTCGGCCTGCAAAACCGGCCAAGTTTTGTGCTGCGTCACGGCCTCGGGCACGACCAAATGCGTGGTCCAGCCCCGGCGATGGCACTCGTGCAGGATGGTGCGGGCGTGCAAAATCAGTTGGTGCCCCTCGGCCACGCTCGCAAACAGTAAAACCTTCATCGCTTGAGTTGAGGGTTTACCCCGGTTCGGAAACGAACCGCGCCCCATCAACAGGTTCCACAAATCGGGCTTCGGGCACTGCACGGTGGAAGGCAGCTTTTCGGTTTTGGTGAACCAGAGCGACGACGGAACCGCCGAATCCGCCGCCCGTCATACGCGCGCCGATGCAACCCGGCGCGGCCCACGCTCGGGCCGCCGCCGCGTTGAGTTCGGGGCAGGAGACGCGATAGAGTTGGTCGAGGCTCTCGTGGCTGGCCCGCATGAGGGCTCCGGCTACGGTCTCGTCGGCGTTAAGGAGGGCGGCGCAAAAGGCTTCGGCGCGGGCGATCTCGTCCACCACGTGCGTGGCGAGAGGGTCACTTTTTACTTGATCGGCGGTGGAGTTGCGTAGCGTCGTGAGCCCCAATCGCTGGGCGGTCGCCATGGTCGCCGCGCGGCGTTGACCGTACTCGGTGGACGCGAGTTCGTGCGTCACACCGGTAGGAATCAGCGCGATGGTCCACGCTTCGGGAATGGGAATCGGGGTGATCGTTTCGGTTTGCAGGTCGATTCTTAGCGCGCGACCTGCCTGTCCGTAGCTGACGGCCAGTTGATCCATGAGGCCACACATCACCCCGGCGTATTCGTGCTCGGCGCGCTGAGCGAGTTTGGCGAGTGTCAGCCGGTTGATTGGCTGGCCCTGGAAGTTCGCGCCCAAATGAGCGAACGCAACCGCAATCGCCGCGCTAGAACTGAGGCCCGCGCCAACGGGCAACGTGGACTCGACGTGCGCGGCAAATGGCGGAACCTCGCCCAGCAGTTCGATAACGCCGCGCGGTAAGCATTGCCACTGCTCTCCGACCGAAGCCGACGTGGTCCACGGCCCGTCGTCGAGCTCGGCCCGCACCGTGATAAACGCATTGATGGCGCACGGCACGACGATGCCGTCGTGATAGTCCACGTGATCGCCCATGAGGTTCACCCGGCCCGGCACGCGGATGGTCATCGAACACACTCCCGGAGCCGAGCAGCGGCTTGCTCGGGCGTAAGGTCGCGCTGAGGTTCGGCGAGCAACTCGAACCCGACCATGAACTTGCGGACGCTCGCCGAGCGCAGAAGCGGCGGATAAAAGTGCGCGTGAAGTTGCCACTTGCTGGCCTCGGCGGGCGCTGGATGCCAACCCATGCTATACGGAAAAGGGCACTCGAACAGGCGATCGTACGCCCACAACAACTGGCCGAGAATCTCGGCGAGCGGTCCCGGCTCGGCTTCGGCTAAACGGCGCATGCTCCGGCGTGGCAAGAGCAGGGTTTCGAACGGCCAAGCCGCCCAAAACGGTACCACCACCAGCCAGTCGTCGTTGAGCGCCACGACTCGCTCGCCGCTCGCGATTTCGGCGGCGGCCACCTCCATGAGGAGCTCGCCGGGGTGGCTCGCTTGATGCTCCATTTCCCGCTGCACGAGGCTCGGCAGAAATTTGGTCGCCCACACCTGGCCGTGCGGGTGCGGGTTTGAGGCTCCCATCGCCTCGCCACGATTCTCGAAAATTTGAACGTAGGTGTGGTCGCGAAACAGCTCGTTCTCGTGCGCCTGCCATAGCTGGATGACGGCCTCGATATCGGCCTGAGAAAACTGGCTGAGCGGGCGGTGATGGTCCGGTCCGTAGAGCAACACTCGGCACGTGCCATCGGCGGGCTCGGCTCGGAACAAGCCCTGCGGCTCACTAACCTGCGACAAGGCGAGGGCGGGGAAGTCGTTGGCGAACCACCACGGTCCTTCGTACAGCGAGTTCACCTCGCCGGAGGCGCGCGTCGCGCCCGGGCACAGCGTGCATCCATCCGCGCTGGCCGGGGGTGCAAAAGGCTCGGCCGCGCCCAGCCACGGCCGGTCGCTGCGGTGTGGCGAAACCACGACCCATTCGCCAGTCAGCAGGTTCAAACGTCGATGGCTCCCGGTCGGCATGTACGGCTAGGTTACCGCCGTGCTAGACTTGCGACATGATGCGTGTGACGCTCGTTTCGATGGTGGTGGGAGCCGGGCTCCTTTTGGCAGGTTGCGGCTCCGGCGGTGGCTCCGAAAGCGCCTCCGGTGGCGCGAGTAAATCCAGTGGATTTGCGGCTCTCAAAATGGGCAACAAGGTGGAGGTATCGAGCTTCCAAGGCGGTTACGGCCTGGACATGTTTGAAGAGTTCGGCAAGGAGTTTGCCGCCGCCAAGAAAGTGGAAGTCAAGGTCGGGGGCGACCCGCGCATTTGGCTGCAACTTCAGCCGCGATTCGTCGGTGGAAACCCGCCCGATTTGACCTGGCCGGGTTGGGGCATGGACTATTGGAAGTTGGTGAAGGAAAACCAACTCATGCAGCTGGACGAAGCGCTGGATTCGATGGCCGCCGACGGCAAAACCAAGTGGCGCGAAACGTTCGAACCGGGCCTCCTTGCGCTCGGGCAAGAAGACGGCAAGACCTGGATGCTGCCGTACCATTTCAACATCAATGGCTGGTGGGCGAACAAAACCGTGTTCGACAAGAACGGCCTGAAGGTGCCGACGACCTACGAAGAACTGCTCACGGTCGGCGAGCAACTTAAGGCGAAGGGCATCGCGCCGATCACTTTCCAAGGTCAATATCCGTATTACAGCATCTTCGGATTCGTGCTTCCGTGGGCCATTTCGGCGGGCGGAATGCAGCAACTCGACGACATGCAGAACCTGGTGCCGGGCGCTTGGGGCTCGGCGGCGGTGGTGAAGGCGGCAGAAATGATGACCGAACTCCGCACGAAGGGATTCTTCCAATCGGGCGCAACCGGCATGTCGCACACCGAATCGCAGAGCGAATTCTTGCTCGGCAAGGCGGCCATGATTCCCTGCGGCACGTGGCTCCATTCGGAGATGAAGGACGTGTGGCCAAAGGGCGCCGAGGCGGTCTTTATGCTGCCGCCGGCGCTCGCGAGCGGCAAGGACGCGACCAACATTTGCGTTGGCATTGAGCCGTGGGTCATTCCGGCGAAGGGTAAGAATCCGCTCGGCGGCATTGAGCTTTACAAGTACATGACCACCCAAGAAAACGCGGTGCGATTTGTCGAGGCGAAGGGCACGTTGATGGGCATAAAGGGCGCGAACGAAAAGGCAAAGTTGCCTGAGCATCTGAAGGAGCCGGCGCGCTTGTTTGGCCAGAGCCAAGCCGTGTGGTCGCCCATGTTTAGCATTTGGTATCCCAAGTTTAAAAAGGCGCTGGAGGGCGCGACGGCTCAGCTGATGAATGGCGAGATTACGCCGAAGCAGTTTGCCGAAGCTTGCGAGGCGGCGGCGGAAGAAACCCGTAACGACGCCAAGGTGATGAAGCACAAGTATTCGCGCGGATGAAGCGCGGCGGCGGCTGGTTTAGGTTTGCGTTCTTAGCCCCGGCTATGGGGCTGTACGGGTTGCTCTTTTTGTATCCCGTAGCGCAAGCCTTTTTCATGTCGCTGTTTAACTGGTCCGGGCTCAGCGATAACCGCGAATACGTTGGTCTTAAGAACTTTCAGGACCTCGCGAAGGATAAGATATTTGTTGGCGCGATTCAGCATAACCTGATCATTTTTGTGGGCTGCGGAATCGCGGTTCTCTTGATTGCCATTGTTGTCGCGCATTTGCTCCAAGGGAATGGTCGCCTGACCAAGGCTTTGCGCGCGAGTTATCTGCTTCCACACATGGTGAGCATGGTCATCGTCGCGGTGATGTGGCGGTTTATTTTCAACCCCACGTTAGGGCCGGTCACCATCATCGCGAAAGCACTCGGGGTGAAGGATCCGCCGGCTTGGCTCGGGGATACAAAAACCGCGCTGCTGTGCGTGATGGTCGCCTTTATCTGGTATGGATTCTGCTTTTACTCCATGCTGTTCGCGGCCGGGATCAAGGGAATCCCGGAAGAGATTTATGAAGCCGCCGACCTCGATGGTGTTCGACCTTGGCAGCGGTTTCGGCAGATTACGTGGCCGCTCTTGTGGTCGATCAAGCGCATGACGCTGACCCATGTTGCGATTGCGACGATGAACATGTTTGCGCTGGTGCAACTCATGACCGCTGGCGGCCCGAACCGTAGTAGCGAAGTGATGCTGACTTACCTGTACGAAACGGGGTTCTCGAACAGCGATTTCGGTTACGCGACGGCGCTCGCCACGGTGAACCTGGTTGTCGTGTTAGCAGTGGCGGGGGTGATCAACTTCATCTATCGGCGAAATCCTTCAGGAGGGCGTGACTCGTGAAACTCACCCGCGCCACGCTGACATGGCTGTTCCTCGCCATCGTTATTCTGCCGTTCGTGTGGATTGTGTTCAACTCGTTCAAGCCCGGCAACGAGATCATCAGCCACCCGTGGAGTTTGCCGAAGAGTCCGAACTTTGCCAACTATGTCAACGCGTGGACCAAGTCCGAGTTTAGCAAGTACTTCGTCAATAGTCTGGTCACGGTCATCATGACCTTGGCCATTCTCATCCCGATCTCGGCGATGGCTTCTTATGTGCTGGCGAAGTTCCCGTTTCGGGGGAGCAAGCTCATTCTTTCCGGGTTTAGCGCGGGGATGATTGTGCCGCAGTTTTTAGCGATTGTGCCGCTGTTTATGCTGGCGCAAATGCTGCACCTTTACAACACACAGCTCGGATTAATCTTGATCTACGTGGCGTTTTCGCTGCCGTTTACGGTGTTTGTGCTGTTCGGGTTTTTCCAGATTCTTCCCGACGAGCTGATCGAATCAGCTTCCGTGGACGGAGCGAGTCACGCGCAAACGTTTTGGCGAGTGATGTTGCCGCTCGCCAAACCTGGACTCCTGGTAGCGCTGATCTTCAACATCATCGGGCTCTGGAACGAGTACTCGCTCGCCCTAGTGCTGATCTCCGACACGGACAAGTACACCATGCCGGTGGGCATGGGCCGCATCATGATGACCCAGCAATATCAAGGCGATTGGGGCGCGCTCTTTGCGGGCATGGTGATTGTGATGGTGCCGCTGATGATTGTCTACTTTGTGTTCCGGGAGAAGATTCAGCAAACCATGGTGGCGGGGGCCGTTAAGGGCTAACTGCCAATGCGAAAGCCGGCCCAGCACCCGAGCACGCACAGAACCAACGTGACAACCGCGTAGGCTGCCACCATTCGCCATGAGGAGTGTTGCGCGAGAACCACGTTTTCCAGGGCAAAGGTGCTCATGGTGGTAAGCCCACCACAGAATCCGACTCCGGCGAGCAACCACTCGGCGCGCTCGCGGTCGGACCCCATCCGGGCGAAGAGCCATCCCAACAGCAGACTGCCGATGATGTTCACGACCAGGGTGGGCCACGGCGAGTTGAGCGGTAGCCTAAGCCCAAGTTGCCATCGCACCAAACCGCCGAGCCCGCTTCCGAGAAACACCATTGCGCCGTTCATGGTTTCAGTTTAGTCCAATGTATGTGACCATTCGGTTCCAAATGCCGTCCTAAGGTTGATGCCCCCGGGACGACCCCGAAAATTGCCCAAGGACGAGATGCTTGACGCCGCTCTCATCCCGTTCATGCGCAACGGCCTGCACGCGACATCGCTTTCCGACCTGGAAATCGCGACCGGCCTCAGCAAGGGCAGCCTCTATAAGGCTTATCCCAGCAAGCGCGAGATGTTTATCGCGGTTCTTCAGCGTTGCCTCACGGATTTGCAGGCCCGCCTCAACGACGCCGACCTTGACGAGTGGTTTGCGATGTGGTGTTGCGACCCGGAAGACATGCATCCTGGAATTGAGCTCGCCGTTCGCACGGCGGCCATGGCGAGCTACGACGACCCCGAGGTCGGCCGCGAACTGGCCGCGTTTTTCGAGACTTGCCGCCAGAACCTCAAGCCGAAACTGGCTCAAAACCGCGCAATGGAAGTGCTGGGCCTGGCCCAGGGTTTCGCGGTCGAGGCGATCCGTCAAGATCGCCAAGTGAAGCCAAGCATCCGCGACGCGGCCCTTGCCAAACTGCTGGCCTAATCAAAATACTGGCAATATTGCCGGAGTGGTTCGCCCCCGTTTTCTCCTTGGTTGAACTATACTAATGAAGTCTGGCGGGGTTTGTCCGCCGCAAAGAAGGGAGTATATGAAAATCAAAGCAACCTTAGTGGTGGCGGGAATTGTGGCCGGTGTGGCTGCAACAGCGGCGCCCATTAACGCAAATAATCTCGTGGTGATGCGAGCCGGAACTGGTTCTGGCGCGCTGACGGCATCCACGGCAGCAGTATTTCTTGACGAATACACCACCAGTGGCGTGCTCGTCCAGTCCATCTCCGTTGCATCGTCCGGCGCAAACGCACTTACGGTCGGCGGTACAGGCGTAACCGAAGGGATCCTCAGCCTCTCCAACGACGGCTCGCGGATTTCGTTCGGCGGTTATCGCCGCGATGCGGGCCTCGCGACCAGCACTGGTCGGGCGGTTGGCTCAGTGGACTTAGCCGGAAACGTTGATACGCTTACGGATGTCACTGGTATCTCCGGCATCTTCCGCAGTGCAGTCACCAACAATGGTGGCCAGTATTGGATTGGCAGTGCCAGTTCGGTCGCGTACATCGGTGGGGCTGGGTCTTCGCAAGCGGCAACCGTGGTTGACGCTCGAAACTCGCGACAAGTAAACATGTTCGGTGGCAATCTTTGGGCTTCGAACGGTTCAACCGCAATCACCGGCAAGGTGCAAACGTACGGCAACATGCCAACTGGAACCACGGCCGCCAACCCCATCTATTCGCCTGGCCTTAACAACGCCGTTCACGGCTTTATTGCCTTGGACCTCGATGCATCCGTCGCGGGTGTTGACACTCTTTACGCCATGGATACGGTGGCCAGCCGCCTCATCAAGATGAGCCTGGTCGGTGGGATTTGGGTTTCCAACGGCAACAATGGTTCATCGTTTGGTTCGTTCCAAAACCTCACGGCCATAAAGAACGGCAATGACGTGGAGCTCTACGCAACCAGCCCGACTCAAATCGGCAAGATTGTAGACTCGACGGGTTACAACGGCACGCTCGGCGCGAGCTCCTTCTCGGCGATCGCGACGGCGGCCACCAACACCGCCTACCGTGGCATCAGCAGCTTCAAGCCAGTCCCCGAGCCGGGTTCGCTCCTTGCTCTCGGTCTTGGCGCGGCGCTGTTCATTCGCCGCAAGAAAGCCTAACCACTCCCGACCAATCAACACAAAAAAGAGAGCCCCGGCCACCTGCAGTGCCGGGGTCTCTCCTTTTTTTAGCTTAGTTTCCGGCGCGAATCGCGGCATCGGCGGCGCGCTTGATGCGGCCCCGCATGTCGTCAATCTTGGCGGCGGATTCAAAGGTGCCGCGGTTGCCCTTGGCGTCCCATGCTTGCAGGGCGCGAATGGCGTTCACCACCACCTCGACCGGACTCTTATCGTTGATGAGGTCGCGGAGCGCACGGCTGGCCTCGGCGTTGGCGCCCAGCCGACCCAGCGCGTTGACCGCGGCGGCGCGACGATCGAAGTCTTGGTGAGCGAGTTCCTCCATCCAAAAGGCGCGTTGCCCTTCTTCGGCCTTCGCCACCAGGGTGTTGGTCGAGCGAATCATGGGGAAGTGCTCGCGATCTTTGCGGGCGGCGGCGATGGCGGCGGGAAGGTTGCCCGCGCCGACCACCTGATCGAACGCTCGCTGCAGGTCGGTGGCATCCCAGCCATGAGCGAGAATCGCCTCGGCTTGCTCGTTGGTCCAGGGGGTGTTGACCATCTCGCGCAGGAAGTCATGTTCCGGATCGAGAATCACGGCCACGGTATCGGAGGGCACGGAGAGCGTGAACTCCTCTTGTTGCTTGCTGATGCGAATCGGACGCGTGCCGCGCTGACCGCCCTTGGTGATGTAGCCCACTTCGGCCGGAATGGTGTAGATCGGGGTGCCGTCGTCGGTCTTTTGAACCTGCTTGACGGTGAGCATCAGCGCGGTATCGAGCAAACGCCAGGAGGTTTCCAGCACCGGGTGGCCCGGTTTGTCGATCCATTGATCCCAAAACGGCTCGACATTAATGCCGGTTCCTTCGGCAAACGCGCGGCGAAGTTGAGCGCTCTCCACCGGCGTGTGACGCCACTTCGTGAGGTAGTAGTTCAGCCCTTGATAGAAGGCTTCGTCCCCAATCTGCTTGCGCAACGTGTGCAGCACCACGCCGCCCTTGGGGTAACTATGCGAATCGAACATGGCGTCGGCGTTCGAATAGAACTTGGTCGAAATCGGTCGCTTGTAACGCCGCGCCTCGAAGAAGTAGCTGCGCATCGCGCCCTCGATTTCCCAGTCCAGCCCGGCCTTGCCGCGACTGTGCTCGAAGTAGAGAATTTGGAAGTACGTCGCAAAGCTCTCGTTGAGCCACGCATCGCCCCAGTGCATGCAGCTCACAAGGTCGCCAAACCATTGGTGAGCC
Organism: Chthonomonas sp.; assembly: GCA_016788425.1. Classification (NCBI taxonomy): domain Bacteria; kingdom Bacillati; phylum Armatimonadota; class Chthonomonadia; order Chthonomonadales; family Chthonomonadaceae; genus Chthonomonas; species Chthonomonas sp. Next base: position 158,595 of record JAEURQ010000002.1, read on the forward strand.
AGCTCGTGCGAGTTCAGGCTGTCCATCTCGAAGTAGCCTTCGCGCTTTTCGGTCAGCGAGTTTTGCCCAAGAGTGGTGGCGCTGACATTTTCCATGCCGCCGCCAAAGTCGTACATCGCGTTTTGAGCGTATTTCGGCCAGGGGTATTTCACATTCAGCACGTTGCTGAAGAAGGTCAGCATGTCCTTGGTGTTGCCAAACGAGTCTTCCAGGTACTTGCCCTTGCCGCGCGGCCCGACGTACCAAAGGTCCACGTCCTGCCACTTGTCCTTTTTGATGTCCAGTGGTCCGCCGGCCAGACTCAAAAGGTAGGTCGCGTGGGGCTGGGTCATCGTCCATTCAAAGGTTTTTTTGTTGCCGCTTGTGGTTTCTTTGGTGAGGGTGCCGTTGCCGATGGCGGTCCAATCGGACTGAACCGTGACGCGCACCTTGCTCGTCGCGAAGTCGTTGGGATAGTCCCACGTGGGCGCCCATTGCGAGTTGTATCCGGTTTCGCCTTGCGTCCAAAATCCAACGCGGGTCGGGGTGTCGGCGGTCGGTTCGATCCAGTGGAAGCCGCCGCCGCCCGAACCGAATCCGGTGCCTTTGGAGTTGGATTGCGAATACTGCACGCCGATTGTGAGCTCTTGACCCTTTTTGAGCTTGCCGGTGCTCACGTAGAGCATGCCCTTGTCGCGGCGATAGGCCGCGGGCTGATTGTTAAGCGTCACCGCCATGATCGTGAGTTGCGGGCCGGCCATGATGCCGACCTCTTCAATGCCGTTGCGCAGCGCGGCCATGCGGCTGCGGCTGGTGCCGCTGAACGAGCGCGCCGGGTAGTCCACGTTGATGTCCACTTCCACGTTCAGGAGGTCGCAGGTGCGCGAGGGCGCGTAGGTCATGGTGGCGGTGGTCGCCGAAAACGGGTTGTTCTGTCCAAACGCAAAGGGAGATAGCCCGGCCAATCCGATGGCCAGGGCATGTCGTGTTGCCATGCTCTAACGCTACCTTGCGGCCCCAATTCTCGCTCAGCACGGCCAACATTGCGGCAAAAGAGCAATAAGAAACTTGTAAGAATTAGGTTCAAAGTGGAATAAATACGTGGGGAGAAGGTTTGTATGACTGTACGTAATCGACTTATCCTCACCGTGGCCCTGTCATTGCTGGGCGCGATTGGATTGCTGATCGCCACGGTCACGGCGCCGATGCAGCGCACCTTTACCGACCTCGATCACCGCGACGGCGAGCAGCAACTGCAGCGGATCGGCGAGGCATTTCGGCTTGTCAACAAGACCCAGTACGACCGGGCGATTGACTGGGCACAATGGGACGACGCTTACCGCTTTCTGATCGACAAGAGCCCTGAGTTCGTTACGGTCAACATGACGCCGCAGACGGTGAGCGAAATGAAGCTCGATGCGCTGGCCTTCTTCCGGCCCGATGGATCGCTGTTTGAAGGCTCGTTTCCTCGGCGGATTACGGATTTGGCGCCGTTGGACTTGAACATGGTTCAGGAATCGTTGCGCTGGCCGCAATTGCTGGCCGAGCCCGGCTTCAAGAAAGAGGGTGTTCACGGCTATGTCCTGGTCGGGCGCGAACTGGTTTCCGTGATCGTGAGGCCGGTGTTGCGGTCGGATCAGACCGGACCAAGCAATGGCTACCTGTTGTTCGCGCGCCGGTACGGCCACGACTTTCAAGCGATTGTCCGCGACGTCACGCAGATTGATGCAAGCGTGCGCGACCTCGATGACGCCGAGGTGACCGGCTCCATGCGCGCCACGATTGCGGGAACCGGGATGTTCGCGCCGCGGCTGGATGACGTGCAACGGCACGGATACCTACAACTGAAAAGCATCTTCGGCGAGCCGATCGCTTTGGTGCGCGCACCCCTGAAGCACAGCATCGCCGAGGCAGGGATGAAGAGTGTGAGCCGACTGAGTTGGTCCATTTTTGGCGTCGGACTGCTAGCTTGCGTGCTCATTACCGTGCTCGTAGATCGCTTCGTGCTGCGTCGGCTCTTTAGTCTGCGGGCCCAGATGCAGGCGATTCGCTCCAGCGAAGGTGCGCGCGTGGCCATGTCCGGCACCGACGAGTTTGCCGACCTAGCGGGGACGGTCAACGACATGCTCGCCACGCTGGACCAAGAATCGCTGAAGCTGCGCCAGTCGCAAGATGAACTGCGCTCGCAAAACACCTCGTTGAACTCAGCTATCGAAACTGTGGAATACCAAGCGAACCACGATGCCCTCACGGGTTTGGCCAATCGCGCGCTGTTCAACCGCTGTTTGCTGGCATCGTTGGAGCGCGGCCGCGCCGAGGGTCACGCGGTGGCGGTCGCGTATCTGGACCTCGACTCGTTTAAGATGGTGAACGACAGCCTGGGGCACATGGCCGGCGATGAACTGCTGGTGATGGTGGGTCGGCGGTTGCAGCAATGCGTGCGCTCGGAGGACGTGATCGCGCGGCTGGGCGGCGACGAGTTTGTGGTGCTCGTGCGAGATTTGGTGAGCAAAGATGACGCCGCGAGCATTATCGCGCGCATCATGGAGGACCTTTCGTTCCCTTATGTGCTGGCCGGGCAAGAGCTTTTCGCGATGGCGAGTATCGGCGTGGCGTACGCGCCGCGGTGCCGGGATAGCGCCGAGGAGATGATGAAGAAGGCCGACACCGCGCTGTACGCGGCGAAGGCTCGCGGCAAGGGCTGTTTCGAGTTCTTTAGCGACGACATGGATCACGCCTCGACCGAGCGCCTGGAGCTCAGCAACATGCTGCGCAAGGCCGTGGTGAACCACGAAATTGACGTCCACTTTCAGCCGATTGTGGACTTGCAAACCGGCCTCGTGCATGGCGCGGAAGCCTTGGCGCGGTGGACTCACGCGCGGCGCGGACCGATTTCGCCGGCGGAGTTCATTCCCATTGCCGAGCAGTGCGGCCTCATCGGCGAACTCGGATATCGGGTGATGGAAAAGGCATGCGAGGCGGCGTTCGCCTGGACGCAACTTCCGGGCTACGAGGGTTTCCGGATGAGCGTCAACCTCTCGGGGCGGCAACTCGCGCAAAGCGACGTGGTGAGCAAGGTCCGAGCTATTTTGGAGCGCACCGGTCTGCCGGCCCCCAACCTGCAAATTGAGCTGACCGAATCGGTGCTGATTGACGAGGACTCGGCGAAATCGAAGATTTCCGCCTTGCGCGAGCTTGGCGTGGCGTTTGCGCTGGACGACTTTGGCACCGGCTATTCCTCGCTTTCGACGCTGCATCAGCATCCGATTGACTGCCTGAAAATCGACCGCTCGTTTGTCATGACGATTGACGAGGACGAGCACGCCCGCGCGGTGGTGGAGGCGATTCTTTCGATGACGAAGGTGATGCGGATCGACGTGGTGGCCGAGGGGATTGAGACGGTCACGCAAGGCGAGTTTTTGCGCGGCCAGCAGTGCCAGTTCGGGCAGGGATACTTCTACAGCCGCCCCATCCCGGGCGCGGAATTCGAACGGTTGCTGGCGGGTTGGTCGTCGGCCGAGGCTGCGTGATGGGGTATGATTTCGGGACTGGTCGGTTAGCTCAGTGGTAGAGCACTTCGTTCACACCGAAGGGGTCGTAGGTTCAAATCCTATACCGACCACCATTTCCGCTGAGCAAGCTTCCTGTTTTTCAAACTTGAAATCATCGGCCACCATCTTGATTCCCGCCGCATTTTGGAAATAATGTTCTCTGGCAGCGATGCCGTCTTGTGTCAGTAACGTGCGGTCAAGTGCTTGCAGCGATATCCAGTATTGCGATCCGGGTTCGGCAGCAACCGTTCCGACATTATTGCGCCAGCGGCTTGCAAGAACTGTATTTACATAGCTTGCCAACCACTCCGGTAACTTGGCTCTACTTTCGAACCAATTGGAGTATTCATTTGGCCCCAGCAATCCCCTCAGGCTATCAAAATAAACTTCTACATGATTAGATTGGAAAAAGTCTTCTGAATCACAGGCCTTTAAGAGGAGAGGAAGAATGAAATTTCGGACAGACTCCATTTGTTCTCGGGTACACCACTCTCCACCACGGTGAGCAACAGTTATATTATTGTTCTCCATCGCGCAGACATAGCTTAAACAACACAGTGCTTTTGTACAAAGCCACACTTCTCCGATAACGTCTTCAGCAGGCTCCTCTTTGAGAAGTCGGCTCAGACACGCAGCAGAAATGCGACGAACAACTGTAAGAGGTCTGGGGTCTTCCCACGAGCTAATCCTCAGATTGCTTTGGGATTCTCCCCATGTTAGCACGCCTGTAAGAAGTGCCATCGCCTCGACAACCGATAACTCATGTGCTCTATCGGCAACAATGTTTGAAAATCTTGTCCTACTTACTTCCTCGTCTAGAAACACCAACCATTTGTCGCCGTTCTCGCCATCAGCGAGTTGCCTTCTTAACTCGAGCCACTCTTCTTCGCGCATTGAGGCTCGTCCGGAGTCATACCCAAAATAGACGTGGGTCCAATGGATTGAGGCGAAACGCCGATCTCGATGCTGTGGTAATCCCCAAGTTCTTCCAACACCGTCTGTATCTGTAATATTATCCTGGAGGAGTCTTAGGACCTCCATAGAAAGTGTCTTTAACGGTTCTGCAGGCGGTGTGGCCGCGTCGCGGGCGGCCTTGCGCACCCTGCTTAGCTCCTCAGGAAAACCGTACTCTTGAACGATGCCACCCGGAACTGGAGAATATTCGTCTCGCAACACCTCATAAAGCGTGGGCACGGTTTGCCTAAGAAACTCCAGGGCAAGGAAGTCTGCTGGGTCAACGTTACGAATGTTACCGCTAGTTACACCCGGAAGCAAAGACTGCACGGTCCCAACATAGCGCTTCATCTGACGGACGGTCTTAAGGCCCGGCAAAAGGATGCATAGGAATACATCATGGAGACGCTCCTTAGCGTTGCCTTCAACACTGTGTAGATCAAGACCTTCTAGAAACCTCGTCAGAGTTAGCTGACGTTGCAATATTGTAGTATGAGGAAGGTGGAATGCTTGTCCAATGATTTTTTCAACGAAGGCATTACTGTCATGGACCGAATCGCTTAGTGAGAATACTACTTGATCATGATCGTACAGTAGCAGATATCGAACATTGGGAAAGTCGGCGCAAGCTTTTATTAGCTGGAAGACAGTGCGAACCTCCGCGCAGTCTAGGCGGTCGATATCGTCTATCATTACGACCACTGGTTTTTCCAGATCAACTAGGGTTTTCGAAAGCGAGTCCCTCGCTTCTCTAAGAGTTGGCTGTTGAGCCTGCTCTGCCAACCCCTTCACGGCGATCTCCATGGCTTTTCTGGAGCTTCGCAGAGCCTTTCCGGCCGCACCGGCAAGCGGCACCCCTAGAGATCCGGTGGCGTCGGCGGTGAGGGCAAGGGCATCCAATGCTAATGCTGTATATCTGTAGAACTTAGCCCGTTTCTCCCTAGATTCCTTTGAGTTATCCTTCGGCAGTACCGCCTTTCCGAGCTCCTTAAAGAATTCGCGCGCCAAAGCCTCCGGCGTACTCACCATCCACGGCTCAAATCGAACCACGTTGATCGACGGATCAGTGGCTAGAACGCGAGCAATAACGAAGTTCGCCACCGTGCTCTTTCCTGTTCCCCATCCGCCGGTTAGCCCAACGACTGTCGCTCGCTTTTTGTTCTCTGCCAGCAGAGCATGTGCTACGAGAGCCGCAAATGGTCCGCGACCCAGCTCATCATGCTCCTCATCTTCCAACGGATTATCATTCCAATCGATCATCGTCTACTATTTGCAACCTCGTTAAATCGCAGTGTACGTGACTTGCATGTGGAATATTGGTGGGTTCGTACCCTGCAGCACAGCAATTTTGAGTTACATGAGTCGAGTCCTTCTGGCCCAGGACCAGCGCCCCGCACAATTACCGGAAACCGCACCCCAAGAGCCGCATTCCGGCGACCTGCAGTATAACCACCAGGAAGGTGAGCGATATGCAGATTTCTCGAAGTGTTTTCGTGAGTGCAGTGATCGGTTGGGCGGCGACGAGTTCGGCCCTGACCACGACTTTTAGTACCGGCTTTGAGGGCTGGACGCAGACGAGCGGGGTGACGCACCAGGTGGCGGGCGGCAACCTGGGCGGGCATCTGCAGTTCGCCGATTCGGGTCCGGCGAACGGCGGGCAGATCGTCGCGCCGAACACCTACTTGGGCAATTGGCTGACCTCGTACGGCGCCAACGGCACATTCTCCCTGGACTATCGCGTCGTGCGAGCCGGCGTGTTTATGCCGTTCCCCATGGGCGTCACCATCACCGGCACGTCCGGTTCGATGTCGCACAGCTTCCCGGGCAACTTCACGGCGGCGTTTGGCTGGACCAACTGGTCCAGCGCCCTGAACGCCAACACCTGGTCGGTCAGCGGAAATCTGAACTCGATTTTGGGCAACGTAACCGAAGTGCGGGTGTTCATGCCGTGCTCCTCCGACGCGCTGGAAATCACCGGCGTTGACAACATCTCGGTGGCCGCGGTCCCCGAGCCGGCATCGGCGCTAGCCTTTGCTGGGTTTGCGCTGGTGCTGCTCAAGGGTGGACGTCGTCGGCGATAACAGCCGCACCCTCGGCGTAAGGATTCGGTGCATCGACCTGCCCGTTCCCGATTGGGGCGGGCACGGCGAGATTTGGATCGGCATTCAAAGCGGCAAGGATGTTGTTCAGCGAGTAAAGCTGCCCGCCGACAGCATCACTTTTGAAGCGGAGTTGCGGCTTGGCAACGAGCCCGGCGCGGCGCCGCCGAACTTCCTGGGGCCGTTTGCGCAAGGCACGGTGCAGGAGCGGTTCATCTATGTCTGCTGGGGGCGGCCGAGCTTCGGCGGGTGGAGCGGATTCCGCCGGGCGAAGCTGCCGTTAACAGGGATCAGTTGGGAGATGGTGGCCTCGGGCGCGGTGACGGGAACGTTCGTATGCACCGACGCCAAGGGCGGTCCGACGTGCGCCACCGTGAAGCCCGATCGCCTTACCTGGCAATAATTTTGTCGCTCATCTGACAGATTGCGTGTATTATGTGCGGCATGGGGTGGAGGGCTTGGCTCAGCAACAAGGCTGACCGTATTGAATTTAAGAATGTGCTCATCGCATTCGACACCAGCACGCTGCTGAAGTTGTACAAGTTGCCGGTCGGCACAACAGAGACTTACTTAAAGATTCTGGAGAAGCTGCGCAGCCCAGAACTGGCAAACCAAAGCGTGTCGGTCAAGATTCCGCCGCAAGTGGTGTTTGAGTTCGTAACTCTGTTTGCGAAGGCCAAAAGCGATGCTCTGGAGGTGTACGATGGCGTGTTATCGAAGCTGAGCTCGGTGCACTCGATTCTGGAAGATGCGCCGGACTATGTGAGCGGCCAGATGAAGCCGGAATGGCGCGATGCCTCGACCAAGTTCGCGGCTCCTTTCATTGCTACGCTTGAGAAACAAAGGAAGGAAATCAAGGACCGCAATACAAAGGATCCCGTTTTCAAGTTTCTAGAGTCGTTGTTTGACGAAACCAAGCGGTGCGAGCCAACGGACGAAGAGTTGCAATGGATCACTTTGAACGGAGCAGAGCGGTATCGAATGGTTGTTCCGCCGGGGTTCGAAGACCAATCGAAGTCCTCAAGCGGCGAGGATGACCCGGCAAGCTACTACATTTACAGCGCCGAGCGGAAGATGTTCCGCATGTTTGGCGACCTCCTGGTGTGGAGGCAATTGCTCGATTGCGCCACCTCCCTCAAGCAAAAGCAAAAAGCTCTTAGCCGAATCATTCTGGTGACTGACGATGAAAAGCCAGACTGGTTTAAGGGTCGCGCAGAAAAAGGTCGTCAGCACCCTCTGCTTACGGTAGAGGCGATGAAGGCAGGTTTTCACCTGAATATTATCAACTCGGATCAGTTCTTGCGCTACGCATCCAAGGCGCTAAGCATCGCGTAGAGTCCTCGGACTTCGAAGCGTTGAGGTTGGTTACGACCGAGGCGTTACCCGCCATGACATCTCAAAAGGAAGTCAAGGTGCTTTCACCAGGCGTGGAGGGCGGAGTCATAACTATTTCACTAAAACACGCCGTCCAAAACCCGGTGGCAAAGTTTGCCTTTGATCAGCAGTTTCGAATGACTCCAACCGTGAACATTCAGGTTGAAGGTGGAAAGAAAACCGCTGTGAAGTGTTCGGTCGGGATGCTCGCAAACGGCAACTTCAACATCCACCTGTACGCGGCAAAACATGGTGATCCGGTGCCGGAGGGGACGTATGTACTTCGGTACCGTGCGGAGGCCGCATCCGAGCCCTCGACACTGAAATCCACCTAACCCGAAAATCGCGGCACTTCTCGCACGTGTACTTGCGTCTACTATCGCATGGACGTGCGAACCGCCCTCAAGAATCAGCACCACGCCGCGCTCGCCATGATGCGGCAGGCCATCGAAGCCGCGCCCGAGCATGTGTGGCTGGGCGGCGAGCACCCGCGAAACTACTGGCGGATTGCGTTCCACGCCCTCGCGTATGCGCACCTCTATCTCTTTCCGAACCTGGCCGAGTGGGAAAAGTGGGAGCACCATCGCCAGGATTGCACCTACTTGGAGGGCGATGATGTGCCGGTCGCCGAGCCCTACACGCGGGCCCAGATGCTGGAGTTTTGCGAGGTGACCGACCAGATGGTGGACGCCAAAATCGACGTCATGGACCTGGACGAGCCGACCTGCGGCTACACCTGGTACCCCACGGTGAGCCGCCTAGAGCTGCAAATTCTGAGCCTGCGGCACCTGCATGGGCACATCGGGCAGCTCACCGAAATCATGATCGCGAACGGCCTCGACGTCACCTGGCTGGGAGGGCGCCCCACCCCGTAAGGATTTATTCACAAAGAAGCTTGCGCGCTGTGCCGAAAATCTAAGGCGTGAGTCTTCTGTTTGTTTCCAAAGCAACAATTTTGACCGCCCTTAGCCGCGCGCTCGACCTCGTCGAAGGGCAGCCGCCGGGGCACGCCCTGCGGACGGCGCACATTGCGGTGCGTCTGGCCGAGGCGTTGCAGATGCCGGAAGAAGCCAAAGAAGACCTCTACTTTGCCGCGCTGCTCAAGGATTCGGGCTGCTCGAACAACTCGGTGCGGATTCAAAAAATCTTTGGCGGCGACGAGCACCTGGCGAAGCGCGCGGTGAAGCTGATCGACTGGTCGAGCACCACCGAATCGCTGAAGTTTGCATGGCAAAACACGGAGCGCGGGCAGACTCTGGTCGCCAAACTCCGCCGCATGGCGAGCAATTTGGGGCCGCCGACCAAGGTGATGAACGAGGTGACCGAGGCGCGCTGCACCCGCGGCGCGGCCATCGCCAGCCTGCTGAATTTCCGGGTGAGCGTGGCCGGCGCTATCCTTTATCTTGATGAACACTGGGACGGCAAGGGCGCGCCCTACGGCAAGCGCGAGCAGGAGATTCCGGCCCTGGCGCGCATCCTCGGATTTGCCCAGACCTTCGAGATTTTCCTCGCCACGTTTGGTCTGACCGAAGCCCTCGACATGGCCAAGGGCCGCAGCGGATCGTGGTTCGAGCCGCAGATTGTCAAGGCGCTCGACGCTTTTGCCAACGACAGCGCCTTCTGGGAGAAAATCGGCGACGAGGATTTCAGCTTCGAGCAGCTTCCGCAGCTGCACGAGCAGGTGCTGGACTCGGACGTGGATGGCATCTGCGAAGCCTTCGCCATGATCGTTGACGCCAAGTCGAGCTTCACCGCCGAGCACTCCACGCGCGTAATGCAGTACTCCGTGGCGCTCGCCGACCACTTCGATTTCGAGCCGCACCGCCGTTTGAACCTGCGCCGCGCGGCTCTGCTCCACGATATCGGCAAACTCGGCGTGCCGACCGGCATTCTCGAAAAGCCGGGTCGCCTGGACGCGACTGAGTTCGATCGCATTAAGCTCCACCCGGAGAACGGATACCGCATTCTCAGTGAGATACCGGGGTTCGAATACGCGGCGGAAATCGCCTCGTCGCACCACGAAAAACTCGATGGCACCGGCTATTGGCAGGGCAAAAAAGGCGACGAACTCAGCCTCGATGTGCGCATCGTGACGGTCTGCGACGTGTTCGATGCCCTGACCGCCAAGCGGCCGTATCGCGACCCGATGCCGCTGGCGCTCGTGCACAAAATCCTAACCGATGACATTGGCGTGGCGTTCGATGGCGACTGCGTCGCCGCGATTAAGGAGATTGTGCAGGAAGAGAATCTGCCGATTGCGGCGTAGGCTCGGTCTGGCCAAGCTTCACCATGATCCATTTGAGGGTCGTGCCCTGAATGAGCACGGTCGCGAGGACGATCACGAACACGACATCGAAGATCTTCGCCGCGTTGGGGAGACCGGCCAGCAGCGGGTAGGTTGCGAGCAAAATCGCCACCGCGCCGCGCAACCCGCACCAGGCGACCATCGCCTGCTCGCGGTAGCGCATGCGGAATGGCAATAGCGCGATGTGGACGCCGATGGGTCGCGCCAAGAAAATCAGGATCAGCGCCAATGCGATGCCGACCAACGCAACCTCGGGGAGTTTGCTCGGGAACACCAGCAGCCCCAGCACAAAGAACATCGCCATTTGCATGATCCACGCGATGCCGTCGTGGAAGCGCCGCAGCCCTTTCACCTGCGAGAAGTCGCCGTTGCCAAAGGTAACTCCCGCGACGTAAACCGCCAAGAATCCGTTGCCTTTCATCAGGGCGATGGCGCCGAAGCTAATGAGCACCAGCGCGATGCTGACAACGTGGAACAGCCCTTGTGCGTGGAGCCGCACCTTGCGCATGGCGATGACTCCGGCGCGACCGAACAGCCACCCGCCAAACCCGCCGAGGAGCATTTCCCAAACAAAGTGCCCGGCCACCGACCAAGTCAATTGGTTACCGGATTGGACTACGCTGATGAGCGCGCTGGTGAGGAAGATTGCCGTAGGGTCGTTGGTGCCCGATTCGAGCTCGATGATGTCATGAATTTTTTGCTTCAGTCGGGGTTCGCCGCGGGGCAACACGCTGAAGATGGCGGCGGCATCGGTGGAACTCACAATCGCGCCGAGGAGCAGCGCCTCCATCATGCTGATTTTGAGCAAAGCGTGTGACGCCGCGCCGATGCAGATGGCGGTGATGACCACGCCGATCGAGGACAACGCGAGAGCGGGCGCTACTCGCGACTTGGCCTTATGCCAGTGAAGGTCCATGCCGCCGGCAAAGAGGATAAACAGCAGGCACACCGTGCCGGTGCGTTGCGCGATTTGGGCGTCGGCAAAATAGATTCCGCCCGGACCATCCGACCCGGCCAACATGCCCAAGCCGACAAACGCAATCAGCACGGGCACGCCAAGCTTGGTGGCGAATTTTGCGCTGACTACGCAGATGGCGAGCAGCATGCCGACGATCAGCAACACTGCCTCAAGGGAAAGGTTGGAACCCACGGCTTGAGTTCAGTATAGCCCTGTGAATATTATGGTGCTTCGATCTGTTCGGTGGACACGTCCACCTCGGCAAAGAAATTCGGGCTGTGGAAGTACGGCGTGGCTGTGCCGATTCGAGCCCAACTGCCCCAGTGCGGATGGCTGTTCGCCTCGGCGCATTTGTAAAAATTCGCGTGCCACACGTGGGGGTTCACCGGGCCGAACTCGCGCAGAATGGCGAAGGGCAACAGGTACTCCACGCTCCACTCGCGAGGAGCCGGGTCTTCCGGCACTATCAGTTCGCCGGGATTCACGGTGAGCTCCATTTGCGCCGCAACATCGGGAGAAAGAACCGTCGTGTTTTCGCCGCGACCCGTTTGCCGATTGAACAGAATGCCGCCGGCAATGTTGGTCTCAATGTTGAAATAAAAGTCGCTTTCGCCAGGGCAAGGGTTAAAGAAAAACTCGACGCACGAATCTTCCCAGACACGGCCATTGAAGTCTTGCGTGCGGCCCAAGACAAAGGCGTCTTGCACGACAAACCGCAGTCGCAGAGCTTCGCCCTCGCGGGTGAGGTCCACCGTGGTTTGCGGACGCCAGGCGTCGGCGCGCTGCCAAGGGAACTCGTTGATCTCAAACGTGGGCACAGCAAATGTTAGCTGTTTCCCCGAGCGTCGTGGCGTATACTTTCGGCGTTAACATGGCCTTGACTTTGGTGGAACAAGCCCTGATTCGTCCCAGCGGATTGAACGGCGGAACGAACGACTACTCGGCGGACGACCTGCGCTATGTCGTGTCCCAGTTCCAGGTCGATCTGCCGATCTACCTGGACGATTTCCCCGAAAAGGGCAACATCAATCTGCATACCTACGCATTGGAAACCGCCACGGGCAAGCAGTTCCTTTTGCAAAAGGTGAATAGCAGTGTGTTTACGCGGCCCGCGCGGGTGATGGACTCGATGGGGGCGTGCCTCGATGCCCAGCGACGAAATCTGGAGGCGGGCGCATTTTGGGAGCCGATCGAATTGGTCCCGACTCGCGACGGCAAGTCCAACTTCGCGATCAGCGACGAGCACGGCTGGTCGGTCTGGCGATTAATGCACCGCATTCAGCGGGTCGTGAGCTTTAAGAGCCTCGCCGAAGTGCCCGCCGATCGCCGCATGTTCGTGGCCGAGCAGGTTGGCGCGGGTCTGGCCCAGTTTGGCGACCTGACTGCCGACATGCCAGTGGACCTCCCGAGCCCGCTGCCCGGATACCGACGCACGGATATCTACTTCCGTCAACTTGACGCCGCGCTTGACGATCTGCGCGACCCGTTGGAAGCGGCGCCCTACATGCCCGAAACCGAAGAACTCCGCGAGGCCTGCGGCCCGCACTTCTTTGTCAAGGCGAGTCCCGAGGTTGCCGCCGAGCGGCAAGAACGCGCGCGGCCCTGGATCAATTTTCTGCAAGAGCATCGCCCGCAGGCCATGCGGCTTTACGAAGCTCTGTCAGCAGGCAAGGTCCGCCGCACCATGATTCACGGCGACACGAAGATTGAGAACTTTCTGTTCTGCCAGGAGACGCTGCGCGTGAAGGCGCTGGTGGACTTGGACACGATTGTCAGCAGCACGTGGCTGGCCGATTACGGCGACATGGTGCGTTCGCTGGTGAATGTGGCCGGTGAAAAGGAACCCGACCTCGACCGGGTTCAGGTGAACACCGAGGTCTACGACGCGGTTCAGCGCGGCTTCTTGAGCGCGGCTCCGGGCATCACGGATGCCGAGCGCGCCTTGATGCACGACGCGGTAATCAGCATCACGATGGAACTGGGCACGCGGTTCTTGACCGATTACCTGCGCGGTGATACGTACTTTGGGGTGCCCGCCAGCGATCCAGAACTGAACCTCACTCGAGCGGCCGTGCAGTTGACTCTCGCGGATCGATTGATGCAGATTCAGAAGTAGTCAACCTAGGCACGATTTCCCCCGTATTTTTACGGGAAAAATGCCCAAAATTGCGTTGCTCACTGCTATAATCCCATGGTCTCGGAGTTGTCACTCCGGTTTTTTAAAGGAAAGGAAAATATGAAACTTCGACTCGTTTCGATTCTTGCAATCGCGACTTCGATTTCGTTTGCGGCCGACATGACTGCAGACTTCTCGATCGTGAATGGCAACCCCAATGGCGCATGGAGCTACGGCTACAAGAGCAATCTGGCGGGCTCGTTCAATGCTCTCACGAACACAAGCACCGTGAACTTCGGCTCTGGCACCTTTGACGTTTGGAACACGCCGTTGGTCCCCGATCTTCATGTCGCGCAGTTGACCTCCGGCACAATGAACGGCTACAACGGGGGAGTCGGTGGCGTGGCCGTCGGCGAAACCACCATGCACGGCGGTCCGAACGGCGAGCTTTCGACGACCCGATTCACGGTCGGCGCAAGTGGCCTTTACAACCTCAGCGGCTTCTTCAAGTCGGGCGACGCGCTTGGTAGCGTGTACGGCAACATCGACGGCTACCTTTACCATAACTCGACGGTGCTGTATAGCACTCTGAATACCGGTGTGACCCAAAGCTTCAGCCTCAGCTCGGTGTCGCTGTTGGCCGGGGACACGCTTGATCTGATGGTCGGGATGGGTCAAGATCAGTACTTCTATGACACGACCCCGGTGAACCTGACGATTACTGCGGTGCCTGAACCCGGCACGATCGCCGTGCTCGGACTCGGCGCCGTGGCACTGTTGCGACGACGCAAGTCGGCTTAACCAGGCCTTTCCGTAAACCGGAATAAGGGAGGTCCTTCATCGGAGGGCCTCCTTTGTTCGGAGAAAGCTAAAATTTTTCTAAAATTAGCATGCAACTTTGCGGGTGGTGTGTTACAAATGAAGTGCTATGAACGCACGCTTTTCCTCTCTTATGCTGCTTACCAGCATTGCTCTTGCGCCAACCGCCGCTCATGCAACTGTCGGAGTTGCCACTCAAACCTGGTACGTGACCTACGTCCAAAACTCCAACGCCCAGCCGGTCGCCGCCAGCTCGTCATCCGCGGTGGCTCTTATGGTTTACGACTCGGACGCCGACATGCCTTCCGCAACCTGGTCGGGCCCAAGCGGCCCGTTGCCGGACTTTATCATCACGCCTTCACTGGCCATCACTTACTCCAGCGACTACGGCTCCCAGGTTGGCAACTTCCTGGCCGACTATCCCGCCGGTTCTTATGTGTTCTCGGCAACGAGCGGGCCGCTCAATGGGCTCTTTGCCCAACTCAATGCCACTCCGCATGATTTTCCCGCGCAGACTCCGTTTTTCACCGGACTCACGTACACCTCGGCTCAACTGTGCCCAGCAAGCGGCGCACTGAACGTGTCGTGGAACGCGTGGAGTTCACCGGCGGCTGGCCACGACAAGTCAACCACTCTCTCGGTGGTCGGCTACACGGTGCCCGGCGACAACTATTCCCTGATCACGCCGAATACAACGACTTCGGCGACGATTCCTGGCTCGGCGCTCAGCTCCGGTCGGCACTACTTTATGGAAGTTGCGTTCCAGTCGGCGAAGAGCGCGGGGAACACTGGCTTCGGCAACACGGTTCCCGTGAGCTGGGGCTTCAACAAGCGAACCTACTTCCAGTTCTCAGTGGATGCCGCGCCGGGCACGGTGGCTGGTCAGCTCACGCTCGCCAACTTCAATCGTCCCGCTGGCGAACTCATCGACTGGGAAGTGATCAACACGGCGGATGTCGTTTTGGATTCCGGCACGATGGCCCTGGGCTACGACAACTGGTATGCCTTTAACACGACCGCGGTGGGGAACTATCGCGTGCGATTCAAGGGCCGGCACTGGCTGAGCAAGGTCTCATCCGTGCAGCCGATTGCCGCGGGGGTCAACTTCCTGAACCTGACCCTCACGAACGGGGACGTGAATGGCGATAACATCGTTGACATCGCCGACTACACGCGGCTGGCGTTGGCGTTCGACGCTCAACCGGGCGATCCTAACTACGATGAACCCGCCGATCTCGACGGGTCGTCGCTGGTGGATATCGCCGACTACAGCTACCTGGCGGCGGGCTTCGACCAAGTCGGCGAATAAACAACAAACTACGCCGAGATAGTTGCGCGCGCAACTATCTCGGCGTAGAATGAGGCATGGGAAGCCCGTTTCAACTCACCGGAATCCACCACGTCACGGCCATGGCCAGCGATCCGCAGGCCAACATCAACTTCTACGAGGGCGTTCTCGGCCTGCGCCTGGTCAAGGTCACCATCAACTACGACGACCCGAGCATGGTGCACCTGTACTATGCCAACGGCAACGCCGAAGTCGGCAGCACGTTGACTTTCTTCCCGATTCCGGGCATGCGGCAAGGCGTGAGCGGACGCGGCGCGGCCCGGTCGCTGACCTATTCCGTGCCCACGGGCACCGTCCCGGCGTGGCAGGACTATTTGGCAAGCGAGGGGGTTGCAACCCTACTGAACGAAGCCGGCGAGGTAGTTCTACGAGACCCGGACGGCATGGAGGTTCGGCTTCGACCCTCGGCGGAAGCGCCCGATCTCTACTCCGGCGGTCGCCGGCCACTCGAACTCGCGCCGCAGCGCATTGTCGGCGTGGAACTGCATAGCTTCAAACCCGCCGAGACTCAGCGATTTCTCACCGGTCTTGGCGCAACCGAGGACTTGGTGCTGGCCGATGGCGCGCAGGTCTCTCTCGTGCCGGCGTCTAACCAAACTTCGCTCAATCCGGGGGCGGGCACCTTCCACCACGTCGCCTTTACGTCGAGTCAATCCATCGAGGACACGCATGCCGCGATCATCGAAACGGGACGCCACATCTCGCCGATCATGGAGCGCGACTACTTCCGCAGCATCTATTTCCGCGAGCCGGGAGCGGTGCTGTTTGAAGTGGCGACCCTGGAGCCTGGCTTTACTTTCGATGAGCCTTTAGAGGCCCTGGGCACGTCCGTACGAATACCAGATTGGCTGACCTTGGGGAGGGAAAGCGTGAAAAACAGTCTGCCCGAACTTCATCATTTCGACGGAAATATGATATTGTTAGGATAACGTTATGACGCCCCCGCCAGATTCAGTGACCGCCGACGTTCTCTCCTACCGCGAGGTGGGGGGAGTTCAGTTCATGGCGGGCAAGAATCTGCCGGGGGTCGTCAAGCCGCGACACTCGCATGAGTTTGCGTTCTTTAATTTCGTGATTTCCGGCAGTGCCGAAGAAATCGTCGAGGCGGGTCCGACAGTGCTCTATCGCCCGTTTGAGATTCACTTCCACCCCCGCCACGAAATCCACACCTCCATTGTCGGCAAGGAAGGCAACATCGGCTTTGCCGTGACCCCGCGCTCTAACGACCTAGATCGCCTGCGCCGCAAAGGCGTGGACGTTTCGTCGCGGTTTGTCATGGGCGATGACGGGCGCGAGGTCGCACGTCACTTCTGCCACGCCTTTGAGGCCCCCGCTGGTCGCGCCGAAGTGTGGCTCATGGAGCTTTACGAAAAGCTCCTCGACGTCACGATGGCATCGCGCAGCGGGCCCGGCATTTCCGTGCAACCCTGGCTGATCCAAGCCCGCGAGATTATGCAGGAAACGTTTCGCGACCCCAAAAGCCTCAAGGAGATCGCGACCATGGTCGGCATTCATCCGGTTCATCTGGCGCAGGAATTCAAGAAGAACTACGCCGAGACGGTGGGCGAATACATGCGTCGCCTGCGCCTGGAAGAGGCCAAGTATTGGCTTGGCTCATCGGAGCTCAGTATCGCGGCCGTGAGCAAGAAACTCGGCTTCTACGATCACGCGCACTTTGTCAAGGTGTTCCGCACCGAGTCGGGCATGACCCCGAGCATGTATCGTCAGCTGAGCCGCGAGGCGCCTACCAGCGAATTGGTGTAACCCACTTCACGGCGAGTCGCGTGCGGAAGCTCGGCGCATTCGGATCGCCGAGAATCACGAAGAACTCGCTGCCCTCGAACCCGGCCTCACGATACGCAAGGTAGGAATTCAGGTTGCCGTCGCTTTGCACCAGACGTCCTGACAGGCTCCGCTTGGCATCGAATTGGTAGCTCGCCGTGCCTACCAACTGCGAAACGAAACTGTCCGAGCGCTCCTCAAAGTAGCGGACTCCAAGGTCGAGCTTGGGGATCGGTCGGCGCTGAATTCCCAAGGAGCGGGACTCGACTTTCTGCGGCCCGCGACTGCCCACGTTGTAGTTGAGGCTCAGCACGTTGTAGGGGTCCCGACGCGAGAAGTTGTAGAACGCCCCGACCTCGCGGTCGGTCGAATCGGAAAACTGCATGCTCGAGACGTACGCGCCGAAGTTGTGAAACGAGCGAAGCGCGATGGATGCCAATCCGAACGCTCCGCGTCGGTGAATGCTGCCATCGAACTTGTGCTCGAGGGCCAGCTCATTCTCAAACCTCACTCGCTCAATCGGCCCTTTGCTGGGCTGCGAGACATATTCCGAGTAAGAAAACGCGCCGGTGTAGCCGCGGAATGGAATGAGGCCCAAGTACGGATTAAAGTCCGTCGGCACACTGCGGTAAGTGACCGTGTTGAAGAAGTTCGTGACGTTGTAATCCGCGGACACTTGGTAGGTCGTGGAGTTGTTGCGGGTGCCGGAAAGCACCGCTCCATGTCCGAAAAGTAAGTGATTCCCGAAGCGGTAATTGGCCGACGAGCCGAGTAGCGTTTCGCGCAGATTGTCGTCGCGGTGGGCCGTCGCGTAGACAGCCGCGCTCCCCAATGCGCCAAGGTTGCGATTGATCCGCCCGGCAAAGTTGTATTCGCTGTTGGGGCTGGCCGTGGCCAACGCGCCCACCGTGGTGCTCGGATTCAGTTGGCCATACACCTTTGCCGCCGCGTCGATCTCACCGATGCGCCGCGAATAGAAACCGCGGCCAATGCCAAACATGGAGAGCATGCTAAACAGCTGACCACCTTCGGCGAAGAAAGGACGGCGGTCTTCCAGAAAGCGCTCGGTGCGAGTGAAGCCAACCGCCTCGACTTGCTGCTCGATGTTCTGGAAGTCCGGCGAAATCGTCGCGATGCCGTTGAGGCTTTCCGTCAGACGGACTTTCGCATCGAGACCGTATCGCAGGCGCAGGTAGTCGGGGCTGCGCCGCCCTTCGGCGCTGACATAGCCCAGCAACTGCGGCTTGCGATCGAGCTTGCCCTTGGGCATCTCGACATCCACCCAAATGCCGTCGTTTTCGCCGCGGTTCGGGCGACCGAGGTCACTCCAAAAGTAGGTGCGGGCGCGTTGGGGACAGTGGCGAAAGACGTTGAAACTCACCGAGCGCTTGCCATCGGGGCGGCTAATAATATCCCACGGAATCGCCATTTCGACGGTATAGCCGTTCGCCGTACGAGTGACCGCACTACGCCAAAGGCCGCGCCACTCACGCTTTCCGGCGCGACCACCGGCGAGATCCTCGCCCTGCGTGCCGAGCGGGTTCACTCGAAACGTGTTGCGATTGCCTTGCCGCGTGAGGAAAGGATCGATCTGAAACCCGACATGATCCTCCTGGCCCATGGCCGCGCCGGGCTGAATCTCGCGCGCCAGGATCGGTTCGCCGTCAAGCGATTCGCATCGCACGGCGACGTAAATTGCCTTGCTGTCGTACGTGACCCAGGCTTCCGTGGGCATGTTAATTGGCTCGCCGCTGGAGGCATCGTAGAAGTTGGAAAGCCTGGTTGAGGCTGCCCATTCGCCGTCGGAAATCACGCCGTCGATCGCCGGGGGAACCGCAGTTGCCGTGGCCGGAAGCTGCCGCGAGGAGTCTCCAGCCCAGCAAAGGGAACTTGTGAGGGAAACTGTTGTTATAATAAATGTGCGGAATTCGCGGGTCATACGGTTGCTCCGATCTATACTGAGGTCAAAGGTGAATCGTGCCCATGGGTTTGAACGTAATTCACTTGGGAGCCAAATATGGAGCCGAATAGACAACAAGAACGTAAGTTTTTACAAGTAAACAATCCTGCCTTTAGGGAGGATGCCTTCGACGCGGGTGCGGTTCCGGCCGCCGAGGCATCGACGGTCAACGGAGCCATCGGGAAGACTCTCTTCCTTCTGATGCTCGTGCTGATGACCGGCGTGATCGGCTACGCGATTCCGAATATTGGTATTGCCATTGGCTGCATCATCGGCACCATCGTGCTGGGTTTTGTGATAGGTTTCAAGCCCCATCTCGCACCATCAGTTTCGCCGGTGTACGCGCTGGCGCAGGGTTATGCGGTCGGTGTGATCAGCTTCGCGATCAACCGGGCGATTGGCGCTTCGATCGCGGAACGTGGCGGTCGCGGTGGCGCGAGCCTGATCTTCAACAACGCGATTCCCGCTGCGATTTTGGGCACCGCCCTGACGGTTGGCGTGATGCTGTTCCTCTATAAGGCGCAGATCATCAAGGTTACCGAGACGTTCAAGGCCGTAGTTCTTGGCGCGACGGCTGCGGTTTTTCTGCTGTATCTCGTGGTCCTCGCGCTTGTGTTCTTTGTCCCGTCGCTTCAGCAGATGGGCATCTTCCGGCCTACGTTGACAGGGATTTTGTTCAGCGTGTTGGTGATCGCGATCGCCGCGTTCAACTTGATCCTCGACTTCCACTGGATTGATGAAGCTGCCGCGAAGCGACTTCCGAAATACTATGAGTGGTATGTCGGTTTCGGCCTCATGGTCACCATCGTGTGGCTGTATGTTGAGATTCTCAAGCTCATTTGGAAGCTCAGCGCGCGTCGCTAAATCGTCCGCGTTAGGTTCAAAAAGTGCCCTCGACTTCGGTCGCGGGCACTTTTTTCATCTTTTTTCGGCGAACTCTTGCAATGTATCTATTTGTCTACTATACTGGTAGACATGATCGTCGAATTGGTCATCGAGAATTTTGCCCTGATCCATCGGGCCTGCCTGCGATTGCGCGAGGGATTCACCGCCATAAGCGGCGAAACGGGTGTCGGCAAATCGCTGGTATTGCAAGCCATTCAGCTCGTGCTCGGCGGGCGCGCAGACTACGGGTTGGTGCGGGACGGGGCGTCGGCCGGCTTGGTCGGAATGACTCTGGACTTGGGCGATAATCCCGGTTTGCGGGAGCGTTTGCTGGAGCACGGGATTGTGCTCGAAGACTCGATGCTGTTTTTGCAGCGGCAGATTTCGTCCGACGGGAAGTCGGTTTGCCGCGTCAACGGCAAGCAAGTGCCGGCGATGGTGCTACGTCAAGTTGGCGAACTCACGGTGCAGATTCATGCGCAGCACGATCACCAACTGCTTTCCTCGGCGGAGCGGCCGATGGAGATTCTGGACCTGTATATCGGTCAGGAAGCGCGCCGCTTGCGGGGTTTAGTCGAGGCGGAGTATCAGGAGTTGCGGCGGCTGGAGGTGGCCCGGGACGGGTTGGTGACGTCGGCTCGCGAACGCGAGCAGCGCATGGACTTGCTTCGCTATCAAGTTGAGGAGATTTCGGGGGCTGGCGTGTGCGTGGGCGAACTCGACCGACTGGTGGGGGAGTTGGCGCGGGTGCGGCACCTTTCTAAACTCGAAGAGCATTTGGCCCAGCTCGACCAGTTACTCGAAGGGGAGGAAGGGTCGGCGCTCGGCTCGTTGCGGCTTGCGGCGCGCTCAGCGCACGCGGTGGAGCAGATTGATGGCGAGTTCGCGGCGATTCGGGCCGGGCTGGACGAAACGCTCATCTGCGCGGAGGAGAGCTTCCGTTCGATTCAGCAGTACCGAAGTCAATTGGAGATCGACCCGGCGCGCCTCGCCGAGCTTGAGGATCGGACCGAAGCGATTCGTCGCCTGCGCCGGAAGTACGGCGACTCGGAGTTGGAGATCATCGCCTTTGGGGATGCGGCGGCGATCGAGCTGGCGCAACTGGAGAACGCCGAGTTTGCCCTGGCGGCGATGGATGAACAAGTTCAGCGCTCGGCCGAGGCGCTCGATGAAGTGTGTGTGGCCCTGACCGACCTTCGGACGGCGGCGGCGCCGCGGATGGCTGAGGACGTGGCTCGCCACTTGGGCGATCTCGGTTTGGCCAGCGCCGTGTTCGTGGTGAGCGTTGCGGCGGGCGGGCTGGGCATTACCGGTCGCGATGCCGTTTCGTTGCAGTTCTCGGCGAACCCGGGATCCGCGCCACGCGACATCGTGAAGATCGCCAGCGGCGGCGAAATGGCGCGCGTGATGCTTGCCGTTCAGGCGATGCTCGCGCATCGCGAAGGAATTCCGACGTTGATCTTTGATGAGGTGGACACGGGCTTGAGCGGCCGGGCGGCGGCGGCGGTCGGTCGCAAGCTGGCTGAGCTCGCCGGCAGCGGGCAGGTGATGGCTGTCAGTCACCTAGCGCAGGTCGTGTGCCACGCGGAGCACCACTTCCGAATTGACAAGGCTCAAGGGGAGGGCCACACTCATACGGTCGTGGAGGCGCTTGAGGGCACGACCCGTATTGAAGAAGTGGCGAGGCTGCTGAGCGGCGACGAGGTCGGCGAGACCGCCTTGCGGAATGCGGAGGCGCTTTTGGGAGTCGGGTAGAGCCCGGTAAAATGAACTCATGGCGGCAGAATTTAGCTTCGACATTGTTTCGCGAGTTGACAAACAAGAGGTGCGCAACGCGGTGGACCAGGCTCAAAAGGAGCTGGGCAATCGCTGGGACCTCAAGAACACCAACACCGAGATCGAGTTTGAGAAGGATGAGATTGAGCTGGTGGCGGGCGACGAAATGAAGCTGCAGATGGTGCGAGACATTCTGTTGAGCAAGTTCATCAAGCGCAGTATCGATCCGCGGCAGGTTGATTTTGGCAAGGAAGAACCGGCCAGCGGCATGACCGTGCGGCAAAAGGTGACCTTTAAGGTGGGGATCGAGCAGCAGAAAGCCAAGGCGTTGGTGAAGCAGATCAAGGATACTGGGATGAAGGTGAACGCCCAGATTCAAGGCGAAGAGGTCCGTGTTTCGGGCAAAAGCAAGGACGACTTGCAAAAGGCGATGCAGGCGGTCAAGGGTCTCGACCTGGATTACCCGGTCGATTTTGTGAACTTCCGATGATTTTTGAGGTCGAGCCAGGCAGGATTTGGGGGATTGACTCCGGGCTCGGCCATGAGCGGTGCACCGCCGTTTACGTGTTGCGCGCGGCCGCGGGATGGGTGCTCATTGATTGCTCGGCGGCGGCATGCTCGCCTCGCGTGCTGGCCGGTTTGGCCGAAATCGGCGTGGATGCGTTGGTCGGGATTCTTCCGACGCACGTGCACTTGGATCATGCCGGGGGCGCGGGAGTGATTTCAGCGCAGTTTCCCGGCGCAAAGGTGATTGCGCATCCCCGCGCCGCGCGGCATCTCGCCAACCCGAGCCGCTTGGTGGCGGGCGCGCGGGAGGTATGGGGTGCGGAGCGGTTCGCCGCTCTCTACGGCGAGACTTTGCCGGTGCCGGAGGACCGCCTGGTGGTGGCCGAGGATGGCGACGAATACTTCGGGCTCAGGTTCTTCGACGCGCCGGGCCATGCCCGACACCACTACATGGTGTGGGATGAGACGAGCGGCACGCTCTTTGCTGGCGACGCGTTTGGCCTTGCCTACGAGGGCGGCGTCAGCTACCCGAGCAGCTCGCCGGTGCAGTTTGATCCGGACGCCGCGCGGGCAACGATTCGCCAGATCGTTGACCTCAAGCCGGAACGGGTAGCCATCGCTCACTTCGGCGTATTGCAAGATGTCGCGGCCCGGGCGGAGCAACTGATTGAGATGCTCGACGAGTTTGAAGCGGTTGCCCGGCGCTATGAGCGCGAACCGGACCGAGTGCCGCGCATTCGCGAGGCCCTTCGCGAACTGCATCCGCCGAACGCAAACCGCGAGCGCTACGAAACGGACATCGAAATCAACGCCGACGGCCTGGATTTCTGGTTGCGGAGTCAGTCCGCGGGATATAGTAAGTCATCATGAAGGCCGCGCTACTTGCCATCTTGCTTCTATCGGCGGCCATTGCTCCGGCGCAAGACTTGGCGCCATTGCAGGCCAAACTGAACAAGATTTGCAAAGGATTTCAGGGGCGGATGGGCTACTCGCTGAAGGTCCTCAAGACCGGAAAACAGATTTCCTTTAATGGCGACGAGCGATTTCCCTCGGCGAGCACCATCAAAACCGGGGTCGCCCTCGCCGCGCTCCAGATGGTTGACGAAGGCAAGATGAAAATGTCCGACAAGCGAGCGCTCCCGCCGCCGGCGGGTCGCGAAAGCAGCATGTGGTCGTTCTTCTTCCGGGACGGATTGAAGCTGGATTTGGACGGCTGGGTGAACCTGATGGTGACGGTGAGCGATAACACCGCGACCATGGTGGTGCGCGATTGGCTCGGCACGATGGAAGTGAATCGCCGGCTCGCAGCGCTGGGCCTCGCGAATACAAAGATTCTCGGCAACGCGCCAAAAGAGGAGGTCATGATTCAGCGGCTGCGACGACAGTTCGGGATGGGTATGACCACGCCCAACGAGATGAACCGCCTCCTTGAATTGATCTATCAACGAAAAGCAGGGAGCCCGGCCGTGTGCGAGAAAATGGTCCGCATCCTCTCGCACCAATATTGGGATGATTGGATCGGGGGCAGCGTGCCGCCGGGCGTCACTTGCGCGAGCAAGTCGGGCGCGATCAGCCGGAGCCGTAGCGACACGGCGATCGTCTTCTCGCCTACGAATCCCTACATTCTCACGATCTATACCGACTCGCAAAAGGACCGTCGCTGGGCGTCAGACAACGAAGGGGATGCTTCCCTCAAGAAGATGGCTGGCATGATATGGAACCACTTGCATCCAAATTCACCCTACACCATGCCCGCGGGCTACGACAAGTTCTATCCCACCGGAGGCGGCGTTGAAGACTCCTGATTACATGCTCATCGGCGGCTCGGGCATTGGGTCACGCCTAGAGAAACTCGCGGGTCCGCGCGTGGCCATCCCCTGCGAAGGCGGGGTGATCAAAGGCCGAATGGTGACGCTCGGCGGCAAGAGCGTGCTCGCTGTGCAGCGCCACTCCGGCGGGCACAAAACACCGCCGCACCTGGTGAACTACGCCGCCTTTGCCAAGGCCGCCGCTCAGCTCGGCGTCAAGGGCGTGTTCGCCACTGCCGCCGTCGGAAGCCTCGTGCCGACCTGGACGCCAGGAACCTTTGTGATTTGTAGCGACTTCCTCGATGCGAGTTGTCGACAAACGACCGTGTTCGATCGCACGGTGGTGCACCGCGACTTTACGCATCCTTTTGATCCAAGTTTGCGCCAGGCCCTGATCGACGCCGCCAAGAGGGCCAACGAAAAGGTCGAGGAGCGCGGCGTTTACATGACGCTGAATGGACCGCGCTATGAGACTCCCGCCGAGATCAAGATGCTGCAAAGCTGGGGGGCGGAACTGGTCGGCATGACCGCCAGCACAGAGGCCATCGTGATGCGAGAATGCATGGTGCCTTACTGCTGTTTCGCCGTCGTCACCAATCTGGCGGCGGGAATCAGCGAGACCGAACTCGATCACAGCGAAGTGCTGGATGTCATGGAGGCGCGAGGCGGCAAGGTCTTGCAACTCATCGAATCGGCCATCGCAGGGCTAGGTTGACCTCATGGACGCCACGGAACTCGCGCTCGCCCTGCAACTCTGCCGCGGAATCGGTTCGAACACCACCACGCGCGCGCTGATGCGCAATCAGTTGCTCGGCTACAAGGCGGAAGGGTTCTGCGAACTCAACGAGGCAACCCTCGTCGAGGAATTCAAGTTCACCAAAACCGCCGCGAACAATTGGGTAGCAAATAGAACCCAATTGGTATCAAAAGCAAAGGAGCTTAAGAGCGACCTCGCCAAGCGCGGTGTGCGCGTCGCGAGCACCATGGACGCGCTCTATCCATATTCGCTGGAGAAGTTTCTCGATAGCCCGCCCGCGCTGCTCTTTCTCTACGGCAACATGCGCCTGCTCAACACGAAGACTTTCGCCGTCATGAGCTCGCGCAAGTCGCCGATGGCGTACCTGGAACAGATTGAGAAGCTCGCCGAAGAAGGCATTGAGCACTCCGAGGTGCTTGTCGCTGGGCACGATACCAAAGAGTATCAGCGAGCCGCGATTGTGCCGCTGCGCTGGGGATCGCCGCGCATTTTGGTGCTGGATATGGGCATGTTCGCCGCCCTCGGCGAGAACCTTGACGACGAACCGTTCCGCACCGCACGGCTGTGGCGATACAAATTCGATCCGCAAACCGATCTCGTGGTCAGCGCGATCAACCCGGTGTGGACGACTCACCCCGCGGCGAACAGCAAGCGGGACGGCCTCATCGCGGGGCTCGCGCAGCGCATCGACTTCGCGCAAGTGCGTGAGGGCGGCAACATGGATCAGCTACTTCAGCGGGCCCTGGAGGTGGGCAAGCCCGTAAGAGTGAGCGACCTCAACCTGCAAGCCAGCGAATACCGACGCAAGGGCGCGGCGCTTATTGCTTGACCATCTTGCGATAGTGACGACCAAGAAGGTCGATCGCATCCAAGAGGTTTTCGGTTTCTTGCACGCGAATCTGCGCCGCTTGCGCCATGGATTCGGCTCGAATCGGCATCTGTAAGGCGCTGGCGATCATGTCAGTCAAGGCGTCGAGCGAGTCAAACCACAATCCGGTCGCGCGGTCGTCCACATATTCGGCGAGGCCGCTGTCCTCGGGCACCATCACGGGCGCTCCGGCGGCCATGGCATGCAACAAGCACATGCTCGCGCCCTTCTCCAACGCCGGAAACACCACCAGCGAAGCCACGGCGAACAATTCGGCGCGGTCCTGGTCGCCTGCAACCACGATGTTGGCATCGGAAATGCGCGCCTGAACGCGCGAAACATCCGGCACCAAACCGGCATCATCCGAAAAAGAGACGATATGAGACTGTTCGGGATCTAATCCCAACGCCAAGCAGCAAGTCTCGCGAGACAAAGAACCGCCGTCAAAGGAGGACAAGCCCAACCGAGTGACTTTCAGGAAATCAGCGCCATACCAGCCAAGACGTTTGCGCACATACTCGCTGCAACAGTACCCAGCGCGCGCCTTGTTCAGGCGCTCCATCAACAAATCATGCGTCGAACCGGGCATGTCGTAGGCCGTATACACCCATGGCTTCTTATCGCCGAAAGCGTCAGCAAGAGCCCAACTCATTCGGTAACCGAATGAATGCACCAAGTCATAGCTGTCCAAGCGCTTAATTAGGGACTGACTGGTCCCTTTATTGAGTTTAGGATCCGTCTCAACAGGAACGACATCGGCAAAGTCGATCAAATCAATGGAGAGTTCCGGCGACCGCAAACCCTGCGCGAGCAGTTTGGCGTACTCCTGAATCCCCCGTCGCGAATTGTGAAACGCGAACGCAACCCTCACTTGTCCGCCTTCCCATAAGGGTTGCACAAGGGGTCGCCGATGACGATGTCTTTCCAGTGCAATAGCGGCGAGGCCGCGTAGAACGACTCGGCCAAATTGAAACCGTTCAGATACCTTGTGAACAGCACGTCGGCGCGGCAAAGCGCAATGGTGTAGGGCTCGCTCACATAGCCCTTCACTCCGGTGATGCCGCTCGCAATCAAGTCGGCGATCAAGCTTTGCCCCTTATCGGTCGGCAACATCGTGCGCCCGCTGGTGGAAACAAAGGTCTCCGCTAAGGCACCTGGCAAAAACCGCAAAGCCTTGTAGGCGGCCGCGTCAAAGGCGCCATCGTTGCTGCCCCAACTGCAGTAGCCCATCAGCGCCCGGCCAGGATTCACAAACTTGCCCGTCGTCTCCAACGTCACGTCCACACCCGCGCCTTTCATCATGCGGTGGGCGTTCACCATGGTTTCCTGCAATTCGCCATAGCCGCCGCCTTTGCGGTTGTCGGCGCAGTCAAAAAAGTACGGCCCTTTCACGGGTTTTGCCGTTAGGGAACGGTCCACCAGACCCTTAATGTGCTCCCATTTGTAGCCATCCAGGCGCGTAACCAGGGTCATGTTGTACTTGCGGGAGGAAAATCCTTCGGTCGCGCCGGCATAGGGGTTGGCGTTGCGGCGCATCGCGGATTCGGCCTCGGCTTCGGGCACCTTTTCCAGCGAGGCCGGAATCGGCGCGCCGTCGCGGTTCATCGCCATCAGCTTGGCGTCCACCGAATAGCCGCTGCTATCGCCCACCCGCAGCGGAATGCCCTTGGTCAACACCACAAAATCAATCTGGTTTTTGCTCAGGCTCAGCACCGCCCGCACCTTGTTTTCAATGTCGCTGCGGTAGGCGGTTTCGCCCATTTGCTCGCCGTCCAAACACTTCACGCCGATCACCTGAGTGCGCGGAATGCGGCGCTTCGAGCCGTAGTACTCGGCAATCTTGCGGCTGATCGGGCTGGTCGCGTTATACACCACCAGCACCCGCTTGCTTTCGCGCGGCGATTTGGCCGGGTCCACTCCGTAGCGTCCGCTTTCCACGTCGGGGGGAGGGGGCGGTTCCACCAGCGGTGCTTTGGGAGTCGAGCACCCCGCCGCCAAACTCAGCCACACGCTAAAGGAGGCGACGACCATTTTTCGACCTCCGTTGTTTGCGTTTGCGGGTCGCGATCTCGCGATTGCGAGTCTGCACCAGAGCTTTGGCAATTTCGGCATACATTTTTGTTCGGGCCGCCGTGCCTTGCACAAAGCCCATTTTTTCTTCCTTGTGAGTGTTGCTCACGCCGTGCAAAAGCACGCGGCGCACCCGCAAAAACTGCTTCTTCGCCGCCTGATTCAGCGCAAGCTCAATGCCAAACCGCACGTCGGGGTTGATTTGGATGCTCGCAAAGAACGTGCGGAACATGGCGCGCTGCCCGCTAAAGTGGGGGGTCACGCGCTGGGCGGTTTCACTCCAAAACTTGCCGCCCCGGAATACGCCCACCACCATGTCGGCGGTGCCGCTCAGCAGCGGCAGAATAATTTTGTCGATGTGCTCGGGTCGCAAATCCAAGAGGTCGGCGTCCACAAAGCAGATAATCTCGCAGTCGGTGGAAGTCACGCCCATGGCCATCGCGCCGCCTTTGCCGACGTTCTGCTTCAGGTCAATCACGCGCACCTCGGGGAAGGTGGCGGCCACCTCGGCGGTGCGGTCGGTACAGCCATCGCACACCACCAGAATCTCGTGCGGCAACGCGGCCGCCGTAATGGGGCGGAGCACGTTCGCAATGCGGTGCTCCTCGTTGTAGGCGGGAATGATGACGGCGACCCTCACTGGTTAGTGGAGCCCCTTTCCTTCAAGTCGTTTTCTAATTTGTTGCTCAACTTTCCAACCCATGTTTTTGGCCCAAAGGCCGACGGTTCCGGCGGCGGGCGAGCCCTTCACCATCAAACGCACATTCCGCAGCGACCGTTGCGGTTGCCAGCGCCGCTTGTAGGCTTCGGCTCCGCGCAAAAAGTCAAACTCCGCATCGCCGCGTTCAATTGCCGCGCGAATCGCGCTCGCCACCAACACTGTTCCCGGTGACAGTTGATTATACGCAGGGTCGAAGCCCGACTGATAGAAGTACGTGCGTCCAGGGACGCGCATTCCGTAAAGAACGCCCGCCGGTTGATCATTCATCCACAACAAATGGAAGTGCGCGTGGCCTTCGGCCCGCTGCAACCACTCGTAGTGAAGCCGTTTGAGGTGGGGCAGGGCAAACGCACCCGGCAGCCCGCGCTTGCGCCAGCGTTGCGCGTGCAGCTCTAAGAAAATGTCAAAGGCGCGGCGCATCGCCTCGGGTTCAGTGGCGGTTTCTAGCCGCGCGCCTTGGGTGAGGTAAGGCTCCTTTTCCGGGCGACGGACCTCGTAGCGCAAGCTCTTGTTCAGCGATTTGGCGTAGGCATCCCACGTGTCGGGGAGGTCGAGCACCAGGCATTCAGCTTGGTCGGTGGTCTCGCTGGAGGGAGCCGCGGCGAGGAGCGGATGGTTTTCGCGAATCTGGTGCAGGTCCAGCACGTCCGCCGGAAGCTGAGTGAGCGCGTCCCACATGGCGGCGGCGATGTCGGCGCGGTTCTCTAGAATCAACGGCCCCAGATAGTCACTCGGGCCGGTGCCCAACGGACGCACGCTGAGCCAAGGCTGGCGGCGACGCTCCAGCGGGTAGAGCGCGACCAAGTCGCGGCCCTCGTAGAGCGCGATCGTGCGCAGGCTGCGGCGGCGCAGGCGGGCCACGGTAAGCAGCCAGGCGGGAGTCTGAAACACGGTGCCGCTCGGCGAGTGGCGGAGCAGGTCCGCCCACGGCTCGGCGAGACCTTCGAGGGCCGCGACACCGGTCAGTAGCTCTGTTCGCAGCACTGCCCTATTATGGCCGACTAAGCCGCTACCCCTCGACGTTTTCGTACTGCTCTTTGAGGCTATTGACCACCGCCGAATCCGCAAGCGTCGTCGTGTCGCCAATGGCGCGGCCCTCGGCGATGTCGCGCAGGAGGCGACGCATGATCTTGCCGGAGCGCGTTTTGGGGAGGTCTGCCGAAAAGAACAGGTCGTCGGGGCGGGCGATCGGGCCGATCTTGGTGCCGACGTGCGCTTTGATCTCGCGTTTAAGGTCCTCGCTGGCGGTGTGGCCGGCGCGGATGGTGACGAAAGCGGCAATGGCCTGACCTTTCACCGAGTCGGTGCGGCCGATCACTGCCGCCTCAGCCACCGCGGGGTGGTCCACCAGCGCGCTCTCCACTTCCATGGTCGAGATGTTGTGGCCAGCCACCAGCATAATGTCATCCACGCGGCCGAGCAACCAAATGTAGCCGTCAGCATCAACTTTCACGCCATCGCCGGGGAAGTATTTGCCCGGGAAGCGGCTCCAGTACACGTCCAAAAATCGCTGCGGATCGCCGTAGATGCCGCGCGCCATGCTCGGCCAAGGATGAGTGATCGCGAGGATGCCGCCGTGCTCCTCGCCCGGCTGGCTCACCACCTCGTTGCCGTTTTCGTCCATCACGCAGACCTGAATTCCGGGGAACGCGCGCGTGGCCGAACCGGGCTTGGTCGCCACCAGACCCGGCAGCGGCGAAATCATGATGCCGCCCGTTTCGGTTTGCCACCAGGTGTCAACGATCGGGCACCGCCCGCCGCCGATGTTCTCGTGGTACCAAATCCAAGCTTCGGGGTTGATCGGCTCGCCGACCGAGCCAAGCAGGCGCAGGGAAGTCAGGTCGCAGCGGTCGGGGTACTCGGTGCCCCACTTCATAAACGTCCGAATCGCGGTCGGCGCGGTGTAGAGAATCGTGACCCCGTGCCGCTCAATGATGCGCCAAAAACGGTCCTTGTCTGGCGTGTCCGGCGCGCCTTCGTACACCACCACGGTCGCGGCGTTGCTGAGCGGGCCGTACGTCAGGTAGCTGTGGCCGGTCACCCAGCCGCAGTCGGCGGTGCACCAGTAAACGTCGTTCGGTTTGAGGTCGAACACCCAGTTGGCCGTCGCGGTGATTCCGGTCAGATAGCCGGCGGTGGAATGCATGATGCCCTTGGGCTTTCCGGTGGAGCCGCTCGTGTAGAGCACGAAAAGCAGGTCCTCGCTGTCCATGGGCTCGCAGGGGCAGTCGGTGGATTGCGCAGGCACGAGGTCGCTCCAGCGCACGTCGCGGCCCTCCACCCAGTTGGCGTCGGGCGCAAGGTCGGACCCAACTCGCTCCAGCACCAGCACCTTGTTGATGCTCGGGCAACCCATGGCAAGCGCGTCGTTTGTAATCTTTTTGAGTTGCACCACGGTTCCGCGACGCCATCCACCATCGGCGGTGACCACCGCCGAGCATTGCGAATCGTTGATGCGGTCGGACACGCTCTCCGCGCTGAATCCGCCAAACACCACCGAGTGCGCGGCACCAATGCGGGCGCACGCCAACATGGTCATGGGGAGCTCGGGCACCATCGGCAGATAGATGCAAACGCGGTCACCTTTCTTGACGCCCATGGCTTTGAGGGCATTGGCGATTCGGCTGACCTCGTCTTGTAACTCCCGATAAGTCAGTCGGCGCGTGTCGCCGGGTTCGCCTTCAAAAATGATGGCCGTCTTGTCGCCCAGCCCGTTGCGCACGTGCCGATCAACGCAGTTGTCGCACGCGTTGAGGGTCCCGCCGGTAAACCACTTGGCGTCGGGGAGATTCCACTCCAACGCCGTCGTCCACGGCGTCATCCAATCCAGAGTGTTGGCCCATTCCGACCAGAACGCCACGGGGCCGGCGGCGGCCCGCTCATAAATGGCGGGGTCGTTCATGTTGGCTTGGGCCACGAATTCGGCGGACGGCGCGAACTGGCGGTTTTCGTGGAGTAGAACCTCAATCGACTCTGACATGGTGTTTCGCCAAGTTTACTGGTCCTTGGGTAGTCTCGCTGATATGGTTTTGGAAGTTGCCTTTGAGGATTTCGCCGGCGAACTCGCGAGTCGGACGATCGAGAAGGTGGCTTACTATGCCCCCGCGCGGGCTGGTGGACAACTGACCGCGGGCAATCCGGGCAAAGAACTGATCTTGTTCTGCCGCACGCAGCTGGGCGAGGACGAACTACGTGGCCAACTTCAAGAGCAGGGAATTGAGATGCGGCGCGGCGCTTGGATCGGCGAAGAAGCGATCGCGATTCATGCCAACTTCTTCGATTGCCATGTCGCGGGAGTCGCGTACCGCTCGGATTCGCGCAATCCGGGGCTTTGGATGGAGGCGTTCGACAACGAGCCGACGCAACTGGACGTGTTGCGGCAGTTCTACCGCGAGTTTCAGGAAGCCGGGTTCGGCGAGAACCTGGACCTCGACAGCTTCATGCGCGCCGTTGATCCGACCGTGGTGATTCTCAGTCCGGAAAGCATCCGCACGTTCGCGCAGAAGAGTTCGGCGGTGTTGCTCGGCCCGGGCGACGACGCCTAGGCGGCCATCGCTTGGCTGGAGCGGCGCGAATAGGTGCGCATCAGCTTGAGGTTGCGCGGCGTTTGGTGAAGCCCGATCGCGTCCATGCACTCACTCTGCAGTTGCTTCGTTGTGATCTCTTCGCCTTCGGCCACCGTCACGTAAGCATGCATGCATCCGTCGGCCCAAAGCACCGAGGCTTCTAGCACCTGCGGGCGCGAGAGAAGAAAGTCTTCGGTGAGTCTAAGGCTAATGCCGCGGGGTACCACTTCACTGTGAGTCATTCCACAGAAAGTATCGGCTCGCGGGCCAGCAATTTGCAGAGATTACACGAGCATTTGAACGGCTTGTTCATACTGCTCGATGTTGTCGATATCGTTGCCGATTTCGGCGTGCTCGGTGTAGATCGCCTTCACTCGCCCGCCCATGATCTTGCCGATTGCTTGCTCTAGGCTTTGCACGGTGAGCGTCTTAGGCAGAGCCGCGCCAACCACGAACCGTCCCAGAATCCCCGGCCCGATCAGCAGCGCGAGTTTGAGCACGTTTTTGCGGTTCTTGTACGCCTTTTCGAGCTTGGGCAGGCTGCGCCGCATCATTGCTGTGTTGACCAGCGCGATGTTGCCACCCGTCACCGGGCCAATGCTCAGCCGGTAGCTCGTGCGCTTGATGCCGGGGTAAGCGGCCTCGGCGGCGTCGAGCGGAATGATCGGGTAGTTGATGAGCGCGGTCTTGTCGCACCGCTCCAAAAAGTCATCAATCGCCTCGGCGGTGATAAACGGGATATCGGCGGTAACGAGCAGGAAAGTTTCGCTGGTGATCTGGGCGAGGCCGTTGCCCAAGCTCTCGACGAAACTGCGGCCAGCCGGAATCACCGGCAAACCCTCGACCTCGGCCGTGCTGACCACCTTGATGTTGCCGAATTTGCGGACCGCCTTCAGCACGCGCTCGAGCATGGTTTGCTTGCCAAACGGGAGCTGCGCGCGGTATTCCACGCCGATGCGCCTCCTCAACGTCTCGTCCACTTTTCCGCCCGCCAAGATCAAAACATCCATCGCCGAGCCTTACTGTACCGTAGCGAGACTTTCCACTCGGCTGAGCGAGCGGGTCACGAAGACTTGGCCGTGGTCGGTGACGCGTCGCGCGGCGGCTTCCGAGTCGGTGGCCGTGTCGAATTCACCGAACACCGCCGAGCCCGATCCGGTGAGCTGGGCGAGTTTGGCCCCGGCTTGTTGTAGAGCGGATATCGCCGCGTGGCATGGCGCGGGCGCGACGAGTTCGAAATCATTTCCCGCGTTTTGCGGCTCCCATTGAAAGTCGCCGCGCTGGTCGTCGAGTTGGCGATAGGCGTGAGGCGTGCTCATGCCGACCGGCGGTTTGATGACCACGAAGTGGCGGGGCGTACCGTCGGGCAGGGCCTCGATTTCGGTGCCCGTGCCGCTCACGTGGGCGCGTCCGCCGATCAGGAAAAACGGCACGTCCGCGCCGATGCTCGCCGCCACCGCGTGCTCCTGCCCCCAAGGCAGTTCGGTGCGCAGCAGCGCCAAAAGCCCGCGAATCATGCCCGCCGCGTTGGAGCTTCCGCCGCCAAGCCCGGCCTCGCTGGGGATGCGCTTTTCGAGGTGCACCCGCAGCGGCGGCACGTCAATGAGCTCGTGCATCCGGCCCAGCACCTTTGTGAGCGTGTTCTCCGTCGGCAGGTCATCCCAGTTGGAGGTGATCAGGGTCCGTGGCCCATCGCTCAGGCTGAGGTCGATGGTATCGATCAGCGAGATCGCTTGGAACTCGCTGACGATGGCGTGGTACCCGCTCGACAACGGCGGACTGACGTTGAGAAACAGGTTAAGTTTTGCCGGGCACACCACGCGCACCATGCCCGCGTTGTACCCGACTCAGTCAGTTGCCGCGCTTGCGCCGGGCTCGTAGGGCGAGCGCACCGAATGCAATCGCCAGCAATGAAGTCGGCTCGGGGACGATGGTCGTGGTAAGGATCCCAGCTTGGCCTTGAACCTGCCCACCGATGGTGAGTTGGTTTCCGTCAAGTCGGATTACCCCGGGGAGAACATTACGACCCGTTGCTTGATTCAGCATGACGAACTGTCCATTCGCAACATTCCAGACCATTCCTTCGAAAGCACCGTTGATCAGCGCGTAGCCGACGGCAAAGTTGCCGTCAATGTCCAAAATCGCCGATTCAGTCGCCCCATTCGGATGCAGGGACATGAAGGATGCTGCCGTCCCGCGCCATACTGCCGCCTGGCTCACTCCGTTGATCGTCGCTTGACCAACTTGAATCGAGCCGCTAACGCCATGAGCGGCCGAGGACGTTGCATTCGCGGGCCCAAGAGCGGTGATGGTTTGGCCGTTGTTGGTCCAAACCGCAGCTTGAGTTTGACCGTCAAAAACGCTTCCCACCTGGCTGTTTCCTCGGGAACCGAGGATTGACGACTCAGTCCAGGGCCCACTGTGGAGCGAACTAGTGGTGCCGTCGGAAAAGTTCCAGCGCGTAGCTTGCCAGATCCCGTTAACTCGGGCGTCGCCATAGCCAAAGTTTGCATCGGCACCTGTGATCAACGACGACGTCGAGCCGACGGGAGCCAGGCTCATATAGGTGTTGGCGGCACCCGACCAGCGGGCTGCCTGAGATGCGCCGCTCAAAGTGGCTCGTGTGTAGCCGTACTGATTATTGCCGGCAATCGCGAGCACCTCAAGATAGGCGTGGTTGGGCG
Source organism: Chthonomonas sp. (assembly GCA_016788425.1). Taxonomy (NCBI): domain Bacteria; kingdom Bacillati; phylum Armatimonadota; class Chthonomonadia; order Chthonomonadales; family Chthonomonadaceae; genus Chthonomonas; species Chthonomonas sp. The sequence continues at coordinate 193,482 of JAEURQ010000002.1, forward strand.
GCGACATGTCGACACCCGATGCGGCAGTGCCTGACCAACTAAACGGTCGGTAGACAGGGCTTTGGCTGCGCTGAACATATCCGGCTTGCTTGCCAGGAGCCAAGGCGGTGACGCTTCCGCCGTTATAGGTTGAGCCTTGCACATTGACGGGTCGCAAGGACGTGACGGTCCACGCGAATGATTGAAAAGCGATGGCAGTGGCGACCACTGAAAGACACAAACGAGAATATTTCATATGACCCTCAAAAGACGGACATGCATTTGACGACAGCCGTCGGCTAGTGTTTCAAAGAATGGAAGAACCTTGCCAGCTTTAATGGCCTTGTTGCTGGTGCTCGTCGGTGGGCGGGGTGGGAGGCATAACCGCGATCATCTTGGGGAAGGGTTGCATCTCGATTTCCTCAAGCGCCTGATCAATCGCCGACAGCTGCATCTTGGTTTCCGCGATCGTGCTCAGAAAGTCCATGTTGTCGATATCCACGGTGCGCGCCGCCAACCGATGGCCGAGCATCCGCACGCGCAATCCGTCGAGCGTGGTGACGAACACCATGGCCTGCGCCTCGGTGCGTTCCACCGCCGCCCACACGCCGGCGAGCGCCTGATTGTATTCCACCACGTTGCGGTCGGCCATTTGCAACAAGGCTTGCGCCTGCGGATCCTTCGCGTGAGACATAGAGGGCCGACTCATCGAAGTTCCGCCTTCGCTGCGGATCACCTCATCGGCCAGAATATCCGCCCGTCGCAGGGCATAGTAAATGTTGCGATCAACGCGCCGAACCGCTTGCGGAAGCTCGCTGAACACGCCGCTTCCGGACTCGCGCGAAAGGCGAATCGCCTTTTGCATGCGGGCGCTCCGATCCGCCACTTCCGTGTACAAATTTTTCAGGCGAATGTTATGGAACCGCCGCTGCGTGGATTCCAAATAAGCCGTGAACGCCCAGGCTCCAACGGCCACGAACCCCGTGCCGAATACGAGCGGCAACATGGCCCCTTGCGTACTGAGAAAGTAGCCACATAGGGCAAAGATGAATCCGCGCAAGATGGACGAAGGCTTGAGAAGGGTCTGCCAGAACACTTGCCAGTCGCGCTTCTGAACCTCTCTCATGATGCTGATTTTAGCCGAAGGGAAGTTGCACCTTAGGCATCACTTGCTCTACGGTGTAAGCCAGTTGCAAGATGCGCTCATCGCCCATGACCGGGCCCATGAGTTGCAAGCCCACCGGCAAGCCGTCGGCCAACCCGGCGTTGAGCGAAATCGCAGGGAAGCCGCCCATGTTCGCCGGAATCGTGCACGAGTCCAGCACTTTCAGAGCCATCGGGTCTTCGCTCAGCGAGCCAATAGTAAACGCAACGGTGGGGCTGGTCGGCGAGATCACGGCGTCAAAATCTCGATGCAGCGCGGCGAATTCGTCCGCCATCACAGTTCGCACTTGCTGCGCGCGGCGGTAGTAGGCGTCGTAGTATCCGGCGCTCAGCACGTAGGTGCCGGTCATAATGCGAAGCTTCACCTCGCGCCCAAAGAGTTGTCCGCGAGTGCTGGCCGAGCTGCCCGCGTGACCGTCGCCTTCGATGCGCGGCCCGTAGCGAACACCGTCGAATCGGCCCAGGTTGCTACTGGCTTCGGCGGGGGCGATGATGTAGTAAATGGTGACGGCTTGCTTGACGCTCGGCACGGAAACCGGGACGATCTCGACACCCTCGCGGCGGAGCGTTTCGAAGGCGGCTTCGACCACTTGGCGAACGCCATCTTCCAGACCCTCCTCCATCATTTCGCGCGGCACGGCGAACCGCTTGCCCTTCAGGCTCCCACCCTTGAGGTCCGAAATGTCGATTTTCGCGTCGGGCAGAGACGTGCTGTCGTGTCCGCAGTGACCGCTGATGGCAGCGGTCAGGTGAGCAACATCTTCGACCGTGGTGCCGAACGGACCGATCTGATCGAGGCTACTGGCGAAGGCGACCAGCCCATAGCGCGACACGCGCCCGTAAGTTGGTTTGAACCCGACGATGCCGGTGAGGGCGGCGGGCTGCCGAATCGAGCCGCCGGTATCGCTACCCAGCGAGAGCGGCGTGATTCCACCCGCGACGGCGGCGGCCGATCCGCCGGAACTTCCGCCCGGCGACCGCGTGAGGTCCCACGGATTGCGCGAAAGTTGGTAGGCGCTCGTTTCGGTGGAGCTGCCCATCGCAAACTCGTCGAGGTTGGTCTTGCCCGCGATGAGGCACCCCGCATCGCGCAATTGGTTGGTCACCGAGGCGCTGTAGGGAGGGATGTAGCCCTCCAAAATCTTGCTCGCGCAGGTGAGCGGTTGCCCTTCGACGGCGATGTTGTCCTTGACCGCGACGGGAACGCCCGCCAGCGGCGATGTCCAACCGGAATCGAGTTTGGCTTGGATCGCCGTGGCTTCCGCGCGCACGGCGTCGGCGTCGACGTTAAGGAACACGCCGAGCTCAGCGGCTCGCGCTTGTTTGGAAAGGAACTCTTCGGCCACTTCAGGCACGGAAATTTGCCGGGACGCGATGGCGCGTGCGAGTTCGACCGCTGTTTTGGGGTGAGACAACCGGGCTTACTCCTCGATGATAATGGGGACGACGAAGAGCCCAGCGCGAGACTTGGGAGCGGATTTGAAAATCACATCGCGCGAGAGCCCGGGCACGACCACATCGTCGGCAAGGACATTGGTAAGCGACACGGCGTGCGGTCGCGGGCGGATTCCCTCAACATCAATTTCGTCCAAGTCGCTAAAATGACCGAGGAGCGCGTTGAGCTCACCTTGGAACACTCGGAGTTCCTGTTCGGTGAGGTCGAGTCGCGCGAGTCGGGCCACATGCTGGACCTCATCGAAGGAAATCGCCATACAATGCATTATAGCGCAGGAGGCAACTGGTCACCGTGAGGAAAGGCCCGCAGAAATCCTTGTTTCCCGCGAGCGTGCTGACGGTCACCACGCTCGTGGTGGCGACGTTCTTGTCGCAGGGTCTGCGTTCCTCGGTGCCGCGGATCGGCGCGGGAACCCTCCGCGAGGGTACCGAAGATTTTTTGCGTGCGGCGAGCAATCAGGACATTCCGTGGCAAGAACTTTCGGAAGAAGTGTTTCGCGAGGCCAAGCTTAAGGACAAGCCGATTTTGATGATCTGCGGCGATCGCATGGACCTGATGGCGCAGCGGATTGATGAGAAGGTATTCCTCGATCGGGAGGTTACGGCGTGGCTCAAAACCAGCTTTATCTGCGTGAGGGTGGACCTGGCCCAGCGGCCCGAGTGGCGTGACGTTTACCTGCAGGTGGAGCGCGGGCGCGCGCACGTAAACCCCAACTGGCAGGGTTGGATGCTGCTACCCAACGGCAAGACGTTCAATCGCATTTTGCTTAGCGGTGTGAGCCAACTGGATGCCCGCTGGTTCATGCCGATTGTACGCTCGAGCGTGCAACGGTTTCGCGAGATTCAGCGCGGCGGCGGCGGCGTGGTTCCCGGGGAAGCCCAGGCCAAAGATCGCAACTTCCTCATCGGCTCGCCTGCCGAAACGCCCGACACGAGTCGCTTTGGCGACTACCTGGAGGAGTACGCTCAACAATTGGCGAAAGCCGCGCCCGTGCCGGCCCACTTTTTGCCGCCCACCCAGCAGATTCAGTTTCTGCTGATTACGGGTCGAACGGAGGAGGCAACGGCGCTTTTGGACCGCCTCTTGATGTCGCCGTTTACCGATTGGGTGGATGGCGGCGTGTTTCAGCAGGCGCTCCGCATGGATTGGAGCGAGGTCGCGTTTCAGAAGTCCGCGGTGCGCGTGGCGGACTTCCTCAGCGTGCTGACCATTGCCTACTTGCGCACCCAAAACCCGCTGTACAAATACGCCGCGGACCTCGCCTTCTCGTGCCTGGCGGATCGGTTTCGCCTGGGAGGATTTGTGCGGGGTTCACAGTTTGCCGACATGTCGGCAAACGGACATTCGCCGATCTACTCGGTTCCGTTTTCCGAGCTGCGCGAGGGCCTGACGCCCGCGCAGCGCGACACGCTCTTCAAATTCTTCCCGCTCAATCGTCGCCTTCCGGCGCAACAAACGCTGGTGCTCAACGATGTGCAATTCGCCAGCGAGAACCTTGCCGAACTCGCCGAAGTGCTGCTCCCGGTGCGCTTGGCCAAGGCCGGAAAGACGCGCTACTTTGGGGCCGAGCAGCAGGCCGACGTCGCCGGGATCGCAGTGGCGCGGATGTCGCGCATGGCGCGTCTGTTCCAAGATCACGACAAGTCGGACGTGGCTTCGGAACTGCGCGACAAACTGGAAACCTTGCTGGCGGGCGATTCGGTGCTGCACTCGCTGCGAGTGCTCAACGAGGGCCACAGCACCCTGAAAGACGCCTTGGCAGTCTCCGATGCGATGCTGGAGCAGTACCTGCTGAACGGCAATCTGGATAGTTTTGAGCGGGGTCTCCGCATTTTGCTCGCGGCGATGGAGGACTTCTCCGGTCCGCGCGACGGGGTGTTGGTGAATTGGAAACCGTTCGCCCCCGAAAACTGGCCGCCGGACATCACCACGCCGGGGCTGGTTGATTCGTTCGGCGAGAGCAGCGCGGCGATGGCGATTCGGCTAGCCAACAACTACGGCAAGATTCTGCGCGCGATAAAGATTGACGACCTGGGTCCGGCCGTGGGCGAGAAACTCGCGGCGTTCGCCGAAACCTCGGTGCGTGTGTTTTCGCAACCCGCCACAAGGGTCGGTTGGAACGCGGCCGGCTATTTCTGCTCGGCGTGGCGCGTGCTCAAAGGCAGCGTCGTGCTGGTGAAAGGGCCGCTGGCGGTGGACGAGGCGACCACGTTGGCGCGCCGGATTCCTCATCGGTTTGTGGCGCCGCTGGTGGGTCAACTCACCGAGGGATGGAGCCTGAAGGCCGACGGCGTGTACGTGGTGAGCCCGGATGGGGTGGCCGGTCCGCTGACTCCGGACGAGGTAACCGGGCAATTGGGCGGCTAGCACCCTGAAAATTTCTCCGGATCGGGCTATAATCTTCCTTCGGATCGGAGAGGTCGCATAGTGGTCTAGTGCGCCGCACTCGAAATGCGGTGTGTCGCAAGGCACCGTGGGTTCGAATCCCACCCTCTCCTCCATTTCGCTTTTTTCGCCTACATTGAACCATCGAAACCGGGAACTATGACAAGGTTTCGAAGGTTGGGAAGTTGTTGTGAAGCAACCCGCGTATCCGTTACTCATCATCGTTGCGTGTCTAGCTGCACATGGCTGTGGGTCTAAGCAAGTAGCCGCCGACGATAAGCGCGGCATCGTTCAGCATAATCCAAAGTTCTTAGCTTACGGCTTCTACCCGAAAGCTGGCAAAGTTGTTTTGATCGATGAGGACTCCCGTGAAGGGAGCGTGGCAGACTACAGCGCAAACATCACCGACAGTATAAAGTTGGGAAGAAACTCTATTGTTGTTACGTTAATGGATAGCGGCTATGTCGTTCTTGATAGCGGCCCGCTTCAACAAATCAAGAAAGTTAACGCAAAAGGCAATACAATTTCTTCCATCCTCGTGAAGGGTGAATTCGTTCCTGTCCTTAGGATCGAGTAATTATGTTGTGACGATTTCTGGGGGAAAGGATTCAATCATCCTTGTCGACCTCTCCACTCTAAAATCTGTCCCAATCGGTGACCTTCCCAAATACCCATACATCGACGCATTTTGGACGGATCGAGGATTGGAGATTCTTGGCGATTTCAAGTCTTCTGGGCCTGTCAAACCTGGGAGCGGTGCGTTGCCACAAGTGCATTTTCACCCGTCCGAGACTAAGGTGGAGTTACGCATTGCTAACCAGTGGTTGTCATGGATGGAATCTGGTGAGTTCTTGGACGCTTTCGGCAAGAAGTGGAGACCAGCTTTTGATGGACAATCACTGTTCCGAACGGTCGGCAAGGGCCGAACCGAGTTCGTCCTGGTCGAGGGGTACCGAATTGCCCCCAAGCCTGCGACCAAGTAGCGACCAGCTTCTTGCCGCAATTCGCGCAACATCCGCCGAGACTGGCATTCTTAACAGCCGGACTGTCACATTGCTCGCTCCTAGGCGCAACTAGCAACAGGAGAAGAGAGCTATGAAATCCATCCTTGTTTTGTCGTCGGTGGCGCTGGCCGCCCTTGCCTCCGCGTACGGCCACTACGGAAACACGGCCGGCCGTATGGACTTTGCCTCGAAATATGACATCGGTGCGCGCCTGCGCTACGCCGGGCAGATGAACGCCAACGTCTACGATTTCGGCAAGATCGGCGCCTTTGGCGCGTTGCCGCCCGGCCTCGCGGCAGGCGATGTCGCCGCCGGGGTTGCCGCGGCGACCGCCGACTGGAGCACCTATCTCAACATTCGCTATGACAATTCGGCGATGGGCGCGGCCGGCACGGGCACCATTCGGTTGCGCTACGATCCGACGCGGGCGACCGGCGCGTATGCCGATGGCATCGTCGGGGGCGTCGCCGGACAAGTGGATTACGCGGAGATCGTCCTTGGTCGGCGACCAACCGCGGGCGCGGCATGGACCGCGGCGAACTTTGCGTGGACGGTTAAGCACGAGCTTGGCCACACGCTGGGCTTGCTCGACCTGTACGAAAACACGGCGGAGGACTTCGTGGATCACGACGTGAACGCCGGGGCGAACCCGCGCCTCAACTACGATTCGCGCCGCGACAACATCATGTTCCAAATCAACAACGGCAACAACTACAACCTGCCGGGCGTGACCGTGATTGATAACGACGAGATCTACGGAGCCGCCTGGTTCTGGGGTTCGCCGCACAGTTTCATCTACACCGGCGCGATGAACGCCGCCTACACCGCGGGTGCGTTCCCCCGTCGCGGTTCGGCGGAACACCACGGCCAAAACAACGCGAAGAAGTGGAAGTATCGCGGCAACTTCGGCACCAACCGATTGCTCACCACGAACCCCTATATCGACATTGAGTTCTGGGGCTATCAAGGGTTCACGGGCACGCTTTGGGGTCCGGGCGCACCGGCGGCGTTCACCTACGAAGGTGAGATCAGCCCGAATGTGCACCGCTTCAAGGCCAACCGAGCCGACTTCGTCGGCAACTTTGAGCTGGAACTGGAAAGCAAGTACGACCGCGAATCGCGAATGTACGCCCAGGTGGTCGCGGGGAACAACGGCACCTCGTTCACGCTCGATCGCAACCTCAACGGCCTCGCCCACGACACCGGATTCTTGGGGACCCACAAGTTCGCCATGGTCTTCGGCGCGGTCCCCGAACCCAGTTCGATGATGGCCTTGGCCATTGGCGCAGTTGCTCTCCTGCGTCGCAAAAAGAGCTAAGGACCACATCCGCCCGGTTTCGGCCGGGCGGATTTTTTGTTACCGCAGGACGCCGCCGAGCGAAGTCACCGCCGACACCGCGCGGTCGCGCACGGCATTGGCTTCCTCGTCGGTAAACGTCGCGCCCATTTTGCGGAATTGCAACGCCAGCGCCAGGCTGTGGTTGCCCTCGGGCACACCTTGCCCCTCGTACACGTCAAAGAGCCAACTGTCTTCCAGCACGTCGCCGCACGCGTCATTGACAGCGGCGATCACGGTGGCAAACGGCACGCTCTTGGGGAGCATCACCGCGATGTCGCGGCGCGTGGCCGGGTGCCGACTGATGTCGTGGATCGCGTGCTCCATGTCGTCCTGAATCGCGAAGACCAGCAGATCGAGTTCGGCCATGAAGGTGGCTTCGGGCAGACCCAATTCATTGGCGAGGTCGGGGTGAATTTGACCCACGGTGCCCGCCCAAAGACGGCCGTGGTCAAGCAACACGCCGGCCTGCCGAGTCGGGTGGAAGCGGCGATCCGGATCGTGCGGCAGATCAAAGGTGATGCTGTCGTTGAGGGCGCCGGCCAGCTCCTCGACCATTCCCTTGATGCTAAAGAAGTCTGCCTCCGACGGGTTGCCGCCGGACCAGTGCGAGCGGGTCAACTGCCCGGTCGAGAGGATCGCGACTTCCGGGCTTTCATCCACCTGATAATCGCCCTGCAGAAAGACTTGCCCGACCTCGAACAGGTGGACGTTTCGGCCTCCGTTGCGCAGGGCCGACTCGGCGAGGCCGGGCAACAAGCTGTCGCGCATCAGCGCCATTTCGGGGCTATGCGGATTGCGCGGTCCGAGCCGCCAACTCTCGCTGAAATCCAGCGCGTGCTTATCGCGCAGCGTGTGGTTGATCACCTGATCGCAGCCGCAGCGGAGCAGTGCGGCGCGGGCTTGGTCGGCGAGTTTCGGCACGCCAAAAATGCCGCCGCGATTTGCGTGCCCGACAATCGGTGACTCAGGAATCTTGTCGTAGCCGTGAACGCGGCCAAGCTCTTCCACAAGATCTTCCTCGCGCAGAATATCGGGCCGCCACGAAGGCAGCGCAACGCGCAAGGTATCGCCATCGGAGCGCACGTCCATGCCGAGTCGGCTGAGGTGTTGAATCGCCTCGCCAGTGGTGATCGGCATTCCCAACAGTTCCACGGCGCGCGGGATTCGCAAGGTCACTTCGCGGCGCTGCGGAGGCCGCGGATAGACGTCGGCCACGCCGCTCAGTACGCCCGCATCCATCGGCGTTTGCGCGCCGACGGCCTCCATGTAGAGCTCGACAAAGCGGTTGAGCGCCGAGACCACTCCCTCGGGGTCCACCGACCGCTCAAACCGGTAACTCGCGTCGGTGTTGAGGCCGTTTTCTTTGCGCGTCTTGCGCACGCGGGTGTTCACAAAGTGCGCGGCCTCCAGCAAAACGTCGGTCGTGTTCTCGTCGCACTCGGTACTCAGGCCGCCCATCACGCCAGCCAGACCAATCGCGCCGTTCGCGTTGAAAATCACCATGTGATCGGTCGTCAGCTTATGCTCGTCGCCGTTCAGCGTGGTCAGCGTCTCGCCGGCATTGGCCAGTCGCACGCCAAGATCGGGGCCGCCCAGTTTGCCGAGGTCATAGGCGTGGAGCGGTTGTCCCATTTCGAGCATCACATAGTTGGTCAGGTCAACCAGCAGGCTAATCGGGCGCAGACCCGCCGCCTCAAGCACCGCCTGCAGCGGCGCCGGGCTGGCACCATTTTTCACGCCACGAATCAGGCGGGCGGCGAACCGGGTGCAGTCCTCGGTTTCAATCTGAATGCGAATGCCGGGGTTGCCGTTTTCGTCGCCAAAGGCGATGCGATCGGCCAGGCGATTGTAAAGTTCGGTCGGCTTGGCTGCGGCATCTTTCGCCAGAATCTCGCGCGCCAAACCGAGGGCGCTCAGGCCGTCGCCGCGGTTGGCCATGACTTTGATGTCCAGCACGTCTTGCCCCGCCACCACATCCAAGCCCTCCAACTCAAAGCCTGCCATCGTCAGCAGGTCGCCGATCTGCTCGGCGCTGAGGTTTGTCTCGACAAGAGACCGGAGAAGGGAGACGGGAAGCTTCATAGACGCCTCTTTTTTACCCAAAACAAGGCGACCCCTGGGTTAGATTGAGCGGGTTCTGGGTAAACAGTGGGGCAGAGTATGGAGTTGATTGACCGCGTTGAAAGCCAGGCGCGCGCTGCCTTGGCGAGTGCGAACACGACCGATGACCTGAAAAAGGTGTATAGCCAGTTTCTTGGGAAGTCGGGTTCGGTGGGCGGGCTGATGAAGGAATTGGGCGGCTTGCCGGCCGATCAGCGCCCGATGTTTGGCAAAGCGGTGAACGAGGCGAAGGGTCGTCTGGAAACCGAATACGAGTCGCGATTTGCCGAAGCGCACACCGCCGAGCGATCGGTGCAGTTTGAACGCGAGCGGCTGGACATCACCCTCCCCTCGCGGCCCGTGGCCGCCGGGCGCGAGCACGTGTTGCAACTTACGATGAACCGGATCAAAGAGGTGTTCGTCGGGCTGGGCTTTGAATACGCCGAGTCGCCGGAACTCGAAAAGTTTGCCTACAACTTCGACGCGCTGAACTATCCGCCCGATCATCCCGCGATGGACGATCAGGACACGTTTTACATTGACGACGACCTGCTGCTGCGCACCCAGTGCACGGCGTTGCAGGGCCACGTTTTCGAAACGCGCAAGCCGCCGTTCCGCATGTTCACCATCGGGCGGACCTTCCGCAACGAGGCGGTGGATCGCACTCACTCGCACACGTTCCACCAAGTGGACGTGTTTATGGTGGACGAAAAGGTGAGCATGGCGAACCTGAAATGGACGCTGGGCACCTTTGCTCGGGCCATGTTCGGCGACGACGTGACGGTGCGGTTTCGCCCCGACTTCTTCCCGTTTGTCGAGCCGGGCGTGGACTACGCGATTAGCACACCAAAGCTATTCAATGGTCGCTGGGTGGAACTTGGCGGCGCGGGACTGATCCATCCGAACATCCTGGAGCGCTACGGAATCGACACCGACAAATACAGTGGCTTTGCGTTTGGATTGGGTGTCGAGCGGATTCCGATGATGGCGCACGGCGTGGACGATCTGCGACATTTCTTGGAGAACGATCTGCGATTCCTCCGGCAATTCCGCTAGACATGTGAATTCCTGGCAAAAGTGTGGAATCTCCTTGGTGATCCCTTAAGGAGCACACAGGATGTCAGCAAAACCCACGGAAGAAGGAGCCCCCAAGAAGAAAGGCAAAATGCCTCTCGTCATGATCGTCGCGCTAGTCATTGGCGGCGGCGGCTACATGAAGATGTCGGGCGGCAAGAAGAAGAAGGAAGAGCCGAAGATTGAGCTCGGCGCCGTGGTGCCGCTGCCCAAGGAAGTGCTCGTGAATCTTCGCGAACAGGAAAGCTATCTTCGTACGGAAGTCTCGCTTCACCTGCTCAAGGGTGTTGATGCGAAGCACTTTGAGGAGTACTTCCCGGCGATTCAAAACGCGTTCATCATGCGGCTCAGCGGGCTCGATCTCAAGGACCTTACGACGCCCGAGGACAAGGCGGCGCTCAAGCGAGTGTTGGCCAAAGACGCCAACGATGCGTTGCACGTAGCCGGCTTCCACATGCCTGGCGAAGAGCCGGCGGAAGAGGAAGACAGCAAGGACAAGAAGAAAAAGAAGAAGCACGCGGAAGAGGAGGAATCTACCGAGATCGAGTATCCGGAATTCGATTCCGACACCGGTCCAATCCTGAAGATTTACTTCACGAGCTTCGCCACGCAATAAGCGATTTTTGACGGAAAGGGTAAAGGGTAAAGGGTAAATGGGGTGCCGGTCGAGCAATCGGCCGGATTTTTTTCGTAGTATGGGGGCAGTGAGTACCGGACGAATTGTGGTCGGAGTGACGGGCGCCAGCGGGGCGATTTATGCCCAGCGGCTGCTGCGCCAGTTGGCGCGGCGCTACGAGGAAGTGCTGCTGATTCTCAGCGAGCAAGCCATTCAGGTCGCCAGCACCGAGCTCGATGTCAACCTCAGCCGCGAGCAGTTTTCAACGGTGTCTTGGCTCGGCGAAGACCTGCCAAACATCCGGCTGCTGGATTCGAAAAACTTCTTTACGCCGCCCGCGAGCGGCAGTTATCGGCACGACGGCATGATCATTTGCCCGTGCAGCATGGGCACCGCCGGGCGCATCGCCAACGGAATCAGCAACGACTTGCTGACCCGGGCGGCGGATGTCTGCCTTAAGGAGCGGCGACCTTTGGTATTGGTCCCGCGCGAAATGCCATGGAACCTGATCATGCTGCGCAACCTCACGACGCTCGCTGAGGCGGGCGCAACCGTCTTGCCGGCGTGCCCGGCCTGGTACCGCAACCCCACCTCGCTGGAGGAACTCGCCGACAGCGTGGTCGCCCGCATTCTGCAGGCCGTCGGCCAGCCGCAAGAGCTGTTTTCGGAGTGGATGAGCCAGTGAAGGTCGTCATCGCCGGGGGCACCGGCTTCATCGGGCGCAGTCTCCAAGCCGAACTGACGCACGCAGGTCACGAGTTTGTCTTGCTTTCGCGCCGATCGGGCGAGGGCATGGTGCAGTGGGATGGCCAAACCCTTGGCCCGTGGACCGAGGCTCTGGCCGGCGCGCACGCCCTCATCAACCTGGTCGGCGAATCGATTTCGCTTCCTTGGACGGCGGAGAATCGCCGCAAGATTTTGGCCAGCCGAGTGGATTCGTGCCATGTGCTGGGTCGGGCTTTGGCAGGTTTGCAATCGCCGCCGCCGGTGTGGGTGCAGTCGAGCGCGACCGGATTTTATGGCAATCGCGGCGATGAGGTGCTCACCGAAGAATCTGCCGCGGGCAACACGAGCGAGTTTCTGGTGGAAACCTGCTTGGCGTGGGAGGGGGCGGCTCGCGAAGCATGCCCGAGCACGGTTGAACTGCGGCTGGTGAGAACCGGGCTTGTGCTCGGCGATGGGGGCGGCGCGTTGCCGCCGATCCTAAAGGTCGCGCGCATGTACCTGGGCGGCTCGCTCGGTTCGGGTCAGCAATACATGAGCTGGATTCACGAACTCGACCTGGTTCGGCAGTACGTGTGGCTCTGCGACCACTGCGAGCGCCCGGCGATTGTCAATGGCACCGCGCCGAATCCGGCGCGGAACGTAGATTTTATGGCGACCTTGCGCCGCGTGATCGGTCGGCCCTGGGCGCCACCAGCGCCGGCCTTGGCGATGAAGCTCATGGCGAAACTCGGCGGCCCCGCCAGCGAACTGGTCTTGGATAGTTGCCGCGCGATTCCGCAGGCTGCGCAACGCGCCGATTTTGAGTTTAAGTTTTCTGATTTGGAATCTGCCTTGCGCGATTTAGTGCCAAAGTAAGGCATGTTCACGGTTGAGCAACTCGACGGCACTTGGCACGGGCTAAGCCAACTTCACCTTAACGACTGGCCTCCGGGGTCGGGCGACCGCGTCTTTGAAAGCGAGTCGTCGCTGGCGCTCCACGCCGTCGCGTCGAATCCGGTGCTGGATGGAGCCTATACGTGGTCGCACGACAACGAGCAGCAAACCGGCCGCTACATGATCGTTGTCGCGGGCAACGATGTCGAGGTCGCTTGGACGGATACGTGGCACATGGCCGGCCAGATCATGCATTGCAAGGGCACGCTCACCGAGAAAGGCATGGTGTTTCAAGGCTCCTATGGCGGCGGCGATGAGGTTTGGGGTTGGCGCACTGAGCTGCGAATGCTCGCGCCGAATGTGATGGAACTTCACATGACGAACATCACGCCGAGTGGGGAAGAGGATTGGGCGGTGAAAGCCGCGTACTCGAAGCAGTAGTCCGCCCTTGACAACCCCCAGGTGAGCACGACATAATATCGTTTGGTCTGGCGTATGCCATGCCAAACCACAACGGGGCGAGCCTATCGCGGAGCATTTGACAGCTATGAATGAGTCAAATTCAATGAGACTGGACGTCCCTGCGTGAACAATCGCCGGGATTTTTTTTGCCCGGTGACAACGAAATAGAAATTAGGATCAGTAATGCCGACAGTCAATCAGCTCGTACGCAAAGGACGCAAGACGCCATCGTTGAAGTCCAAATCGCCTGCGCTGAAGGGAAATCCCTTCCGACGTGGGGTGTGCACCATTGTGCGGACCCAAACGCCCAAGAAGCCGAACTCGGCTTTGCGTAAGGTCGCTCGTGTGCGCTTGACGAACGGTATTGAAGTGACGGCCTACATCCCCGGCGTTGGCCACAACCTCCAAGAGCACTCGGTTGTGCTCGTCCGCGGTGGCCGGGTCAAGGACCTTCCGGGCGTCCGCTACCACATCGTCCGCGGTACCCAACAAACCTCGGGTACCAACAACCGCAAGCAGGGCCGTTCGAAGTACGGCACCAAGCGACCGAAGCCGGCCGCGAAGTAAGGAGAATTGAACAATGCCACGAAAAGGACCAGCTGCTAAGCGCGTCATCGCTCCGGACCCCGTGTACGGTAGCGAACTGATGCAACGATTTATCAACCGCCTGATGCTCGACGGCAAGAAAACCGCCGCCGAACGTATTTTCTACACCGCGATTAAGACCGCTTCGGAAAAGCTCGAAGCCGATCCGGTGGAAGTCTTCGAAAAGGTCGTGCAAAACGTCACGCCGGCCGTCGAAGTTCGACCGCGACGCGTTGGTGGACAAACCTACCAAGTGCCGATGGACGTTCGCCACGAGCGCAAGCGCACCCTGGCGTTCCGCTGGTTGGTCAACAACTCGCGCAAGCGCGGCGGCAAGTCGATGATCGAAAAGCTCAGCGCGGAATTCATTGACGCCTACAACAACACTGGCTCCTCGATCAAGAAGAAGGAAGAAACGCACCGTATGGCCGATGCCAACAAGGCGTTCTCCCACTACCGATTCTAGGAACCCGGGCCGATTCTCGGCCCACGACAGCTTTAACCTGCAATTAACCGCTGGGCGGTAACGTCCAGCGAACCCAAAACTATGCCACGCTCACACCCACTGGATCTCGTTCGAAATATTGGTATCGCGGCCCACATTGACGCCGGAAAAACCACGACTACCGAGCGCATTCTCTATTACACCGGTCGCTCGCACAAGATCGGGGAAGTCCACGACGGCGCTGCCACCATGGACTGGATGGAGCAAGAGCAAGAGCGCGGCATTACGATTACGTCGGCTGCCACCTCGTGCTTCTGGCGCGGTTCCAAGGAAGACAAGCCGGAACACAAGATCAACATCATCGACACTCCGGGCCACGTTGACTTCACGGTTGAAGTCGAACGCTCGCTGCGGGTTCTCGATGGTCTGGTCGCGGTGTATTGCGCGGTCGGTGGCGTTCAGCCTCAGTCCGAAACCGTGTGGCGTCAAGCCAACAAGTACAACGTCCCTCGCATCGCGTACGTCAACAAGATGGACCGCTTGGGCGCGGACTTCTACGCCGTGGTCGAAAAGCTGCGCGGACGCTTGGGTGCGAACGCCGCTCCGATCCAAATTCCGATCGGCGCCGAATCGAACTACCAGGGCTACGTTGACCTCATCACGATGAAGGCGACCCTGTACAAGAACGATGACGGCAAGGTCTTTGAAGTCACCGACATCCCCGCCGAAATGAAGGCCGAGGCCGACAAGTGGCGCGAAACCATGATCGAATCCATTGCTGACTTTGATGACAGCATCATGGAGCGATTCTTGGAAGGCGAAGAAATTCCGGAAGCTGACCTCAAGAAGGCGATTCGCACCGGCGTTCTCGCGAACCTTTTCGTGCCGTGCATCTCGGGTTCGTCGTTCAAGAACAAGGGTGTACAAGCCATGATCGACTCGGTCGTGGAATACCTGCCTTCGCCGCTGGATAACGGCGGTCAAGTTGGCGGTGTGGATCCGCGCTCGGAAGAGCCCCTGGTCCGCAAGGCTGATGACACCGAGCCGTTCTCGGCGCTCGCCTTTAAGATCATGTCGGACAAGTTCGTGGGTCGTCTCACGTTCCTCCGCATCTACTCGGGCAAGCTCAAGAAGGGCACGCCGGTCACGGTCGCTTTCCGCGACCCGGTGAGCAACGACTTCCGCACTCGCACCGAGCGGATTGGCCGCATCATGGAAATGCACGCGAACAACCGTCAAGACATTGACGAAGCGTACGCGGGCGAAATCGTGGGCGTCATCGGTCTGAGCGACGTTCGCACGGGTTACTCGATCTGCGACGAAGCGAAGCCGATCTCGCTGGAATCGATCAAGTTCCCTGAGCCGGTTATCCAAATTGCCATTGAGCCGAAGAGCCGCGCCGACCAAGAAAAGCTTGGGACGTCGCTGCAACGCCTCGCCGAAGAAGATCCGACGTTCCGCGTCTTTACCGACCAAGAGTCGGGCCAAACGATCATCTCGGGGATGGGTGAACTTCACCTCGAAATTATTGTTGACCGCCTGAACCGTGAATTCGGCGTGCAAGCCAACCAAGGCAAGCCGCAGGTTGCGTACCGCGAAACGGTCCGCACCAGCGCCAAGGCCGAAGGCCGATTCGTCCGCCAAACGGGTGGTTCGGGTCAGTACGGTCACTGCTGGCTGGAAATCTCGCCAATGGAATCCGGTAAGGGATTCGTGTTCGAGAACAAGGTTGTTGGTGGTTCGATTCCGAAGGAATACATCCCCGCCATCGAAAAGGGTGTGCGCGAAGGTCTGCTGAGCGGCGTTCTCGCCGGAGCTCCGGTTGTGGACGTGAAGGTCACGGTCTTCGATGGTAGCTACCACGACGTTGACTCGAACGAAAACGCCTTTAAGCAAGCTGGCATTCTTGGCTTCCGCGAAGCCATGAAGAAGGCAAACCCGGTCATCAAGGAACCGATCATGCACGTCGAAGTTACGACGCCGGAAAACAACGTCGGCGACGTAGTCGGCGACATCAACGGACGCCGGGGCCGCATCGAAGGCATGGAAACCGCGATGGGCGCCACGATTGTGAATGCGCACGTGCCGCTGGCCGAAATGTTCGGTTACGTCACGACGCTTCGCTCGCTGACGCAGGGCCGCGCGATTCCGAACGTAACGCCGTCGCACTACGAAGAAGTGCCGAAGGGTATCGCCGACGACATCATCGGCAAGGCGCAGAGCGGCCACTAAGTCGTCGTCAGCCAAAGTCGAAGGGTGGGTCGCATAGTTTGCGACCCACCCTTTTGTTTTGGTTCGACGTCGAGATCCTCGCGAAGATGTCCAGGCACCTCTATCGCAGCTCCACCTCATGAACCCGGCCGACGAACGGGGGATGCTGATCGCTACCCGTCACGGTCAGCCGCACGAATCGAACCGGGCGCGCGCCAAACGACAGCGTCGATCCCGCGGCCGTCGAAGCCGACCCCGACCCGACCCGCGTCCACTGCTTACCGTCTAAGCTCACCTCGACCCGGAACTGGGTCGCCTTGTTCGCGGCGAAGAAGGTCACTACGCGCACTTGCGAGGCGGTCCGAACTCGGCCAAAGTCAATGGTCGCTGAGGCGGGCAGGGGGTACGCGAGCCAATGCCGCCCCACGGAGGTGGAGTCGCCATCCACCAGGGCATCCGGCGAAAAATGAGGGTCCGCCGCCGTACTGGTTCGAACACGTGCCGCCGTAAAAGCCGGTCGGCCCGGCATTACGCGCGCAAGATCTTCTTGCGTTCGCACGGCAAAATCGGCGTATGAGGAGGTCAGATTAGGGTTCCAGAGCCGCGCGCCAAACGCCAATATCCGTTCGGGCAAAATCCGCAAGGCGTCCGGCTCCTTGCCTTCCCACCAACAGAGCATGCTCCCCTCGATCCCGCGCCGACTGTCGAGTGTCCGCGACTCGTTGCTCATCCGGCCAAACCGGCGCGGATTGATCTGAAAGAGCTTCGGCAGCGGTGTCAGTGTGAAGGCGTCCCACGGGTAGTGGCCGACCACGTAGCACGGGTCCCAACACGCGTTCACCACGGAAAAGCCGTCGGCAATCAAGTGGTCTGGGCGATACCAATCCATGGACCAACTGATTACCACCGCCTTCCTGCTGATCCGCGACCGAGAGAATTCCGACCGCCGAAACCCTTCCCACATGAGCGGCGTCCGCCCCTTTTTGATCACAAAATCCGTGGTTTCACCGAGGAAATCTACGAACGCGGCTTCGTTGGCGGCCCCGCCCGGGAACATCGCCTCGTCGCCGCCGATGTGGACGTACGGCGAATCGGGGAACAACTCGATGGCCTCGGCGAGAATCTTTTTCACATCCCCGCGAACCCAGGGCGAACGAAAATCAATGCAGTTCCACGTGCCTGGAAACCGCCACTGCCGTCCAAGCTTGCAGAGAATTTGACTATGCCCAGGCACGTCTATCTCAGGAATCAAGGTGACGCCTCGCGCCTTGGCAAACTCGTTGAGCGCCCGGAGTTCGGGCCGAGAATACGCTGGCTTTTTGTGCCGATTGAAGAGCGGGGCCGTGGGCACCACCCGGGAAGGGAACATCCAGTTTTGGTCGTCGGTCAGATGCAGGCTAACGTACGGCACGCGTGCCAGACTAGCGCACTGAATCAGCTTCCGCAATGCATCGGGCGAGTGGTATCGCCGCGCGACATCCAAGCTCACCGCACGAAAGTTCCACGCGGGCTTGTCGCGAAACTCTCTTGGCCGTTGACCAGCGAGGGCGAGCGAACGTAGCTTCTGTAGCCCCCACACCACGGCCCGCTCCGACCCGGCCCGCAAGGACACGCCCGCTCCAACCTCCACGACAAATGCATCTGGACCCAGTTTGGGCTCCAGCGAGATCGTCCCCGAGACCCTTTTGCCCTGACCGATCGGCCCGTGATCTTCAATAAACGCCGCCACCACCGGCTCCAACGATGGCTTCAGACCGGAGAACTGCACGGTGTACGGCCCCGACACCGGCGACGGAGCGGGCGCTGGCCGACACCCTAGCGCCATCGCCAGCACCAACACTCCCAAGCCTCGCGCCATGCGCGGAGTATACGTTTTTTGAAAAAGGACCGCAAAAACCCTTGCTCCAGGCAAAAATCTCGCTTATGCTACAAGCGGAGCACATCATGAAGTTCGCAAAAATCTCCTTGTTCTTCGCTTTGGTCGCCCTTGCCACCGCCGGCGTTGCGGCGCCCGACAAAGTTTGGGTGAGCAAGAGCGGGGATAAGTACCACCTGTCGAAGGCGTGCCCCTCCCTAAAGGGCGCCAAAAACGTGCACGAGATCACGATGACGGAGGCTCGCAAGAAGAAGATCACGATGTGCAAGCACTGCCAGGAAGCGAAGAAGGGGCGCACGAAGAGTGCCCCGAAATCGCCGCCAAACTCGCCACGCAAAAAGCCCAGTTAATCGAAATCACTTCGAATCCCCGAAAATATGCCGGGGTGTTCGCTCTCGGGCTTGCAATATACTGTAGGCTGTGGCTCATTCACGGGCCCGAGAGAGGAATATGAATCGAGTAATTTTCACCAGCGCCTTGCTGGCCACCGTTGTTTCGGCTGCATTTGCTGCACCGTACACGGTCAAGTTCAAGTCCACGAGCGTGGGCCAATCGACGAGCATCAAGTTCTATGGTTCGAGCAAGAACGTGTTTGCCGGCAAGCTCAAGTTTAACAACGTGGCCAAGGGTAGCGACTTCTTTACCGTTTGCGCCGACCTCGCTGTTCAAATCAGCGGCGGTCAAACGTACAACGTGAACAACCAGTTCGCCTCGGCCAGCCCGCTTGGCATCGCCAAGGCCGGTCGCATCGTGGCTAAGCACTTCAATTCGGCAAATACCAACGAAAAGGCAGCTGCGCTGCAACTCGCCGTTTGGGAAGCCATCTACGACACGGGATCGAGCCCCTCGTTCTCGAGCGGTAACTTCAAGGCAACCGTCAGCACCTCGGTGAAGAACCAAGCCTACTCGTACTACAGCGCGATCTCGACGCCCGGCGAAGCCCTTTATCTGAAGGCAACTCCGACGAACTCGGGTCAATCGCAACTCACCGTTGTTCCGGAACCGGCTGCTTTGGCCGCTCTGGTGATCGGCGCAGGCATGATTGTCCTTCGCCGCAAGAAGGCCTAAGCACCTTCAACTCATCCTCAAAAGAGTGTCGCTTTGGCGGCACTCTTTTGTTTTCGTTAACATTTGGTGTACTATGCGAACATGAGGGCTAGGGCTTTTACACTCATCGAACTTCTTGTCGTAATCGCGATCATCGCGATTCTTGCGGCGATTTTGTTCCCCGTCTTTACTCAGGCAAAGGAATCCGCCAAGCGCACCCAGTGCCTCAGCAACATGAAGCAGATCGGGTTGGCGACGATGATGTATGCCGACCAGAACGACGACAACTATCCGGCCTGGGCCACGCTGCAAAACCCGGTGAATGGCGGCACCACCAACTTCGTCAGTCCGGACATCCAGGTGATGCCGTTCATCAAAAACGAGCAGATTTGGACGTGCCCGACCGACCACAAAAAGCGGATGCCCGCTTCCTCGGTGATCTTCCAAGACGGGAAGTATCGCACCAAGGCCATCCCTCGCAGCTACCAGTACGTGGGGAACATCTACACCCGCGAGTTTGGCGCCTCGGGCATTGACCAAAACACGGGGATTACGACTTGGCTCGGCCCGGGTGCTTGGACTTACAAGGGCCGCGCGACGACCGAACTGGAATCCAGTGCCGACTCCGTCGCGTGGGTGGAAATCTGGCCGATCGACGTGAACGACCCGTACGTGGGCGGCATCTGGGGCTCGGGATTCATCGACTGCGATACGTTTAAGCTTGCTGGTCGGACGTATCCTTCGAGTGCACCCAGCGATCAGGCTCCCACCGCGAACTGCACGACGGCTTACACCCGCAAGCACACGCCGGGTCACGCTAATAAGATGGCGAACTACATCTTCGCCGACGGCCACGCCGGCGCGAAGACGTGGGGATTCATTCGTCGGAACGACTTCTACGTCTTTAAGGCGGCGAAGCCGACGACAACCGTCAGCCCGTAAGGTGATCGCCTGGTCTACCTAGTAATGAGGCTTGCCCGGGTTTCGGGCAAGCCTCAATCAGTTTTGCGGACCAGCGTGTGGCTCAATGCCTTGAAAGAATAGTCTCGGACCGGAATTCAAACGGATGTTATCGGAGACTTGGCAGATCCTCGCCTTCTTCGCTTGGAAAAGCGGCTTTCGTTTGTGCGCGAAGCTCTTCAAGGGACACCGGGCGCCGAACCAGGTCTTTCGGGTTCCGGCCCGGCTGACGCGTGAATGCGCCGACGAAGTTGCTCCACCAGGTGAGGACCGTGCCTACAAAAAACATCAAACTGTTAGACGGTTTTGGTGCCTTTGAGTTCTGGCGAGGAGCATCCATTAAGTAGGATTGTTGGCTCCGCTCGCTTGCATTCGCAGGTTCAGGCTCCAAAATGGCAGGCATTTACGGAGTATGGCACCGAGGAGTTTCCGTTTGTCAAGTACTCCTGCCAGGTATAGTTGGACGACGAAAATGGAGGGGTCATATGTCGGTTGAATGGTGGGGTGCTCCACCTGCTTCATTCCGATCCGAGTTTGAGCTCGCCATGCAAATGGTGCAGGCTTGTCACAGCCTCCCGCCACCCACAATCCATCGTTGCTTCAAGCATCTAAGCCAGTTCGATTCTCAGGAATACTTGGTTCGTGTCCGCGAGTTGGTCGCGGGTCCCGGATCGAGCGAAGTTGGGGAGTTTGAGCCGAGCTTGCGGGCGCCCTGGTGGAGAAAGGCAGATTCCTCGGGGGCGACGATTCGTATCGTACCGCCAGCCGTGGCCACCCACAAGGACTCGGTGATCCCAACTCTCCTTCATGAGATTGGCCACGTCGTTGATCGCGAGGTCGTTGGCCGCGGGAAACTACTTTCGTCCCGCAGTCAGCTGTTTTCTCCTCCGGCCAAGATCATCAAGCTCATCTGCCGAGAGATTAGGACAAGCAACGAGTTCCAACTTTGGCAGGGTCACCTCCGTGAAGTCGCCCTATTCGTAGATGCCTGGGCCGATCCATCGATTCAGGATGAATTGACGGAAGCAGATCGAAGGGAGGCGTCTCGCCTTAAACGGAAACTAAAGGTTGCTGAGCGCTACTGCTCCATTCCAGAGTGGTTTGCGAACGAATATGCCCGACATGTCATTGAGCAGGCGTTTGCCCTGGACATCATCTCAACTGCGGACCGCACAAGATTCATGAACTCCTTTGAGTACGAGGAGGACAAAATCTGGGAGCATCACTTCCGAGGAAGTCATGCGCAATCGAGGGCATCCGTGCTCGTGAGGAGTACAAATGGCGAGACAAGGCTCACGAGATACTTTTCGTCCCTCTTCAAAAACATGGAGCTTGCCTAGGCTCATTACCCTTGCCTTGCACACGGTTCGCCGGGTAAAATACCTTCAGTCGTTGATTCGGTGTATTGAAGCTGGAGGCAGAGCGCGAGCAAAGCCGCTTTATTCGATCACGATCTAATCTCTTCAATCAAGGAAAATTTATGGCAAGAGCTAAATTTGAACGAACAAAGCCGCACGTCAACATCGGCACCATTGGCCACGTTGACCACGGGAAGACCACCCTCACCGCCGCTATCACCGGCGTTCTCCAAACCAAGGGCCTCGCAAAGGCGCGCAAGTACGATGAAATCGACAGCGCTCCCGAAGAAAAGGCACGCGGTATCACCATCAACATTTCGCACCAAGAGTACGAAACCGACACTCGGCACTACGCTCACGTAGACTGCCCTGGTCACGCTGACTTTATCAAGAACATGATCACCGGTGCCGCCCAAATGGACGGCGCGATCCTGGTTGTTGCCGGTACCGACGGTCCGATGCAACAAACGCGAGAGCACATCCTCTTGGCCCGCCAAGTTGGTGTTCCGTACATCGTGGTCTACATCAACAAGTGCGACCAAGTCGACGACGACGAACTGATCGAACTGGTCGAAATGGAAGTCCGCGAGCTGCTCAGCAAGTACGGCTTCGATGGCGACAACACCCCGATCATCAAGGGTTCGGCCCGCAAGGCTCTGGACCAAGTTGAAGCTGGCACCGTGGACTACAACGACAAGTACGTCAAGTCGATCACCGACCTGATGGACGCCGTTGATAGCTACATCCCGACGCCGGAGCGCGACATGGACAAGAGCTTCCTGATGGCCGTTGAAGACGTCTTCACGATCACGGGTCGCGGTACGGTTGCCACCGGTCGTGTCGAGCGCGGTACGCTGAACGTCAACACCGAAGTCGAAATCGTGGGCATCACCGATACCCGCAAGACGACCTGTACGGGCGTTGAAATGTTCCGCAAGCTGCTCGACAGCTGCCAAGCGGGCGACAACGTGGGTCTGCTCCTTCGCGGTGTGGATCGCAAGGACATTGAGCGCGGCATGGTTATCTGCAAGCCGGGTTCGATCAAGCCGCACACCAACTTCGACGCCCAGGTCTATGTCCTGTCGAAGGAAGAAGGCGGACGACACACCCCGTTTGTGGCCGGTTACCGACCGCAGTTCTACTTCCGCACGACCGACGTCACCGGTACCATCGATGGCATCAAGGGTTCGGACGGATCGAAGGCTGAAATGTGTATGCCGGGCGACAACGTCATCATGACCATCAACCTGATCGCTCCGATCGCCATGGAAGATGGTTCGAAGTTCGCCATCCGCGAAGGTGGTCGAACGGTTGGCGCAGGCTCGATCTCCAAGATCCACGCCTAAGCCGACTCCGGTCAACGACAAAGCGTCGCCCAACTGGGCGACGCTTTTATTCTAAATTCTCCCAGGATGGAAACCAAGATGGAAACTGAACGCCACATGCGCGTGGCGGCCTACGCCCTGCTTCTCGATGAGCAGGACCGCATCCTCTTGTGCCACCTCTCCGAAGTCACCGACGCCCCCGGATCGTGGACGCTTCCTGGTGGCGGAATCGAGTTTGGCGAGCATCCCCGCGACGCCGTCGTGCGCGAAGTCCGCGAAGAAACCGGCTACGAAATTGAGCTGGACGAAGTCATCGGCGTGGATAGCATTGTGTTCAATGGCTCCGAGCGCCAGGTGCACAGCCTGCGCATCGTCTACACGGCGCGCGTGGTGGGTGGCGCCATGCGGCACGAACTGAACGGCTCCACCGATCGCTGCGAGTGGTTCTCGCTGCACGCACTCAAGGAATTGCCGCTCGTGCGGCTGGTCAACCTCGCCATCGAAATGGCGACCGCTTAGCCCGAAAGTCCCACGCAGCCCGCAAAAGGCCGTATGCTGTCTTTATGAAGCCAGCAATTGCGCTTGTCGTCGCCTCCGCCATGCTCGCCGGATGCCATTTCCACATCGGCAGCGGAGAACAGATCACGGGGTCGGGCAAGGTCAAGTCCGAGAAACGCGCCGCCGACGAGTTCACCCGAATCCGGCTCAACATGCCCGCGTCAGTCGAAGTCGAAGTCGGCAAGACGCAACTCGTCGAAATTTCGGCCGACGATAACATCCTGCCCAAGATCACCTCATCAGTCGGAAGTGGCGAGTTGCGACTGGACCTGAAAAACGGCTCCTACACCAACAGCACGATCCGCGTGAGGATTCAGGTGCCGAGCCTGGAGGCCTGCGAGATCAATGGCGCGGGCACCATCAACATCGTAGGGCTCAAAGGCAGCGAGTTCCGAGCCAAAATCAACGGCTCCGGAGCGGTCACCGCCGCTGGCGCGGTCTCCTCAACGGACTCCAACATCAGCGGGTCGGGCACGATTGACCTGCACGGAGTGAAGTCGGACAATGCCGACACCCACATCAACGGTTCGGGGAATATCTTGCTGAACGCCAGCAAGGTGGTGGATGCGAAGATCAACGGTTCGGGCAGCGTCGAGGTCGCGGGCGGAGCTCAGATTAACGAGAGCATCAACGGCTCGGGCGTGGTCACGAAGAAGTAACCACCCGATACTCGGTGCCGAGCGGATCGCGAGCGAGCAATCCAAGGTCGATCATTTCGCGCCGCAACAGCGCGTGGTCGTCAAAAGTGTGCCAACGCTTGATGATCTCGCTCACCGCTCGCTCGTGGTAAACCTCAGCCGCGTCGAACTTGCCCACGAGCCAATGGAGCGCCGCGATCTGCAGGGCGCGACGATGACGGCTCGGCCATTCTTTCAGGCGGCCCGCTTCATCAAAGTATCGGTCGAGGGTTGGCGTTTTCATGGCTAAGAAATAGGAGCGGTCCACCGAAAGATCGGTGGACCGCAACCAGTTGTGTCGGAGTTGAAACTACTTCAGCTCGACCTTGGCGCCGGCTTCGACAAGCGCGGCCTTCATCTTTTCGGCTTCGTCCTTGCCGACGCCTTCCTTGATGGTTTGCGGAGCGCCGTCTACGAGGTCCTTGGCTTCCTTGAGGCCGAGACCGGTCATTTCGCGGACAACCTTGATGACGTTCAGCTTGCCTGCACCAGCGTCGGTCAGAACGACATTGAATTCGGTCTTCTCTTCGGCTGCAGCTGCGCCGCCACCGTCGCCACCACCCATCATCATGGGCATGCCCATCATGGGAGCAGCGGCGGTTACGCCGAACTTGTCTTCGAGAGCGGTCTTCAGTTCGCTCAGTTCCAGGGCGGTCATGCCGCTAATCGTTTCAACGAGTTTTTCAACAGTAGATGCCATTGTCTTGGTTACTTCTTAATTTGGTTGGTCGTGGCCTTGGGGGCGGGGAGGAGAGAAACTTAGTTGCCTTCGGCGACCTTGTCGGCCACAGCGCCAATCGTGCGGATGGGCTGAGCGTAAAGGGCCTCGATGACGCCCACAACATTCGTCAGCGGGGCGGCAATCGCTCCGATAACTTGTGCAATCAGGATTTCGCGGCTTGGGAGCTTGCTGAGCGCTTCGACTTGCTTGGCATCAAAGGTCTTGCCTGCGAACAGGCCTCCCTTGACGGCTAGCTTCTTGCTGCTCGTCACAAAATCCATGAGGATCTTGCTGCACTCGGCTTCGTTCTCGGTAAAGAACGCTACGGCCGTCGGTCCATTGTGGAATTCATAGGGCAACTGCGCGACGATTTCTTCGCCGGCCGCAATGCGGAAGAGCGTGTTTTTGATAACGTGAATGTCGCCACCCTTGGCCTTAAGATCGCCACGGAGCTTTTGCATCTCCTTGACGGTCAGACCTCGGTAGTCGGCAAACACCATACCAGCGGCACCTTGGTACCACTCACGCGCCTGATCGATTACGGCTGCTTTTTCTGCAGTTGGCATAGTTTTGTCAATGAAAAAGCCTCTGGACGGGTAGAGTCCAGAGGCTTGGTGGCGAGCGATCGCCGAAACCTTCTAACTTTTCCCCCTCGGCAGGAAATTAAGGGCGAACCCTCCTGCTGTCTTCAGAGCTTTTCGACTATTGTACCGCTTGGAGCGGGGCAGGCGCAAGGGGGGCGGTTTAGCTGGTCCAGTCTTGAAGCAACTTGAGCAGCTCGTCAAAGTTGAATCTCCCGTCTTCAAGCAGTTGAATCATGAGGCCGTGGGCTTCGCGACTCCGCACGCGAATGGCCGTCCCGTTCATGCGCAAGAACACGTCGGTGGTGGCGAGGGCGACACGCTTGTTTCCGTCAACAAACGGATGGTACTGCCAGAGGCTTTCCCACAGCGCAGCTGCTTCTTCGAGGAGGCCAGGGTAGTAGCCCGATTGCGGGCGCGCCAAGGCCGCTTGGATCAGTCCCTTGTCACGGATGCCCGTCGAGCCACCCTGCCGCTCAATGAGGAAGTCGTGCAACGCCAACACCTCGTCGAGGGTTGGGTACAGAAACCTCATTGAGCCAGCAGTTTGTAGAGCTCTTCGTTATCGCGGTAGCTGTCCTCAAAGTGTCGCAGCACAAATGGACGAACGCCCACGCCGCTCTCTTTGACAAGGTAGTCGGCAAGGGCCTCTTCAACCACCATCTGGAGTTGCTTGCCCTCGGAGGCGGCGTACTCGCGCGTCCTGGCGAGGAGCTCTTCGCTGACCTGCGTCGCAAATTTTTGTCGCTTTATCTTCCCCATGAATCCTTCGACGCTCACTGCCCAATAAATGTTTCATGAAACATCATGATATTTCTTGATGGTTCCACATTTTAGGTGCTTCCGCGAACTTTGACGACCAATTCCGTGGACAGCAGGAACGCCACCGCTGCCACCGTGAAGGCGATGGTGTAGCCTTGGCCCTTTCCCAGAGAGCGGTTAAGCGCCTCGATTCCGAAGCCGAGCCCGCCGCTGATGATCTGCGGCGCGACGCTGGCCATGCTCCACACGCCCATCTGTGCGCCGGCCTGATTGGGATCGGGCAACACGTCGCTGACGAGGGCCCAGTCCGCGCTAAGGTACATGCCGTAGCCAATGCCAAACACCGCCGCCGCGCCAAGCAGCACCGCCTGCTGGTGCACGAAAATAAACAGCACGATGGCGACCAGCATGATGTAACCGGACATGCGGACCGTGCGCTTGCGTCCCTTCATGCGGGAGGATACGAGCGCCCCCACGATGCCGGTGACGGCGATGATGAGCGCGATCATCTGCGTGAGTTGGCCCGCGGCCTTCGCCGCGTCTGGCCCCGGATTCACCACCACGTCTTGCAGAAAGTATTGGATGTACGTGACGATGATGTAAAACCCAAACGCATTGAGGAACCGCGTAAACCACACCCAAAAGAAGTCGCGGTCGCGCCACGGCTCGCGCCACGCCGCAAAGAACCCGACTTTGGTCTCGCTGGCCGCGGGAGCCAACGAAACCGCGCCGGCAACCGTGCGCTGCACGATGATGGCGGCGAGAATGTGGATTACGCCGAGCCCGATGTAGATGAGCTCGGGCTTGCCCACCGCCTGAGCATAGAGGGCGATGGCCACCTGGGCCGCGCTGGTCATGACGCCATAAGCCGCGCTGGCTTGGCCTCGATGCTCGGCGGGCACCAAATCGGGGATCATCGCCTGATAGGGCCCTTGGCCAAGGTCGTCGGCCACTTGGAGCAACAGGTAGCCAATGATAATCATGGGCACCGAGCGCGCGCCATAAAGCATGATCAGCGCGATACACGTGGCGGCCGCGGCGATGCCGATCATGCGACTTCGCGCGCCGACTTTGGCTTCCAGTCGGTCGGTAAGGAACCCAAACAGCGACGGACCAAACACGCCCCAGCAGGCGCCAATCATGACGACAGTGCCCCACGTCGAGCCCTTTTCGCCGCCCGGAACCAGGTCTCGAACCTGCCCCGGCAACACGACAAGAAGCAGAATGAACCACTTGGCACTGGTGGCAAACCAATAGGCGCTAAGGCCGTAGTACCATGACCAACGATTGGTGAACGCGCTCACAGCCCCATTGTGCGCAACTTTACCGGCCCGTAACCATACCGCCAGTGATCGTGCGCGTTTGTGCGGCGACCGCAGTTTCTACCAGGATCAGCCGATCGGTCGGGTGGCATATGACCCGTGAATGGAATGGATGAACATTGTTGGAATGGTTGTTGGGGTCGCGGGAATCACGGGTCTTTCGACGCTGATTAAGGATTCGCTTTCGCCGCCCGAACCCTAGGGCGTCATAATGGAGAGGTGAAGTTTGACTCCCCCTTTCTCGAATCTCTCGCAGAAAAGGTTTTAGTTTTTGATGGTGCGACGGGGACCCAATTCCAAATGGCCGGTCTCAATCGCGACGACTTCACTCTCAAATCCCGACCCCACTTATCCCCCGCCGTCAACGCCGCCGCGGAACGGCTGGCGGGGGAGTTTCTTGAAGGCTGCAACGAGATTTTGCCCTTCACTCGGCCCGACGTAGTGGCCGACGTCCACCGCAGCTACTTTGCCGCCGGTTCGGACATTGCCGAGACCAACACGTTTGGCTCAACCAGCATCGTTTTAGCTGAGTACGACATCGCCGAACTGGTCTACGAGGTGTCGCTGGCCGCGACTCAGGTCGCTCGCGGAGTGGCCGACGAGTTCACCGATCGCCGCCGGTTTGTCGCGGGTGGGCTCGGTCCGGGCACAAAACTCGTCACGCTCGGGCAAGTCACCTTCGACGAGCTGGTCGCCACGTATGGACTCTCCTTTAAGGGCTGCCTCGATGGCGGCGCCGACGTGCTGCTGTTGGAGACGCTGCAAGACCTCTTGATGGTGAAGGCCGGGCTTGTGGCCGCCCGCAACGCGATGCAGGAAACCGGCCGCTTGTTGCCAGTTATTGTGCAAGTTACCGTTGAGCAGACTGGTACTTTACTCCTCGGCTCCGAGATCAGCGCGGCTCTGAACATGATCGAGTGCTTCCCGGAGGTGGTGGCGGTCGGTATGAATTGCGCCACCGGCCCCGCCGAGATGATGCCGCACATTCGGTTCCTCGGCCAAAACTCCACGCGCCCCTTGAGCGTGCAACCCAACGCCGGATTGCCGATGATGGAGAATGGTCAGGCTGTGTATAAGCTTTCTCCGGGAGAACTTGCTGATTTCCATGAGATTTTTGTCGCCGAGCATGGCGTGGCGCTGTGCGGTGGTTGTTGCGGCACGACGCCCGATCACATCCGCGCGGTCGCGCAGCGCGTGGGTGGTCGCGCGCACTCGTCGCCCGCGCACTGGATGCAGGTCCGCAACCTCTATCCTGGGTTCGACTTCGACATGTCGAGCCAGGAACGCGCGGAGGGCCTCAAGCTGGTTGGCTCGTCTAGCCTCTACCAGTTCCAGCCTTACCAGCAAGATTCCAGCTTCCTGATCGTCGGCGAGAAGACCAATGCGAATGGCTCGAAGGCGTTCCGCGACATGCTCGCCGCCGAGAACTGGGACGGCCTGACCGAACTCGCCCGCGAGCTGGAGGGCGAGGGTTCGCACATGCTCGACGTGTGCTGTGCCTACGTGGGCCGCAACGAGAGCTCGGACATGCGCGAACTGCTGAGCCGCTATAACCAGCACATCACCGTGCCGATCATGATCGACTCCACGGAGGCGCCGGTGGTGGAGGAATCGCTCAAGATGCTCGCCGGAAAGCCGCTAATCAATTCCATCAACTTTGAGGATGGCGAGGACCGCACCCAGCGTGTGCTGGGCCTTTGCCGCAAGTACGGCGCGGCGGTGGTGGGTCTGACCATCGACGAAGATGGCATGGCGAAAACCGCCGACAAGAAGGTCGAGATCGCCCTGCGAATTCTGGATCGAACCCGCGCGGCGGGCCTCCCCGACCACGACGTGTTTATCGACGCCCTGACCTTTACGCTCGGCTCCGGCGATGAGGAGTTTCGGCAGGCGGGCATCGAAACCATCGAAGCGATTCGCCGCCTCAAAGAACTGGCCCCGCGAGTCAACACCACCCTCGGCATTAGCAACATTAGCTTTGGCCTGCGACCGGCCGCGCGCCAAGTGCTCAACAGCGTGTTCCTGCAGCGATGCCTCGAAGCCGGCCTCACCAGCGCAATTGTGCATTTTAGCAAAATCAAACCTCAGGACCGGATTGATCCTGAGGTTTGGCAGATTGGCGACGACCTGGTTTACGACCGCCGCAAGTTCGCCGTCGCTACGTAGAGACTACTCGAGCTTAAACTTCACGTTCGCGAACTCGAACTTCATGCCCGCCGTGAGGCCGTCCTTCTTCATCACGCCGGCGCGGAATTCGACGGCGTACATCGCATTGCCCTTGCTGGGCACGCCCGTTTCGTCGTAAGCCTTCATGGTCGTGCCGTTGAGCCCGACCTTCTTGTCGCTGAGGAACATGATGTCGAGGTCAATGCGCGTGTTCTTCATCCAGAAGCTGAGTGCGCCCGCCTTCGGATAGGCAAAGATCATCGCCTCGTCCTCGGCAAGCTCGTTCTTTTCCAGGTGCATGCACCCTTCCATCATCTTGGATTCGGTGTCCATTACGTAGCAGTAGTAACTCTTCTTGTTGACCACCAGCTTCACCACTTGAAGCTCATCCAGCTGATACAAACGAACGGCGTTGTAGGGCTTCTTGCGTGCCTTGAGGCCCTCTTCAATGAGCTTGTCATCAACCGTTGTGGGGTTGGGCGGCGAGCCAGCGGGAGGATCAGCTTTCACGGGATTGGTGGTGGAATTGGTGCCCGTCGGCCCGGTGGGGTCGCCACCGGCTTGCTTGGTCACCGCGGTGACTTTCGCCGGCAGCGGGGCGGGCGTGGACTCGGGTGTTGCGGAGCCACAACCCATGGCAGCAAGGGCAATAAGGGAAGTAATCATGAGATTCGGACGGCGCATTCAGCATAAGTTTAGACGTACCGGCCCGCAAAAGGTTAGGTTCGCCGCGTAGAAATCGTCATGCCCACGATTCTCGTCCTTGGCGATCAGCTATTCGATGGGTTGCCAGGCATGCCGGATGGCCCAGTTTTCATGCAAGAAGACCGGGCGCTGGCCACGGGCATGCGGCATCACCAGCAAAAGGTGACGCTGTTCTTTTCGGCGATGCGGCACTTCGCGGCCGGGTGCGGGCGCGAGGTCCGCTACGTGCGGTGGGGTGAATCCGACCGCGGATTGCTGGAGAATCTTCTCGCTCAGGAGCAGCAAGAGGTGGTGACCTACGAGCCGCACGACGCGGGCTTTGCCAAGCAACTGCGCAGTGCCTGCGCCAAGCAGGGGGTGCGGCTGACCCTACTAGATAGTCCGGGATTTTTGACGAGCGCCGACGATTGGACGCACTGTGCGGCGGGCACGAAGCGTCGGCTGATGGCCGATTTTTACCAAAGGCAGCGGCTTCGTCTCGGCGTGCTGATGGATGGCGATCAACCCGAAGGCGGCCAGTGGAGCTTCGATGCCGACAATCGCAAACCGGTTCCGCGCGGCAAGCGGCCGCCAAGCATCTGGTGGCCCGAGCCGGACGGCGTCACCCAGGAAGTCATCAAGCTTGTGGAGCGCGAGTTCACCGACCACCCGGGCGCGGCGAGCGACTTTCGATGGCCGGTCACTCACGAGGGCGCCCGCGAGTGGCTGAGCGAATTCCTCGAATCCCGATTCGCCGAGTTCGGGCCCTACGAAGACGCGATGCTGAGCGAGGAAGTCATGCTGTGGCACAGCGGCCTGAGCATGCTGATCAACTGCGGCCTCCTCACCCCGCGCGAGGTGGTGGACGCCGCGTTGCAAATGCCCGGCATTCCGATCGCCAGCCGCGAAGGATTCATCCGCCAAGTTATCGGCTGGCGCGAGTTCATTCGGGGCATCGACCGCGACTACCATCAGGCGCAACGGAGCTTCAGCAGCCCGTTTGGCAACTCGCGAAAGCTCGGCTCGGCGTGGTGGGATGGCTCCACCGGGCTGCCGCCGCTGGATACGGTGATCCGCCGAGTGCAGCGGCACGGCTGGTGCCACCATATCGAGCGGTTGATGATCGCCGG
The DNA here is from genome assembly GCA_016788425.1 of Chthonomonas sp. NCBI lineage: Bacteria > Bacillati > Armatimonadota > Chthonomonadia > Chthonomonadales > Chthonomonadaceae > Chthonomonas > Chthonomonas sp. Next base: position 225,068 of record JAEURQ010000002.1, read on the forward strand.
GTCGGCCATGCTCATGAGCGACGTGGACCCGCACGAGGCATACCGCTGGTTCACGGAGATGTTCATCGACAGCGCCGATTGGGTGATGGCGCCGAACGTCTACGGCATGTCGCAACTCGCCGACGGCGGACTCTTCGCGACCAAGCCCTACATCAGCGGGTCGGCGTACATTCTGAAGATGAGCGATTTACCGCGCGGTGAGTGGTGCGAGGTGTGGGACGGGCTGTACTGGCGGTTCATCCACCGCAACCGCAATTGGATTGCCGCCAACCGTCGCATGGGACCGGTGGTCGGCGGATTCGATCGGCTCGAACCGCAGCGGCGGGACCGCATTTTGAACCTAGCCGACGAGTTTATTGCCCGGACAACCACGGCGTGAGATCGGGTTCCCAACCGCCAAGGATGCGCTTGCCGAAGAGCGAACAAATCCACTCGGTGGCCATGGTCGCGGTGAGATTGAACTGGTCAAGGGTCGGGTTCACCTCCACCACATCGAGCCCCACCAGATTCACATCGCGAAGCATTTTGCTGAGCAACTCGGCGATCATGTGGCCCTCGCGGTAGGTCAGTCCGCCGCGAACGGTGGTGCCGGTGCCCGGCGCGTAGATGGGGTCGAGGCTGTCGAGGTCGAAGCTAACCCAAAGGTTGCGCGTACCGCTCGCCTCCACCCAACGCCGAATCCCTTCGATCAGCTTGGGAATGCCGTGCTGGTCAATATTTTGCATGGTCAGCGGCAGGCAGCCGGGGAGTTGCGCCATGTGCCGACTCTCGCCGGGATCAACCGACCGGAGCCCGAGCCACGCCACACGGTGCGATTCCAGATGATGCGGACCGGCCAAATCCACCAATTGCTGCCATTGGTCGAGCCATTTTTGGTTCGGCGCGGAACCCGGAGCCAGCCCGAGCAAGGCCGCCAACGGCGTGCCGTGCAGGTTCCCGCTCGGCGAAGTCGCCGGCGTGTTCAGGTCGGCGTGAGCGTCAATCCAAAGCACGGCGAGATCGCCTTGCAGGTGCCGCAACGCCGCGCTGACGGTGCCGAGCGCCACGTCGTGCGAGCCGGCGAGCACCAGCGGCGTGTTACCGCGCGCCAGAACCTGAGCGACCTTTTGCTGAGCGAGTTGGTAGCTCGGAAACGCTTCATCGAACTCTCGCCAACCGCCTGCGGGTGTGTCGGTTTCGGGCACGCTAAAGTCGCCAAGGTCGGAGATCGGGTGGCCGAGCTCGGCCATCGCCGGGATGAGACCCGCCAATCGAATGGCCGCCGGGCCAAGCCGACTTCCGCGCGTGCGCCCGCCTTTGTCAAAGGGCAATCCCAACAATTCCAGCATAAGGAGATTATTCCACCCTGGCGGGGCAGGTAAGTTGGATCGTGGCCTTGCTGGACCTGCTGTATCCGAGCAAATGCGCCCTTTGCCTGCGGCTGGGGCCAGCCGCGCTTTGCCAAGATTGCCGCCGAACGATGCGTCCGCTCGGGAAAATCGCGATCCCGCCGAACGGCGTCATCGTGGCGGGCTGGGCGATCCACACGTATCGCTCGGCGTATCCCGTGGTGCAGGCTCTGAAGTACCACCGGAGCACCTCGTTGGGCCGCACCATGAGCCGCGAATTGATGCTGTTTGCGTCCAAGCACAACCTGCTCGGCCCGGATGACTTGGTGATTCCGGTGCCGATTCACCCGCGCCGCCGCTACGAGCGCGGCTTTAATCAGGCGGAGTATCTGGTGCGCGCGTTCCCCGCCGCGCAGGTTCAAATTGACACGTTGGAGCGGCATCGCTACACCAAGCAGCAGGTCGGGCAATCGCCGTTTGAACGCAGCGAGAACGTCGCCAACGCGTTTACCGTGAACGGCGACCTCGGTGGCCGCGACGTCTTGCTGGTGGATGACGTGTTTACGAGCGGCGCGACGGCTCGCGAATGCGCAAAAACGCTCCTCGCCGCGGGGGCGGGGAGCATTCAAGTGCTGGTCTACGCCGGGAAGTAGAGCTTACTTCGCCGCGAGCGCGGCTTCGACCGCGGCGACGAACTTCTCGTCCGTCGGCTTGAGGCGCGAGCCGAACCGCTGCACGGACTTGCCGTCGCGGCCTACCACAAACTTGGCGAAGTTCCACTCGATCGGAGACTTATCGCCGCTTTGCTCGATCAGCCAGCGATAGATGCCGACCGTGTTGTCGCCGGTCACCTCGACCTTGGCGAACATCGGGAAGGTCACGTCGTACTTCGTGCTGCAGAACGTCTTGATTTCTTCTTCGGTGCCCGGTTCTTGGCCGCCAAAATCGTTGGCGGGGAAGCCAAGCACCACCAAACCTTTATCCTTGTACTTGCGGTAGAGCGCTTCCAGCGCCTCGTATTGCGGCGTGAGACCGCACTTGCTGGCGACATTCACCACGATGAGCACCTTGCCCTTGTACTTGTCGAGCTTCACCGGCTTCTTGTCAATCGAGTTCATCTGGAACTCGTAAATGGTTTTGGCGACCGGCACGAGTTCGGCTGGCATGGAACCCACGCTGACTCCGGCGAGGGCGGCGATTCCTGTAACGGCGGACTTAAGTTTGTCGAGCATGCCCTATTCTACGCGGGTCCGTGCTCTCGTAGTCGCTCAATCTTTTCGGCGAGGGCAAAGTCGGTGTCGGTCACGCCGCCCGCATCGTGCGTGTTCAGGCTGATGGTGACCTTGCGCCACTGAATCAGAATGTCCGGGTGGTGGTCCATGCCCTCGGCGAGCAGGCCCACGCCGGCGGCAAACTGCGAGCCGTGCGCATAGCTGGGAAACTCGTAGATGCGGTGGATCATGTTGTCGCGGAACGTCCATCCGGCGGTCAATTTTTCCCCAATTTGGGCTTCGGTGAGCTTGGTGCGCATGCCTCATTATGGCCGAGAACGCGGACCGGCTCCAGGTAAACTTACGGATCGTGAACAAGCTCCAAATCCTCGTGTTGGTTTACGGTCTGGCCCTCATTGGCGGCGGCGCCATGGGGTTGAAAGCCGGCAGTTCTACCTCTCTGATCGTCGGCGGGACCGCGGGTCTGCTGGCGGTGATTGCCGCCGTGATCGCGGGCAAAAATCCCAGTCTCGGCTATCGCTTGGCGGGCGTGGTTTCGCTGGCCATGGTGATTCTCTGGACCACGCGGCTGATCGGGGCGATGCAAGCGGGCAAGTCGCCGGGCATGGCTGGCGGCGTACTCGGGCTGTCGCTGATCGTATTTGTAGCGTTGGGGATGGCGCACATGCGAGCCGTGAAGGCGCGAAAAGTCAACCAATAAGCGGCTTTTTTCCTAGCTTTCTCGTCCAAAACCATAACCTATGATCCGGATTGTTACCATCGAACACTCCGACTTGGCGTCGTCGGAATTTGTGATCTTGCAGAACCAGGGCGGTTTGCGAGTGCGGCTTCGTGGGCACGTGCTGCTCAGCGAAACTTGCCTCGATCACAACTCGGTGTCGTGCCACATGTTCACCGACGACGTGACCATTAACCCCGGCCACTTCGTGATTTTGGGCACCGGCCAAGGGCCAAGCCGATGGGTGACGCTGGACGACGGGCGCTACGCCTACCAAACGTTTATCGGGCGAGCGACGCCGATTTGGGGTCGCGAACAGCTACCGCTTCACGTGCTGAGCGTGCAACATTCATACGAAGAGCGCGCCTGCAAGAAGGTCCTTACCGGGGCCGCTGCCGGTTAAGCTCGGCGATCCCCCGGTCAATGCCGTGTAACGCCACGGTTTCGAGGCACTCGGCCACGCGCGCGATCACCTTGTTCACGTCCACGCGATCTTCCGGACGAAACCGCCCGAGCACGTGATCAATCGTTTCGTCTTCGCCCTTGCCGATGCCGATTTTGATGCGCGCGTACTCGGTCGAACCCAGCGTCGCGATCAGCGACTTGTGACCGTTGTGGCCACCCGCCGAACCCTTCGGCGAGAACTTGGCGTCGCCGACGGGAAGGTCAAGTTCGTCGGTGATCACCACGAGGCGGTCGAGCCCGAGCCGGAATTCCTTGAGGATCGGTGACACCGCCTGCCCGCTGAGGTTCATGAAGGTCATTGGCTTGACCAGCAAGCACGGCACACCGGCCACGGGGACGACTTCGTACACCGCCGAGTGCTTGCGCGTTTTCAGCGTGTGCTTGGCCGCTTCGGCCAGATGATCAATGAGGTCGAAGCCGACGTTGTGGCGCGTGTGCGCGTACTGCGGACCCGGATTGCCGAGCCCGACGAAGATCCATTCGGGCGGAAGTGTGGGCGCACTTGGCTTGCGGCGGAACATGCTACTTGCTGCTGGTCTTGGCGGCTTCGGGCGGCAGTCCCGCCATGGGTTCTAGCCGACCCGTGCCGATGAGCACGAGCAGTAGGGCGCCGAGCGCCAATCGGTAGTAGATGAACACGTTGGTGGAGTGCTTGCCCAAAAAGTCCATGAACCACTTGATCGTCGCGAACCCGACGACAAACGACACGACGGTGGCCACGCCAACGTTCGCCACGTTCAGCGATACCAATTGATCGCGCGCGTCGAACACTTCCTTGATGCCCGCCGCGAGGATGCTCGGCACGCTCAACAGGAACGAAAATCGCGCCGCGCTCTTGCGGTCGAATCCGGCCAAAAGACCGCCGGTGATGGTGCTTCCGCTGCGGCTCGCGCCCGGAATCAGCGCCACTGCTTGCCAGAGCCCGACCCACAACCCGCGCATCGGCGTGACGTCCTCCATGCTGAGTTTCTTGCGGCTCACGCGTTCGGCGATAAAGAGCAGAATCCCGACCACGATGAGGCTGGTCGCGATGACCGTGAGGCTACGAAGCGGTCCCTTGATCTGATGCTCAAACAACTTGCCCAGAACCACGATCGGCAACGTGCCGATGAAGATCGCCCAGCCTTGCTTGGCTTCCAGCGACCCTCGCTTCGACTTGTCGGTGAGCGAGCCAAGCCAGCCCAAAAACACTTTCGTAAGGTCGCCCCAAAAGTAGATGAGGATGGCGGCGAGCGTCCCGAGCTGGATCACGGCGGTGAAACCCGCGCCGGGGTCCGACCAGCCAAAGAGCAGCGGCGCGAGCCGCAGGTGGGCCGTGCTGCTGATGGGCAGCCATTCGGTGACGCCTTGGATGATGCCGAGGACGACGGCTTCGACTATGCCCATAGCGGCACCTCTGGACTGGAAATATGTAAGTCTTGGAGCAAAAGATATCGAATTCTCTCCGCCGCCCGACCGTCGCCATAGGGGCTCGCCGCGGTCGCCATCTTGCCGTAGGCGTCGGCGTCGGTCAACAATGTGCGCGCCTCGCTCAGAATCAGTTCCTCGTCGGTGCCCACTAACTTCGCCACGCCGCGATCCACGCCTTCGGGACGCTCGGTGGTTTCGCGCAGCACCAGCACGGGACGGGCAAAGGCGGGCGCCTCTTCTTGCACACCGCCTGAATCGCTGAGAATCAACTTCGCGCGCTCCATGAGCTTCACAAAATCTGGGTAGTCGGGCGGCTCAATCAGTCGCACGCGTGCGTGGTCGCCGAGCTCGCGTTGCAGCGTCTCGCGCACGGCTGGATTGCGGTGCATCGCGGCCACCAAAACGGTGTTGGGCAGTTCGTCCAGGAGTCGCCGGCACGCGCGCGCGATGCGGGTTTGCGGGTCGCCCCAGTTTTCGCGGCGGTGCGTGGTGAGCAGAATGATGTCGCGCGTCTCCTCGGGATACCACGCGGTCGCCGACTGCTTGGCAATCTGGAGCACGGCGTCGATGCCGGTGTTACCCGTCACAAAAATTTGATCCTCGGGCACACCCTCGCGGCGCAGATTGTCGGCGGCTTGCGAGGTCGGCGCGTAGTGATGCTGCGCGAAGAGGCCCACCGTGCGGCGATTGAACTCCTCGGGAAACGGGTTCCAGATCGTGGGCGTGCGGAGGCCGGCCTCAAAGTGTCCGAACGGAATCTGCAAGTAGAAGCTGGCCAGGCCCGCGACAAACGTGGTGGTCGTGTCGCCTTGCGCTAGTACCCATTCCGGGTTCACATCTTGGAAAATCTGGTCGAGCCCCACCAGCGCTCGGCTCGTCAGCTGAGCCAGCGATTGCCCGGCTTGCATGAGGTCGAGGTCGTAGTCGGCGGTAATGCCAAACGCATCGAGCGCCTGGGCGAGCATTTCGCGGTGTTGACCGGTCGACACGACGACGGTTTCAACCTGCGGATATTTCTTGAATTCAAGGATCGCGGGAGCGCTCTTAATCGCATCCGGACGCGTTCCGACGACAAAAATGATACGGGGTCGTTCAGCCATCAGAGACGCTTCAAGTTACCCCAAGGCTCGGGCGGCCACCACCACGATGCCGCCGAGGACCGCCGCCACCGCATAGAGCACAAGCACGGTTTGGCGTTGATCGAGGCCCTTGCGCAGAAGCGTGTGGTGCAGGTGGCGCTTGTCGGGAGCCGTAATCGGCTGGCCGCTGAGCAGTCGCCGGGTGACCACGAAGAAGGCGTCGAAGATCGGCACGCCGAACACGAAGATGGGGATGATGAGCATGATGGTGGCGGCGGTTTTCATCGCGCCAACAATGCTCAGGCAGGCGAGCGTAAAGCCGAGGAACTGGGCGCCACCCGTTCCCATGAAGATCTTAGCGGGGTTATAGTTGTGTCGCAAAAATCCGATGGCCGAGCCCGCGACCGCCGCCGCAATGAGCGCCACGCGCGGCTGCACGCCCACGCCGACGATGGCGAGCGTCGCCGCGCTGATGGCCGCGATCCCCGCGGCGAGGCCGTCAATCCCGTCAATCGTGTCCATCGTCTTGGTCACGACAAAGATGTAAACCGCGGTCAGCGGAATGGCGACGTACGGCGCGAAGGCGATCCAATGCGCGCCGTCACTGAACATCGGCCACGAAATGCCCTGAACCTGCACCTTGTTGGTGCCCGAGCCAAAGAACTGCACGGCCACGCCCGCGGCCAGCAAGATGCCCATCTGAATCTTCGCGGAGAACTGGTGAAGGTCATCAGCCGCGCCGGCCAAAGTGATGACCGCACCCAGCCCTAGCAATCCGATGACCCACGGGGCGAACGGCTGAACCGGCCAGCGCAGCGGAAGGCAGATCAGCACCGAGATCAGGGCTCCCGCGAAGATCGCAAACCCGCCCCAGCGCGGCGTGATCTTGGTGTGCACGCGCCGGTCGTCGCGCGTCGGGTCGTCCACCGCCCCCTTGGCGATGGCGAGCTTCATCACCCACGGCGTGAGCGCCCAGGTGATGACCAGGGCGATGGCTCCGGCAAGCAAGGCGGTGCCGAACCCGCGCAGCGGGGAATTGGTAACGGTGGCGGCAAGAAAATTCAACTCAGTTGCACCGGCTCCAGTTCGGGCGAGCCTTTAATGTAGCGAAGCACTTCCAGACCCGACTCGCGGAAGAGTTCCAGCGAGAACGCGTCGGGATAGTCTCCTTCATAGATGACGCGCTCGATGCCCGCATTGATGATCATTTTCGCGCAGGAATTGCACGGCTGGCAAGTCACATACATCGTCGCCCCCGCGCAAGGAATGCCGATCATTGCCGCTTGCAGTAGCGCGTTTTGCTCGGCGTGGAGCGCCCGCTGACAATGGCCGGCGAGGAGGCAGCCCTCCGGCCACTCGTGGGTCGGCCCGTTCGGCGGACAGTGGCTCATGCCGCGCGGCGCGCCGTTATAGCCCGTGCAGAGAATGCGGCGGTCCCGTACAATCACCGCGCCGACGCTGCGTCGCGGACACGTGGCGCGCGTCGCGACCAGGTGGGCGATGTCCATAAAGTAGGTATCCCAACTGGGGCGCGTCGCCGTCATCCTGTTATTTTGACCTAAGAGACGACGGCCACGGCTTGAATCGCGCGACGTTCGCGCACGCGCTCGAGCATCACCGCATGATCAGGGCGCGCGAGGTCGGGGTCTTGCTCCAACACCTCCATGGCCAAGGCGCGTGATTCCTCGAGCAACTTGGTGTCTTGCACCAAGTCAGCGAGTTTGAAATCGAACTGACCCGACTGCCGGGTTCCCGCGACGTCACCCGGGCCGCGTAATTGCAGGTCCACTTCGGCGATCTTAAATCCGTCGGTTGTATCGCGGATCGTGGACATGCGCGTGATGGACTCGTCGGTTTTGGCATCGGCGATGAGAATGCAGTAGCTTTGGAACGAGCCCCGCCCAACGCGGCCACGCAGCTGGTGGAGTTGGGCGAGGCCAAACCGGTTGGCATCTTCGATGGTCATTACCGTGGCGTTCGGCACGTCGACGCCGACTTCGATGACGACCGTGCTGACCAAAATGTCGAGTTCGTGGCGGCGGAACGCGCCCATGATCTCCTCCTTCTCGGCGCTTTTCATGTTGCCGTGGAGCAGGCCGACGCGGTAGTCGGGGAAATGCTCCGTCCGCAGCCGTTCGTAGAGTTCTTCCGCTGCCTGCGCCTGAAGCTTCTCGCTCTCGGCGATCATCGGGCACACAAAGTAGGCTTGCCGACCTTGCGTCAAGATGTCCCGGACCGCGCTATAGACTTGGTCGCGTTCGTGCGGCCGCTTCCAGTGAGTTTTGATCGGGCGTCGGCCGGGCGGCAACTCGTCAATGATGCTCACATCGAGGTCGCCATACAGCGTCATGGTGAGCGTCCGCGGAATCGGGGTCGCGGTCATCACCAGCACGTCAGGATTCTCGCGACCCTTCTGCCGGAGGGCGGCTCGTTGCAACACGCCAAAGCGGTGCTGCTCGTCCACGACGGCGAGGCCAAGTTTGTGGAATGTGACGGACTCTTGAACTAGCGCATGGGTGCCGACCAGAATCTGCGCCTCGCCGTTCTCGGCTTGCTGAGTCGCTTTGCGTTTTTTCGGTGCGGGCATCTTGCCGTGAAGGAGCACCACTTTGATGCCCACCCGATCGAACACCGCTTGCAAGTTAAGGAAATGCTGTTCGGCGAGGATTTCCGTCGGCGCCATGAGCGCGGCTTGATACCCCGCGCGAACCGCGGCGAGCATTGCGGCGGCGGCCACCGCGGTCTTGCCGGAACCCACATCGCCCTGCACCAAACGGTTCATCGGCGCGGGCCGCTGCATGTCGTTCCAAACGTCTTGAATCACCCGCTTTTGCGCGCCCGTGAGTTCAAATGGCAGCATCACGCCCAGTTGATCGCGGATGTCCATCCGTTGGCCGTCGGCAAAAAGGCCGCCGCCACTGAGATTCGGCTCGTCCCAATCGAACCCGATTCCGACTTCTTGCTGGGTTTCTCGCCGCCGCATTTGCAGCGCCAACTGCATAAAGAAGAACTCCTCAAACACGAGTCGCCGCCGGGCCGCACGGCGCGTGTCCTCCGAATCCGGGCGGTGAATTTGGGTGAGCGCCTCGCGGATGCCGATGAGGTTGGCGCGTTGTCGCCATTGACGCGGCAGCGCCTCTGCCACCGCAGAGATATAGCCCTGCAACGCGCTATCGGTGGCCTTGCGGAGCACTGTTTGCGGAACGCCTTCGGTACTCGGATAGACCGGCGTGAGGCGGGCGAACGCCTCAACATCATCTTCGTCTTCGGGAAGCTCAATCTCGGGGGCCGAAATCTCAAGCGTGCGCGAGCCGCGGCTCTCGCGTACCATGCCGAACGCGATCACATCCTCGGCGCCGTCCAGCTTTTTGCGAATCCACGGTTGGTTGAACCAGGTGAGCGTGACCTCGCCGGTGCCGTCGGTGAGCGTGGCGGTGAGGATCACGCGACCACCGCGCAGCGTGCGGCTTTCAAGGCGACGGATTTCTCCCCGCACGGTCGCAACTTCGCCGGGCACGAGTAGGCGAATCGGCGGTAAATTGCGCCGGTCTTCGTAGCGGCGGGGGAAGTGGTAGAGCACGTCGCGGACTTTGCGCAGACCCAACTTGCCCAGCGGGACGGCCCACTTGGGGCCGACACCTTTGAGATATTGTATTTCAGTCGCGAGGCGATCCTGGGGCGCAAAGTCGTCCATCTAGTGCTTTAATTCAAGTATGAATGACGACCGCCTGCCGCCTGATGACGCGCTGGACGCCGAAATCCGGGAGCTCGAAACCAAGCTGGATGACGCCGAGCGGTCTCCGCTCGACCCGCCGAAGACGCGACTCGATGCGCTAGAGGAAGAAGCCAATTCGTTGCTCTCGTCCGCGAGCGAGCGAAAAGTCAACCTTCCCGATCCGCCCGATTTTGACAAACTGGACGAGATTCACCAGCGGGGAACTGCCGGGCAGCAGGCGTTGCAAAGCGAGCGAGAAATCCCTGAGGGCCAGCGCGCTTATATGAAAGCGACGAGCGTCGGCATGGCGGCAGCTTACGGATTTCTTGCCGTGCCCGCCGGATTTTTTCTCATCGGACTAATGCTGCAGAATACCGTCTGGCCCGGCCCAAACGCGGTCAAAGTCATGACCCTTGTAGGCGTCGTTAGCGGGTTTGCCTACATGCTCGTCGTGCTTTCGCGTGGGAACAAGGATTGAGACGCTTTTTCCGCTTGGTGCCGGCGCTAATCTTGGGCAGCGGGATCGTGCTGGCGGTGCTTGCGGTGCGGGGATTGGAGTACGTGACAGGCGGCCTCATCGGCATGGCTGCGGGAGGACAAGCGTTTATCACGTACCAGGCCTACGCAAAGTTCTTGGCGACAAGCAACGAGAACAGTCCCGAAAAGCTGAGGCTGACCATCGTGATGATGACGGCATTTGCCCTGAAAGTCATTACGATAGCCATGGGCTTCCGGTTGCAATCTGAATGGGGAAATCCGGCCAGCATGGGCCTTGCAGTGGGTTTGCTTTGGGTATACTTTGCGGTCATAGGGTGGTTGATGGCCGCAGATTCGTAGCCAGAACGCCCATTTTGCTGTATGGACATCACCAGCCAACTAAGTACGTTTTTGGCCGCCGGGGGCGGAGAAGAGGGCCATAAGGTTACGGTTAACTTTATCGGCACGATGGTGTACTTTGGGCTCGTGCTCGCGGTGGTCTTTGGACTCCTCTCTGTCGCCCGCAAAGGCTTCCGGCCCGGAGTTTTCCAGGGGCGGTTAGCCAACTGGTCGGAGCAGCTCTACCTCTTTATTGAGAATCTTTGCGTGAGCATCATTGGCTCGCATGGCCGCAAGTACGTTCCGTTCATCATTACCTTTTGGCTCATCATCTTCATCAGCAACTTGGTGGCTCTGTTCTTCCCGACTTCGCCGACCGCGCTGCTAAGTTTCAACCTTGGGATGGCGATCATTTCGATCTTCTACGTTCAGTGGGAAGGCATCAAACAGAATGGATTCATCGGCCACTTCAGCCACTTTGCGGGCCCGAAACTCGGGGGCGCTCTTGTCCTCATCTCCGTGATGCTGTTCTTTATCGAGTTGGTTTCGGAGACCATGAAAATGGTGTCGCTCAGCCTCCGACTCTACGGAAACATCCATGGCGGTCACGAGGCCGTGCATGGAATGAACCAGATCACTTCCGCGTTCCCCATGGGTGAACTGCTGATTCCCGTGAAGATGCTCACGGTTGTTGTCCAGGCGCTTATCTTCTGCCTGCTCACCTGCGTCTACATCAGCTTGGTTACCCACGAGCCGCACGACGAACATCACGGCGAGGCTCACGCCCATTAAATCGCTTTTGCCCTCGGGCAAATATCAACACTCAAACGAAAATTAGGACTAAAAAATATGTACCTTCCCATTGCACTTGGACTCGCAGCTCTCGGGGTCGCCATCGGCCTCGGCATGATCGGTAACGGCGCTATGAACGGCATGAGCCGCCAGCCCGAAGCCATCGGCAAAATGCAGACCGCCATGCTTATCGCTATGGCGTTCGTCGAACTCGTCTTCCTGCTCACCGTCTTCGTTGGCGCGGGCGCGTTCAAGGGTAGCTAACCCGACACGGTTCCTTGGGGCAACCCAAGGAACCTCCCTAAATTTTTTGAACAGTTTCTGAAATGGCAACGCAAAAATCTTCTGGAATTCCATACATCGTCAAGCTCATTGTGGGCGTGGGGATGGCGGTTGGTGGCTTCAAGCTCTCGCACATGGCACACGAGCCAGGCAACGGGCTGTACGACATCACGCATAAGATGTCGGAAATGGGGATCCCCATTGACCTTGGGATTACCATCGCCGTCATTGGCGTTTTCCTTATTGTTTTCCCGGCAATCCAATCGTTCTATGTTACGCCGCTGGAAGATGCTGTCAACGAGCGCACCTCGCGCCTCGAAAGCACGTTTAGCGAAGCCGAAAGCCTGCGGTCGGAAATGACGCAGATGAAGGCCGACTACGAAACCCGCCTGGCGAAAGCCGAAGGTGAAGCTCGGGCCGCCATTCAAGAAGAGATTAAGAAAGCTCAGGACCTTCGGGCGCAAATGCAAGCCGAAGTGGCCGCCCAACGGGCGGATATGCTGAAGAAGGCCGAGGATGAAATTTCGGCCCAGCGAGCTGGCGTTGTTAGCCAACTCCGCACCCAAACCGTGAACCTCACGATGAGCGCCACCGAAAAGTTAATTGGCGCGAAGCTCGATTCCGAAGCGGATCGCAAGCTTATCGAAGAATTCATCGACAAGGCCGAGGTGCCCAGCTTCTAATGGACCAACGCGTCGCCCTCCGATACGCTCAAGCGCTCTTTAATGCCGCCAAGAAGCAAGGGGTGGTAGGCGCCGTGGGCGATGACCTTAACGCGATTGGCGGTGCTATCCAAGGTGAACCGCGACTCGCGAAGATCATCGGCGACCAAGATACGCCGCGCCACCAAAAGCAGGGTCTGCTGGAGCGGTTGTTCTCCGACCGCGTGACCTCGCTCACCATGCAAGTGCTGCGGCTCATGCTGGAAAAGAAGCGTGAAGGCGGGCTGCTCGAATTGCGCGATGCCTACGACGCTCTCCGCAAAGAAGATGAGCGCGTGCTCAGCATCAACGTGGTTTCGGCGCGCGAACTCACCGCCGACCAAAAGCAACGAATTGAAAAGAAGATTGCCGACGCGACCAAAAAGTCGGTGACGGCAACTTACGAAATTGAACCCAAAGTGCAAGGCGGGGTCAAGGTCGAACTCGGGGGGTACGTCATTGACGGCACCGTCACCGGCGGCCTGAACCGACTGCGAGAGACCCTGAAATACGACTTCCTGAACCAACGATAACTGCAACCATGGCTATCCGACCCGAAGAAATTACATCGATTCTTGAACAAGAACTTACGAAGTTCGACCGCAAGACAGACACCGAACACGTCGGCACCGTTCTCCAGGTGGGTGACGGGATCGCTCGTATTTACGGCCTCCCCGACTGCCAAATGGGTGAGCTGCTCGAATTCCCGGAAGCGGGCGTTCAAGGCCTCGCTCTGAACCTGGAAGAAGATTCGATCGGTGCGGTTATCATCGGCGACGAAACCCTCGTTAAGGAAGGTCACACGGTCCGCGAAACCGGCCGCATTATCGAAATCCCGACCGGCAAGGGTCTGCTCGGACGCGTCGTCAACTCGCTCGGTCAACCGGTCGACAACAAGGGTCCGATCAACGCCGAATCCAGCAGCCGTATCGAAGTCATCGCCCCCGGCGTTGTCGAGCGACAGCCCGTTAAGCAGCCGCTGCAAACCGGCATCAAGGCCGTTGACTCCATGATTCCCGTCGGCCGCGGCCAACGCGAACTCGTCATCGGCGACCGCCAAACCGGCAAGACCTCGGTTTGTATCGACACGATTATTAACCAGAAGCGCACCCACGAACCGGGTGGCCTTCCGGTCTACTGCATCTACGTTGCCGTCGGTCAAAAGATGGCCAACGTCGCCCGCGTCGTGGAAACCCTCCGCGAAGCCGGTGCCCTCGAATACACCATCGTCGTTCTCGCTTCGGCCTCCGACTCGAACGCCATGCAATACCTCGCGCCGTTCGCCGGAGCCGCCATCGGCGAGTTCTTCCGCAACAACGGAATGCACGCGCTTGTGGTTTACGATGACCTTACCAAGCACGCCGCCGCCTACCGCGCGCTGTCGCTGCTTCTGCGACGACCGCCCGGACGCGAAGCGTTCCCCGGCGACGTTTTCTACCTGCACAGCCGCTTGCTCGAGCGCGCCGCCAAGCTCAGCGATGAGCTCGGTGGTGGTTCGCTCACCGCGCTGCCGGTTATCGAAACCCAATCGGGCGACGTTTCGGCGTACATCCCGACCAACGTTATCTCGATTACCGACGGTCAAATCTATCTCGAACCGGACCTCTTCCTCGCCGGTGTCCGCCCCGCCATCAACGTCGGGATCTCGGTCAGCCGCGTGGGTGGGAACGCCCAGGTGAAGGCGATGAAGCAAGTCGCCGGGAAGCTGAAGCTCGAAATGGCTCAGTACCGCGACGTGGCTGCCTTCGCGCAGTTCGCCAGCGACCTCGACCGCGCCACGCAGATGCAGTTGCTCCGCGGCCAACGCCTTACCGAGCTTCTTAAGCAGGGTCTCAGCAAGCCGTACAGCAACACCGACCAAGTTCTTTCGATTTTTGCCGGTACCAACGGATTCCTCGACGATCTCCCGCTCGATCAAATCGCCAACTTCGAAACCTTCCTGCTCGCGTTCCTCAAGGATAAGTATCCGGACGCCGTGGAAGAAATCAACGCGAAGAACGAGCTGAGCGGTGACGTCGAAGCCAAGCTGAAGACGGCCTACGCCGAAGCGGTCAGCGCCTTCAAGAAGGAAAAGGGACTCAGCTAACCACAAGCTATGGCGACACTCAAGGAAATTCGACAGCGAATCCGGTCGGCGAAGAATATTCGCCAGATCACGCGAGCGATGAAGCTTGTCGCCGCCGCACGCCTTAAGAAAGCGCAAGATCGCGTGCTGGAATCGCGCCCCTACGCCGATAAGCTCCATGAATTCATGGCCAGCATCAGCTCGGCGGGCTCGCTACCTTCGCATGAGCTGCTCGAAAAGCGCCCGGTCAAGCGCGTCGGCCTCATCCTCATCACCGCCGAGCGCGGATTGGCGGGTGGTTACAACACCAACCTCATCCGTAAGGCGGCGGATTTTGTGAAGAATTCGCAACATCCGATTGACCTGCTTTCGGTTGGCAAGAAGGGTGGCCAGTTCTTTGGCAAGCGCGGCGTGAACGTGGTGTTCAACTACGCTTTGCCGACGAGCGGCGCCAAGACAACTTGCGCCGATACGGTCGTGAAGAAGGCGGTGGAAATGTTCACCACCGGCGAAGTGGACGCGATCTACGTGATCTACAGCAAGTTCTATTCGGCGATTCGCCAAGTCCCGACCGTCATGCAACTGCTGCCGATTGAGCCGCCTGCGCAAGAGGGCAAGGCTGCCAGCAAAGAGTACGAATTCGAGCCCTCGCCCGAAGGATTGCTGCAAACGCTGCTGCCGCGCTACGTGTTTACGCTCACGTTCCAGGCTCTGCTCGAGGCCACGGC
This sequence comes from Chthonomonas sp., assembly GCA_016788425.1. Lineage (NCBI taxonomy): Bacteria > Bacillati > Armatimonadota > Chthonomonadia > Chthonomonadales > Chthonomonadaceae > Chthonomonas > Chthonomonas sp. The sequence continues at coordinate 240,399 of JAEURQ010000002.1, forward strand.
CAGCGAGCACGGCGCCCGGATGAGCGCGATGACCGCCGCCACGGACAACGCCGGCAAGATGATCAACGATCTGACTCTGGTGGCCAACCGCGAACGCCAAGCCGCGATCACGACCCAGATTCTGGAAGTCGTCGGCGGCGCCGAAGCGCTCAAGGGCTAGTTTCTATCTGAGGCTTGGGCCGAGGCTGATGCCAGCAGTACGACGCGGTGACTTTGTCCTCCGTCGTATTAGAATTTTGTCTGTATTCTTCTGGTATACTAGGTGCCCACAAGGGTACCCAGTCCGATCTGGCTCGTTTCAGGGCTTTATGGGGTGCGAGTAGCCCCTTGTATTCTAAAATGAAGAAGAAAATCTCTTTCTCTATCAACCCGCTGGTATCAATCAGCATAGACCTTTGGCCGGCCAAGGAGCTCGCTTCTATGGAGTGCCTCGACTAACCATTCTGATTCTTGTGTTTCTGCCGAAACCCGGTGAAGGAACCAAGATCTACCGCATTGTTAACGCAAACCCAGGTCACCACCTGTCTTTTCAGGCACGGTTTGACCCGGCAGGCAAGTTAAGAACACTCATGTTCAGTCAAGATCCACGTGATCCCCGCTCAATTCTCTGTCATTTTGAGGATGAGTTTGGGGAGATGGTGGAAACAGAACACGGGATGGATCCATCCACGCGTGTCTACCTTAAGGCCCCCGGCTAAGCAAAAGCAATCTACCAAAAAAGAATAGCGCGAGACTTACACAAGTCTCGCGCTATTTTGCGTTAGGTGGATGGATCGCCAGCTTACGCGGCGAGTTGAATCTCGCCGTTGCCGCCGTTTTCGTAGATGGTGTACGTGTTGCTCGGCGCGCTATTTTGGTCGGCCTTCGTGGCGTACACGCGGAACGTTTCGCGCACGCCCGGGGTGAAACCGGTCAGCTCCACGCGGATGCGCGTGCCGACCCAAATGACCTCCCACTGGTTGTCGGCGCTCAGTTGCTCCAGCACAAACGTCGTCGCGGTGGTGTTCTGATTGCGCTTCCATTTGGCCGCAATGTAGCCATTTGTGCTCGGAGTGACCACCAATTCCAGCGGCTGACGCACGGGGCGAACGGTGCGCGAAGGACGCGAATCGAGCCCAATGCTCGCCAACGCGGCATCAGTGACGGCGGGATTTGCGTAACTTTGTTGCAGATAAGTGGTAAACACGTTCGCGAAATTGTCCCGCGCGGAGGCCTTTGCCTTCACGGCGGAATCGAACGCAGATTTCGCCGCGAGATATTCGTCGTAGCGCGTGCTGAGCAGGGCCGAAGCCGTGTTGATGGCAGAGGCTCCACCAGCGGTGAGGCCAAAAATGCCGGGCGCGGCGCCGATGGTGTTGGCGGCAAACTCGGCCGAGCTGACCAGAGGGGCATCGGCTTGCGTGACAAAAGAAGATAGGTTCATCTTGATAACTCCACGGAAGGGATTCCACACTTTTCGCTAGAAATGGGGAAGTTTGCGCGAGAAATCGGGATTTTGCGTGAAGAGATGAGGATGGGGTCGCTCAAGTTTGCGGCAGAACCACAACCTTTGGCAAGCGGTTGCGACTTCGCTCGCACAATTATCGGTCTTTGCTCGAAAATGTGACCACTTTTTGCGCCTTTCCCCTATAATAGGGGCATGCGAACGAGTGTCTCCGTTCTTGTGTTGCTTTGTGCTGGCGCTAGCTATGCCAGTTTCGACCTTATGCTCCTGCCCGGTTCCAACGGCAAGATCCACCGCTACGATCCGGTGAATAGCGTCTACATGGGTTCGTTTGGTCTTGGTTCCAGTTCAACCGACCTTGAGGTGAATCCGTCCAACGGCACCGTGCTCGCCTTGCGCGGAGGTTCGACCGCCATCTACGACTACAGTTCGGGCGAACGGTTGGCTTTTAATGCGTCGTTCGGTCTTTCCAAGTACTCGATGTACAATAGCGCGGCCGGAAATTTTGATGTTCTCTATGCGAGTTCCTCGAGTTCTTTTCTTGACACCATTACCCCGTCTTCAGCGGCCTATAACGCTGGTCCGAATATTGGCGTTGCCAATGTACAATCCTTTATGCGATTTGGAACCAATAGTGGCTTCGGCTTATCGATTACCGCAGGGCAAGTGAACTTCCACACCTGGGCAACAATTGGTTTCACGTCAACACAGAGCGGACCGACGCTTTCCTCAATCACTCGTGTGAGCCAATTGGTGCGATCGGGCGCGACGAGCGCTTACTATGTCTCTCAAACGGCAAGTTCGGCAAGTGTTCAAATCGTACTTGGACTAGGCGGTACGCCTAGTCAGTTTGTGGCCGCCAACTTGAGTGGATACGACTTCACAAGTGCAATCCACATCGTTGCTCACCATACCGGCTTTTATGCCGTGGGTCGTGATGCATCGGTCAGCGAGTATCGCATAACTGACTTGGGCCTAACGCCCAGCCTCGGCCTTACCACAGTAAGTACGACTACGCTCAGCGGCATTGGATATTCAAGTGCGCGCCCGGGAATGGTGCTCGCGCCTGAGCCAAGCTCGATGGTGGCGATTGCGTTTGGCGCGCTGCTGCTGCGACGACGTAAGTAAAGCGTTCAAAATCGGAGGATGCCGCACCAGCCGCCGCTTCCGGCGCCGTCGCCTTGCATCCTCCATTGCGGCATCGATGAGTCGTTGCGGTGTTCGGGGTGCAAGCGCACCGGGCGACAGATCGCGGCTTGGACGGGCTTAAGCGACGAGGAACGCTGGCGCATCATTTTGGAACCCGGCAGCCCGCCAAGCGGTATCCTTGACCCTATGTCAACTGTTGAAAAGCTGAAAGATCGCTTGTTCGAAGTGAACGCGCTGCACGCCGCGATCAATATCATGGATTGGGATCAGCAGGTGCTGATGCCGCGCGGAGGAAGCGAGGCGCGCGCCGCCCACGTCGGAATCCTCAGTCGCATGGCGCACGAGATTTTTACGGACGAGAAAACCGGCAAACTGATCGACCAAGCCGGTGGCGAAGTGGATCCGATGAGCGAAGAAGGCGTGATGGTGAAAGTTGCCAAACGCGACCTCGACCTAAGCACGAAGATTCCCTCAGAACTTGTCGGTCGCAAAAGCGAGTTAGCGAGTATAGCTCACGAAAAGTGGGTGGAAGCTCGCGCAGATAACAACTTTGCCGGATTCGCACCTGTACTGCAGCAGATGTTTGATATCGCCAAAGAAGAAGCCGAGTATCTGGGCTACACCGATAACATCTACGACGCGCTTTTGGATCAATACGAAGAAGGCGCAACCGCCGCCGATTGCACGCGCATGTTCGAAACGTTGAAAGCGCCGACTGTGCAACTGGTGCGCGAGATCAAGGAGAACGGAAAGCCCGTTGACGACTCCGCGTTCTACGGCAACTGGGACGAAGCCGCTCAGCGCGATTTCAGCGTCAAAATCACCACGGCCATTGGTTACGACTACAATCGTGGCCGCCTCGATACCGCGCCGCACCCGTTCTGCACGGGTTGGTCGGTCAACGACGTGCGCCTGACAACGCGCTACAAGGATTATCTGGGCTCCGCAATCTTCGGTTCGCTGCACGAGGCGGGTCACGGCATGTACGAGCAAGGCTCGCCGACCAAGTGGGACCGCACGCCGCTCGCCGGCGGCACCTCGTTGGGCGTCCACGAAAGCCAAAGCCGAACGTGGGAAAACATTGTTGGCCGCAGCAAGGCGTTTTGGCAGTGGGCGTTGCCCGATCTGCAAGCCGCGTTCCCGTCGATGAGCAACTACAGCCTCAACGACTTCTACCGCATGATCAACAAGGTCGAGCCTTCGCTCATTCGCGTGGAAGCGGACGAGTTAACCTATAACTTGCACGTCATGATTCGCTTCGAAATCGAATGCGATATCCTCACCGGCAAGCTCGCGATTCTCGATCTTCCGCACGCCTGGAACGCAAAATACGAAGAGTATTTAGGCGTTACTCCGGATAGCGATAAGAACGGCTGTTTGCAAGATGTGCACTGGTCCATGGGCAGCATCGGATACTTCCCGACTTACTCGATGGGTAACTTGCTGAGCTACCAATTCTGGACCGCCATGAAGAAGGACATTCCGAATCCGGATGAGCTGATGGCGCAAGGCAACTTTGCCCCGATTCATAACTGGTTGCGCGAGCACATTTATGCCAAGGGTCGCAGCATGTCGCCTAAGAATTTGGTGCAACATGTGACGGGTAAGCCGATTGGCGCCGATGACTACGTGTCGAATCTGCATGCCAAGTACCGCGAAATCTACGGCCTGAGCTAAGGCATGCCCACGCTCGTCGCCATCTACGGCGAAACAGGGTCGGGCAAGTCAGACCTCGCCGAACGTTGGGCGTCGGAGCGATCAGCCGTGCTGATCAACTTCGACGCCTTCCAAATGTATCGCGGGTTCAATATCGGGACCAACAAGCCGGCGGACCTCGCCGCGTACGAACTGATCGACCATAAGGATCCGACCGAGCAAACCGGCGTCGGCCAGTTCATCCGCGAGGCCCTGCCCATCCTGGAGCAAGCGTTTGCCGCCAGCCGCGATGTCGTGATGGTCGGCGGAACCGGGCTCTATGCCCGCGCTTTGCTGGACCAGTGGAGCGAACTCAAACCCGCGCCGACCCCTGAACTAAGAGAGCAACTCGAAGGAAAGTCGCGAGAAGAGAACCTCCAGCACCTAAAGAGCCTTGACCCGAACGCCCAGGTCGATGAGCTGAACCCCGTGCGGGTGCGCCGCGCGCTGGAGCGAGCCCTCACCCCGGGCGAGAGCTTCCAGTTCAGTCTGCCAGGTTTCAAGATAATCAAGGTCGCGCCGCAGTGGCTCACGGAAATCCTCGATGAGCGCATCGCCCAGCGCGCCAAAACCATGCTGGCCAATGGCTGGATTGAGGAGACTGAACACCTGCTCGCCAGCGGCTTAACAACCGCTTGCCCCGCATTTCGGGCCATTGGGTATATTCCCATTGCGCGTTTCCTCAGCGGGTTGCTGAGCGCGAGTGAACTCGAAACCGAGATTGTTTCGCAGACTCGCCGCTATGCAAAACGACAAAGGACTTGGTTGCGAGGCGAACAAGGTTTGCAGTGGGAGAGCGAATTGGACCGGGCAGCATGGCCTGGCCAAATGGAGTGAGTGGCAATGGCAAAGTCAATTAATTTGCAGGATATGTTTCTGAACCAAGTCCGAAAGGAAGGGATCAGTGTTACGATTTATTTGATGGGCGGCGTGCAATTGCGCGGTCAAGTCCGCGGCTTTGATGCCTTTACCATCATGCTGGATTCGCCCGGCAAGCCGACCCAACTGGTCTACAAGCACGCAGTGACGAGCATCGTTCCGGCGCGCGGCGTGGGTGAAAAGGAAGGCGAAGAGCACACCAGCGACGAATAGGCGCTTGGCTCAACTCAACTTTACTAAGATGCACGGAGCCGGAAACGACTTCGTGCTTCTTCACGCCAGCGAACCCGCTCAAGGCTGGGCGGCCCTGGCCAAGATTCTTTGCGATCGGCGCTTCAGCGTCGGCTCAGATGGCCTTGTGGTGGCCGAGCAACGCGGCGACGATCTTTGGATGCGGATGTGGAACCCGGACGGCTCTGAGGCGGAGATGTGCGGGAACGGTTTGCGCTGTTTTGGCGCGTATGCTGTGGCGCAGGAGCTTGTTTCCGGTAGCGATTTCGAGGTCGTCACCAAGGCGGGGCGGCATCAGATTTCCGTGGGTGCCAAGGACCTGGTCAGTTGTACGATGGGTGAACCCACGCTGCTCGCCGCCGACCTTGACCTCGCTCCGCTGCCCCTGAAAGGAACTTCGGTGAGCATGGGCAATCCGCACCTGGTGGTCGAGGGCGATCCGGCGCTGGCCGCTCGCCTCGGCGCACAATTGGAAAAGCATCCGCTGTTTCCGAATCGCACGAACGTGCACTTCGCGCGGGTCATCAACGGCCAAATCGAAATGGCGACGTGGGAGCGGGGAGCCGGGCTCACTTTGGCCTGCGGAACGGGCGCTTGCGCCACCGCGTTTGCCTTGCGCAGGCAGGTCACTCTGCCGGTGCGCGTGAATGTGCCCGGCGGCTGGGTAGAAATCGATAGCTCGGGCAACGACTACGTTTTGCGCGGCCCGGTGGAAACCGTGTTTACCGGCGCGATCGAAGCCTAAGCCGCGCGTTGCCAGTGGCAGTCGGTCATGCACTGCTCAACAAAATCCTTCTCGTCTAGCGGCTTCGCAAAGAGGTAGCCCTGGCCATAATCGCAACCCAGCGAAGTCAGCACGGCGCGTTGCTCGGTGGTCTCAATGCCTTCGCCGGTCACGTTGAGTTCGAGGGCCTGACAAAGGGAGATAATGGCCTTGACAATCGCGGTCGGCTGCTTTTCCACGCCGAGCATGCTCACAAAGCTCTGGTCAATCTTCACGTTATGCACGGGCAAGCGTCGCAGGTAGGAAAGAGAACTGTGCCCAGTTCCAAAGTCGTCGACGGCGAGTTGCAGGCCGAGTTCGCGTAGACCTTCGAGGCGAGCGATCCCGACCTCCACGTCCTCCATCATCGCCGACTCCGTGATTTCGATCTTCAGGTTCTGCGGCCGAATCCCGGCCGAGTTGATCGCGTTCATCACAACTTCGCTGAGATTGTCGATGAGAAGCTGCCGCGCCGAAAGGTTAATGGACATCACGAAATTGCTATCGGGAAACTCGTCGAGAATGCGCCGAGTCTGGTTGCAGGCTTGCTTCAACACCCATTCACCCAGCGGAATAATCAGGCCCGTTTCTTCAGCAATCGGCACAAATTTGGCCGGCGAGATCGCGCCGCGCTCGGGGTGATTCCAACGCACCAAGGCTTCCGCGCCTGTGGTCGCGCCGGTAGCAAGGTCAACAATCGGTTGGTAGACGAGGCGAAACTCGTTGAGCTCGATTGCGCGCCGCAGGCCGACTTCGATCTCCATGCGCTCCAAAATGTTCTCGTTCATCGCCGAGTGGTACATCGCGAAACCGGCCTTACCGCGCGATTTGGCCTCGTACATGGCGGTTTCCGCGCCCTTAAACAGCTTCTCAACGGTGTCGCATTCCTCGTTGTTCAGCGCGATGCCGATGGTACACGAGATAAACACTTCGCGATTGCCGAGGATAATCGGCGGCCGCATCTTTCTAAAGACCAGGTTGGCCACGTCGGCGGCCATATCCGGGCTACAGTTCGGCACAAGCATGGCAAACTCGTCGCCCGAGATTCGCGCCAGAACCGCGCCCCGCGGCGACAGGTCGCGCAGACGGTCGGCGAACAAGCCCAGGAGGCGGTCGCCTTCGGAGTGGCCGTAGCTGTCGTTCACGTACTTAAAGTTGTCGACGTCGAATAGCAACACGGCGAGCTCGTTGTTGCCGTGGGTGCCGCGCAGTTCAGTCTCAAGGTGAGCCGTGAACATGCTGCGGTTGGGCAGCCCCGTGAGTTCGTCGTTAAACGCCTGGAAGGTAATCCGTGCTTCGAGCCGCTTGCGTTCGGTGATATCGCGGACAAACCAATACATGCCCGCGTAGGCGCCCTCTTCGTCGCGCTGCGGAATCGCGGTCACTTCGAGCATTGCGTGCGAGCTATCGCGGCGGATGCATTCGGTATCAAATTGGGTCTTCGCGTTTTCGGCGATTGACTTCTCGAGCTCGTGGTAAACGCGATCGAGGTCCGAGAAGCTCATCATCTGCTCCCAGTTCTGGCCGATGATTTCGTCGGGAACGAAGCCGAGCATCGCGGCAAACGTGGTGTTTGCCTCGAGGATTTTGCCCGTCGGATTGAATCGCGCGATGCCTTCCACGGCGTTTTCCAAAACCGAGTTTAGTTCGCCGAGCCGCGCGGTGCGCTCTTCCACCACGGTCTCCAAGTTTTCGTTGGCCTGGCGCAGGAGTTCTTCGCGCCGCTCGATCTCGCGCTGAGCGGCAGCCTGCCGCTCCAGCATCTTGTTCACCTGCGTGGCGAGCCAGCCGATCTCGTCGGTGCTATCCACGCCCACGCGCTTGTCAACTCGCTCGCCGACGTTCTGCACGTCGGAAGTAAAGGTTTCCAGCCGGCGCAGAACGGTGCGGCTGATATACATCCAAAACATGAGCCCGACGGCGATGGTGGTCACCGACACCGAGAAGATCAGCGCAGTGATGTTGTCCTTACCCTCCGAGAGAATCGTTTGCGGAACCTTGGTATCCAACGTTGCGAAGGTGCGCGATGAGAAATTGATGAGTGGCACCGAGATTTTCAGAATGCCATCTTGCAGCTTGGTCACCGCGGCCGAGGAGGTGCCGGCTACGTTTTCGAAGTTAACGTCGAGCGCCGAATTCAGATTGTTCAACCGACCAAGATCGCCGAGGTGCGTGTTGTTGAGCACTTGCACCGTCGCCAGGAATCCAGACTTGCCGCTGGTTTGCGACTTCCACGGCACCAGCGAAACCAGTCCGACCAGGCTGTCGCCCACCGAAAGCGCCTTGCCCCACCCGCGTTTCAGCACCGGGCTTAGCCGAATCTGCTCCTGAAGCTCAGCCGCTTTGACCCATTGGCGGGCCTTTAGCGAGATCGGGAGAAGCGTGTTGTCGCTGCGAGTGCTGGTAAAGGGTCGTCCGGCGGACTGCAGTATTGAGCCGTGCGAATCGATGATGACCGCGCCGTGAAACGCGCTCGCCGAATCGGTTTTGCTAAACACCTGAGCCAAGGGCCGGGTTCGGCACGATACGCTGAGGGCCTCCGCCGCAGCCGTCAGGGCCTCCAGCCGAACCTGCAACACTTTTTCGATTCGGTCGCCGGTGCGCAATGCGTTCCGGTTCTCCAAACTATCGTAACCGCTCAGCAGCACGAACCGCGAGATAAGGCCGATCATGCCGACCAACAGAATGACAAGCAGGCCGACGCCCAGTATGAACTGAGTTCTTAGTTTTTTGCTCCGGCTTACTTGGGTTACCATGGCTCTCGGTTCCATGTCGGCTGTTTTGACCCTAAACCGCAGGGGCACCTTGAGCTTTTCCGGTAACATAACCTTTCCTTCATGCTCAAGATTTCGGACATTAACGTTTACTACGGGGCGATCCACGCCCTAAAAGGCGTCAGCATGGAGGTCGAAAAGGGCGAGATCGTCTCCATCATCGGCTCCAACGGAGCCGGCAAGAGCACCCTCCTCCGCACCATCTCGGGCTTGCTCAAGCCTCGCAATGGCTCAATCCAGTTTTTGGGCGATGATATTGGCGGCATGCGAGCCGACCTGATCGTGAAAGCCGGGATCGGTCAGAGTCCCGAAGGTCGCCGAATCTTTACGAACATGAGCGTGCAGGAAAACCTGCAACTCGGAGCCTTCATTCGGCGCGACGCCGCGGGCATTGCCGAGGATGTCGAAAAGGTGCTCGGCCTGTTTCCGCGGCTACAAGAGCGGTACAAGCAAAACGCCGGGACCCTCAGTGGCGGCGAGCAGCAGATGCTGGCCATTGGCCGCGCCATGATGAGTCGCCCGCAGTTGCTGCTTTTGGATGAACCCAGCATGGGCCTCGCGCCGAACTTGGTGGCCGAGATTTTCCGGATCATCCTCAACATCAGTGCCACCGGCGTGACCGTTCTCGTGGTCGAGCAAAACGCGCACCGCGCCCTCGAAATTGCGAATCGGGCCTACGTTCTGGAGACCGGCAGCATGGTGCTGAGCGGCATGGGCAAGGATCTCCTAGACGATCCGCGGGTGAGAGAAGCGTATTTGGGTGGCTAGTTCGCCGATGGACCTGTCCACGCTGCGCTACGAAACCCTGCGCGAAGAACATATCGAATCGGTGCTCGCCATTGAGAAAGCGGGGCAATCTGCGCCGTGGTCCGCGGCCTCCTTCCGCAACGAAATCAACCACAAGCACGCCGTGTTTTTGGTCGCCTTTCTCGGCGGCGAGATTGTCGGCTACGTCGGTGTTTGGCTCTTGGTTGATGAGGCGCACATCACCACCGTCATGGTTCGCGACGATCACCGTCGCCAGGGTCTCGGCGATCGTCTCGTCCGGGAGGCCCTCACCCGAGCCCGCGAAAAAGGCATGACCGACGCCACGCTCGAAGTTCGAGCCGGCAATATCGCCGCGCTGAAGCTCTACGAGCGGCTGGGATTTCTTAATGTCGCTGTGCGCAAGCGCTACTACCCGGACAACCAAGAGGACGCAGTGGTGATGTGGCTCTACAACCTCGCCGAGGCTAAGCTGTGAAACTGCTCGACGGCTTGGTGCTTGGCATTGAAAGCAGTTGCGACGAAACGAGCGTGGCGATTCTCGATGGGTTCAACGTGCGCGCTAACATCGTGGCGAGCCAAATCGCAATGCACCAGCAGTGGGGTGGAGTGGTTCCCGAGGCCGCAGCCCGCGCCCACGTGCAAAGCATGATTCCATGCATCGCCTCGGCCCTGCAAGCCGCGGGAGCCTCGATCGCTGACGTGCGCGGAATCGCTGTCACGAACCGCCCGGGCTTGGTCGGCGCGCTTTCGGTCGGCGTCACCGCGGCCAAGGCCCTAAGCGTCGCGCAAGGCGTTCCGCTGGTGGGAGTCCACCACTTGGAGGGGCACTTGATGAGCGCCCACTTTGCCGCCACGCGGCCTGAGTTTCCGCACGTCGCGCTGATCGTGAGCGGCGGTCACACCGAAATCGTGCTCGTGCGGGCCCCGGGCGACTACGAGATTTTCGGCGAGACCATTGACGACGCGGCGGGCGAAGCGTTCGACAAGTGCGCCCGACTGCTCGGCATCCCGTATCCTGGCGGACGTGGCTTGCAGGAACTCGCGGCAACGGGCAATTCGCGCGCGTTCGACCTGCCGCGTAGCCTGCCCAAAGACCCGTTCAACTTCAGCTTTAGCGGTCTCAAAACGGCCGCCCTCCGCTTGATTGAGCGCGAAGGGCCGGGCATCAATCGGCACGACGCGGCGGCTAGCATTCAGGCCGCCATCGTGGATGTGCTTGTGAAAAAGGTCATGCACGCGTTACGCGAGATCGGCGACGTGTGGGGCCTGACTTTGGTGGGCGGCGTGGCCGCCAACAGCGAGCTGCGCTCGCGACTTGCCGACAAGTGCCAGCAATCTGGCTTCGGGTTTGCGACGCCGCCGATGGAGTTTTGCACCGACAACGCGGCCATGATCGCGCTCGCGGGATCGTGGCGCTTGGCTCAGGGGCAGGCCGACGACTCTTCGCTGGACGTGTTTCCAAACGCCGAGCTACCATCCTCGACGCACCAAAACCAGTCGTAATCGCCGCCGGTTTCTTCTTCGATCGGAGCGCAACTCTCAAAAATCGTCTCCCAGCGTTCTTCAAATTCCGCTTGGTCGCGCACGATGCGGTCGTAGCTTTCGCCGCTCACCGGCGGGTAACGCTCGCCCGATTTCTTGAGAATCTCGCGCATCGCTTTCGCCTTGGTTTTCTCGAGCGCGTCGGAGAACTCGCCGCCCTCGGGGAACCGAAACATCATCTCGGTGGCCTCGGGAAGGGCGCACACAATGATCAGGTCAAACCCTTTGCTGGTGAGTTTCATCAGCCGGAAATAGAGGATCTTCAGCTCGTCATCGGTCAGTGGCCGCCGCGAGTTGAACGTGACGTAATACACCACGTCGTCGGCGCGCCAGTGGGGCAGGTGGCCGCGCCAAAGATTGAAGTTCTTCCAGCGGCCCATCGCTTAGTATCCGTCGGGGTGCGTCTGCCGCCACGCCCAAGCGTGCTCTACCATCGTGTCGAGGTCGGGGTACTTCGGCGTCCAGCCGAACTCCTTACGAATCGCCTCGCTGCTGGCAATTAAGCGCGCCGGGTCGCCATCGCGACGCGGGCCGTCTTGGTTGGGCACCGGCATGCCGGTGATGCGGGCGACGGCGTCAATCACTTCGCGCACGCTGAAGCCGTTGCCGTTGCCCAAGTTGAACTGGCGGCTCTCACCGCCCGCGCGCAAGTGCTTGGTCGCCAGAATGTGGGCCGCGGCGAGGTCCATCACGTGCACGTAGTCGCGCAGGCAGGTGCCGTCGGGCGTATCCCAATCCGTGCCGAACACGGTGAGGGGCGGCACCTTGCCCATGGCCGCCAAAATCGTTCGCGGAATGAGGTGCGTTTCCGGATTGTGGTTCTCACCGATCACGCCCTCGGGGTCGGAACCGGCGGCGTTAAAGTAGCGCAAAGCCACCGATTTGAGGCCGTACGCGCGGTCGTAACTTTGAATCATGCGCTCGACGTTCCACTTCGTTTCGCCGTACGGACTGGTCGGGTCCTTGGGGTGCTTCTCATCGATCGGCACGTACTGCGGTTCGCCATACACAGCGGCGGTCGAGCTGAACACGAACTTGCTGACGCCATGCGCTCGCATCGCATCAAGTAGGGTCATCACGCCATACAGATTGTTGCGGTAGTAGCGCGCGGGCTCTTTGGTGCTCTCGCCGACCTCGATGTACGCCGCGAAGTGCATCACCACATCAATGTCGTTTTCGGCAAACACCTGATCCAGCGAGCTCGGGTTGGTGATATCGCCCTCGAACAGCTGCGAGCCTTGTGTCGCGGGGCGGAAGCCCTTCTCCAGCGAGTCGAAAATGAGGTGGGGAATGCCCTCGGCGCGCAGCGCTTTGCACACGTGCGACCCGACGAAACCGGCGCCGCCAACTACAAGAATCATAGGCCTCAAGATACCCGTGCGGTTACGACCGTGGTCCAATGATGCCGAGCTAGTACCGTGACTTCATCAAATCCCGCTTCCGTGAGACCTTCCAAATACGCAGCACACGAAGAAATGTTAAATTTTTGGTCAAAAACTTGGCGTTCGTTTTCAATGAAGGCGGGAGGCAAACCGTTCTCCGTGAGCATGTGAATCCAGGCATCGCGGTCGGCGGGCACATCGTCACTGCAAAAGTCGGCGGTCATCAACACGCTGCCGGTCGCAAGGTGTCGCCGGATTGAACGCCACAACCGCACCTTGTCGGCCAAAAAGTGCCCCACCAGCAGGCAAGTTGCGCCATCGAACTCGTCATCCGGGGCTAAATTGTCTACTTCACCCCATAGAAGTTGCACAGAACGATCGCCACCAAAGCGTTCTCGGGCTACGTCCAGCATCGCTTGGGCCGGATCAACGCCGACAATCCGCCGGCCCTCGCCACGCAGCACGTCGATCTCCCGACCAGTCCCGCAACCGACCACGAGCAGACGCGTTGCACTAGGAAAAAGAGAAGGAATTGCCGCTAAAACTTCTTGATATCCCGGCACCAGCCGAGGCGCTGTTTCATCGTAACGAGCCGCGACCGCGGCGCTGCCAAAGGAAAATTGCGGCGATTCCATGCATAAACATGTTACGCATCCCAGGGTTGGTCGTGTATAAAGAGGTATGCGAGCTAAAACCGTTTTCCTGCTCACCGCTGTCGCAAGCCTCGTCTTCGCCCAAACAGCACCACCCGCCGCGCAAAAAGCACCCACGCTGGAAGAGCGCATTGCTGAATTCAACAAGGCCAACATGGGCAAGCCGATGGCTGACTTCACGATGTCAACTATCTCCGACAACAAACTCACCAACAAGGACCTGATGGGCAAGATCGTGGTCATTGATTTCTGGGCAACCTGGTGCGGCCCGTGCAAGGCCGCCGCGCCGAAGATCAACGCTATGCATAAGGAACTCGCGAGCGAAGGTGTGGTGTTCATCGGCGCCAATGCCGGCGAACGCGACAAGGACGGCAAGCGAGTGCAAACCAAGGAAAATGCGGTTGCCTACCAAGCCGAGCACAAGTACGAATACACATTCACCTACGGCAACGATGACCTGATGAAGAAGCTGAAGGCACCGGCTTACCCGAGCTTCCTGATCATCGACCGCAAGGGCGTGGTGCGCGAAACCATGGTTGGCTTCAACGAAGCCAAGATGCGCCAAGCCTTGAAGGAACTGATGGCCGAGCCGAACTAGTTTAGTTCGTCGCCCACCATATCAAACGAACCCGCGAGGATCGCATAGTCGGCAATGTCGACGATGAGATCCTCGTTGAGGTCTGCGCCACTCACAAACGCGGCGTCGCCGAGCGCGGCATCAAACGCCCCCGCCAGCACCGAGTAGTCGGCGATATCCACGATGTTGTCGCCGTTTACGTCGCCATTCCGCAGGCTCATCGGCACCTCGGGCACGTCGCTCGTCCCGGCCGCCACGCTCACCACGCGCCGGAGCCAGTGCTCGTGCTTCACCGCCACGCGGTAGGCGTCGTCGCCGGGCAAAGCCAAAGCAAACTTGCCCGAGCCGTTGGCGCGCGCCTGAACTGTGCTCAAAATCTGCCCGTTGGCGTCGGCAATTTCAAAAGTAAACAGGCGAGCCGGGCCAAAGTGGCTGTTGAGCAGGGCGATATCGCCAAAGAACACCCGTTTCGGGCTGCCAATAAACTCCATCGCGCGGCGGTCGTCTTGGTCCACATCGGCGTCGCCGTCAAAGTTCATCAAGTTGGGGCTGCTCGCGCCGGTGCTGGGCCCGGTGAACACCTGATCAAAGATTGCGCGGTCGCCATCCGTGAGCATTCCGCGCGCACCCAAGCGATTCTCCGCGATCGCTTGTCGCAGGCGTTGGTTGTCCAGAGTCGTGAGTTGCCCGTCGGAATTCCAATCCGCGCGCCCCGAATAGGCCACCGGCGAACCTGAATACAGGCCGCGGAATACTGTCCAGTCACGGAAATCAACTTCGCCATCGCCGTTGAGATCGGCGCGTTGCGGCATGGCGTTGGCGTTCAGCCAAGTCTTGGTGGACGTCTGCTCGGTCGGCGAGGCAAACCACGACCCATCGAAGACGATCCAACTCTCGATGCCTCGCGCCTTCACGGTCGCCAGTTGCGAGGTCAGCGCCGGGTGTGTGGCCCCTCCGGTGATCGCGAGGCCCGCCCAAATCGGACGGCCCGAGGCCGAGTTTTGAGTGGTCTGCAAATCGGTGTTGATGGAAGCGGTTGTCGAACCGTAGGCCATGGGCACAATCGCTTCCAAGTAGCCTTGAGCGGCCATTGTCGGCCAATCTTGGCACTTGGCCACCTGGGCGCTGCTGCTCATCGCCGAGGCGAAAATCGCGCCCGAGAACGTGAGGTCCGAGTTCACCGCGATGATGCCCTGGCGCATCTGGTTGGCGGCTTCGGCAATGCGCGCTCGCCGCCACGCCAAAAAGTTGGCGTACTGCCCCTGCGAGGTCCGCGCCGCCTGCGTACTCAGGGTGACGCTCGAACCAATAAACGTCGAGAACAGACTTTGCGAAGTGGTGTCGTAGCTCCACGGGCTGGGGAAGTTGTCGCTGGTGCTATTGTCGAGCGGGAATCGGTGGTAGTCAGTTTGGATTCCCCAAAGGCCGGCGTAAGCCGCTAGTTCGCCCGTATAGGCGCGAAGCTTGGCTTGCACTCCCGGCAGAGTAAGGTTGGCGAACACTTGCAACGCTTGGTCGCCGCCCGTCGCGTTTGTCGCCACGTTCCACACGCGGTATTCCGGGTTGGCGGTGAAGTTGTATCCCCCCGTTGTGTCGTACTGCCAGTAGGAAGTCTCGAGCCACGCATGCAGCCGCAAGCCGTAGCGAGTCGCAATCGGGATCGCCTGAGCCAGGTAGTCGGTTCCTGGATAGCGTTGGTTAAAGGTCCCCGCCGCCCCAATCGTGACGCCGTGGTAGAAAGTCTCCAGGAACACGTCGGTGATCCCCGCCGCCCGCAGGTTCGCAAAAGCGATTTCCAGCCCGATCGTGCTGCCATCTCCGCGAAGCCAAGCTCCGCGCACCGGACGCGAATCCAGGTACTGAGCCGGGGCGATTTGGATCAGGGCCAGGGTAAGCAGCCCGGCGAGCTTCTTCATGGCAAAAGTGTAGCGGAAAAGTGAGGCGAGTCCGGCTAGTAAACTTACGGAGATGCTGAACCTGCCGCGAATCATGATGGTCCTCACCGTGGCCTGCGGTCTCGGGCTGGTGGCGAGCTACTTCACCGCCGGCAACGTCGCCGTCATGGTCAGCATTGCCTGCGGGTCGGTGTTCGCGGTCAAGACGATGCTCGAATCGCTGCGAGCCCGCCAACTCGATGTCAACCTGTTGATGGTGCTGGCCGCCATTGGCGCGGTGCTCGTGGGGCAGCCGCGCGAGGCCGCGGTGTTGCTGTTTTTGTTCTCGTTGAGCAGCGCGCTGGAGGAGATGGCGATGGCGAAAACCGAGGCGGCCATCGGTGCGCTCGTGAAACTCCGGCCGGCCACGGCGTTGCGAGTTCAGGCCGATGGCACGCATGAGGTGCCTCTGGAAGAGGTGGCAGTCGGCGATGTGGTGCGCCTCAACCCGTTCTCCATTGTGCCGCTGGACGGCGTGTTGCTCGGCGAATCCAGCTTCAACGAGGCCGCGATCAGTGGCGAGAGCCAACCCGTGCACAAAATCGCTGGCGACAACGCCATCGCGGGCACGCAGAATCTGGGGACGCGGGCTGACGTTCGGGTCACGGCGGCGGCGGGCAACACGACCCTCGACCGAATTGTGCGGCTCGTCGAAGAGGCTCAGGAAAAGCCGACCAGCGGAGAGCGGATCAGCCGGTGGTTCGCCGCGACCTACACCGCCTTTGTGTTGGCGGTGGCGCTCATTTCGTTTGCGGTTCGTTTCTTTGGTTTGCATGAGACGGTGGCGCAAGCGGGCTACCATTCGCTAATTCTGCTCGTCGCCTTGAGCCCGTGCGCGTTGGTCATTTCGGCACCGGCCGCGGCGCTGAGCGCGCTCGCCTTCGCCGCTCGACGCGGGATATTGGTGCGCGGCGGGTTGGCTCTGGAACAGGCGGGAATGGTCACCGCCGTCAACCTGGACAAGACCGGCACGCTGACCACGGGCAAGTTCGACGTCGCCGAGGTGTGCGTGTTACACGAGCCGATCGTGGAGTGCTGGCGCCCCGGATCGCGCCCCAACGAGGCTGTGCTGGAGGTCTTGCGACTGGTCGCCTCCACCGAGAGCGCGAGCCAGCACCCGATCGCGGTAGCGATTCTCGACTTCGCGCGGCGCACCGCCGTCGAATGGCCCGAACCCCAAAATGTCGAGGTCGTACCCGGCAAGGGGCTACGCGCGGTGGTCGGCGGAATCAGCACGAAAGTCGGGCAGCTGAGCTTTTTTGAACCCGCCGAGCTTGGCCACGAACTCAATGAGCACGCCGCGGAAATGGGCGAGCGCGGGCTTACTGTCGTAGTTGTTTCCGCGGGCGACGTGCAGGCGGCGCTGGGTCTACGCGACACGCCGCGCGCGGACGCCCCCGAGCTTCTGTCCGGCTTCCGCAAGCTGGGCATTGGCCACATTCGGATGCTCACTGGCGACAACGCCAAAACCGCGCACGCCGTCGCGAAAGAACTCGGCCTCCAAGAATTTGAAGCGGGGATGACGCCTGAGCGCAAACACGAGCTGGTTCAACAACAGGTGCGGCAAGGCGAGATCGTGATGATGGTCGGCGACGGCGTGAACGACGCGCCCGCGCTCGCCGAGGCCCATGTCGGCGTCGCGATGGGCGGCCTCGGCAACGAAGTGGCGCTCGAAGTTGCCGACGTCGTGCTCGTGCAAGACCGCATTCAGCGGCTCCCGCTCTTGGTGGCGCTCGGGCGAAAAACGCGCGCCAACATCCGGTTCAATCTGTGGTTCGCGGGTGGCATGATTGCGGCCCTCACGCTCGGCTCGCTCGTGGGTTGGGTGCCGCTGTCGTGGGCCGTGCTCGGCCACGAAGGGAGCACCGCCTTGGTGGTTCTGAACGGTCTACGGCTGCTTGGAGGGGCGGGCGCCGAGCGCATGTTGGAGTAACCTACCGGCATGAGCGGAGTGTCCCGGCGTGGCTTTTTGGCGGCGACTGGCGTCGGACTGACCGCGACCTCCTTCGCCATGAGCAAGTCCCCGATTCTTCGTCCCGGCGACCAAGTGGCCGCCATCGGCCCCGCTGGTCGGCTGGAGCCCGACTTCATCCAAGCGCTGCTTGGCAACTTGCGGAGCCTTGGGCTAGAGCCGGTGCTCGGCCCCAATGCCGAGCGGCGGCATCAGTTCTTCGCCGGGACCGACGAGCAGCGGGCATCCGACCTGAATGAGGCGATTCGCAACCCCAAAATTCGGGCAATATCCTGTCTGCGCGGCGGGTGGGGTTGCGCCCGCATTCTGCCGCTCATTGATTGGTCCGCGTGGCGCGCCGACCCCAAGCCGGTCATCGGGTTTAGCGACATCACGGCCTTGCTGGTGGCGGCGATGGGCCACAAGGTTCCGCTCGGATTCCACGGCTCGCAAGCGCCGCCGCCCGAAAAGCCGCTGAGCACGGCTTCGTTCCGGCGAGCGCTGATGGAAACCGGGCCGTATCACATCTTTGCGTCGGGCGGCGAGTCGCCGCCGCTGGCGGTGGACCGGGCAAGTTCAGACCCCGTGCGGGGGCGGCTGATTGGCGGCAATCTCATGGTGCTCAACCAGCTCATCGGCACGGGCTATCTGCCGTCGTTCAAGGACAAGATTCTGTTTCTGGAGGACGTGAACGAGGCGCCCTATCGCATCGATCGCATGCTTACGCAAATGCACATGGCGGGCGTGTTCAAGGGCGTGCGCGCGGTGCTTTTGGGGCAGTTCACCAAGTGCGACGACCCCGATTCGACGGACGTGCCGACGGCCATGGAGGTGCTCCGCGAGCAGCTTGGCAAGCTCAATGTGCCGATCGTCAGCAACATCCAATTCGGCCACATTCGCGAGCAACTGATGTTGCCGGTCGGGGCCGAAGTGACGCTCAACACCGGATCGCAGCCCGAGCTGTGGTGGCACCGCTAGTCGCCTAAGACACGCTTGAGCGCGGCGATGATCTCTTCCGCGACCGCCTCGGGAGTTTTGCCGAAACTCTCCACGAGCACGGCGTCTTCGGCTTTGGTCAACGGCGAATCTTGGCGAGTGTAATCGCGGTGATCGCGGTCGGCGATCTGGCGGGTCAACTCCTCGTTCGAAAGGTCAATGCCTTTCTCCCGAAACTCCTCCAATCGGCGGTGCGCCCGCTCCTCCAAGCTGGCCGTGAGAAACACCTTTAGCGTGGCGTTGGGCGCGACCACGGTGGTCGTATCGCGACCTTCGAGAATCACGCCGCCAGCGGCGATCATCGCCTGCTGACGGCTCGCCATGATCGCGCGCACCGGCGAGTGAGCACTTAGCGCGCTAGCGAGTTCTCCCATGTCAGGCGTTCGAATCGCGGCGGTGACATCCTCGCCGTTGAGAAAAACGCGCTGTGGCGTCCCCTCGCCGAAAGAAATCTCACTGGGCGCGGCGAGCCGGGCGGCAGCCTCGCCATCCTCCGGGCCGAGCCCGTGGCGAGTGGCCAGGAGGGCAACCGCCCGATACATCGCGCCAGTATCGAGGTATCGCAAGTCGAGCCGTTCGGCGAGAATTTTGGCAACTGTTGATTTTCCCGCTCCGGCCGGGCCGTCAATCGCAATGACGGGTCGCATTAGGCTTCGCTCCAGGTCACGCCGAGCGTGCGTAGGTCGTCCACAAATCCAGGATAGCTGGTTGCAATCGAATCAGCCCCCCGAATCGTGGTGTCGCCCGTCGCGCTCAGCAACCCCGCGATCGCAAAACTCATTGCCAACCGGTGATCGCCGTGCGCGTCAATCGTCGCGCCCCTTAAAGCCACTGGCCCGTGAATGGCCATGCCATCCGGAAACTCGTCCACCGACGCGCCCATCGCCCGCAACCCCTTTGCCATCTGCGCAATCCGGTCACTCTCCTTCACCCGCAACTCCGCCGCTCCGCGCACCACGCTCGTTCCGTGCGCCTGCGTCGCGAGAACACTCAGCACCGGAATCTCATCAATCAGCCTCGGCACCAACTCGCCTTCAATCACAAAGGGCTTCAAGCCAGGCGGCCCGCTGACCACCAAATCCGCGAGCGGTTCGCCCAACTCCGCCCGTTCATTTTCCCGCGTCACCGAAGCCCCCATATGCGCAAGCACATCAAGCAGGCCCGAGCGCGTCGGATTCACCGAAACGCCCCGAAGCACCGCCTGCGCCCCCGGCGAACCCGCCACCAAACACAGCGCAAAGGCCGCGCTCGAAATGTCGCCCGG
Source organism: Chthonomonas sp. (assembly GCA_016788425.1). NCBI lineage: Bacteria > Bacillati > Armatimonadota > Chthonomonadia > Chthonomonadales > Chthonomonadaceae > Chthonomonas > Chthonomonas sp. Next base: position 260,401 of record JAEURQ010000002.1, read on the forward strand.
CACTCGAAACTCAAATCCGCCCCACTCGGCGCGTTGAACCGAAATCTGGTTGCGACACCGGGTGAGCGGCACGCCGAGCGCCTCCATCAAGCGCTCCGTGTGGTCGCGACTTTGCTCGGGCTCGTCCACGCTAGTCTCACCCTCGGCCCGCACCCCCGCGAGCAAAATCGCACTCTTGATCTGCGCGCTCGCCACCGGCGAGAGGTAGTCAATGCCGCGCAGCGTTCCGCCGGTCAATCGCACGGGCGCCTTTTCGCCCTCTACCTTTGCGCCCATCATCTTGAGCGGGAGGCCAATGCGCCCCATCGGACGCCGCGAGAGCGAAGCGTCGCCGACAAATTCTACGCTCATCGGTCGCGAAGCGAATACTCCCATGAGCAGGCGCATGGTGGTGCCAGAATTCCCGCAATCAACCGGCTCGGTTGGGGTGGTCCAGGTCGCGGGCTGGACCCGCCACACGTCGCCCGATTCCTCCACCCGCATGCCGACCATTTCGAGAATGCGTCGCGTGGCGCGGCAGTCTTCGCCGGTCAAGGGGTTGTGGATTTCGCTAGTCGAATTCGCAAGAGCGCCAAAAATTAGAGCGCGGTGGGTCAGGCTTTTGTCGGCGGGGGGAGTGATTTCGCCCCGAGGCGGGCTAAGGGCCGGACCAAAACGAAGCTCCATGAACGCCCCAAGAGTACCAGTCGCAACCTTCCCCCAGTTTCGGCTGTATAGTGGGTGAGTGTTTGTCGTTTACGCAGGTTGCATGATCGTCAGTGTAGGCCTCCTGTTGGTCGGCATCATCGTCGGCCATGGCAACCACGACGTCGGCGATCACAGCTTCGATAGCGACCACGGCATCGGCGACTGGCTGCCCATCCTCAGCTTCCGGTTCTGGGTGTATGGTGTTGGTGCCTTCGGCCTGACCGGCGTCCTGGCCACGCTCATGAACATGCCCGAAGCCCTCATCATGGCCATCGCGGCGGGCGTCATCACCGGCCTCACCGTCAGCATCGCCGCCCGCCAACTCGCCCGCCGAGGAAGCGCGTCCGGCAGCACCACTTACCAAGATCTGGTGAGCCGCTGGGGCACCGTGAGCGTCCCTATCCGGTCGCGCTCGGTAGGGAAGGTGGTCGTTCAATACGGCAGCGACATCATCGAGGTGCAAGCCCGAGCCCTCAACCCCGACATCGAGATTCTGCCGAAAGAAAAGGTCATTCTCGTTGGCGTCACGGGAGAAATTTTTGAGGTGGTCGCCGAGTCCGAAGCGGCCAGCCTTTCGTTAGGAAACAGTCATGAATAACGTCTCCCTTTGGCTTGGCCAACTGACGACCCCCGAATCCGTCGAGCAACTGATCACCGCGCTCAAGGGCGCGGCCCCGGTCCTCGTCTGCATCCTCGTCTTTTTCGTTCTCGTCAAGACGATCCTGTACATCTGCCCGCCCAACGAGTTCCTCGTGTTCTCCGGGCGCAAGCAAAAAGCACCCGATGGCACCGTCCGCGGATTTCGTGTCGTCTTCGGCGGTCGCGGCTGGCGAGTGCCAATTCTGGAGCGCGTAGACCGCATGACCCTCAACACGATGGAGATTCCCATCGGCGTGCGCGGAGCCTACGCTCAAGGCGGAATCCCGCTTCACGTGGACGCCGTCGCCAACGTCAAAATCTCCAGTGAACCCGGTGTCGTCGGCAACGCAATTGAGCGCTTCCTCGGTCAACCACCCGTCGCCATCCGCCGCGTCGCCAAAGAAACCCTCGAAGGCCACCTGCGCGGAGTTCTGGCACGGTTGACGCCCGAACAAATCAACGAAGACCGCCTCACCTTCGCGGAAGAACTCGCCAACGAAAGCGAACTCGACCTCAAGAAGCTCGGCCTCCACCTCGACACGCTCAAAATTCAGCACGTCAGCGACGACGTGAAATACCTCGATTCCATCGGACGCGAAGCCATCGCCAACGTCGTTCGCGACGCCCAGATGGCCGAATCAGACGCCCGGCGACAAGCCGAGCAAATCGAAAGCGAAATGGCCGCCCGAGGCGCCGTCGCCCTGAGCAATGCCGACGCCCAAATCGCCCGCATGGAAAACGAACTCCGCAAAATCCTCGCCGACCTCGAATCGCGCGTGACGAGCGAAGAAAAAATCACCGAGTCCGCCGCCCGCGAGGCCCGCGCCCGTGCCGAACAAGAGTTGCAAGGCATCCGCACCCAAGTGGAAGCCATCCGCCTCAAAGTGGACGAAGTCCTCCCCGCCGAAGCGGCACAAATCGCCCAACAGTCCATCGCCGAAGCCGAAGCCTCGGTGACCCGCGAACGTGGCCTCGCCGCCGGGGAGGCGCTCAGCGCCCTCAACTCTGCGTGGCGCGCCGCCGGCGACAACGCCATCAACATCGTCGTCCTCGACTCCCTCGACTCGATTCTCAAACGCATGGTGCATATCGCCAACCAAGTAGAAGTGGAAGAAGTGAATATCATTGACAACGGCTCCGGCAAGGGGCTCCCGAACTATGTCGCCGGGCGCGTCGCTTTGCTCACCGAACTCACCGGTGCCCTAGAGCAACTCGTTGGCTTCGATCTGAAAAAGGCCCTGGGCGGCATCACCACGGAGGTGCGAAAGTGAGCTTCATCGTCGTCGTGGGCGTCATCTTGGCGTTCCTCCTGCTGTTCCTCATCACCTTGCCCTCGCTCATCCACATTTGCGCGCCCAACGAGGTGCTCATCTTCAGCGGTTCGCGTCGCCAGGAGCATGGCCGTGACCTTGGCTATCGCGTCATCAAAGGCGGACGCGGCATCCGTGTGCCGTTCATGGAACGCGTAGACCGAATGGACCTCACCAACATGGTCATTGACGTCACCGCCACCAACGCGTACAGCAAAGGCGGAATTCCCGTCTCCGTACAAGGCGTCGCCAACGTCAAAATCGCGAGCCAAGAGCCCCTCCTCAACAACGCAATTGAACGCTTCCTCAACCGCAGTCGCGAGGAAATCATCGGCATCGCGAAGGCCACTCTCGAAGGCTCCCTCCGCGGCATCGTCAGCACCATGACGCCCGAGCAGATCAACGAAGACAAGTTGCTCTTCGCCGAGCGACTCGTCCACGAAGTGGAAGCCGACATGACCGCCCTCGGTCTCGCCGTCGACACCATGAAGATTCAACACGTGCAAGACGAGGTGCACTATCTCGACTCCATCGGCCGCCGCCGCAACGCCGAGGTCATCTCGTCCGCCCGCATCGCCGAAGCCAAAGCCCGCGCCGAATCCAGCGAACGAGAAGCCTCCAACAAGGAGCAGCAAGCCCGCGCCCGCGTGGACGGCCAAATCGCCAGCGCCAAGGCCGATGCCGAGCGCCGCCTGCTCGATGCCACCTCGCGCCGCGAAGCGGTCATCGCCGAAGAACTCGCCGTCGTCGCGGCCGAAGTCGCCAAAGCCAAGGCCGAGGTCGCCGTGCAGACCGCCCGCGTCGAGCAAGTGCGCCGCCGTCTGGAAGCCGAAGTCATTGAACCCGCGAAAGCCCAAGCCAGCGCCGCCGCCGCCCGCGCCAAGGCCCAGTACGCTCCCGTCGTCGCCGACGGCACCGCCCGCGCCGAAGCCCTTACCAAAATGGCGGAAGCGTGGAAAGAGGCCGGCCCCGGCGCCCGCGAAATCGTCATCGCCCAAAAAGTCGAGACCATCTTAGCTGCCATAGGGGAGTCAGTCAACGCCGCCTCCCAAATCAAAAAGGTCACCGTCATTGACCAAGGAGGTTCGGGCGGCCCCGGCAACCTACTCGCGCTCAGCGAACAGCTCAAAGAAGTCTTTGGCCTCGATGTCGTCGAGAAAGTCAAGCAACTCGGCTCCCCGACGCCCGTTAACGTGAAAGTCACCGTCCCGAAGAGCATTGAACCGTCCCCGTCCGAATAACGGGGGCGAACGTCCCCCAAAAACTGCCAGCACTAGCGGTTCGCGGGTAAAGTTTGACGACATTCTATGCCCGCTGAGACGCCCATGATCGAGATGCGAAACATCTCAAAACGCTTCGGCACGGTCGAAGCGTTGTCGGGGGTCTTCCTCCGGGTAGAGCCGCAAACCATCCACGCCGTGGTTGGCGAAAACGGGGCGGGCAAAACCACCCTGATGAAGATTCTGCAGGGTGCCCACCAACCCGATTCCGGCGAGATTTTGGTCAACGGCCAGCCCGTCACCATCGGCGGCAACGCCGCCGCTCAGGAACTTGGCATCGGCATGGTGAGCCAGCACTACAGCGTCATTCCCGAGCTCACCTGCCTGCAAAATCTCATGCTTGGCTGCGAGCCGGGTCTCGTCTTGCCGCTCGGCGCGGCGATGGCGCGGGCCGACTCACTGGCGGGCAGCATGGGCTTTCAGTTTGATTGGAGCGCTCCGGCGTACGAGCTGAGTCCGGCGGCCGGGCAGAAGCTGGAAGTCCTCAAACTCCTTTGGCGCAACGCCAAAATCATGATTCTCGACGAGCCGACGGCAATGCTTTCGCCCGCCGATAGCGACGCCATGTATGCGAGTCTGCGGCAACTCGTGGCGAACGGCGCGACCGTCATCGTCGTGACGCACCGCATTCCCGAGGTCCTGGAACACTGCCAAAACTTGACCGTTCTGCGGGGCGGAAAATTCATCGAGGAGCGGCCCGTGGCCGGACTCGAATCTGCCCACGTTGCGGAACTGATTGTCGGGCGAAGTGTGCCCACGGACACCAACCGCTCGGCTCCCCAAGGTGAACCGCTGTTAAGAGTTTCAAACCTGGAAGTGCTGAATCGCCAAGGCGTTCTTGGGCTCAAAGGAGCCACGTTTGAAGTTCGCGCTGGTGAAATGTTGGGCATTGCCGGGGTGGACGGAAACGGCCAGCAAGAACTCTTTCACGCGCTCATGGGTCGCGCGCGGATCGTGGGCGGCACGGTCGAGCTGGGTGCCCGCGACATCACGCAGGCCAACACGCGGCAACTCCTGGATGAAGGTGTGCGCTTGATTCCCGAGGACCGCCACGCCGAGGGTTGCATCGAAGAATGGAGCCTGGCCGACAACGCTATTTTGGGCATCCACCGCCAGCCGCGAACCGAAACCAGGGAGCAAGCCGCCGGTCGCATGGCCGAGCGATTCCGCACGAAATTCGGCGCGCTCACCAACCCGATGCGCTCGCTCAGCGGCGGCAACCAACAACGATTTATTGCCGGGCGCGCCCTCGATGGCGCGCCGAAACTCATTCTCGCCTTTCAGCCGACGCGCGGGCTCGATATCGCGAGTACCGAAGAGGTGTATAGCGCCATTCGGGCCGAATGTCGTCGCCTCGGCGCGGCCGCGCTGGTGGTCAGCTTTGACCTCGACGAACTTCTTGCGCAGTGCGACCGCGTGGTCGCCGTTTGCCACGGCATCATGGTTGAGCCCGACTCCGCGCTCGCCATGGATCGCGCCGAAATCGGACGGCTGATGGTGGGCGCGTGAAGAACCTGAACTGGCGCTTGATCTGGCTCGTGCTGGGCACGCTGGCTGTCATCTGCGCCGTCATTTTGTTGGCCGGAAAGTCGCCGATCGAAGTGGTCGAGCGCATGATCCGCGGCAGTCTCGGCACTCCCCGCGTGCGGTCGGAGACGCTCAAGGAAACGACGCCGCTCCTCATCGCCGGGCTCGGCGTCTTCATCGCGCTACGCGCGGGGCTGTTCAACATCGGCGTGGAAGGCCAATTGGTGGCCGGCGCGTGCACGACGGCGGTGATCGCGTATCGCGTGCCGGGGCCGATGGGCATTGGGCTGGCTATCGCCGCCGCCATCGCGGTGGGCGTGCTGGCCGCGCTGCTCCCCGCGCTTATCCGCATCTATCGCGGCGGGCATGAGGTGATCACCACCATCATGCTCAACAACATCATTATTCAAATCACCACCGCCCTCGCCAACGGACCGCTCAAGGCAGCGGGGCAAGATTCCTCGTACACCGCCAAGCTAGCCGACAGCAGCATGCTCTCGCCGATCTTCAGGTCGGGGCCGTTTGTCATTCATCCGAGCCTCATTCTCGGGCTCTTGATGGTCATCGGGTTTGCCGTCTGGATGAAAAAATCCATTGGCGGCTATGAGCTCAACGCCGTTGGCGCGAATCGCACGGCGGCCGAGTTCGCCGGAATTTCCTCCAAAGCGGTGATGCTCCGCGCTTTTCTCACGAGCGGCGCGCTGGCCGGCCTGGCCGGGGCCCTCATCGTGCTCAGCACGGAAGGCCGCTTCTACGCCGGTTTCTCGCCGGGCTACGGATTCGACGCGCTGGGTGTGGCGTTGCTCGCCGGACCCACCGCGCTGGGGCTCATCCCCGCCGCGCTCGGCTTTGGCTTGCTCACCGTCAGCCAAAGCGCGCTCATCCAAATTGGCATTAGCAAAGGCCTCACCGGCGTGTTGCTGGGCTGCCTCATTATCGTGCTAGCGGCGTTCCGCTATCGGGAGATCAAGAAACGTGGCTGACGTCCTCCTCATTCTCGGCAAAGCGCTGGAACTCAGCACGCCGCTGATTCTGGCCGCTCTCGGCGGACTCTACAGCGAGCGGGCCGGCGTCATGAACATCGCGCTCGAAGGCAAGATGCTCGCCAGTGCGTGCGCCGTCGCGCTCATCAGCGTGGCGAGCGGCAACCCGCTGATCGGTTTACTCGTCGGAGTGCTCGCGGCGACGCTGCTGTCGCTGCTCCACTACATGCTCACGCAAAAGTTCCGCATTGACCATGTGGTGAGTGGCATGGCGATTAATGTGCTCGCTATCGGCGGTTGCCGATTTGCTTACGCGCAGTTCACGGATAAGAATCGAAGCGGCGAGATTCCGCACCTGCCCGAGGCGGCCTATTGGGCGCTCGCCGCAGTCATGCCGTTTGCCGTGGCCCTCTACCTGCGGCAGACTCGCCCGGGATTGAGGTTGCTGGCCGTGGGCAACGATCCTGACAAATCGCGCGAGGCGGGCATCAACGTCGCCCGTGTGCGGTTGCAGTCGCTCGCCATTTGTGGATTGCTGTGCGGACTCGCCGGGGCGCTCATCGTCACGAAGACCGCCAACTACAGCGACGACATGACGGCGGGGAAGGGCTTCATCGCGTTGGCCGCGCTTGTGGTCGGCGGATGGCGTCCGTTGCCCACGCTGGCCGCGTGCCTGTTCTTCGCGCTTTGTGAGGCAATTCAGCAGGTGTTGCAAGGCGGCAAGGGCTGGCTTAGCGCGATTCCGCCGCAGTACTGGAACACGCTGCCGTACATCGCTACGATCTTCGCCCTGGCTTTCCTGGGCGGCAAGTTCCGCGTGCCGAGCGGCATGGGCAAGCCCTAGCGCGCGCTCAGGAAGAACCGGAACCGGTCGAGCTCAAGGTCCAACTCGCGCTGATAGGCCTTTTCCTTGGGTTCTTTTACGTAGCCGAGATCCACAACTAACTCGCCTTTGACAACCGCGAGATTCGCCCACCCAACGGCGTCGTCGCGCCACAGAATGGGCATCGCGTAGTAGCCCATGGTGCGCTTGGCCGCCGGCGTGTAGGCCTCAAATTTATACTCCCAGCCGTGAAGGTGCTTAAAGCGGTCGCGATCATAAACCACCGGATCGAACGGCGTGACGATGCGCACGAGCCCGTCAGAGTCGGCTTCGCGAGGTGACTCGGGCAAGGCGTACGACACGCCATCCACCATTTCTTGGCGAACGTCGTTGAGCATCTTACGGTTGGCCATGATGTGGCCAAAACACTGCGGACCGCCAAACCACGCCGTGTGCCGCAGGAGGTACCACAGCGACTTGATCGGCACCGGCGCGTAGATTTCGGTGAGCACGCGCAGGCACTGCTGCACCTGCTCCTCGATGCTCAGCGGTTCGTGATCGTGCTCCACCGCGTGATAGTGCTTCTGCCCGCCCTGACGGTGGCTGACGCCGAGCCGCCCCAGAAAGTGCAAGTAATCCAGCACCTTGGTCGCGGCTTGCCCACGCCCGCCCCAATAGTTGGCCACCTGACGCTTGCCAAACTCGGCGATAATCTCTTTGGCGTGGGTCGGGCCGTTCTCGCAGACAAAATCGTAGATCGGCTCCATTAGGTCGCCAGCTTCTGATTCCACGGTCCACGGCTTTCGCGGTGTGCGCGGGTGCATGAGCGGAATCGCGGCCCGCGACATGTAGCCGTAATTCATAAAATAATCCTCGACGATGGGTAAGTCTCGATATTCGCGCTCGGCGTCGCCCGCTCGGTAGTCCCGCACGCGCTGAAAGAGAATCAAGTCCTGCGCTTTTGCGGGCGAGGTGATCGGGTCGATCTGCACGTACGGCAATTCGTCGAAGAGTTCCGGCAGCGTTGTGTGCGGAAAAAGCGCTTGGCGGCGCGCCATGGCGCGCAAATCGGCGGAGGTCATGTGCGAGGGTATACCCAGCCTCGGCGGCCCCCGTTGACAGCGAGCCGATCGTGCGGTATGATTCTCCTTCGTATCTAAGAGGTTTTTCTATGGCGAAAATTTGTCAAGTCAGCGGTAAGAAAGGCAACTCGGCGCAGCACTGCCGCCACCGCCACTCCGCGTGGAAGTTTAAGGCCCCGCACAAGCCGCGGGTGCAAAACGCCAATCTGCAAACTGTCACGGTGAGGACACCGCATGGCAAGGTGCGATTGCAGGTCGCCGCATCGGTGATCAAGTCCCTCGAGTTCGCCCAGGTCATGGCCGGCATCAAGCCGATCCCCAAGGCTTGGCTGAAGAAGCCGACCTACGGCATCTAAGCGAAAGTTCGCTTTACGCTACATTCGGTGGTTGGCTCGGTCAACCACCGAATCTGTTTTGTCCACCCGGTTTGCGCGCCGCGCGCGTACAATAGAGGAACGGATGCGGCGCAAAGACCTCGACCAATGGCTTTGGCAGGTGGGACTGGAACTCCAACAACAGGGGCATGAGGGCCCGGTGGGTTCGGCTCGCCTGGCGCAAGGCGCTGGCTGGCAACCGCGCGTAGACGTCCTCGCCGGAAAGGGCGGCATCCTCATAAAAGTGGAACTTGCCGGGGTCAGCGAAGACGACCTCAAGCTAACCTACGACACCCAAGAGAATATTCTGATTGTGCGCGGCACCCGGCGCGAAAACGAGCGCCTGACCGAAAGTCTACGACCGCACATTCTGGAAATTCCGCATGGCGAATTCGAGCGAAGAATCGCCATTCCGACCGCACGCCTTGTGCCAACGACTATCGAAGCCGCGCTCGACCACGGCCTCCTGATTGTGTGGGGGCGGCAGGCCGAGCCCGAAACCATCGCCGAATCGTCACCAATCCGACGACGTGTTGTGCTCATTCAGCGAATCGAACGTGAACTTTAGAACCTATGGCTGACCGAAATGAATTTGATTTGCTGACCGACGAACTCGATCTCGTTGATAGCGATTTGCTGGGCGCGGGCGTCGCCGATTTGGACGACGACGAAGCCTCGCGTCCGGACATTCCCGAGATTCTCAACCTGCTCCCGCTGCGCGATTCGGTGGTCTATCCGATGCTGATCGCCCCGCTCAGCGTCTCTCGCGAGTCCTCGATGCGCCTGATTGACGATAGCGTACTCAGCGCCAACCGCATCATCGGGATGGTCGCCCAGCGCAAGGCGCAAACCGATCAGCCGGGTTTTGAGGACGTGTTCGAATACGGGTGCGCGGCGATCATTCGCACGCTGGTGAAGATGCCCGATTCCGTGCGCCTGATCGTGCAGGGAATCCAGCGATTCCGGATTGTCGAGCGCGTGCAAGAAGAGCCGTACCTTCGCGCTCGCATCGAGCTGATCGAAGAGCCGCAGGTGCCCGAGGAGTTTCAAGAAGAAGTCGAGGCGCTTCGCCGCTCGGTTTCGGGATTGTTTGAGCAAGCCGTTCGGCTGTCGCCGCAAATGCCCGAAGAGTTGCGCTCGTTGACCTCGGCGGTGCAAGAAACCTCGAGCATGGCCGACCTCGTGGCGGCTCACATGACACTGCCGCTGGCCGACAAGCAAACCGTGCTGGAGACCCTGGACATCCGCCAGCGACTCCGCAAGTTGGTCGAGATGATCAGCCGCGAAGTGCGCGTGCTGGAACTCGCCAGCAAGGTCAATAGCGAGGTTTCGCAAGAGCTCACCAAGAGCCAGCGCGAGTACTACCTCCGCGAACAGCTTCGCGCGATTCAGCGCGAACTCGGCGAGGTGGACGACCGCTACGAGGACCTGCAGGAACTCAAGGAACGCATTGACAACGCGGGCATGCACGCCGACGCGCTGCGCGAGGTGAACCGCGAGTTCGAGCGCCTGCGCCGCATGAATCCCGGCTCGCCGGAATACACCGTCGCGCGCACCTACGTGGACGTGATGGTCTCGTTGCCGTGGCAAAAGCACACCCAAGACAATCTCGACCTGGCCGAGGCGCGCCGCATTCTCGACGAAGACCACTTTGGCCTCGAAAAGATCAAGGATCGCATCATCGAGTTTCTCGCCGTGCGCAAGCTCAAGGGCGACCAAGCCGTGCGGCAGCCGATTCTTTGCTTTGCCGGCCCTCCGGGCGTGGGGAAGACGTCGCTCGGGCGGAGCATCGCCCACGCCATGGATCGCAAGTTTGTGCGCATCTCGTTGGGCGGCATGCGCGATGAGGCCGAGATTCGCGGCCACCGCCGGACCTACATCGGGGCGCTCCCCGGCCAGATCATGCAGGGAATCCGCCGCTGCGAATCGAATAATCCGGTGTTCATTCTCGACGAGATCGATAAGCTGGGCAACGACTTCCGCGGCGATCCCTCGTCGGCGCTGCTGGAAGTGCTGGACCCCGAGCAGAATTCGAGCTTCCGCGACCACTACCTGGAGAGCACGTTCGACCTCAGCCGGGTGTTCTTCATCACCACGGCCAACCGCCTCGACACGATTCCAGGGCCGCTTCGCGACCGCATGGAGGTCATCGAGCTCGGCGGATACACCGAGGAAGAGAAGCTGGAAATCGCGGTCCGCCACCTCATTGACAAGCAGATTGAGGAGCACGGGCTCAAGAAGTCCAAGATTGCCCTGAAGCGCGAGGCGACGCTGGCGATTATTCGCGGCTACACCCGCGAGGCGGGCGTGCGCAACATGGAGCGCGAGATTGCGGGAGTCATCCGCAAGGCGGCGCTGCAGTTCGCTCAAGGGCGCAACACAAAGCTGACCATCACGCCGAAGTTCGTCGAGGACGCGCTGGGCGCGCCGCGCTTCAGCCGCGACGAGATCACTGAGCGCGAGCTTCGCCCGGGCATGGCGGTGGGCCTCGCGTGGACGCCGGTCGGCGGCGACATCCTGTTCATCGAAACCCTCAAAATGCCCGGGAAGCGCGGCCTCACGCTCACGGGCCAACTGGGCGACGTGATGAAGGAATCGGTGACGGCCGCGATGAGCTATGTCCGCGCCAATGCGACCGCTCTCAAAATCAATCTCAAAGATTTTGAGGAGTCGGAGATTCACGTTCACTTGCCGGCGGCGGCGGTGCCGAAGGACGGCCCCAGCGCGGGGGTGACGATGGTCACCGCGCTCACCAGCCTTTTCCGCAACGTGCCCGTGCGCGAACGGCTCGCCATGACCGGCGAGGTCACGCTGACCGGCTCGGTTCTGCCCGTGGGCGGTATCAAGGAAAAGGTGTTGGCCGCGTATCGCGCGGGCGTCGAGACAGTGATTCTGCCCGAGGACAACCGCAAGGACTTTATGGAAGACGTGCCCGAAGCCATCCGCGAGAAGCTGAAGGCGATCTTCGTCAAGGACGTTTCGCAGGTGCTTAAGCACGCGCTGGGCAAATAATCCCGAGCCGAGCCAATCCGCTCGGCTCATATTTCGTCCGTTTGGAGTAATATAGCTAAGGCTACATTTTGCACCCATGGCTATAAACGCACTCCGCACCTTTCTCGCCCTTTGTCTCGCCCTCGTTCTGGCCTCGTGTTCGCCCAAGGAATCCAAACCCGGGCGCATTTCGGTCGTCGCGACCACGGGCATGGTCGGCGATCTCGTCCGCCGCATCGGCGGCGAGGATGTGGACCTCAAGGTGCTGATGGGCCCGGGCGTTGACCCCCACCTTTATAAGGCATCGCCGGGCGATATCCGCGCCATGGCGGCGGCGGACATCGTCTTCTATAGCGGCCACCACCTCGAAGGAAAAATGACCGAAGTCTTCGAATCTCTCGCCCAAACCAAGGCGGTTGTCGCGGTCACCGATCGGGTGCCGGAAGACAAGCTGCTGCACTTTGGCTCGGCTCCCGACCCGCATATTTGGTTCGACGCGGACGTTTGGCGAAGCGGTTGTCAGGTCGTCGCCGAGGCGCTCGGCAAGAAGGTCCCGGCCAAAGCCAGCGTGTTTGTCCAGCGCGCCGTGGAATACAACGAGGAATTGACGAAACTCCACACTGAGATCAAGGGTGAACTCGCGGTCCTCGGCAAGAAGGGAATTTTGGTGACCTCGCACGACGCGTTCGGCTATTTTGGCCGTGCGTATGGGCTGGAGGTCCACGCCGTGCAGGGCATCAGCACCGATTCCGAGGCGGGCCTTAAGGAGATCAACAAGCTGGTTGACCTCATCGTCACCCGGCGCGTGCCTACCATTTTCACGGAGTCGAGTGTTTCGCCCAAGAACATGCAGGCGTTGCGCGAGGGCGCTGCGTCGCGCGGTTGGACGGTGAAGTTCGGCAAGAGCCTCTACAGCGACGCCATGGGCGGGCCGGGCTCGGGCGCCGACACCTACCCCGGAATGGTTCGCGCCAACGCCCAATCCATCTTGGAGGGGTTGCGCTGAGCGCGGCGATCTCGGTCAAAAATCTCGGCGTCGCGTACGGCCCTAAGTGGGTCTTGCGCGACGTTGATCTGCAGATCCCGGCGGCCACCGCGACCGCGATTATCGGCCCGAACGGGGCGGGGAAGAGCACGCTCCTCAAGGCCATCTTGGGTCTGGTGCCGCCCGTCATCGGCGAGGTCACCGTGTTCGGCGACCCGCTGAGCGAAGCGATTCGGCGCGTCAGCTACGTGCCGCAGCGCGAAACTGTGGACTGGGATTTCCCGATTCAGGTGCTCGATGTCGTGCTTATGGGCACGTACCGGGAGGTCGGCTGGTTCCGCCGCCCCGGCGCATCGGAACGTGAGCGCGCCCGCGAGGCGCTCGCCAAGCTCGGCGTCGCCGATCTGGCCCATTCGCAAATCGGGCAGCTCTCAGGCGGTCAGCAGCAGCGCGTGTTTCTGGCGCGGGCGCTGGTCCAAGCCTCCGACCTCATGATCCTCGACGAGCCTTTGGCGGGTGTGGACGCGGCCACGGAAGAAGTGATTTTCGACCTTTTGGCGGAGTTGGTCCGCGAGGGCAAGACGATCCTCGCCGTGCACCACGATCTCGATACGGTGCGGGCAAATTTCCAGCATGTCGTTCTGGTGAAGGGCGGCGTGGTCGCGGCCGGTGGGGCGGGCGAAGTGTTGCAGCCCGACCTCCTCAAGGCCGCCTACGGTAAGGCGCTTTTCCTCGGCTCGTCATGACCTACAACACCCTCATTGTGCTCCTCACCGCCGGCTTGCTCGGCGCGGTTTGCGGCGCGGTGGGCGTGCCGATCGTGTTGCAACGGCGCGGTTTGACCAGCGATGTCATTGCCCACGCCGCGCTGCCCGGCATGGCGCTGAGCTTTTGGATGACGCGCTCCAAGTCCGTGGCTGTGTTGCTCGTGGGCGCGCTCATCAGCGGGTTGCTCGCGGTCGCCTGTTTGCAGGTGTTTCGCCGCTTTCGTGTGAGCAGCGATTCGGCCCTTGCGGTTGTGCTCACCGCGTTTTTCGGCGCGGGGATCATGTTCTCGCAGATGGTGCAAAACGCAGTGACCGATGGCTCGGCGGCGGGGCTCGACGGGTTCCTTTTTGGCAAGGCTTCCGGTCTGGTGCGAGCCGACCTCTTCGTGCTGATTGCCGTCGGCGTCGTTGTTGCGTTGTTGATGATCGCGCTGCGCAAGGAGGTCCGCATGACCGTGTTCGATCCGGAGTTCGCGCAACTCAACGGGTTCCGACCACGCACTACCGAGGCGGTGCTCACCTTTCTTTTAGGCGCGATTGTCGTGCTCGGGTTGCCCATGGTTGGGGTGGTGCTCGTCGCGGCCCTCACCATCGTGCCCGCGCTTTGCGGGCGTTTGCTCGCTGATGGCTACGGGCGTGTCGTCGGCTTGGCGGCGGGCATCGGATTGGTCAGCGCGGTGAGCGGAGTCCTGATTAGCGACCGGGTCGCGAAGGCGCCAACCGGCCCGCTTATCATCCTCTCGGCGGCGGTGATCTTCCTGGCGGCGATCATCTTCTCGCCGCAGCGTGGATTGCTTTCGGCCTGGCGGACGCGTAGGCACCAGCGACGGCAGGCGGAGGCGCAGTGGACTCGCTAGTTCTGTGGAGCCTGGTTGCGCTGCTACTCACGGGCGTGCTTTGCGCGCGCGTTGGGCTTTGGCTGGTTGTGCAACGCGAAGGAATGACCGCCGACGGCATTAGTCACGGCGTGCTGCCCGGCTTGGTGCTTGCGTTTGTAGTCACGGGCACGCGCAACCCGATTCCGATGGTCATTGGCGGGGCAATCTCAGGCGTGCTTACGGTGACTCTGACCCGCTACTTGGATCGCTTGCGCGGAATTCCGGGCGACGCCGCGCTTGGCGCGTCGTTCAGCATTTTCTTTGCTCTTGGCGCGTTGCTCGTCACTCGCTTTGCGGGGCAGGTTGACCTCGATCCCGGATGCGTCCTCTATGGTCTTGCTGAGATGATTCCGCTCGAAACCGTGGCGCTCGGCGGGGCGAGGATTCCGACCGCCGTCGTGACGCTCGTGCCGACGCTCCTTGCCACATGGGCCATCACCTGGCTACTCTACAAAGAGCTGCTCATGGCGTCATTCGACCCGGACTTCGGGCAGATCAACCGGTTCCGCCCGCACCTGCTTCGCCTCATCCACACAATCTTGGTGGCTATTGTTTGCGTGGTCAGCTTCGAGGTGGTCGGCAGCATTCTGGTGGTTGCTCTCATCGTTGCGCCAGCAGCCACGGCTCGCCTCATCCGCAACGACATGCGATCGCTTGGCGTGGTCTCACTAGTGCTCGCGACGACGGGCATCCTGCTGGGTTATGGACTCGCGACCGCGCTGAACACGAGCGTGGCGGGCAGCATCGCGCTGACCATGGGTCTGCAGTTCGCCGTGGTGCTCGCAGTGCGCGAGTGGCGGGTGCGGGCGGGTCAGCGAGCTACCGCAACCCAGATTCGCGAAGCATAGAGTCCACGAGATCGTCCACCGACATCATCCCATCGGGACGAAAACTCTGACGTTGCCAAAGCGGCGTGTCGATGGGTCCGGGCTCAAACACGTGCACGCCGACGGTGGGCGGCGCTTCGAGCGCAAGCGTCCGCGCAAACTGCGAGAGGCCGGCCTTGCTCGCGCCGTAGACCGTCGAACCCTCAAAGGCGGTGCTCGCCGCCACGCTGGAGACAAACAGCACCTTTCCCCCGACCTCGCAAATTCGCGGCCACAACGTGTGCGTGAGCTCAATCGGCGCGGTGAGATTCAGCGCCAACGTCTTGTGGAGCCGGTCGAGCGGCATGTCGGCCAGGGGTTGCGGAAAAAACACGCCGGCGCAGTGCACCAGCACAATTGGGGCCGCGCTCTTAAGGTGGGCGAACTCGGCCAACAAGGAATCAAAACCCATCGTGAGGTCGCTGGTCGCCGATCGGATCTCGTTTGCCGCTCCGCACAAAGACGCAGTTTCGGCAAGGCGTTCGCGGTTTTGCCCATGAATCAGCAAGTGATTTCCGGGGGCCAAAGCAACGGCGAGGCCCCGTCCGATGCCGGACGAGGCCCCCGTAACGACGACTCGCTGAGCCATGAATCTACTGGCGAAGGAGCTGCTTGAGCTCGGAAACGACACCGGCATAGACCAGGGCCACTTCTTCGGCGATGATGCCCGCCTTCACGTAGCGCGCAAGGCACTGGTTCATGGTTTGCATGCCCCAGAAAGCGCCTTCGTTCATGTGCGTGTAAATTTCGCCAAACTGCCCGTCTTCAATCGCCTTGGTCACGGTCGGGGTGCAGATAAGAATTTCGTTGCACACGACGCGTCCGCCATCGATGCGGGGCACCAGCTTTTGGGCGACGATTGCGCGAAGCGCGTTGCCCATCCGTTGACACAGGTAGAGCTTTTCGTGCGGCGGGAACATGTTGATGACACGGTCCAGCGTTTCGTAGGCGCTCGCGGTGTGAACGGTGGAGAAGACCAAGTGGCCGGTTTCACCGGCTTGCAGAGCGACGTTCATGGTGATGACGTCGCGCATTTCACCGATCAGGATGACGTCGGGCGCTTCCCGGACGACGGCGCGAAGGGCCGGTTGGAAGTCAAGCGTGTCGATCCCGACCTCGCGTTGACTGACGTACGAGTTCTTATCCGGGTGGACGATTTCGAGCGGGTCTTCAACCGTAACGATGTGGCACTCGCGAGCCTGGTTGATGATGTCAATCAGGGCGGCGAGAGTGGTGGTCTTTCCCGAACCCGTCGGTCCAGTGACGAGCACCAGACCTTGGCGGTGCTTGGTGACTTCGGCGAGAACCGGCGGTAGCCCGAGTTCTTCCAGCGTGCGAATCTTGAGCGGAATGACCCGGCAAACGGCGGCCGGCGCGTTGCGCTGGCGGTAAATGTTGGTCCGCACACGGCACTTGTCTTCTACCTGGAAGGCAAGGTCCATTTCGTGGGTTTCTTCGAAAATCTTTTGCTGACGCTGACTCATCAGTTGGCCCAGCAGGTTGCCAACTTGGTCACCGGTGAGCGTGGGCCACTCGCCCGGCAAGGGCCGAATGACGCTGTACTGCTTCATCATGGGCGGCGAATCGGCCTTCACGAGCACGTCCGAAGCATTGTGCTCGTAAGCAATGCGACACAGGTCTTGCATGTTGAAAGTAAGAGTGCTCATGGGTATTTATCGCTTTCGCAAATTTGCGATGGCCAGCAGGCGCGAGTATACCAAAAGGCCCACCCCCACCGAACACATTCCGATGATGGCAAACAGGGGCCAATTGGTTCGCTTTTCCGGCACAGATTCCTTTTTCCTGGACGGAGTTATGGCCTTCAGGTCGCTCGGAATCACGATCTTGGCCGGGTCGGAGGTGAAGAGTCGAATGCGGTACTCCATCGTCGCCGGAGTCTGAATGAACCGCCCCGCCATGGCCGCGCTTTCGTTGGCAAACGTGCGAATCGTACGCTGGTTCGGGCCTTCGCCGGGCAGGCTCACCATCAGCGAGGTGAACTTGCCGGGCGCCGGGGCAACGGCGCGCGCGATGGTCTGCAGGTTGAACTCACCGGTCTCGCGATTGATCAGGCCCGACGTGGCGAAGCTGGCCCGATAGAAGTTCAGTTTGTCGTCGGCGCCCATGCGCGTGCTCACCACCTGCACGCCTCGCGCGGGGTCGCCGGTGAGTTCGCCGATGCGGTTGCACAGCACCACCATGTCCTGGCTAGTGTAGCCGGAGCCCACTGGCGCGAGTGTCACGAGGTCGGCGCCGGTCGGGTGCCGCGTGATGGTGATGAGGACCTGCGGGGGCACCGCATTTACAAGGGTTTCGGCGGCCTCACTGCCACTTTGGGCCCAACTTATGGAAAAAAACAAAGGAACGCTCGCGAAACAGCGAACCCTGGCGGCACTCATCACGTTAGTAACGTTACCGCGCAAATCGAAAAAGCGGCAGGGTGTGGAAAGCTTTTGCAATAAGTCCACCACATCGTACGTATCGCTAGCTATAATGACGCGGTCAAGTATGGACATGGAACGGCCTGAATTAGAAACGCAATATGTGGAGACCTACTCGGAATCGGCGGTCTTCGGGGGGCCGGTATTCCTCACGCCGGAAGGTCATGCCCGGCTCACGACCGAACTTGATTACCTGACGACGGTTCGTCGCGCCGAAATCACCGACCGACTGCGCGAGAGCAAGGATCACGGCGAGTTCAGCGAAGACAACCAGGAACTCGACGAAACCAAATTTGAGCAAAAGCTCGTGGAAGATCGCATTAAGGAACTCAAATTGTTCTTTGCGAACGCCCACATCCTGGACATGGACGCGATTCCGACCGACCACGTGGGCCCGGGCTCGCTGGTGACGGTGAGCGATGCCAACCGGAGCATTGAGTTTGCGGTGCGCATCGTGGCTTCCATTGAAGCGAATCCGGACGAAGACCTGATTAGCGACGAGTCGCCGATGGGTCTGGCCCTGATGGGCGCCAAGCCGGGCGAAACCATTGAGTTCCTCGCCCCGGCCGGCAAAATGAAGTACAAGGTAAAAAGTATTTCACGATGAGTTTGCTCCCGGGTGAATGGCTTGAACCTCTGCTGACGGAGGATCAAATCCTCACTCGGGTCAAAGACCTGGCCGCCCAAATCCGCGCCGACTACGGCGACGAAGACGTGCTCCTCGTGGGCGTGCTCAAGGGCTCCTACCTCTTTCTGGCCGACCTCGCGCGCAATCTTGGCCTCAACGCCAGCATCGAATTCGTGCAGGTGAGTAGCTATCACGACCAAAAGTCAACCTCGGGCGTGGTGCAGATCCGCAAGGATGTCGACACCACCATGGAGGGCAAGCACGTGCTCATCGTCGAAGACATCGTGGACACCGGGCTCACCCTCAAGCACCTGAAAGAATTGTTCGAAGTGCGGCGACCCCGCTCCCTGGAAGTTTGCTCGCTCCTACGAAAACCCGAAGCCATTGAGCACGATGCGCTCGTCAAATATGTTGGATTCGACATTCCGAGCGCTTTTGTGGTAGGATATGGCCTAGATTACGGCGAACGGTTTCGAACCCTCCCGTATATTGCTGTTCTCCACGAATCCTGAAGAGAGCGGCTTCCCCCAAAGCCTTGTTGGCTAGATGCCGACGAAAACTTCCCGAGACAAACTCCTTATGAGTCCTACCTTCCGTCCACGTAAGAGCGAGAGCGGTTCGCGCCGCCGCGGCACAGGCCGCACTAACAAGCCGAAAGAGGGGCTGCCACAAACCGACGTGGCCGACCTCGAAAACTTGCCCGAGCTTGATTACAACCATTACGAACAGCTTTCCGACGCCGAGCTAATGAAGGTCGTCAAGAAGCTCAAGATGACCCCCGAAGCCGACCGCTCCGTGATCGTCGAAGAGATTCTCATCCGCACGACTTCCGAAGAAACCATGGAGTACGCCCGAGGCATTCTTGACCTCGGCAGCGACAACTGGGGATTCCTTCGCCGCGAGAACTACGTGCCGAGCAACAACGACGTGTACGTTTCGCAAGCCCAGGTCAAGAAGTTCGGTCTGCGCTCCGGTGACACCGTGTTTGGTCTGGTTCGCCAACCCAAAGAAGGTGAAAAGTACCGCGGCCTGCTCCGCGTGGAATCGGTCAACGGATTCGGCACGGCTCACACGATGAGCCAAAACCGCCGCAATTTCGACTCGCTGACGCCGCTTTTCCCCGAGGAGCGCATTTGCATGGAGATCAATCCGGAGAACATTCCGGCCCGCGTCATTGACCTCATCGCTCCCATCGGCAAGGGCTCGCGCGGCCTCATCGTCGCCCCGCCCAAGGCTGGGAAGACGACCATCATCAAGACGATTGCCGCCGCCATCTCGGCGAATCACCCCGAGATCAGCCTGCTGGTTTTGCTCGTGGACGAACGACCGGAAGAAGTCACCGACATGCGCCGTTCGGTCAAGGGTCAAGTCATCAGCTCGACGTTTGATGAACCCGCCGACAACCACATGCGCGTCACCGAGCTTTGCCTTGAGCAAGCCAAGCGCCTCGTGGAATCCGGCAAGGATGTTGTGATTCTGCTCGACTCGATCACCCGCTTGAGCCGCGCCTCGAACCTGACCATCAACCCCTCGGGCCGTACGCTCTCGGGTGGTCTGGATCCCGCCGCACTCTATCGCCCACGCCGATTCTTTGGTGCGGCCCGCAACATCGAGGAAGGCGGTTCGCTCACGATCATCGCCACCGCACTGGTGGACACCGGCTCCAAGATGGACGACGCGATCTTTGAAGAATTCAAGGGCACCGGCAACATGGAAATCGTGCTGGACCGCGAACTCGCCGAGCGCCGCATTTGGCCGGCGATCGACGTGCGCCGCAGCTCGACTCGCCACGAAGAGAAGCTGTTCGCGCCGAACCAACTGGAAGGCGTGATCCAACTTCACCGCTTGCTGGCGAACCAGCAAAACACGGTCGAAGCCACCGATCAGCTGATCAAGCTGCTGAAGAAGACGCCAACCAACCAGGTGTTCCTCGATCAGATCATGCAGCGCATGAAAGCCACGGTCTAAGCCAAAACAACAGGAGCCAGCCGGATTCGGCTGGCTCTTTTTTCGCTCGCACCTTTCGGACTTACAATTTGTAATAGAAGGGGGAACCAAATTTGAGGCAGGTGTTGTAGCGCTGGTGTGGCACTTCACTCGAAAATTTGGCTCCCTTTCCTCGCGGCTTTAATGACGCCGTTCGCGCACGCGGAATCCGCGCGGCGTTGGCCGAGCGAAAAGGTCATCGCTCCGCCGGTTATTGATGGCGACCTCGCCGATGCTACCTGGGCCGCGCTGAAACCAGGCGAGGGGTTCGTGGACATTCTCAGCCAAGAACCCAGCCAATTCAAAACCGAGGTGTGGCTCGGCTACGACGCGAAGGCGGTTTATGTCGCGTTCCGGTGCTCGCATCCCGACCCCAGCCAGATTGTCGCCCGCGAAGTGCTTCCCGGTGCTAGTTTTGCCAACGACGATCACGTCACTTTCGCCATTGATCCGTTCAACGCGCGCTCGGGTTTTGAGTCGTTGTTCCGCGTGAACGCGATCGGCACGCAAACCGAAGTCATCGGCGGAGGACGCGCCGAAAAGCGCGAGTGGCGGGGCCGTTGGAAAGCGGCGACCAAGCGTTGGGAGGGCGGCTACACGGTGGAGATGGAGATTCCATGGGCGATCTTGGACCGTCCGCAAGGGACACGCGATCTCTCGATCAACTTTGAGCGGCGTCACGCGGCCATCGCACGGACCGACGTTTGGAACGAAATGGGACGCCCGGCGCAACCGGAGAATGAAGCCCTTTGGCAAGGAGTGCAGTTGCCCGCCGGCACCTCGGACCGTAAGCCCCAGATTCTGGCGTACGGTCTGCTGGAAGGTCGACAAGACCCGAGCTTTGAACGCCTGCGCGTCGGCCTCGACGCCAAGGTGAAGCTGTCGAGCACCATGACCGGCATCGGCACTCTCTATCCGGACTTCCAAAATATCGAGCAGCAAGTGGAGGCCGTCGGATTCACCCGCACCGAGCGATATCAATCCGATCGCCGCCCGTTTTTCGCGGAGGGCGACCAATACTTCAACGTCATGACCGGCGGCGGCATGGGCTCCGGATTCTATTCTCGCCGCATCCGCGAGATAGATTCCGCGGCCAAGGTCTATGGTCAACTGAACCCGAACACGCAGCTCGGCGCGTTCGCCGCTCTTTCGCCCGACAACGAGTTCAATTTCGTCGGGAAGGTCCAGCGAACGTTCGCCGGCCAAGGTGCCGTCAGCGCGTTTGCGACCGCCCACCAGGACGAGAATCGAAAAGAAACCCTGATGGGCATGGCCGGCACCAAGCGCTTCGGCAATTTTTCGCTCAGCGGCCAACTCGGTCGCCTGAATCGAGTGGGCGATGACGCAAGCGCTTACCAAATGAGCGGAACTCTGAAAGCGCCGAACCTGTCGTCGCTGCTCAGTTACCGCAGCGTCCCCACGAACTACCGTCCGTACCTCGGGTTTGCTTCGTTTGTTGGCTTCGCCGGGCCGCTTTGGGTGACCAGCTATGCGCTCAATCCAACGAAGGGCGCGCTCGAAAGCTATGGGGCGACGAGCACCCTCATTGACGATCGCCAGTTCGATGGGAAGGTTCAGCAGCGTGGCGTCCAACTGGACATGTTCGCCAGCCTTCGCAGCTTCCACACGTTCTCCATGACCTACGCCTCGGTTCAATTCCCCGATGCCACCGACCGAATCTTGGCCACCGAGTACTCGTTCAGCCGACGCGACCCGTACAACAGCCTGTCTCTGGGATATTCAACCGGCGCCCGCGGCACCCAATCCACCCGCTCGTATAGCGCCGGAATCCGCCGCCGTCCGATCAAGAATCTCGACCTTGGACTCAGTTGGTATCAGGAGGAGTTCGGTCCCGTGGCATCGCAAATGATCGGAACCGCGAGCTGGCAGTTCGACCCCAAGCGTAGCCTCTCGGCCCGCCTGGTTCGAAATGGTACGCAGACGAACAGCTACCTCGCTTATCGCGAGGCGGGGTTCGCCGGGAGCGAAATCTACGTCATCCTCGGCGACCCGAACGCACCCAGCTTCCGCTCGCGGCTAGCCGTGAAGTGGGTCATGCCAATCGGCTTCTAGCCCCTACTCGGTTTGCAAGAACGGGTACCGGTAGTCCGTCGGCGGATTATAGGTTTCCTTGATCGTTCGCGCGCTTAGCCAGCGGTAGAGGTTCAGCGCCGAGCCCGCCTTGTCGTTGGTGCCGCTTGCGCGGGCTCCACCGAAGGGCTGCTGGCCAACCACAGCACCGGTCGGCTTATCGTTGATGTAGAAGTTACCGGCGGCGTTGCGCAGAGCGTTGGTAGCTTCAACTACGGCCTCGCGGTCGCGCGAAAGCACGGCGCCCGTCAATGCATATGGTGAAGTTTCGTTCACCAACCTTAACGTTTCGCTCCATTTCGCGTCGTCGTAGACGTACACCGTCAGGACCGGCCCGAAGATTTCCTCGCACATGGTGGTGGATTGCGGGTTCTTGGTCACGAGCACGGTCGGCTCGATGAAGTAGCCCTTCGATTTGTCATAGTTTCCTCCTATGGCGACTTCTACATTCGAGTCCTTCTTGGCTCCGTCAATGTAGCTCGCGATGCTGTCGAATGATTTCTCGTCAATCACGGCCGAGATGAAGTTGCCGAAATCTTCCGGTGTGCCCATCTTGAAGGTCGCCATTTCGCTCTTCATCTTGTCCAGCACGGCGCTGGCCAGGCTCTTGGGCAGGTAGGCGCGGCTCGCCGCCGAACACTTTTGGCCCTGAAACTCGAACGCCCCGCGCAGCAGCGCGGTGGCCACAACATCGGCGTCGGCCGAGGGGTGCGCGATCACAAAGTCCTTGCCGCCGGTCTCGCCGACGATGCGCGGGTAGCTGCGATAGTTGCTCATGTTCGCGCCGATGGTCGCCCACATGCGGTTGAACACGCCGGTCGAGCCGGTGAAGTGCACCCCGGCGAAGTCGCGGTTGTTGAAGCACACGTCGCCGATGGTCGGGCCATCCACAAACACCAGGTTAATCACGCCGTCGGGCAGACCGGCTTCCAGCAGGATGCGCATGAACATCTGCGCAGAATATATTTGCGTGTTGGCTGGTTTCCAAACGACCACATTGCCGCACATGGCCGGGGCGGTGGGCAGGTTCCCGCCGATCGCGGTGAAGTTGAACGGGGTGACCGCGAGGACAAAACCTTCAAGCGGGCGATACTCCAGGCGGTTGTGCATGCCAGGCCCACTAATCGGCTGCTGTGTATAAATTTCGCTCAAAAAGTGTACGTTAAATCGCAGGAAGTCAATGATCTCGCAGGCCGCGTCAATCTCGGCTTGGTACGCCGTTTTGCTTTGGCCGAGCATCGTGGTGCCATTCATGTACGGGCGATACTTCGTGGCGATGAGGTCGGCTGCCTTAAGGAAGATCGCCGCTCGCTCCTCCCAGGGCATCGCGGCCCACGCGGGCTGAGCCTTCAGAGCGGCGGCAATCGCCGCTTCGACATGGGTGCGGTCGCCAGCGTGGAATTCGCCCAGCGTGTGCGCAATTTCGTGCGGCGGATGAATCGTCTTGGTGTTGCCGGTCCGCACTTCCTTGCCGTCAATGATCATCGGCACGTCCACCGACTCCGATTTCAACTCGCGGAGGACAGCTTGCAACCGGCTTCGCTCGGGGCTGCCCGGCGCGTAATTGAGAACGGGTTCGTTTGGAGGAAGCGGGTATCGAAAGGTACCAAGACTCATATCCTTAGTTTACTGGTTTGTAATCTCGCAAGATTTCGCGCCGAACTGGGCAAAAAGTGTCTATAGTAAGAACATGCGTACCCTCGCTCTCCTCGTCGCTTTGGGCTCGACTCTCGCCTACGCGCAGAACACGGCCGCCGATCAAGAAAAGGTGATCCAACTTGGCAAGTCGCAAAACCAAGCGTACAAGCACCTCAAGACATTTACCGGCAAGTTTGGTCCGCGCTTGACCAGCTCGCCGAATCTGGCGAAAGCTCAAGAATGGGCGGTCGGCCAGTTTAAGTCGTGGGGTCTCAAGAACGTGCAGCTCGAAAAGTGGGGCGAAGTTCCGGTCGGCTTCTACCGCGGCAAAAACCAAGTGGTGCGCATGACCGCGCCCTGGAACATTGAATTCCAATTCACCACCCCGGCGTGGACGCCCGGAACGGCGGGCAAGCAGATGGTTCAACCCGTGCTCCAACCGGAAACCATGGAAGAGTTCGAAAAGATGAAGGCGACTCTGCCCGGCAAGTGGGTCATCATGACCCGCACCAGCGGCCTTCGCGGACCGCAAGGCGAAGCGGGTGCTGTTGAAAGGGCACTTGCCGAAATGCCGCTTGCGGGCCGAATCTACGGCACGAGCGATGAACGCGTTCACACCGGCGGTCGCTTCACGGGCCTCACCTGGGACAAGCTTCCGACCGTGCCCGAAGTGCGCATTCGCAAGAGCGACATGAAGGCGCTGGTTGCGGCTTACCGACGCGGCGGACCGACGCTCGAACTCAATATCGAAAACCATTTTGTGAAGGGTCCGGTCCCGCAGTACAACGTCATCGCCGATCTGCCGGGCTCGGAAAAGCCGGACGAAATGGTGATCGTGTGCGGCCACTTCGATTCGTGGAACGGCCCGGGTTCAGTCGGCGCCAATGACAACGGCACCGGCTCGAGCGTTACGCTCGAAGCCGCGCGCTTGCTCGCCAAGAGCGGCGTGAAGCCCAAACGCACGATTCGCTTCATTCTGTGGAGTGGGGAAGAGCAAGGCTTGCTCGGATCGCGCGCCTACGTCGAGAAGCATAAGGCCGAGCTCGGCAAAATCAGTGCCGTGTTCAACGACGATGGCGGGACGAACTACCAAGGCGGTTACAACATCCTGCCCGAAATGAAGGCGATGCTCGAACCGGCGATTGCGCCGACGCAAAGGGCCTTCCCGAACCTGCCGATGACGCTCCCGACCAGCCCGGCCGTGCCTCGCGGCGGAAGCAGCGACCACGCGCCGTTCGTGTGGGCCGGCGTTCCCGCGTTCTTCACCATCGAATCGGGTCGCGCCGACTATGGCTACGTGTGGCACACGCAAAACGACAAGCCGGAGAACTCGATTGAGGAGTACCTGACGCAGAGCTCAAGCAACGCCGCATCGGTCGCGCTCTACGTGGCCAACGCGCCCGAACTCATGGGTCGCTTGCCGGTCACTCAACAGACGCTGCAAGTGCTCGCTCCGCCGGTGGGTGCGGCTCGCCATTACTTCCCGTTTGGCGAAGATCACGGTCACGAAAAGGACGGCAAGAACGCGCACGACCACAACGACGAGTACTACGAGTACATGTACGATCTGCTCAAGCGGATCGGCGGGTCGATCAAGTAACCGCGTCAATCGCGGAGATGTGAACAATCAGGGCGGTGGCGTTATCATGGCCACCGCCCATCATTGCGACCTGAATTAGGTCCCATGCCTGTTGGCTGGGCGCACCGCCACTCATAATCGCGGAAATCCGCTCCTCGCTCGCGCACTTGGTCACGCCGTCGGAGCACAGCAAGAACGTGTCGCCAGGAACCAAATCGAGGGTGAACACGTCGGGCCGGAAATCTTGCTCGTGGCCGATGCAGCGGGTCAGCACGTTGCGGTTCTGATGCAGTTCCGCTGCCTCTTCGGACATGATTCCGCCGTCCACCATCTCCTGCACCCAACTATGGTCGTGAGTGACGCGCTCCAACTTCGCGTCGCGAACGCGGTAAATGCGGCTGTCGCCAACGTGCACGATGATGGCCTTGTCTTGGCAAATCGCGACCGCTTCGAGGGTCGTGCCCATGCCGCGTCGCTGCGGAATCGTCGCCTGGATGTTGAGAATAAACCGCTGGGCGACATGAATCGCGGAGCGGGCCGCCTCTTCGGGATCGCTCCCAATGTGCTGGTAGTAGGCATCGATAAATGTTTTGGCGCTGGTTTCGCTGGCAATCTGCCCGGCGGCATGCCCGCCCATGCCGTCACACACCACAAACACCGAGCCGCGCGAGGCCAACTGTGCCTCATCGTTGGGGATATAAAACTCGAACTTATCCTCGTTGACCTCGCGGACGCGGCCAATGTCGGTCTTTCCGCCGACCACGAGGCGGGGAATCACCCTTAACTCCACGGGTGCGGCAAGTTCGGTGACGCTGAATTCAGCCGTGATGTCGTGCATGCAGTAAGTGTAGACGTAGGAACCGACCCGGTTAGTTGTGCCTTGCGTTTCGCCGGTCCGATTTGCTACAACATCGTATGCGTTACGCACCTCTCGCTTTTGTCGCTCTCCTCGCCATCGGTTGTGGTTCGAAGGAAAAGGAGTCCATGGCTCCGGCGGCATCAACAACGGCTCCGCCCAATGTCGACACGTCCGGTTTCACGATGACGATCCCGAGTAGCTGGGTTCCGATTGACCTGGAGAAAATGGATGCGGCGGCGGTGAAGGCCAAGCTGAAAGGAACCCAGTTTGAGGTGCGCGCCGCCGATATGGAGAAGATGCGGTCCATGGTGAATTTCTTCGCCTTTGACGCAGACAACTCCAAGCCCGGCGTCTTCGCCAACATCAACGTCGTGTCCATGCCCGCGAATGCCTCAGTCGAGCAAATTATCGAAGCCAACATCAAGCAGATGAAATCAATGGACCCCACCGCTGAGGAAGTGAAGGGGCTGACCACATTGCCAAACTCAGCGGCGCTAACCTACACGATGATGGGGATGGACATGATCGCCGTGCTGGCCGTGCAAGGCGGCAAGCAGCACGTGATTACTTACAGCGCGCCTAAGGGCACGGACAAGGAAAAAATGAAGTCGATCCTCGGCCCGATCGCCGATTCCTTCCGCGGCAAGTAGGTGTTTCGCTAACTTTATTCGGTTAACGTCTCGGCAAACGGGCGTTAACCGAATTTTAATCCGCAAACGGGAGAAAATTTCGGGAAAGATTCGTCATAATAGACGAGTGAGCACTG
Source organism: Chthonomonas sp. (assembly GCA_016788425.1). Classification (NCBI taxonomy): domain Bacteria; kingdom Bacillati; phylum Armatimonadota; class Chthonomonadia; order Chthonomonadales; family Chthonomonadaceae; genus Chthonomonas; species Chthonomonas sp. The sequence goes on from JAEURQ010000002.1 coordinate 287,581, forward strand.
AAACCAAAACCAAGAATCCCGCCTTTGAGACGCTTGCGCTTCACGGCGGCACGTCGCCCGACCCGACCACCAAGTCGCGGGCCATCCCGATTTACCAAACCACCAGCTACGTGTTCGACGACACGAGCCACGCCGCACGCCTGTTCGGTCTGCAAGAGTTCGGCAACATCTACACCCGCCTGATGAACCCGACCACAGACGCGCTGGAGAAGCGGGTCGCGGCGCTCGAAGGCGGCACCCACGCGGTGGCGACCGCGAGCGGGCAAGCGGCGGAGGTTCTCGCGATCACCAACCTGGTGGAAGCGGGCGGCGAGATCGTGGCGAGCAACTCGCTGTACGGCGGCACTTACAACCTGCTGCACTACACGCTGCCGAAGATGGGCATCACGGTCAAGTTCGTTGACCCGAACGATCCCGACGCGTTCCGCGCGGCGGTGACGGACAAAACGAAGCTGTTCTACGGCGAAACTGTCGGCAACCCCAAGCTCGACACGCTCGACATCAAGGCGATCAGCGACATCGGTCGCGAGTACGGCATTCCGTTGGCCGTGGATAACACGCTGCCCTCGCCCTATCTCGTTAACCCGATCGCGCATGGCGCGGCGGTGGTCATCCACTCGCTCACCAAGTTCATCGGCGGCCACGGCACCAGCATCGGCGGCATCATTGTGGATGGCGGCAACTTCGATTACGGTGCCAGTGGCCGTTTCCCGAATTTCACCGAGCCCGACCCGAGCTACCACGGCCTCAAATTCTGGGAAGTCTTCGGCGATTTCCCCGGCCTCGGCAACGTGGCGTTCGGCCTCAAGGCGCGCGTCCAAGGGCTGCGCGACCAGGGTCAGTGCATCTCGCCATTCAACGCGTGGCAGATTCTGCAAGGCATCGAGACGCTGCACCTGCGCATGGAGCGGCATAGCACCAACGCGCAAAAGGTGGCCGAGTTCCTCGCCTCGCACCCGCTGGTCAGTTGGGTCAACTATCCTGGCCTGCCGGGGCACAAGGACCACGCCCGCGCCGAATACTATCACCCGCGCGGCTTGTTCGGCGGCATCCTCGGCTTCGGCGTTCGCGGCGGCTACGATGCGGCGATCAAGTTCATTGACAACCTGCAGGTGTTCTCGCTCCTGGCGAATGTCGGCGACGCCAAGTCGCTGGTCATTCACCCGGCGAGCACCACGCACCAGCAGCTGAACCCTGACGAACAGCTGAGCACGGGCGTCACGCCCGACTTTGTCCGCCTCAGCATCGGCATCGAAAACATCGATGACCTGATCGCCGACCTCGACCAAGCTCTGCGCGCCTAGTCGCGGGCTTTCGCCAGCCGGGCCAGGCAGGCCCGGCTGGTAAACTCATTCCATGCTCGACAACCTCACGCGCCGGATCACTGGCGTGTTCGCCAACCTTCGCCGCAAGGGGCGCCTCACTGAGGACGACGTCACCGAAATGCTCCGGGAAATCCGGATTGCGCTGCTGGAAGCCGATGTCAACATCCTGGTCGCTAAGAAGTTCATCGCCCGCGTGAAGGAAAAGGCCGTCGGCGAGGAAGTCTACGGCAGCCTCAACGCCGACCAAACCCTCATCAAGATCGTCAAGGACGAGGTCGTCGAGATGCTCGGCGGCGACGAAGTGCGCATGAATTGGGGCTCGGCCCCGCCGACCGTAATCCTCATGTGCGGCTTGCAGGGTTCGGGAAAGACCACCACCACCGCCAAACTTGCGCGCTGGCTGAAGCAGCAAGGCAAAAAGCCGCTGCTCGCCGCGTGCGACCTCCAGCGTCCGGGCGCGATTACGCAGCTCCAGGTTCTTGGCGAGCAGGTCGAAGCGCCGGTGTTCGTCGGCGAACCCGGCCAAAGTCCGGTGCAAGTGGCCGAGGCCGCGCTCGCCCGGGCCAAACACATGTTCAACGATGTGCTGGTAGTGGATACCGCTGGCCGCCTGAGCATTGACGCCGAACTAATGACCGAGATTGGCAACGTCGCGAAGGCGGTTAAGCCGAACGAAGTGTTTTTGGTGCTGGATAGCACGACCGGACAAGAGGCCGTGAATGTCGCGCAAGCGTTCCACGAGCGGCTGCAAGTCACCGGCACTATCTTTACCAAGCTCGATGGCGATGCGCGCGGCGGGGCCGTGCTCAGCGTGCGCGAATCCACCGGCGTGCCGGTGCGCTTTATCGGCATCGGCGAGCAGACCGACGCGCTTGACCAGTTTTATCCCGAGCGCATGGCGCAGCGCATCATCGGCATGGGCGACGTCATGGGCATCATCGAAAAGGCGGAGCAAGCGATTTCGCAAGAGGACGCCATGGCGATGGAAAAGACCGTGAAGAGCGGGGCCGTGGACTTCAATACTCTGCTCCAGCAATTCGCGATGATGCGCAAGATGGGAAGCTGGAAAAAGATCCTTGGCATGATCCCCGGCGTCACCAGCATGTTGCCCGAAGGCGCGATGGATAGCATCAAGGACGAGCAGATTTACCGGGTCGAGGCGATCATTTTGAGCATGACCGCCAAAGAGAGATCAAATCCGGATATACTTAATGGTTCAAGAAGAAAGCGAATTGCAATTGGCTCGGGCACGACCGTGGAAGAAGTGAACGCGCTGGTCAAACAGCTTTATGAAATGCGTCGCACGTTTAAGGCGATGGGCAAAATGAAAATGCCCAAGCCGCGGCGGTGATTGCGGACCGGAAACAAAGACTTATGGTTAAGATTCGATTACGAAGAATGGGCAGCAAGGGACGACCCTTCTACCGCATCGTGGTGGCAAAGAGCGCCGCGGGCCGAGATGGGGCGTTCATCGACATTGTGGGTACCAGCAACCCCACGGCGAGCACCAACCGAACTCAGATTAACGAAGAGAAGGCCCTCAAGTGGCTTCTCAGCGGCGCTCAACCCACCGAGACCGTGGCCTACATGTTGAAGGCCGCCGGCGTGCTCGACAAGTTCTTTGAGCAACGCCCCGGCGCCAAGGCCAAGTACAAGAGCCTGGACAAGCGAACCGCCGCCATCAGCAAGGCAAGCACCGTGGAAAAGGCTAAGGCCGAAGCCAAGACGGAAGAAGTCGTGGCTGAAGCGCCTGTCGCCGTGGAAGCACCCGCCGCCGAAGCTCCGGTTGCCGAAGCACCCGTGGCCGAAGCCCCGGTGACCGAGGCTGAAACCGCCGAAGCTCCGGCTGAAGCCTAAGCTGGCACACACTTTATGAGCGCACAACTCGTTCAAAAGATCGTCGAACTCCTCGTCGCCGAACCGGAAGCAGTTTCGGTGGAAGAAGAGCATGACCGCGATGGCTTGACCTATCACGTTCGGGTCGCCCCGAACGATGTCGGCAAGGTCATCGGCAAAAATGGTCGCGTCATTCAAGCGGTGCGCTTTGTGGTAAGCGCGGTCGCCGCCAAGAATCGCGAGCGAGCCTACGTCAAAGTCGTTACTGACTAACGGGCTTGAAGAAAGTCGTTTCCGGACACGCATCGAGTCGGCCTCGTCGCCCCCAAAGGGTTGACGAGGCCAAATTCATGATCATCGGTCAGATTGTCGGCGAGTTCGGCCTCAAGGGCATGGTCAAGGTCGCGCCGATGACCGACTTCCCGGAGCGGTTTGAACCCGGCAACACCGTGTTCGTGCTGGAAACCCCGTACGAAATCCTCGATGTTCAGGTGCACAAGAGCCAGGTGCGCCTCAAGCTCAAGGGCATCACCAAGGTGGAGCAGGCCGAGGCGCTCAAGTGGGAAAGCGTTTGCGTCGCCGCCGACGATCGCCCCGAGCTCTACGAAGACGAATACTACACGCAAGACCTGGAGGGCCTCAGCCTCGTGCTCGAAAGCGGGCAAGTGGTGGGCAAAGTGGACCGGATTTTGGCCGGTCCCGCGCAGGACCTCATTGTCACCGGCGAGAACATGATCCCCATGGTCCGCGAATTCGTCCTGAAAATTGACATCAAAAAGGGGCAGATCGTGATCCGCCCCATTCCCGGTTTGCTCGACGACGCGGCCGTCGAGGCTCGCGGCTCGGTCGATTAAGGCAAGTATTTGCCGTTGCGGCCGCCCAGTGACTTGCCGCCGCTCATGCTGTAGATGGCGTACACCACCACACCCAGCACGGCCAGCGGAATGAGCACCTTGAACGCGAAACCGAGCACGGTTCCGAGCAGCCCGATAACGATGTTGAAGGCAATGATCGCCAAAACGCCAATGATCACGACTCGCCAAATGTTCTTCATTGTTTTCCTACAGAGGAGAATACGTTGCGCGGCGTCGGGACGCATGCCGAAAGACCCAACTCGGCGCGCGGGCCAGTATTTTTGCGGGAAGGTTGGGCTGAGTGCGTCGTAATGTGCACCGTTGCCATAGAATAGAGGCGTGGTCAGTGTTTTGCAGTGGTGGTGGACTTGTTGAGGCGATCGGTCAGGTCGTCGACGCGGGGGCAAAAGGTGTTCCGCACCGTGCTTGACCAAGATGGTCGCTTTGCGATTAAGCTTCCCAGCGCGTGGAAGTACGTGTATGTCCGGACAGAGGCGGGGTTGTGGAAGAAGCTCTTCTTGGATGGCGAACCGATCGTCGTTCCCTCGGGCACTCCTAGCGGTGAAAGTTCCTTCAACTATATCGCGTGGGGCACGAGCCTCTCCGCTGGTCTCGGGAATTGGCAGGATTTGAAGATCGCTTATGGCGATGTGAATGAGAACAATTCTTTAAAGCGGACTGTCGGACCAGGTTCGGATCTAAGTGAAATGGACGCTCGGTTAGGGGCTCAAGTTAGAGTTTACGTCCCAAGCAATGATATGACAACTTTCAATTACAATCATCTTCACGATTTGAACCGCGATGGCGTAATCTCGAATATTGATTGGTCTGTTCTCCTAACTTCGGCGCCCAGTTCAACGCAAATGAATGGTGCAGAATGAAGCGGATAGTTTGGACCGCGATTTCGCTCTTAATGGCCGGTCTCTGTCCCGGCCAAACGGCCACGTTCCGCCACTTCTTTGCCTATGGAGATCAGCATCTCGTAGACCTTGCGAGAGAAAGCGGAGCTGATCGGGCGGCCGCGATCGGCAGAGAAATCCCGCAGAACGTGCAATTGCGAGTTCCCACTCACGGGGAAGAGTTTCGCTTGCAGATTCACTCGACGTATGTCGATGGCAGCCGCCCACACATGTGGACCTGGTTTCATGACTATCATCTTTCTTTCGATCAGTCTCACTGGGACAGCAGTTCGACGCGGGATCCGAATGAGTTTCTTGATGACTCGTCCTTTCGCAAAGTGGAACCCGCGAGCTTCACTTTACAAACTCTCTCCGAGAATTTTGTAAATGGACAGATGCAAGGATCGTGGGACTCCCCTACTCAGATGATTGATCTTGATGAGAATGGAGAGCCAGACCAATCGCAATATCAAGCAAACCCCACCTTACTCTCGGGTTCCGCAAATGGTACGGAACTCACATCACTTAGGAATGTAGGCTTGTATGGTTCGGTGTCTGGAAGAAGCCCGCTGTTTGGAATTGGCGGTTCACGATTGGCGCTAGGTGAGACCCGACATATCATTGATGTTAGATGGCGGTCAAATTTAGTAAACGGAGAGCAGTACGGTTCGATGGGATCAGAAACGGGACTAGCGATCCACGTCTTCCCAAGCAGAGATAGTGCTGACTGGACCTCGACAACTTTCTACCAGAGTGAATTCCATTACCCGGGCGACCCTGATTGGATCAACATCGGAGCGCGCTACAACCTCATCGGAGCTGCGCTCGTGCCTGAGCCGACCTCAATCGCCGCGCTCGGCCTGGGGTTGCTCCTGTTGCGTCGGAAAGAATCGGGAGCGAGGACTTGAACAAAGCGATTTTATGTCTGACAGCTTCGTTGCTGACGCTTAATGGCCTTGCCCAAGTGCCGACTTTCCGGCACTATTTTGCCTACGGCGATGACCGCTTGGTGCAGCTTGCTCGGCAGAGCGGGGCTGACACTACAGCGGCAATCGGAAAAGAAATTCCGCAGGGCGTGCAGTTACGGGTACCAACCAACACCGACGAGTTTCGCGTGCAGTACCGAATGACATATGTCAGTGGTGCTTACGAGACAATCTTCAGTCGGTTCCATGCGACGAACTTTGTGTTTGATCGGGCTTGGATTACAGACGGTTCGGTCTTGGACTTGTCAAGCGCCCTGGGAGCTGAGTCTTATCGTAAGCTCGCCCCAAGCCATGTGCAGGTTGACGGTGCGCCAAGCAATTTTATCAATGGCCAGCCGCTTGGAGGTTGGATCAATCCAACGACCTTTTTTGACAATGACAGCGATGGAATGCCGGATACTTTTACCTACAAAGCCATCTCAGGAGGTTTTGCAGGTGCGTGGAACGGTTCCAGTGACTACATGTTACGCGACATTGGTCTGCATGGAGGTATTGGCGGTTACCGCGAAGGTTCTGGCACGGGCGGTTCTCTATACAGCGTCGGCGAATCACGATACATTTGCGACGTGAGTTGGCGAGCAAATTTAGCCGTTGGAGAGCAGTACGGATTACTGGGATCAGAAACGGGCCTTGGCATTCATGTTCGACCTGGCCGTGTAAGTCCGACTTGGGGAGGAACTCACTTCTTTCAGAGCCTACAATATTACGGCAACGAACCAGATTGGATCAACATCGGAGCGCGCTACAATCTCATCGGAGCCGCGCTCGTGCCTGAGCCGACCTCAATGGCCGCGCTCGGTGTCGCTTTGTTGCTGCTGACCCGACGCCAACGGCAAAGCCGTCCTCGAAACTAGTCGCGCCAAAATGTGAAAAGGCCGCCCGCCGAAGCGAGCAGCCAATTCTGCGAGACAGTAGAGTCGACCGGTTATTCCCCGAATCCGTGCCCGAAGGGCGGCTCGAACGGAATCAGACCCAATCGGGTCGCCATCCGCAGAGCTTGGACGCGGTTGTTTACCTGCAACTTATCATAAATGTTGGCCAAATGGAAGTCGACTGTGCGCTTCGAAACGACTAACTGATCTGCTGCTTCTTTACTACTGTGGCCCTTCGCGATTAAGCTAAGAACCTTCACTTCCGTCGGCGTTAAACGAACGCCGCGCGGAGTCATATCCGATCTTGATGTACCTGGCATTGCCATGAACCCACCCCTTCTAGTTTTATTTTTGTCTCGCCGCCACGGTAGTCATTCCATGGTAGTGGTCGGATTTAACATTGCTTGTCGAATTTTAATCGTTCGCCTCGTGCGTTCAATCGATTTTGAGAATCCCTTTCTCGTGCATGTGTTCCCATCCGTGAGGAACGCTCCAACTTTTGCGCCAAGAAGTGGCCATTCTTGCGGTGGCCAAGTTCAAAAACTAGAGTCTACCCGCAAGAATACTGGCAGAAAGTCCTAGGACTCAATCTTTGACCCATGAACATTTCATGACGGACTTCAGCTCCCGGACGCTAGTTTTGCCGCTCGCCCGATCCTTGACGGTGGAGGTGGCGGTGGTTTTTAGCTCGTACCCGAGCATTGCCCCGGCCTTGACATCCATCCGTACCCAGCCCTTGCCCAGCGCGCGCGTGCTCACGTCGCTCACGGCATCGGCGGGGTTGGTCACCACTTCCAGCGCCTCGTTCTCCATCACCTGGAATAGTTGCGTTTGCTCCAGCAGAATCCGGTCGTCGCTTTCCTGCGCCAACGTCTCCTGCTTGCTCCCGCCCACCATTCGGTTAAACGTCCATTGCGGCGCGTCGAGTTCAGAAAACTCGATTGGGAGAAACACGAGCTCGGCCAGGCGGTTGACATCGAGACCGGGCAACCGGAATGGCGGCGCGGGCTTGGGTTGGGCGAGCGGCCGCGAAACTCCCAGCGGCGAGAATTCAACCAGCCCGCTGGGAAAGAACCCGGCAATTGTCTCGACGCTCAGTGGAATCTTGCCGCCGTTGAACTTGATCTCGGCGGCGGAAATTTTGGGTTGCGCTCGCGAGTCGCCGTTGGCGGCGGGCGCGAGGCCGGTGACTTCGACCGTGAGCGCGACTTCGGCCTTACCTTCCTGACCGCCGAGAATCGGAATGAACCCTTCAAAGGTCGCCGAAAAGTCGTAGCGGCGCACCGTACCCGCCGCCAACTGGTAGCGCAGCGTGCCGGCCAAAACAAGCGCAGAAATCACATCTCTATTCTGCCGTAAACTAGGCGCAGATGAGGCCCGCGCCACTCCCCGCCGACACGCTGCTTTTCGGGCGCTACCGCATTCAGGAGGTGCTCGGTCGGGGCGGGTTCGGCATCACGTATCTCGCCAAAGATGGCGGCACCAGCATCGTGCTCAAGGAACTCGCGCCGAGCGGTTGCGAGCGCCAGCCCGATGGCTCGCTGGTGATGGGCGGCGATCAGCGCAACCTGGTGCGCGCCTTTGTGGAGGAAGCGCGGCTGCTGCGCAACTTTCGCCATCCGCGGGTGTTGCGTGTGCGCGAGGCATTCACCGCCAACGACACGGCCTATTGCGTCACCGAGTTTCGCGCCGGGGTTCATTCGCTGGAAGACCGTTTGCGCACTAACGGGCCGTTGCCGTCGGATGAGGTCGAAGCGATTCTGCGGCAACTCGCCGAACCGCTGGCCGCTCTGCACGAGGCTGGCTACCTGCACCGCGACCTGAAGCCGAGCAACGTGCTGATTGACGAGCACGGCGAAACCACCCTCATTGATTTTGGCTCGGCGCGCTCGTTTCAGGCGGACGTGACCGGCGGCCACACGGTGGTGTTTACGCCGGGCTACGCGCCGCTTGAGCAACTCACGGAGAACGCGCGCCGCGGCCCCGGCACCGACCTCTACGGGCTGTGCGCGCTCGGCTACGCGCTGCTCACTGGCAACGATTTGCCGACGCCGATTGACCGATTGGCCAACGACACGCCATTGATGCTCCCGAACACTGACCTCGGCGATGCGCTGGCGGCGGGGCTGGAGATTCAGCTGGCCGCGCGACCCGCGACGGTAGGGCAGTGGCTCGCGATTTTGGATGGGCGCGCCGACCCGCAATCGGCGTGGGCGCGGCTGGAGCAGATGGACGCCGCGTGTTTGGCGGCGCGTCACATTCGGCCTTCGCGGCGCGAATGCCCGCAGTGCCACGCCCCGCTCAGCGAACCAAAACCGATCGCGGCTGGAGTCTGTCCGGTGTGCCATTCCGGACGGCTCAGGAAGCTGGACTTCGACGAGAGCCGTTGCCCGCTTTGCCCGACCGGTCGCCTGCGCGATGTTGCGAATCGCGGGCCGCTGGTGCGGTGCCCCGCCTGCACGACGGGGCATTTGGCGGCGCCGCGCGGATTGCCGTGGCGAGCCAAGACCTACCACTGTGGCGCGTGCGAAGCCGAGTTTGTGGACGAGCGCGGGCAGGTGCGCCGGGCCGATGGCGAGGAGGCGAAGTCGTGGGACGAATGGCTGGCGGAATCGGGCCGGAGCGACCATATTCGGATGTGCGATCATTGCTCCGCCGAGTTTGATCGCGACCACCTGGACCGATGGGCGCAGATGGTGCCGCCGCCGAATGTCGGCGCCTTCAGCTTGTTGCGCGCGGACGAGTGGGCGCGCGTGGCGGCAGGGGCCGCGCCCGATTCGGGCTCGCACCGCTGCGACGCTTGCGAGTCGGAGTATTGGATCAACGATAACATGGTGACGCTGCTGCAGGCAGGTCGCGACCCCTATGGTTTCGCCACCGAATATCGCGGGCAGGCGCTCGGAATCGAGGCGGTTCGGTATCGGGCGGTGGGGAAGACTTCTGGTCAACGCGGGCTGGTTTGCCCGAGTTGCCACCTGGAACTAGATGGCGACGAACCCGCCTTCACCGTCGTGCGGGCAACTGAACCCGGACTCCAAGCGGCGGCGCAAACTCCCTTTGCGATGCTCGATCTGCACCGGTTGGCGCAGGGGTTGCCGAGCCAAGCCGAGGAGCAGGAATTTTTGGCCGAGTCGAGCGAGCTACTTGCCGAGGCGATCCGCAGCGGTGACGCCCCGCTCATCCCGAGGCATCCCGAGATTCTATGGCGCGGCCCCGCGACTTGGCAGAATTTCAGCGGCACGCTGACGATCACCGCGGAGGAGATCACGCTCAATCGCGGCCTGAAAAAGCACCGCTGGAACCTCGACCGGTTTGCGCAGTGGTCGGCGAGCGAGGACACTCTACGGCTCACCAACGACGATGAAGAACTGGCGCTTGAGATCGAGCCGCTTGACGTACAGTACGCGCTCCCCGGCGGCACCTACGGGTGCGAACTCACCGCGCTGGACCTTGTGGAGATTTTGGGAAGTTTCGTGGAACAAGACTCAAAACAAAGCGTATAATGATGTAATCCCAGAAGGGGAGTAGCGCCTCGCAAGAGGAGGAAGTGCCGTCAGAACGCCGAAAGGCCGGTAGCTTTCACAAGGCAAGACCTTCATTCCGATCATCGGAATGAAGGTCTTTTTCGTTTCTGGGACAAAGAAAAGGATGAACAACTTCAAAGTCGGAATATTGCTCGCCGCGATCACCGCGCTGTTCCTCACCATCGGGCACTTGCTCGGCGGTCAGGCGGGAATGGTCATCGCGTTGGTGCTGGCCGTGGTCATGAACATGGGCACGTTCTGGTTCAGCGACAAATTGGTCATCAAAATGACCGGAGCTCAGCCCTTGACGCGCGACCAGATTCCCGAGCTGTTTGACATGACCGAGCGGCTCGCCCGCCGGGCCGAGATTCCGATGCCCAAGCTGTACTTGGTGCCCGACCCCTCGCCGAACGCCTTCGCCACCGGTCGCAACCCGCAAAACGGCGTCGTCGCCGTGAATCAGGGCTTGCTGAATCTGCTGGACGTGCGGGAAGTCGAAGGGGTTGTCGCCCACGAACTCGCCCACATTAAGCATCGCGACACGCTGACAAGCGCAATTGTGGCGACCCTGGCCGGGGCCATTAGCTCCATCGCCAACATCGCCATGTTTGCTTCGCTGTTTGGCGGCGGTAGCGATGAGGATCGCCCCAACCCGCTGGTGCAACTGCTGCTGATTTTTGTCGCGCCGATGGCGGCGATGATGATTCAGTTTGCCGTATCGCGAGCACGCGAATACGAAGCAGACCGCACTGCCGCCGAGTTGGTTGGCGACTCGCGAGGACTGGCCTCGGCTCTGGCGCGATTGCAAAGTGGCGCTCAACAGGTGCCCGGCCACATGCCGCCCAGCGCGGCGCACATGTGCATTGTCAACCCGCTTGCCGGCGTGGGCGGTTTGGCCAATCTGTTTAGCACGCACCCGCCGATGGACGAACGAATTCGCCGCCTTAACGAGTGGCGTCCGACCCAAAACTAGGACCATGAAACTCTGCCCCACCTGCTCCAATGTTGCTCTCACCCCGGTCCAACGATCGGGAATTGAGCTTGACTACTGCTCCACCTGTCGCGGCGTTTGGCTCGACCGCGGCGAGTTGGAGAAGCTTCTCGCCGCCGAATCCGTCGGTGCGATGCACGCGGCCGCGCCACCGATGCCCGGCTACGGCACACCGCCTCCGCCGCGCGAAGAGCGCCGCGATCGCGACGATTACGACGATCGGAAGCGATACGATGACGACGACTACTACTCGAAGAAGAAGCGCAAGAAAGGGCTCTTCTCCGAAATCTTTGACTTCGACTGATCTACGATGGAATTAGCTGGTATTTCAATTTATGTGTGGGGAGCATTTATGCTCTTCGTGTTGGGCATGCTTGCCCTTGACCTTGGCGTCTTTCATAAAGAATCCCATGAAGTGGGCATGAAGGAAGCTCTGACTTGGAGCGGCGTTTGGATCAGTTTGGCCCTTGTGTTCAACGTCCTGATCTACTTCTTTTGGGATAAGATCGGCACGTCCAGCGGGTACACCGCCTCGCAAGCGTCAACTGCGTTCTTTACTGGGTACTTAATCGAGAAAGCGCTCAGTGTAGACAATATATTTGTCTTCATTCTGGTGTTCTCGTTCTTTAAGGTTCCGGCAAAGTATCAGCACCGGGTGCTGTTCTACGGGATTCTCGGGGCGCTGATCTTCCGCGCGATCTTTATCGCGGCCGGTGCTTCGCTTCTTGAGCGATTCCACTGGATGGTGATCGTGTTCGGCGTGTTCCTGATCCTCACGGGCATTAAGATGCTGGTGCTGAAGGATAAGAAGTTGGACCCCGAGAAGAATCCGATCATTCGCGGGTTCCGCAAGATCATGCCGGTGACGCCGGACTACGTGGGGCAAAACTTCTTCACGCGGATCCATGGCCGCTTGTGGGCGACGCCGCTGTTCATTGCGCTGCTGTTTGTCGAGTTGACCGACATCATCTTCGCGGTAGATTCGATCCCGGCGATCTTCGCGATTACTCGCGATCCGTTTATCGTGTTCACGTCGAACGTGTTTGCGATTCTTGGTCTCCGCGCACTGTTCTTCGCTCTCGCTGGATTGATGAATCTGTTCCACTATCTGAGTTACGGTCTCGCCGCGATTCTGGTGTTTGTGGGCGGCAAGATGATCTACAGCTTTTGGGACAAGTTTCCGGTTGGAATCTCCTTGGCGGTCATCGCCGGAATCCTGGTGCTTTCGGTGTGGGTTTCGCTCAAGTTCCCGCCGAAGAATCCCTCCCACGCTCTGCCTGAGCAGGCAAGCTAAGTCACGTACCTTTCCGCCTCGGCAACTGCCGGGGCACTTTTTATGCCCGTGATTCGAGGTCGCCGAGGAGTCGGACGAAGGGATAAACGCCGAGCATGCTATCGCCGATCGTCGTCCCGGGGAGGACTCGGCCCTGCTTAATCCAATCGCCGAGAGTCGCGGCGTCGGTCGGGCCGAACATTTGGCCGTCGGCTTCAAAAACTTTTTATCGTGGTTCGTTTGCCATTACGGGTTGGTCTCATATCGATGGTAAAAGTTGTCAATTTGTGGGAGCATATTCGCTTCGGCGCCGCTACTTAAGATGCCAATTTTCCCTGATAATGGAACAAATAGCATGCGGCGACGGATCGTTCGGCCCTGCTTGTCGCGAATCGAAAACTACCAATCGAGAGTTCCGCCGACTCTCGGCCTAAATGAAATCGACTGGAAACTGGGATCACTCTCGAAGTATTTTGTGGCGAGGTCAATCTGCAACTCTTGTGCATATTGTGTAGTGTTGCCGCCGGGATCAAACAGCACTTCCATAAAAGCTTTCGAACCGTTTCCAAGCGTCCACTTCATACCAAGTGGTTCTCGCACCGAAGAACTAGGAATGGAAAGTTTCAAGCCCTCGTAATTGATAAGTTGCACCGGGACTTCCATCGGGACAATCTTCTGCGAGTCGGCTCTTGCTTGAGGATCCCCAACGGCCAGATTGTTCGGAAGTTGGCTCTGGCCCGAACGTTCGAAGTAAACCGCGAGACTCTTTAAGATGAGGAGCAGAGCAATCGCACTGGCGGCCCACTGCCACCGCGCGAGAACCGAATCGTTTTCGTGGAGTGGGTGCCCGGATGGACCCGTTTGATACGGCTGCCCAACATGTAGCGACGTGATGCCCGGCGTCTGCTTCACGGATGGGATGTCCGGATTCTGTTCGTCGCCGTTCATGTGGACTCTATCTTACACATGCTTCGCGCTCAGATGCAATCCGTTGGGTCAAAAATCAGCGCACCGGTAAACTCCCACGCATGCTTAAGCTCAACGGCGAGCCGCTTTCCCTCACCGACATCCACGCCGTCGCCCAGCAAGGTGCGACCGTCGAACTCGGCGCATCGGCCCGCGAACGCATCGCGGCGAGCCGCCGCGTGGTCGAGGACATTCTCGCCCGCGGCGAAGTCATGTACGGCATCAACACCGGCTTTGGCCGCCTGAGCACGGTGGTGATTCCCGCCGAAAAAATGGGTGAGCTCCAGCTCAACTTGGTGCGGTCGCACGCCTGCGGAGTCGGCGAGCCGCTGCCCGAGCCGATCGTGCGCACCATGATGCTGCTCCGCGCCAACGTGCTCGCCAAAGGCGTCAGCGGCGCGCGCCCGCGCTGCGCCGAAATCCTCACTGAACTTCTGAACAAGGGCGTCACGCCGCGCATTCCTAGCCGCGGAAGCGTCGGCGCGAGCGGCGATCTTGCCCCCCTGGCGCATCTCGCGCTGGTGCTCATCGGCGAAGGCTTCGCCACCTATCAAGGCGAGCCGATGTCGGGCGGGGAAGCTCTCGGCAAGGCGGGCATTGAGCCGCTCGTTCTCCAGGCCAAAGAAGGTCTCGCGTTGCTCAACGGAACCCAGGCCATCGGTGCGGTCGGCTGGCATGCGCTGGAGCGCGCATATCGCCTCGTGCGGGTTGGCACTCGCATCGCGGTGATGTCCATGGAAGCCCTGCGCGACAGCCCCGCCGCGTTCGACGAACGAATCCAGGCGGTGCGTCCCCATGCCGGGCAAGGCGAGGTGGCCACGTGGCTCCGCCAAGATTTCGAAGGTAGCGAAATCCGCGAAAGCCATCGTTTTGGCGACGATCGCGTGCAAGACGCCTATTCGCTACGCTGCATGCCACAGGTACATGGCGCGATTTTGGATGTACTGCGGCACGTCGAAAGCGTGCTCGCCATCGAAAGCGGCTCGGGCACGGACAATCCGCTCGTGTTCGCGGCTGAGGGGGATGTGATTTCCGGGGGCAACTTCCACGGCGCGCCGCTGGCCTACGCCATGGACTACGCCGCGATCGCAATGGCCGACTTTATGAGCATCAGCGAGCGGCGCATTGAGCGGCTCGTGAACCCCGATCTCAGCGAGGGTTTGCCCGCCTTTTTGGCCAAATCGCCGGGCATGGAAAGCGGTTTCATGATGGCTCAGGTCACGGCCGCCGCCCTGCTTTGCGAGGCGCGCTCGTTGGCGCACCCGGCCAGCTGCGATAACACACCGACCTCAGCCGGCAAGGAAGATCACGTGAGCATGGGTATGACCGCCGCGCTGCAGTTCGAGCAAATCGTAGGTCTGGCCGAGCATGTCGTCGCGGTCGAGGCCCTGGCCGCCGTCGAGGGTTTGGAATTCCGCCGACCGATGCGATCGAGCGCAGTGATTGAGCAACTCAGAGAAGAAATCCGCCGGATTGTGCCGCCCGTCACCGCCGACCGCGCCTTTGGATATGACATTGAAGTGTTGGCCGAGGCCCTCCGAGCGGGTACAATTGAAGCTTCCACTCCATGACGTTTCCCGAACTATTGCAAGGCAAAACCGCCATCTTGTTTGATGTTGACGGCACCCTTGTCGATACGATGGAGATGTTGGTGGCGGGCCTCGGCGACAGCTTTGAGCATTTTTCCGGTCGCCGTCCGCCCCGCGAGGAGCTTCTCGCGATGATGGGCGTTGCTCTTCGCGAGCAGATGGATTACTACGGCATGGACCAGCGCACCGAGGAAACAAACGCCGAGCGCTGCCACGCCACCGTCGACAATTACATGCGACACCGAGAGACCCAGCGCATCTACCAAGAAACGGTGGATGCCCTTCAGCTGGCGCAATCTCTCGGCTACCGAACCGCGCTCGTCACCAGCCGCAATCATCGCGAGTTGGCGGAGCTTTTTCACGATTTCCCGGTCCTCCAGCAAGTGGACAGTGCGATTTCATCGAGCGATGTGGTGCATCCCAAGCCCGCGCCCGATTCCGCCCTCCTCGCCTGTGACCGTTTAGGAGTGTTGCCCGAAGAAGCAGTGATGCTGGGCGACTCCAAGTTTGATATGGGTTGTGCCCAAAGTGCCGGAGTCCTCGCCTTAGCGGTGACCTACGGCGCGGGCGACCCCAACGACCTGGCACCCTTTGCCCCCGCCTGGACTTTTCGTTCCCCGGCCGAGGTGCTCCGTGCCTTCCAAGAATTAACCCCCTTATGCGAACCAAGAAAACTAGCGAATCAGACGCACCCGTAGCCGCCAAGCCGGCTCGCCGCACGGCAAAAACCGCGGCCCCCACGGAAGAAATTCCGGATCATATTGCCGAAACCCTCGAGTTGCCCCCGGTGACCATGCGTCCGCGCGCCAAGGCACCGGCCTCGTCCGAATCCCGGCCTGCGCCCAAGCGCGAACGAACACCTCGACCGGCGGCCAAGGCGGTTGTGGCCTCGACCATCGAAGTCACTCCCGAACTGGAAGAGGAACTGGCCACGCTTCGCGAGGAAATCGTGCCGCAATTCCGCGCCCGCGCTGACAAGCCCGCTCCGGTTACCCGCGAGGTTCCACCGGCGGTTGAAGCCATTGTCGGCCCCGACTCCACCGACGCCGATCTGCTCGCCGCGGTTGCGAACGATTTCCCCGGATTCTCCTTCCGCGCCCGCGAAGCAGCCCCGGCCACCGCGCCTCGCGAAGGCAAACTGGCGCCGCGCCGCTCGCGCAATCGCCGCGATCGCAGTGAACCGATTTCCGCGGCGGAGGCGGTGTCGCCACGTCGCGAGTTGCCGGTCCGCGAAGACGATAACGATGGAGCCGACGAGCGTCCCGCCCGACGTGGTCGCGGCAAGCGCGCCGAGCCCTCGGTCGTCGCAAGTCCGCCGCTCCTGCAAGCGCCGCCTCCCCCACCTCCCACGCGTCAAATCGTGCCGATTCCCGAGGACGCCCCGCAAGTCATTCACCGGGATGGCCACCTGGTGCTCGTGCGCAACAAGCGCATGTTGTCGCCGATCTTCTTTACGTTCGGCGGCGAGGCTCGCAATTGGAGCGTCATCAGCGAACAACTGCGTCACGTCGCGGCGAGCGGAATCCAGGTGGTGGGCTACAACCTGCAACTCACGGTCAGCCGCGACAAAATCGCCAGCGCGGTAAGCGAGGCCGAAGAGGCGCTCCACAAGATTTTGGAGATCGTCCCCGGCGCGCAAGTGATGTTCTTTGTCGAATTCGCGGCCGCCACCGGCTGGGAATACGAGTTCACGAACGGCAAGTACTTCTGCGAGGATCGTAAGCTGGCTCTGCCGAGCTTCAGTGACGACAAGTTCTGGGGTGTGGCCGAGGATTGCTTGCGCGGCTTCTGCGAGGCACTCCGCCAAGGCAACGACGCCGACGCCGTGCTGGGCGTCCACCTTGACCGCGACTCGTGGAGCTACGCCAGCAACGATACGTCGCTCGCGTCGCTGGAGAAGTTCCGCGAATGGCTCCGCATGCGTTACCGCAACGACTTGGTCGCCATGCGCGCTAGCTGGTTCGATGGCAGCGCCGAGTTCGACACGGTCAGCATTCCGGTCAACGGCAAGGCATCGCACCAGGGCGAGGAATTCGTCCGCACGGACCGCCGCGCGCGTCGCCACGTGGATTACAACTTGTTCCTCAGCGACGTGGTGGTCGAGCGAATCAGCAAGCTCGCCTACCTGGTCAAGGAGACGACCGAGGGCAACTTCCTTGTCGGCGTTAACTACGGATTCACCTTCGAGCGATCGAGGCCCGGCAACGGGCACTTGGCGCTGGGCAAGCTACTTCGCACGCCGGAAATCGACTTGCTAACGGGCCCGCCCAGCTATCGCAGTCGCGAAGCTGGTGGCGTCGCCGCGTTCCCTGGCCCGCTCGACAGTGTGGCCCTGAACGGCAAGCTTTACGTAAGCCTGGAAGACTATCGCACGCCGATGGCGGGCGGTTCGGACTCCGACGCCGAAAACCCGGTCATCCGCACCCCGCAAGATCTTGAAAGCGTCCACTGGCGTGGACTTGGCGCGGCCCTGGCTCACCAAGCCGCAATCAACTGGTCGGATACGTTGGGCCAAGGCTGGCTCAACACCGCGACGATTTGGCGTCGAGGCGCATTGGTTCGCGAGGCGCTGGTTCGCGCGACCGCCGCGCCGGTTGGCCCGCCCGATGTTGCCGTGTTTATCGACGAGCGCTCGCTGGCCTACTTGGTGGACGAACGCGCGTTTGAACTTCTGGTGCAAAACGTCCGCGAGGCCGTCATGCGCAGCGGAATGAGCATCGGCTTCTACCTGCTCAGCGATTTGGCTCACCGCCAGGAATTCCCGGAGAGCCGTCTGTATATGTTCCTGAACGCCTGGGACATCCGCCCCGAAGTGCGTAGCGCCATCAAGACGCGCCTGCACAAGGATGGCAAGGTGCTGTTCTGGCTCTATGCCGCCGGCCTCTTTGATGGTGGCCGCGAGGCGCTGGAACGAGTGCGAGAAGTCACGGGCATCGCCCTGCGCCCGCAACCGTTTGCCAGTAAGTCCGGCACGCAACTGATTCAGCGACGCCACGCGTTGGCCGAAGCCTTGCCGGAATCGGTGCTGCTGAGCGGCGGCGGTTTGGAGCCGAGCTACATCGCGATTCCCGAAGATGGAATGGTCATTGGCGAGTACAGCGAAACCGGCCTGCCGAGCTTCGTGCTGCGCCATGTGGATGGCGACACGCCGGAGCAAAGCTGGACCAGCGTTTTCCTCGGCGAACCGGTGGTCAGTTCCGCGCTAGTGCGCGCCCTGGGCAGCCTCGCCCAAGCGCACGTGTGGAACTACGGCGACGATGTGGTTCACGTCCGCGCGCCGTTCCTTTCGATCACCTGCGCGACAAGCGGAATCCGCACGATCACGTTGCCTGACAAGTGGTCGGCCTTTAACCTGCAAACCGGCGAATGGGCTTCGGTCGATTCCACGCATCTGCGGTTCACGGCCATTGCCGGGCAGACGCTGTCGTTCCTGGTTGGCGCTCGTTTGGAACTCGAACAAATCCTTGGCCGCAAGCTGGCTCAGCTTGAGACGGTGGATCACATTCCGCCTCGCGCCGAGAACACGGTTCGGCTGGACGAGCTGAACTTCGACGTGCAGATTGTGCAACTCGATGAGTACATGGAAGAGTCGTGGGGCGAAGACTTCGCCGACGATTTCCTGCTCAAACCGAGCGCACTGGAACTCGATGGTCCGGCTCTCGACGACGACTTCGGTCGCACGCCCGAGCGCCGCAATCGCCGCCGCGGAGGACGGGGAAGCGAGCCTCGCACGCAGCAACCCGAACCCAGCGCCGGCCTCAACGTCGTGTTTAGGAAGCGCACCTGATGAGTTTTCGCTGCGGGGCCGTCGCCCTGGTCGGAAAGCCCAACGTCGGCAAGAGCACGCTGACCAACCTTCTGGTTGGTCAGAAGGTGACTATCGTCTCAAACAAGCCGCAAACCACCCGCGTCTCAATCCGGGGCATCGTCACAACCACTGACTACCAAGTTGTGTTGGTAGACACGCCCGGCTTGCACGCCGCTCACACCGAGCTGCAGAAGTTGATGAACAAGTCGGCGGCGGGTTCACTCGGCGACGTGGACCTTGTCCTCGTCGTGGTGGACGCGAGTCGTAAGCCGGACAAGGAAGACGAGACCTTGGCCGACATGGTTAGCAAGACCTGGAAGTACCCCTACGCCGAAGAGAATCCCGGCAAGTCGGGCATTCTGCTGTGCCTTAACAAGATGGATCGCCTGAAAGCGGAGGACGTGGTGGAACACACCGAAGCCTACATGCGGTTGTTCAATGCCGAGGAAAGCATGCTCACCTGCTTGACCAAGCGACTGAACCACCACCTGCTCCTCAAAATGATTGTGGATCGCTTGCCCGAACAAGAAGCCCTGTTCCCGGAAGATGCGATTACTGACTCGCCAATGCGCTCGATCGCGGCGGAACTCGTGCGCGAAAAAGCCTTGGCCCTCACTCAAAAAGAGGTGCCGCACAGCATTGGCGTGATGGTGGATCACTGGGAGGACGAGCCGAACATGACCACGATCCACGCCAGCATCATCGTCGAAAAGCAGGGGCAAAAGGCCATCATCATCGGGCGTGGCGGGAGCATGATCAAGCAGATCGGCACCCAGGCTCGGCTCGAAATCGAGGAGATGATCGGTCGGAAAGTCAATTTGGACCTGACTGTGAAGGTGCGGCCCGAGTGGCGACAAAGCGCGCGGATGCTTCACGAACTCGACTACCTCTAAGCGTAGGCCATCAGTTTTCTCCCTGTTCACGGGCAGAACGTGACCGACAGGGAACGGAGAGGGGCAAACTCTCAAGTGCGCACTCTCCCCCTCGCCCCTCGGGGGAGAGGATGGCTTGTGGGTGATCAGTCCGTGAAAAACATTGTCGCTACCGTGCCCGAAACGCCTCCGGAATCCCCGCGCCCTCCACAATCCCCGCCAGCGTCCGACCCACCCACGGACCCAACTTGAACCCGTGCCCGCTGCACGCGCTCACCCAGAGCACGTTGTCGCCGACCCAGCCCATCCGGAACATCTCGTCCGGGTAGCTCGTGTAAAGGCAAGTCTCCACCCCCACAATCGGGCAGTCCTCAACCCCGAACCGCGCCGCCACCAGCTCGCGAATCGCCGCCAACTGGTCGTCAGCCGCGGGCCGCGTATCGTCCGGATGAATCTCCGGCCCCGCCTGATGAAACCCGATCTTCGCGCCCCACTCATCGGCCGGGAATCCATAGCCCAGCGTGTCATCGTTAATCCAAACCGGGCCGGTCAGGTCCAGTTGCGCATAGCCAAAGGTCTGCACGGTCACGGCCGGCTTGGTCGGAGCCGTATCCGGCACCCACGCGCCCGCGGCCAGAACCACCGCATCAAACTCGGCCCCAAGCGCCATCGGATCGGCGCGCCGCTGGATGAACTCAACCCCGCCCCCTACCGCCAGCGCATGAGTCGCGCGCAACGCTTTTTCCGCCTGAACCACGCCCGCCTCCGGCGTAAACACCCCGACCTCACCCGCCCGAAGCCGCAAACGGGGAAACACCTCCCCTACGTCGCGAGTCGAAAGCACCCTATGCGGCACGCCCAACGAAGCCAACGCCGCGACCATGGAAACCACCCGGGGCGACTCCTCGCTCCCAAAATAGAGCAGCCCGCACTCATCCACCAAATCCACCCCCGAAAGAGCCTCCAACTCAGCCCACATCGGATACGCCTCACTCATCAAACCTGTAAAAAACGCATCCGGATAAGCGCGGCGCACAATGCGCGTGCGTCCATGACTGCTCCCTCGATTGTGAAAAAGGGGAAACTGCTCGAACACCGTCACCTGATGCCCCCGGCGCGACAAGTGCAAAGCCGCACTCAGGCCTACAATCCCCGCCCCAATGACCGCCACCTGCATGCCGCAAGCATATCCGCTTAGGTTCAAAGCAGGCGGGGTATCCTAGTGCCTTCCCATGAGTTTTTCTCAGCGCACGCATTTGGGTGGGTCCCTCCGGGCCGACCACGCCGGCCAAACCGTTACGCTTAACGGTTGGGCGCATAAGGTCCGCGACCTCGGTGGCGTGACCTTTGTGGACGTGCGCGACCGCAGCGGACTCGTGCAGGTTGTGTTTGACCCGACCAAACTTCCGGACGGAGCCGATGTTCGCAACGAGTGCTGCATTGCCGTGACCGGCCAAGTGCGGATGCGCGACGAGGCCGTGCGCAACCCCAAGATGGCGACGGGCGACATCGAAATCGCCGCCACCAGCATCGAAATTCTCGGCCCAGCGAAGGCGTTGCCGTTCCCGGTGAGCGACGAAGAGCAGATGAAATCGGTGAACGAGGAGCTGCGCGTCAAGTATCGCTACCTCGACATCCGCCGCCCGAGCATGCACCGCATGCTGGCCCTGCGCGCCGCCGCTACCGGCAAGTTGCGCCGGTACTTGGAGGATCAAGGCTTCCTCGAAATCGAAACCCCGATCTTTACGAAGTCCACTCCCGAAGGCGCGCGCGACTACCTCGTGCCGTATCGCCTGGAGCCGGGCAAGTTTTACGCGTTGCCACAAAGCCCGCAGCAGTACAAGCAGATTCTCATGGTCGCCGGCATGGAGCGTTACTTCCAGATCGCGCGCTGCTTCCGCGACGAGGCGCAACGCGCCGACCGTCAACCCGAGTTTACGCAGCTCGACCTCGAAATGTCGTTCGTCACGCAGGAGGACATTCTCACCCTGATCGAAGGCATGACGCGCACCGTGACGAACGAGCTGATTGACCAGTTCGAACTCCCGCTGAACCATGTCGAGCCGTTCTGGCGGATGCCGTACGACGAGAGCATGGAGCGCTACGGTTGCGACAAGCCCGACCGCCGGTTTGATCTTGAGCTGTTCGACGTGAGCGAGGAAGTCCGCAACTCGGGCTTCGGAGTGTTCTCGGGAGCCGTGGAGGGCGGTGGCCGCGTGCGTGGCGTTCGCTATCCGGGCGGCATCGTGCTGAGCCGCAAGGAAGTCACGGGCCTCGAAGACTATTGCAAGGAGTTCGGCGCGAAGGGCATGGCGTTCCTTTATGTGGCTCGCAACACGGACGATGGGGAAGGGGTCATCACCACGCCGAGCGGCAAGTTTGTGCGCGGCGGCTGCAGCAAGATGCTCAGCGGCGGGGAACTCGACGCAATTTTGGCCAAGTCAAGCGCCGAGCCGGGCGACCTGCTTTGTTTTATCGCCGACCACTACGCCTCGGCGAACAATATTCTGTATCGCCTGCGCAACGAGATCGGACAGCGATGCGGCCTGCGCGATCCGCGCAAGCTCAGCTTTGGTTATGTGATTGACTTCCCGCTGGTGGAGTGGAACCCCGACGCGCGTCGTTGGGATTCGGTGCACCACCCGTTCACCGCGCCTAAGGCCGACGACATGCAGTATCTCGACAGCGACCCGGGCCGGGTGCGCGCCGACTGCTACGACATCGTGTGCAACGGCGGGGAATGGGCCTCGGGCTCGATCCGGATCAATCGCCCGGATATTCAGGCGAAGATTTTTGACTTGCTCGGCATTGACGAAGCCACGCAGCAAGCGCGGTTTGGCCACATTCTGGAGGCATTCCAATATGGCGCGCCGCCGCACGGCGGAATCGCCCCCGGCATCGACCGCTACATCATGCTGCTCTTGGGCATCGAGAACATCCGCGACGTCATGGCCTTCCCCAAGATGGGCAACGGCTACGATCCGTTTATGGATGCGCCGAGCACCATTGATCCGATGCAGTGGGCGGAACTCGGTTTACGGGTTACTTAAGCTTTTGAGGAGCGAAAAGTAAGACTGGACGGTTATCGCCCGAGAGGAATCTCGGGCGAATAGTACATCCGGGTGGTGAACCAGCGCACGAGCCCATAGGTGATAAAAACGCCCAGGGCGATGAGTAGCACCATGGAAAGTGTGCGGCTTTCCGAACGCCATCGCCACCCCTTGACGAACCCATAGCCGCAAATGAGCGCGCCGACGGTGAATCCCAGGTACAAAACGGGGCCGAGCGCGTGCGCGGAAAACGCCTGCGTCAGCTTGCCGTGCAAGGTCGCGGTCCACGATGTCGTGAGGCCGCAACCGGGACAGGGTCGGCCGAACATCAGCACAGCCGCGCAGGGCGGCAATCCCAATTGCTGGTGCGTGCCGTGGCCAACTGAACTTGGCGTGAGAATGATGCCGAACACCGTGATGCCCACCCAGAGCCAAAAAAAGAGGAACTGGCCGACCAGGTACTTGCGCGGCACGTCGCGCTGCCACGAAACAAGCTCGCGGAACTCTATTCGCTCACGTTCGCCGGAATCACGCATAGCGGTTGCATATGATACGGTGGCTGGACCTTGGCGATGCTGATGGTCGCCCCGGCGGTGTTGACCAACTGCACCAGGTCGCCGTCGATTGGCCTCGCTGCGCGCACTTCGCCGCCGTTGAGCACGAGCTTTTCTTGACCTAGGTTGAGCATAAACTCGGGCACGTTCGAGAGCGCCTCGCGAATCGGAATCACTTCTTCGTCACGCACTTCCTCAAGCGGAGCGGCTTCTTCCAGCGTGAAATTGCCAACCACCGTGCGAGTGAGGCCCGTGAGGTACGCACCGCAACCGACGAGTTGCCCGAGATCGTGTGCCAGCGTGCGCACGTAGGTGCCGCCCGAACACTCGATGTAGAGGTGCGCTTTGCCCTCTTGCACCTCGACCAGATCGAACTTGTGGATCGTCACCGGGCGCGGCTCCCGTTCGATTTCCTGCCCTTGACGGGCGTAAAAGTAGAGCGGCTTGCCTTGACGCTTCACGGCGCTGAACATCGGCGGAATCTGCTGGATGGCGCCGGTGAGCGTCGGCAGGTGTTTGCGAATTAGCTCTTCGAGGTTGTCGGGCACGGGCGCGTTGCTGGTGACTTCGCCCTCCGCGTCCTGGGTGTTGCGAGTCTCGCCAAAGGTGACCTCGCACTCGTAAATCTTGGGTTCCAGAGGAAGATACTGCAGGAACCTGGTGGCATTCCCGATGGCGATGACGAGCACACCAGTGGCGAGCGGATCGAGGGTGCCCGCGTGGCCGACGCGCTTCGTTTGGAATCGTCGGCGCATGGCCGCGACCGCGTCGTGCGAGGTGATGCCGTGCGGCTTGTCGATTACGAGGATGCCGCTAAGCATGCGCTAAGCACCTCCACCAGTTGCTCTTCGGCGGTGTCAATGTCCACCTCAAAGGTTACGCCCGCCGCGTTGCGGTGGCCGCCTCCGCCGAGCGGTCGCAGCGCGGTGGCTACGTCGAACGGCTCGCGTGAGCGCACGCTCGCGCGGACCTTGCGCTCCGGGCTGGGTTGCCGCAACAGCACCGCGATCTGCGCCGTATCGATGGACAGAAGTTCGTTGACCAGGCCCTCAGTGTTGTTCTCAATCGCGCCGATGGAGGCAAAATCTTCGGCGCGGAGCACGCTCATCGCCAGGCGGTTATCGCGCAAGAGCTGCATGTTGTCGAGCGCTTTGCGCATCAGCAGCACGCCTTCGAGCGTTCTCTTGCCGAAGACTTCCTCGTTGATGCGGTTGAGTTCGCCGCCATGGGCCAGCAGGTCGGCGGCCATGGTGAGCGCCTCGGGCGTGGTGTTGCGGAACCGGAAGCTACCGGTGTCGGTCACGACGCCCGTGAGCAGCGCCGTCGCGAGTTTCGGCGTAAATTCCGCGCCCAGCTGCTTGAACAATCGGTAGAGAATCAGCGCCGTCGCGGGGGCGGTTTGGTCCACTATCCGCAGGTCGCCAATCTCGTCTTGCGGCACGTGGTGGTCCACCAGCAAAATCGAATCGGTCGCCATGACGGCGTCGTGGACTCGCCCAAGGCGGTCAAACGTGTTGAGGTCGAGAACCACCGCCACCTCGTGCTTGCGTCGGGTTTCGGTTTTGAGGCGGTCAATGCCGGGCATCCAGCGCAGATTCAACGGCGATTCGTTTTGGTTCAGCACCTCGTGCTTGATGCCGAGCTGATCGAGATAGAAGCTGACGGCAAGGGAAGACCCGATGGCATCACCATCCGGATTAAGGTGCGAAACAACGAGGACCGAGGATGCGGATTCTAACCGCGCGCGGAACTCCTCGGCGAGAAGGGGAAGGTCGTTCAACTTCCTAAATGGTACCCGGAAGCCTCCACCAGCCCCAGCCGTCGCCCGAGTTGGGTGGCGAATCTGCCCTCCGGATCCCAGCGGCGCTTGACCTCGATGAACTCTTCGATGACATCTTGTCCGAGGCTCATGGCAAACTCATCCGCGTTGAGCACGCGGTCTTTGGCCATGTAAAACTTGCCGCCGCACCCAATGACCATGCGCGTCAGCTCGGCGAGGTGCTCCTCCAATCTGGCGGAGTGCGGGAAGTCCATCGCCAAACTGACGCCATCGAGCGCCCAACTCAGCGGAACCTGGTCCGCGCGGTGCCGCTTGAGCACGGCCAAATGCGGCGTGAATCGGGCCGAGCGACACGTGTCGGCGATGAGCGGCAGAATCTCGCGGGCGTGCTCGCTCGGGATGAACACTTGATACTGGGCGAACCCGTGGCGATACACGCCGCGCCACTCGGGAATCGAATCGAGCAAGAAGTTGAAGTCGTTGAGCGACTGCCGAAACGCGTGCGGGTTGCGCTTCGTGAGCATGTACTTCGCGGCGTTGGTGAGGCGCACGCCAAACCGGTTGTTGAGGAGTCGCATCAGCGGAACGAGCTTGGCTTTGAGGCCGCTCGGAGCGCGCGCGGCATGTTGCAACGACGCCTGATTCGGCTCGGATTCGTAAACCGCGCCATGGACAACGGCGCGTCCGTCGGGGTCGAACATGTCGATCCAACCCACGAGGTAATCAAAATCAATGGTCGGCGCGAGGAAGTCGTCGAGCGTCGCCAGCCAGTCTGGCGACCGCCAGCACGTGACCTCCAGGTTCCCAGAAACCACGCGATGAAGCTGCATCGTGACCTCGGTGATGACTCCAAGCAGGCCCGCCGAACTGATCATCCAGACCCAGTCGGGGTGGTCTGGCGTTAAAGTGACCGACTCGCCGTCGGCCTTGAGGACGGTGATGCTGAGCGCGTGTTCGGCCAGGCTGCCCGCCGCGAAGTGATTTTTGCCGTGAATGTTCATCGCGAGCGCACCGCCGATGGTCACGTGAGCGGTGCCGCTCACCACCGGCGGCCACCAGCCTTGCGGGAGCGCGGCGTCGGCGAGTTGGCGAATGGTGACGCCCGGCTCAAGCCTCACCACGCCGGACTCGGCATCGAACTCGAGAATCCGGTTCATCGCCGTCAGGTCGAGCGTAACCTGTTCGCGGTCGATGCTGGCATCACCGTAGCTTCGGCCCTGCCCGCGCAGGCACACCGTGCGCTCGGCTTCCGCGGCTAGAAATAACGCTTGCCGCACGTCCGCTTCCGAATTGACGAGCACCGTGTAGCTGTCGGCGATGTCCACCATGCCGTATCCGGCGTGGCGGGCGATCATCTCGTTCCGAAGGATCAAAGCTTGAGCCTCCGAAAGATGCCGCTAGGGATATTGCGGATGATCGTGAAAATGACTTTGTGGACCGGCGACAGGAACAATTCGCGGCCCGAATGCATGCCCGCGATCACTTTGCGGGCCGCAACCTCGACCGACATTTTCTTGATGTCGAGGTGCGCGGTCAGCGGAGTTTCCACCGGCCCGGGCTTGAAGGTGGTCACTTTGATCTGGGGCAGACGATTGCGCAGCGATTCTGTATAAGTATTGACGAAAGACTTGGATGCATTGTAAACGGGCTGACCCAAGCGCCCCCGTTCACCGGCGACGCTCCCAATCGCGATGATTGTCCCTTCACCGATCCGCGAGAACCGGGTCGCCGCCTCGTTGAGCCAGGCTACTGCGCCCATGCAGTTCACCTGAATCATGGAAGAATCCTTCTCAAAGTTGTATTCAGTGTGGGTGATGGCGGGCATCACTCCGGCGACATAGAAGACAGCGTCCAGCCCCCCAAGCTCCTGGGTCACTTGCAAGAAAAGTGCAGGAATCGCGGCGAAATCCGTAACATCATGCTCAAAAACTAGGCTGTCCCCGCCGAGCGCCATCATCGGCTCGACGTTGCGGGCGAGCAACGCCACGCGCCAGCCGGCTTCCAGCAGTTGGCGGGCGATTTCTAAACCCAATCCCGAGGACGCGCCGACCACAATGGCGCGGGCTGGGTTGCGATCGAGCATGCCTCTATTTTGCCGCAGACATGAGAACGCCGATGTGGATGAATTTCATGCACGCCATCGCGAGCACCATATAGAGCGCCACGCAAACCAGCAAAGGCTTGTCTTTCAGGAGCAGGGTTTCGGGTTCGCCGCCTTCGTCGTGACCAAACACGAGCGAAAGGTAGCGGAAGATCCCGAACAGCACGAACGGAATTGTGAGAATGAGGCTGGGGTGCGCGCGTCCGGTCGCCGATTCGATGACGTACACGCCGTAGCTCAGCGCGGCCAGGGTGGCGCTCATCACCACGAAGTAGTCCAGCAGCGGTTGCGAGTACCCACGCAACGCCGCGCGGGTTTCGGCCTCGGTGCTTTCGGGCATCAGGTACTCGTGCCGCCGTTTGGCGAACGCAAGCAGCAGCGCCAGCGAGCCGGTGACAAACAGCAGCCAACCCGAGATCGCCACGCTGATGGCGAGCGCACCGATCACGGCGCGTTGCACAAACGCAAGCGCGATGAACAAAGCATCGGCCACCGCGTAGCGTTTGACGAACCCGTTATACAGAAAGTGGATCGTGAGAAAAATGCCCAGCCCGATGACGGTGTTGCGGCCCAGAATCCACGCCACGCCAAAGCTCGCGACGAGCAAACCTCCAAACAGGGCCAGCGCGATCATTGGCGACACCTCGCCGCTCGCCACCGGGCGGTTTTTCTTGACGATGTGGTTGCGGTCCGCTTCGGCATCCAGCACATCGTTGAGAGCGTAGGTCGCCGAGCTCGCCAAGCAGAGACAAACGAACGCCAGCAGCATCTGCACGGTCTTTTGGCCCGAGGCAAAGCTGCCAGTGAAGACCCACGCGGCGGTGGCCAAGAGATTCTTGGTCCACTGCTTGGGTCGCATTAAACGCAGGATCGGCGACATAATGAGGTTCTGTAAGAGAATCTTCGGCAGATTTGCCGTATGGATTGAGAGACGACGTCGTTACACCGTCAGGAGCCAGAAAGTTTATGTGTGGAATCGCCGGATACGTAGGGAAGCGCAGTGCCATTGAAGTGGTGTACGACCAGCTGAAGAGGCTCGAATATCGGGGCTACGACAGCGCCGGGATCGCCTACCTTCAGGACCAAGAAATCAGCGTGCTCAAGCGGGCGGGCAAACTCAGCAATCTCGGCGAGCTGGTGGACGAGAACCCCCGCAAAGCCCACCTCGCCATTGCTCACTCGCGTTGGGCTACGCACGGCGCGCCGACCGACCTCAACGCGCACCCGCACATGGATCAGTACGAGCAGATCGCGATTATCCATAACGGGATCATCGAGAACTACCTCGACTTGAAAGAAGGCCTGATCGCCGACCACCACACGTTCCACAGCGAGACCGATACCGAGGTCGCCGCGCACGTCATCGGCGAAGAGTATTCGGCGGGGGTGAGCCTGGAAGAGGCCGTCCGTCGCGCGGTGAAGAGGCTTCGCGGTGCCTACGCGATGGTCGTCATTTCGCGCAAAGAGCCGGAAAAGATTGTCGCCGCTCGCTCGGCGAGTCCGCTCGTGATTGGCCTCGCTGAGAACGAAAACCTGCTCGCGAGCGACATTCCCGCGTTGCTGCCCTACACCCGCGAAGTCCTGATTTTGGAAGACGACAACGTCTGCATCCTCACGCCGGACGGCATTGAGGTGACCGACCTCGACGGTCGCAAGGTCGCCTACGAGACGATGCACATTGACTGGGATGTGGACGCCGCCGAGAAGGGTGGATTTGAGCACTTTATGCTCAAGGAGATCTACGAACAGCCGGAAGTGATTCAGCGCGTGCTGGCCGGTCGGGTGGACGAAAAGAACCGCGTCCGCCTGGACCATGTCTACAGCGAGCACGTGTGGAACGAAGTCCAGCGGGTCAATATCATCGCCTGCGGAACCAGCTACAACGCCGGCCTCATGGCGAAGTACCTGTTCGAGCGGCTGCTGCGCATCCCCACGGACGTGTACTACGCGAGCGAATTCCGGTACGGACAACCGATTCTCGGCGAACAGTCGCTCTGCGTGTTCGTGAGTCAGTCCGGCGAAACCGCCGATTCGCTCGCCGCGCTCAAGCTTTGTCGCCAGCAACGGATGCGCACCATCGGCGTGGTGAATGTTGTTGGTTCGAGCATCGCCCGCGAATGCGACCGCACGATCCTGACCCAAGCCGGGCCCGAGATCAGCGTTGCCTCGACCAAGGCCTACACCGCGCAGGTGATCTCGCTGTTGCTGCTGGTCCTTCACGTGGCGCAGATCAAGGAAATGCCCGGCGTGCGAGTGGAGCACATCGTGCGCGCCCTGCGAGAACTCAGCGGCAATGCCGTGAAGGTGTTGGAGCTAAATGACCAGATTCGGGCCATCGCCGAAGAGGCGCATATGGCAGAGCTTCTGTTCTTCCTTGGGCGCGGCGCGGATGCCTATGTGTCCCTCGAAGGTGCCCTCAAGATGAAGGAGGTGGCCTACATTCCGACCCAGGAAGTGCCGGCCGGCGAAATGAAGCACGGCCCGCTGGCGCTCATCACGGACAAGGTTTACACCATCTTCGGGGCGACCGAAGAGCCGCTTCGCGACAAGCTCATCAGCAACATCAAGGAAGTCCAGGCGCGGAGCGGCAAGGTGATTGCCGTGACCACCGATGAAGACCAGCTTATGGAGCGCACAGTGGAGCACACGATCAAGATTCCGAGCGCGGGCTACAGCTTCCTCGACGCGATCACCAGCAACATCGTGCTGCAATTGCTGGCCTATCACTTCGCCCACCTTCGCGGCTGCGAGATCGATCAGCCGCGGAACCTCGCGAAGAGTGTTACGGTTGAGTAAAAGTAGCGAAAATACCCTAGGGATTAGGGGAAAACCGCCAGTATAATAGAAGGGGTGGACGGTCGTTTGGATCTGTCCAGATGTTCAGTGTTGGATCCAGGCGTTGATGTAGGAAGGAGATCGAGTGCCGCCACGGCATCGGCTCGCTCCGCGCGCCGGAAGGTCATCGAGTGCTGCGAAGGGCTCGAGATCAAGAACATCAGCTACGTCAAACGCAAGCGCATCATTGACATTTTCAGCTCCGGCCTGGCGCTCATCCTGCTTTTGCCGGTGTTCATCGTGCTGGCGCTCGCGGTCAAGATCACAAGCCCCGGACCCGTGTTCTACCGCTCGTTCCGAGTCGGTCGTGGCGGACAACTCTTTCCGTTCGTGAAGTTCCGCTCCATGCGCGCTGACGCCGACAAGGTGTTGGAGAAACTCCAGACCCAGAACGAAAAGGACGGCCCAATCTTTAAGATGAAGCGCGACCCGCGGATCACGCCGATCGGCCGGTTCCTGCGCAAGTACAGCCTCGACGAACTCCCGCAATTGTGGTCCGTGTTCGTCGGGCACATGAGCATGGTAGGTCCGCGACCGCCTATTCCACGCGAAGTGGAGCACTACGATGATTTTGCCAAGCGCCGCCTTACGGTCAAGCCTGGCATCACCTGCTATTGGCAGATCATGGGTCGCAGTAATTTGACCTTTGAGGAATGGATGGCGCTCGATAATCGTTACATTGATGAGATGTCCTTTTGGACGGACATCAAGATCATTGCGAAGACGCCCAAGGCGATCCTCTTTCCCGGGGATTCCGCCTATTAAGGCGAGCATCCTTCTTCAGGTTCAGTTCGTCTAACCCGATATAAGCTATAGTTCTCATTAGGCTACCTATGTATAAACAGCACGCTCGACGTACAGCCATCTTCACCATTCTGGGCATCGCAATTGCTTTCACAGCCGCAAAATTGCTCCCGAAAGTTTACGAAGGAACCCTCGAATTGGTCCTCGGCGAGCCGCCGATTCCTCGCACGAGCGGTACCAGTCAATACACTCCGGACGTCGACCGGATCCTCAACAAGTCGAGCACAGCCTCCGCGGAAACCGAGCGCCAAATCGTGAGTTCGGCGTCGGTGTTCTACCAAGCCTTGAGCCGCGTGGCCGAGCGCAAAAAGAACCGCGACCTGCTGCCGAACTTCCAACAGCTGTACCAAATGTACGACGTGGTCGTACCGCGGACAAACGCGCCGGAAGAAACCGCGACCGTTGTTCAACTGAAGGTTCGGATGAATGACCCGGCCGTGGCCCGCGACGTGGCTTCAGAAATCGCGAACGTCTATAACGACCAACGTCGTGACAGTTCGAAGAAAGCCGTGGCGGATGCCGTTGCCTACCTGGAAGACCAACTTCCTAAGGCCAAGACTTCGCTTGAGGAGAAGGATAATGCGCTGAAAGCCTACAAGGACGAGGCGAAAATCCAAGATCCGGACATCAACGTTCGCGACCTCGTCGGTCAACGCTCGCAGTTGGAAACGACTCGCGACAACTTGAAACAACGACTGGAAGGTCTCCGCGCCCAAGCCGCAGAGCTGGGCCAGAAGGCGGCCGCGCTGCCTGAGCGCCGCACGGAAGCCCGCAGTGATGCGGTGAACCCCCAAATTTTGACGATCCAAGGTCAACTCGAAGACCTCAAGGGTCGCCGCCTGCAACTGCTGGCGGTGTATCTGCCGGACGCTCCGGAAGTCAAGAAGGTTGATGAGCAGATCGCAAAGCGCACCAAGGAAATCGCCGACATCCGAGCGAAGACTCCGATGCAAAGCAATACCAGCACTGAGGCCGTGAACTCCGCGCGCCAGGCGATTGAAGTGCAGCGCGATCAGGTCAACGCCGAGGCCGAAGGGGTTGCCCAATCCCTCGCCCAAGCCGAATCATCGCTCTCCGCAAAGCTGGCTGAGGTTGAGTCCTTGCCCGAAAAGCAATCGAAGCTGGCTAAGCTGACCGGCGACTATGTCGTCGCTCGCGGTCGTTTTGAATCGATTCAAGCCCAAATCACTAGCCTCAAGGATCGCGGCGAAACACAGTTCCGCGTGGTCACCGCGCTGGGTCAAGCCCAAGCCGATCCCGATCCGGTCTCCCCGGACCTTGTCCGCTGGATGTTCCTGGGCCTCGTGTTTGGCCTCTGCGGTGGTTTGATCTGGAGCTTCCTGCTCGAATCAATGCGACTCCGCGTCCACACCAGTTCGCAGCTCACCGAGCTCACCGGCTTGCCGGTTTCGGCCGCGGTGCCGGTGCTCAAGATGGCTGAAGGCCGCGGTCTCCGCGCCTTCACCTCGCCGAACACTCCCCCGCTGGAATCGTATCGCTACATGACGTTCGCGAAGCTCACGCCGACCGACGTGCCGAAGTCGTTCATGTTCACCGGGGTGAAGAACGCGGCCGGTAGCTTTACGGGCGCTTTGAACCTGGCGAAAGCCAGTGCTCAAGCCGGCTACAAGGTGCTGCTGGTGGATGGCGATTTGATCCGACAAGGGATTTC
The DNA here is from genome assembly GCA_016788425.1 of Chthonomonas sp. Taxonomy (NCBI): domain Bacteria; kingdom Bacillati; phylum Armatimonadota; class Chthonomonadia; order Chthonomonadales; family Chthonomonadaceae; genus Chthonomonas; species Chthonomonas sp. The sequence goes on from JAEURQ010000002.1 coordinate 320,172, forward strand.
GAAGAGTTTTGACACCGAAGGGAAGCGTGGCTTTAGCAACTTGCTGAGCGAGGACCCGGCATCGCTTTCGAATGCCGAACTCGTGCAGACCACGGGTATCGACAACCTGTTTGTTTTGCCCGCCGGCAACGCGACGATCACGGCCGTGACCGACGTTCCGGTGCAGCGCATCGAATCGGTGATGACGGCGCTCAAGAAGTACGCCGATGTAGTCATCTTTGCGATGGCGCCCTGTGACGTGATCGCCGATGCTTCGGCTGTGGCTCACTACGTGGACGAAACTTGTCTCGTGGTTAGCGCTCGCACGACGGTCTATCGCCAGATTCCTGCCGCCGCCGACTTGCTGGCCAAGGCGGGTGCCAAGAACCTGCAAATCATCCTCACCGACGCGAATTCGGACGAGGAGCCGTTCATGAGGCAACGATCGATTACGCCAGCCTAAGGGATGATCCGCAACCCGAACACGCTGAACGCCACGAGCACTCCCCGCGCCCGCGAGGGAGTGCTCACTGGCTCTACCTCCGCGCTTCTCGCCTGGGGGATGTTCAACGTGTTCACCACGATGCTGGCTCAGTTGTTCCCGATCCTCGGTATCAGCTTTGACCAACTGTTCAAGTACCAATTGGCTTCCATGGCTGCTTGGTTGGTTGTTGGATATAGCACGCGAAAGATTCCGTTCCGCGTCCCGGTTGCCATCACCGCGCTCATTATTCTGCAACTCTGGTACTGCGTGACCACCCTGCTCGGCGACTATTCGGTTGGCCGTCGCTACATTATCGTGATCACGTACTACCATGTGCTCCTGGTGGTCATGTGCTTTCTGCAAGCAGCCGCCGTGGTGTACCTATATCCGCGAGCACGTAAGATTTTCACCACGAGCCTCATCGTGCTGACCACCTTCTCGGCCTTGGTCGCAATCGGTCAAATGGCGGGAGTTGGACCCCTTGTGGACCTTGGCAACCGCATCCTAGGTTTTGCCGACATTGGTTCGTTTGCGGCCGAAGCGGGTGGAACGGTCCGCGGGATCGGCGCGATGCAGCTGGGCCACGGCACCACGCTGTATCTGGTGGCGGCCATCCTTATTGGCGGAAACCTTCTGTATCGCAACCTCAAATGGTATGAGGTTGTGCTTGTCCCGATCCTGCTTGTCGCCGCGTTCCTGCCTCAGGTGCGTGTGTTGCTGCTCGGAATCGGGGTCACGATGATCATGCTCCTCGTGATGCTGATCCGCCGCATGAAGGCGAATTCGACGCCTGTCATCATCCTGAGTACGGGCTTCCTGGCGGCCTTCTTCTACTTCGGTCGCGACAAACTTCAATACCTTTTCAGCTTATTCTCGGGAGATAGTGATACCTTCACCTACCGCAACAACTATCTTTGGTCACAGGCCAGAAATGTGTTGTCGGAGCGTCCGATGTTTGGGATTGGACTTGAGCCGGGGTTTGCCGGACTCCCCTCGTTCCGCGACCGCTATGTTGGCATGGGAACGATGGACGGTGGATTTCATTTTGCGGCCGCGTGCGGCGGATTACCGGCCGTCGTTTTGCTGATTATTTTTGCGTCAACGGCGACCCTCAGCATCGTGACACACGCATGGCGAGGATCGACCGTTCCCGAGCGCCGCATTTATCTGTTGGCGCTGGTTCCGATCGGCGTCAACCTGATTCCGCACATGTATATGGGCAACTACTTTGTTAACCCGTCGACAAGCATGCTGTATTTCGTCCTGGCTGGGTTGGCCATGAGTAGCGAATCCGAGCACATGGAACATGTGCGCGGCAACCTACGTGAACGCTATGGCGATACTCGCCGGTTCAGCGTGGTCGCGGCTAAGTTCCCGCATCAAGAAAAAGCGCTTGCCTCCGAATCGGAAGCAAGCACTCAGCCCTGAGCGAGAAACGGGCTCAGAAGTAGCCGTTTGAAGACTTGTAAGCCTCGTCCAGATACTGGCTGACGAACCATTTCAATTCATCAATTGAGGCGTTGGGGTACTTCGGCATGAAGCGGTAGAACACGCCGTCTAGCGAGCTTGCTTCCTCTTTGATCTTGCCCGTGAGCAAGTCTTCAAAGCGCCCTGTCCAAAGGCCAAGCTTGAATTTGAGAGTGTTAGAGTAGAACTTTCCGTTGGGAGCTTTATACAAGAACACGGCAAAGCTAGAGTCGGACTTCTCTTTGCTGATGCTGATGATCCGGACCGGCACTATACCGCGATTCTTGGTGCGCACGGTCTGATCGAAGAACTGTTCGATCGTCCAACCTTGAGCCGAGAAGCAGACTCTCGGATCGTGGAAGCTATCCTTTGATCGACTAGCAATGACCACGACGTCAAAGCGCCGGGCGCCCTTCCAATACTCGCGAGCGACGATGCCGAACGGGCGCAACACCTTGTAGGTGGTCTCGTCCATTTTGTAGCTCACGTCGGGATCCTCGGAGTTTTTGTCGTAAGGCATGTTCGCCACCGTCACCGGGAGCAAGGCAATCATTTCCTTCTCGGTCTTCGCGGGAGGCGGTTCGCCACGACCCATGAGGTAGGCAACGCCGACGGCGGCGAAGAGGCCGCAAGTGATGTAAATGTTTCGAGTTAGTCTTTCCATCCAAGGAACCTCGCGATTTTGAAGAGCAGGAAGAAGCAGATGAGCAGCATTAAGTAGCCGCTATAGTCGTGGAACGCGTTGCCGGCCTTGCTTCCCCAGAGGTTGCCGACGACGCCGATCATGGCGATACGCAGCCCGTTCATCACCGGGCAGATCAAGAAGATGAGCAGGAAGAAGAAGATGTTCTTCCACCAAGCCAGTCGCCCGATCATGATAAAGAAGAATGTGAACGCGGAAACTGAGATAATCAGCTTGAGGCCGCTACAGGGTGCCCCGACGTTCAGCGTGAACTGGTCGAGGTAGATGAAGGTTTGCCCGTGCCGAAGCGGATTGAACCCGATCAGCTTCAGCATGTAGTAGCTTACGTCCGTACTAAGAACTTGTAGCGGCTGGGTCGAACGGTCGATGATGTTGTCCCACACCGGCAACATGAAGAGCAGGAATAGAACAGCTGGTAGCAGCGCAAATGCCCATCGGCCCCCGGCCACGGTCCAAACCGCAAAGAAAAGTGCGCCGACAAACATGAACGACAGCACTTCGCGTACGTCGGTAACACCGGCCGCGAAGCCGCCGAGCAGGCAAAAGACTAACGGGATCGTGGCAAACCAGAACGGTTTCACCGGGATTGTCTTCAGGCGATCCCAGTTCTTGGCGACAATGTACGCCGAGATCAACGGCACAATCATGCCGTGCGAATAGTAACCTTCCTCCTTGGTCCAGAGCTGCGGCAGGTTATAGATGAGCTGCCAGAACCCCAAACAAATGGAAGCCAGAATGGCTAAAGCCGGGAGGAACCAAGGTTCCCGTACCGTCTTTTGAAAATTGACGAGGTCATTCCTCGAAGCCAGGTCCAAGCCTGGTGGTGGGCTATCGACAGTAGAACTCACAACAATGTCTTCCTAACAAGTTTTGGGCCAGTTGCGGTTCCCACGACGGCCGATTTCTTCTACGACGATGGAGAAGCAAGAAAGACATTCCCCTGCCACATCGCAGATTCACTCGTTGTTTTACTAGGTATTCGCATCGAGTAGGGTGGTACTTTAGCCAAGATGCGCCTACTTTTTGTCGTTCCGATGCTAAAAGCCACTTCGGAAACTTGGATTCAGCGCATGTTGGAGCAGCTTGGCGACCGGGTTGTCTTGGTTGCGGCCGGCGATACGGGCGGTGCCCGCCACACGGATTTCGGCCAGCCAGTGTTCGAACTCAACCGGTTTCAGCGAGGTCGGGCTCTCGCTGCAAAGGTTGGGATCCCGAGCGTTGGATATCGCCTTCCAGAACTCCGGAAAGAAATCGCCCGACTTGAGGTGGACACGGCCCTCATCCACTACGGTCCGACGGGCTTGCTGTTGGAGCCGCTGCTAGGGCCCGACCTAAACGCATGGGTGCATTTTCACGGTTACGACGCGATGTTCGACATGCGCCGCGCCGAGCCCCCCCATGAGCGTGTCCACACGGCGGACTACCAGGCCAAGATTGTCCAGCTTGCCAAGCGAGCAGGATTTATTGCCAACAGCGAGTTTACGGCGAGTGTGCTTCGGGGCGCGGGTACACCGCCGAGCCGCGTTCGTGTGAAGACTCTTGGGGTCCCCGTGATAAACATCAATAGGGAACCGCGTAGTGGCCCGATCATGATCGCAGCCGTGGGTCGCATGATTGACTGCAAAGGCCCAGACTTCACGGTTCGCGCGTTCATCCGCGCCTGCGAACTCGGCCTGCAGGGAAGCTTGACCATTGTGGGCTCAGGTCCAATGCTCGCCGAATGCGAGCGACTGGCCACGGCCAGTACGGTTGCCGATCGCATTCACCTGGTGGGCTCGGTGCCAAACCAGCAGGTGCAGGCACTGCTCGCGGAAGCGGACGTATTCACCCAGCACAACTTGGTGGGCCCAAAGACAGGCCAAATTGAAGCGTTTGGGGTGTCGGTGCTAGAGGGCATGGCGGCCGCCATGGCCACGGTCACAACCACAAACGGCGGCGTCAACGAGATTGTTTTGGCTGACGAAACGACGCTGGTGTTTCCCGAAGGCGATGTCGAATCCCAAGCCCGCGCCTTTCTCCTGCTGGAGCAGGACCCCGAACTGCGCCACCGCCTTGGAGTAGCTGGCCAGCGACGAGCGCGCGAGAGTTTTAGCCTGGAACAAGAGGGCGAGAAGCTTCTCGACATTCTTTCCCAGAAACCCCAGTAAATTGTCCCGGCACAGTCCCGAATGCCTTGTGGAAACAAGCATTTGAACGGACTATGAAACGACAAACCTTATTCTTCCTCGCTGCGCTTTCGGCGGTCAGTCAGGTGCAAGCGCAACAGCAACAGGATCCAGGAGCGACGGGCCCGCGCACGATCTATGTCTCGCCTCGTGGAAACGATCGAAACACGGGTCAAGTGGCGACCATCTCCAGCGGTACCCTGACTGGTCCGAAGAGAACTCTGGAAGGGGCTCGATCTCTCATCCGACAACTCGGCATGGCCGACTCAATTCCGGAAGGCGGCATTATCGTGAAGCTTCTTCCCGGGACCTACAACTTGGCCACCCAATTTTCGCTGGAGCAACGATGGGAGAAGGGAACGCCCACCAAACCGATTGTGATTCGCGGTTCCGGTACGGATCAGACGATCATTGATGGTTCGACTCCGATTCGGGTGTGGCGACGCGTCACCCGCGACAGCCGCATTAGCGGGGACCTGCAGCGGCGCCTCTATGTTGCCGATCTGCGCCAGCACCGGGTGGGCACGTTCACGTCCTTTCAGCGCAAGGGATTTCCGTACGACACACAAACTACTTATCCGGAGCTTATCTATCGTGGCAAGCGCATGACCGTCGCACAGTATCCGAATGGTAAAGCATGGCTTACGGTAGGCGAAGGGCACAACGGCGACAACCAATCCATGGAGAGTAGCATCCCGGCGAGTCGCGGTTGGACCAACGCTCAAGATGCGTGGACCTACGGGTACCTCTCAAACCAGTGGGCGGATTCCTACGAGAAGATTTCTTCCGTCGCCAACGGTCGCGTCAACTTCGCCGCGCCGGTGCACTACGGCATTGCCAGCGGTCAGCGGTTTCGTTTTGTCAACATCCTGCAGGAACTGGATGCTCCCGGCGAGTACTTCATTGATCGCGCCGCGATGAAGGTGTACTTCTATCCGCCGGCCACCGGATTCCAAAACAGCGTTTCGATCACCGGCGTCAACGACATGCTGATCAAGTTGGCTGACTGTGAGTACACCACGGTGGAGGACCTGACGATCCAAAACACGCGGGGCAGCGCCATTGAGGTGCACCGCGGCACCGACGTTGCTATTCGCAACGTGGTCGTCAAGAACACCGGCCTCGATGGCATTCGCTTGCGCAACGGGACCAATCACATCATCGATTCGTGTAAGTTCAGCGCTATTGCCGAGACGCCGGTCTGGGTTCTGGGTGGCGATCGACTCACCCTGACTCCCTCGGGCCATGAGGTGACCAACAACGAGATGACTGACTTTAGTCAAGTCTGTCGGTCGCACAAGCCAGGGATTCGGGTGGAAGGTGTGGGTCACCTGATTTCGCAAAACAGCATCTACCGAGCTCCGGGCATGGGTCTCTTTGTTCTCGGGAATGACAACATCATCGAGAAGAATCACTTGCGCTACCTGTGTTTCGACAACGACGATGCCGGCGCGATCTACATTGGCCAAAACCCGACGTTTCTCGGCAACGTGATTCGCAACAACCTGATTGAGGACTTGCCGCGACGTCACGCGACGATCTTGGACAACAAGGTGAACGCGATCTACCTTGACGACTTCACTTGCGGCACGCAGGTCTACGATAATGTGATCCGACGCGCCGACATGGGAATCCAGTTGGGTGGTGGCAGCCAGAATATGATCTGGAACAACGTGTTTGACGATTGCCGACTCGGTGTTCAACTGGACGCTCGCGGTACGAGTTGGAACAGCAGTTGGTTTACGAATGGTCGTATCGCTCAGCGATGTGCTGAAGTCGGATTGGGAACCGGCGTCTATGCCGCGGCTTACCCCGACATGAACGACTACCTTACAGTGGGCAACCCGGCAATCCCGCGCAACAACCGCATGGAGCGCAATGTCGTGGATGCCGGCACGGCGCTGGTGTTCTTCGATGGAATCATCAACTCCGATGTGGATGACCCGAGTGAGGCCTTCATCACACTTGACAACTATTACGGCGCGAACGCAGGCTTCGTGAACTCCGCTTCGAATAACTTCCAGGTGATTCCGAACAGCGACGCCGACTTCATCGGGTTCCAGTCGATTGACCTTAGCGATGTGGGGGCTCAGGTGAACGGCAAACGCTTGTCACCGGTAACGAGTCCGCTCCCGCCGGAAGACTACTAAGCCACAAAAAATCCCGGACCAGATTGGTCCGGGATTTTTTTTGTGCTTAACGACCCGAGACTTTCTCGGTTCCGGTGTTGCCGTCGAAGCTGGAGCCCGCGAACGGCATGGAGATATCTTCGACCGCCGGCCCCTTGGTATCTTGGTCAAACACCACGTCCTCGCCGCCGAGGGGATATTCCTTGCGGAGGGGGAAGCCCACCCAGTCATCCGGCAGCAAAAACCGTCCCGGATGGTCGGTGTTGCCCTCAAAGATCACACCGTACAGGTCCATGATCTCGCGCTCGGGGTACTCGGCACCGGCAAAAACATGCTTCGCGGTCGGGATGGCTTGGCCGTCGTTCACCGCGACCTTCACAAAAATGCGGGAGTGATGCTTCAGGGACATGAGGTTGTAAACCACCTCGAAGCGGCCATCAAGATCGCGCTCGTGGTTCCACGCGCTATAGTCGGCGCCCACGCACTCGCTAAAGTAGCTGTACTGTAGAGCCGGGTGATCGCGCAGGAACGAGAGAATCTCGATCAGTTTGTCCACGCTGACACAAAGCCAGGTGTCGCCGCGATACTCCTTGACCTTCACCAGCGCCGCGCCATATTGCTCGCGAACCAGCTTAGCTTCCAGGCGCTCGGTACCGTCCATTGGAATCGGCATTAGCTTGCCACCTCCATCGGCGTGCCTTCGGCAATCATGAGCTGCTCTTCTTCCTTGGCGGCGGCATCATCCCAGTCGAACGCCCCCACGCGAACCGCGTAGTAGTAGCCGGCGACCCACAGGCCCATGTAAACCAACATCTCGAAGAAGCTGAAGATTTGGAACGGCAACGGCGCGTGCTTGAACACCGTGAGCCAGCCCCATAGGAAGACGACTTCAATGTCAAACAGAATGAAGATCATCGCCACCAGATAAAACTTGATGGGGAAGCGTTCGTTTGCATCGCCGAGCGGAGCCACGCCGCACTCGTAAGGCGACTGCTTGTAAGGCGTCACCTTTTTGGGACCGAGCACGTAGCTGAGGGTCACCATGGCGGCGCAAATGATCGCGGCAACCGCGACCAATATTAGAATAGGAGCATAGCTCGCACTCATACTCGGGCAAGCATACCCAAGCAACGGCCAAAATCACGGTGGAATGATCGCGGACGGCCTTCAAAAATTGATGCTGGGCGAGAGCCTCAGCGAAGCCGAGGCGCGCGAGTTGTTTCGAGCCTTCCTTAGCGAAGATGTGAGCCCCCTGCAAAAGGCGGCTGCTTTGGGAGCATTGGCCGCTAAGCGACCGACCGCCGACGAGTTGGTGGGGTTCGTCACCGAAATGCGCGAGCACATGGTCGCGGTGCCGGTGGAGGGTGACGTCGTGCTGGACACTTGCGGCACCGGAGGCGGTCCGCCGAGCTTCAATCTCAGTACGGGCGCGGCCTTTGTGGCGGCGGCCGCTGGAGTGCACGTGGCCAAGCATGGCAATCGTGCGGTGAGTAGTAAGTGCGGCAGCGCGGATGTGCTGGAGGCGCTGGGCGCGAACCTCGAGCTTGATGTGCCCAACCTCCAGCGCGTGTTTCGCGAGACCGGAATGCAGTTCCTTTTCGCGCCAAACCAGCATCCCGCCATGCGGGTGATGGGGCCGATTCGGCGAGAGATTGGTGTTCGCACAGTGTTCAATTGGCTTGGCCCGCTCGCTAACCCGGCGCGGGCCAACGTGCAGCTCATTGGGCATTTTTCTCGCGAGGCGCTGCCGATCATGGCCGAAGCCGCCGCCCGGCTCGGAGTCCAGCGCGGCGCGATCGTTCATGCCGAAGGCGGCATGGACGAGGTCTCGCCGGTGGGAGTCACGTCTTTGGTGCTGCTGAACGGAGAGCTGCTCACGTTGGCGCCGCGCGATTTCGGCATCGGTGAAGTTGACCTTTCGCCGGGCGAAACCGTGGCTGAATCGGCGGACGTCTTGCGGCTGGCTCTCTCGGGTCGCGACCCGCGTCGCAGTGACGCGCTCATCCCTAGCGTGGCGGTGGGTCTGTGGCTGGCCGGGCGCGCGGGCAGCATCGCTGAGGGCGCGGAACTTGCGCGCGAGACCCTGCGATCGGGCGCCGCCGAGCGTAAGCTCAACCAGTTTGTGGAGGCCACCCGCTCATGAATATCCTCGACGAAATCTTCGCTCAAAAGCGGGCATCGCAAGCGGAGAAGCACGCCCGCGTGCCGCTTCGCGACCTCCAAGCCAGGCAAGTCGAGCCGCCGGCCGGATTTCGGCGCGCGCTCGAAAATGCAAACCGACCCATTTCCCTGATCGCGGAGGTCAAGAAGGCGAGTCCGGTGAAAGGCGTGCTGCGAGAGGACTTCGACCCCGTGCAGATCGCGAACGCCTACCGTTTGGCGGGCGTGCAGGCCATGAGCGTCCTCACCTGCGCCGAGTTTTTCCAGGGTTCGCAAGGCAATCTGATCGCGGCCAAGCGCGCCGCCTCGGTCCCGGTCATCCGCAAAGATTTCACCGTGAGTGAGTACGACATTTGGGAGGCCAAAGCCATGGGCGCGGATGCCATTTTGCTCATCGCATACGGCCTCGATGACGCCGAACTCAAGGGCCTTCGCGAACTCGCCGAGGGCCTAGGGTTTGACGCTCTCGTCGAAGTTCATGACGCCCAAGAGATGGGCCGTGCGCTCGACTCGGGCGCGACGTTCGTCGGCGTGAACAATCGCGACTTGCGGACGTTTGAAACGCGGATCGAAACTCTGGAGGAACTCGCGCCCAAAGTTCCCAGCCACGTTCACTTGGTCGCCGAGAGCGCCATTCGCAACGCCGCCGACGTCGCTCGAGTGCAAGCGGCCGGTGCCCGCAGCGTGCTGATCGGAACAGCGTTCGTCAAGGCCGCCGATCCCGGCGCGGCGGTCATCGAGGTCATGGGTTGGTGAAGGTAAAAATCTGCGCGCTCACGCGCGAGATGGACGTCGAATTGGCCATTGAGCTTGGGGCCGACGCGGTCGGCTTTGTTGTCGAACCCACGAGCAAGCGGGCCCTTACTCCTGAGCGAGCAAAGGAGTTGGCTCGCATTGCACAAGGCAAGGCTCAGACCGTGGTGGTCTTCGGCGAATTCTATGCATTCAAAGGCATCGAAGGATTCGACCTCGTTCAGTACCGCTGGTCCCCCGGGGCCACCCCGCGAGAACGACAACGGCCCGCTCTCACCCTCGACCATGCGCCGCGGTGGGAGCCCGCGCAAGAATTCATTCTCGAACCGACCGTCGCCGGGCAGTTCGGCGGAACCGGTCAACTGGCCGACTGGGACGCCGCGCATAAGCTGGTGGAACAAGGATATGAGGCCATGCACCTTGCGGGTGGCCTAACACCCGACAATGTGGCTGCCGCTATCGCCAAGGTCCAGCCCTTCGGCGTGGATGTGGCCAGCGGAACCGAAGCCAGTTACGGAATCAAGGACCCGGCTCGGATGCGCGATTTCATCGCCGCCGCAAAACTCTGACCTTCAGGCAAAAAAATAGCGGGAACGCTGAAAGGAGAGCAAAGCACGTTCCCGCAAGTTTGTTTTTGTCGCTGGCGTTGTTTTAAAGACCGCGTTGGATCACACCATTGACCTTGCTACAATCATGATACCAACGAAATTTTATTGTGTGACATAAAATATTGTGCTTTTCACCGCAATATTAAAAGTTTGTCACAAAAGGTCCGTCGGGTAGTCCACCCCTTGGCGCGGGTAAGATTCCAAACGCAATATTTTTGCGGAGGCAGCATTTTGCCACTAGCGATTGAAACAGTTAACCTAACTAAAAGCTACAAGAGCCGGCAGCGCGGGGTGGTCTCCGTTGTCGACAATCTCAATCTTCAGGTCGAAGAGGGCGAAATCTTCGGGTTTCTCGGGCCGAACGGAGCCGGGAAAACCACGACGATTAAGATGCTCCTCAACGTCATCGTGCCCACCTCGGGCGATGCTCGCATCCTCGGGCACGACGTTGACGACATTGAAGTCCACCGCCTTTTGAGCTACCTGCCCGAAAAGCCGTATTACTACGAACATATGACGGGCATGGAAATTCTGAAGTTCTACGCCAGCCTGTTTGGCATCAAAGACAATGATAAATGCCAGGCTCTGCTGGAGAAGGTGAACCTCGCCGGCGATAGCCACAAGACCATCAATCAGTATTCCAAGGGGATGCAGCAACGGATCGGTCTGGCGCAGAGCTTGCTTAACGATCCCAAGCTCATCTTCCTCGACGAGCCGACCGGCGGTCTCGACCCCATCGCTCACATCGAAGTGCGTGACCTGATTCTGCAGTTCCGCGAAGAAGGGAAGACCGTCTTCATTTCCTCGCACGAACTCTCCGACGTCGAGCGCATTTGCGATCGCGTCGCGATTATCAACAAGGGCAAGGTCGAAGCGCAAGGCTCGCTCGACACGTTGCTCGCCGGTGGTCGCATGGAAATCACCGCCGACGACGTTCCCGAAGCGACGAGCAAAGCGCTGGAATCGGCGAGTGCCATCCACAGCTTTAAGAACGGTCGCCTGATTTTGGACATGCCCGACGACGCCGACATCAACGCCGTCCTGGACACGCTCCGCTCGGCTAAGGCGAGCATCGTCAGCGTGATTCCGCGCCGCAAGCGCCTGGAAGACCTGTTCATCGAAACCGTTCGGACGTCGAACTACGGCCGAAACCCGCAGGAGCAAAACTCGTGAAAGTAATCACCGCCATTGCCGCGACCACAATTGGCGAAGCGATTCGCCGCAAGGTTCTGCTCGTTATCTTGCTGATCGGCGTGTTGCTTCTGGGCATCGCGCCCGGCCTGCAAGCCCTTTCGGCCCGCCAAGAACGCACCGTTCTTAAGAGCTTTATCTTCGGGACCATGCAGCTGACGGCGGTGATGATCGCGGTCATCCTCACGGTCTACATCATCCCCAACGAAATCGAGCGCCGTACCATTTACACGATTCTGTGTAAGCCGGTTCGCCGGTGGCAGTTGCTGGTCGGCAAATACCTGGGCGCCATTGGCGCACTCGGCCTGATGATCGCGATGATGACTGGGCTTTCGATTCTGCTGTACTGGAAATTCCAAGAAGGCGCGCCCATGTCCGACCTCGCCGGCATCGCGCAAGTTGCGCTGATGTACTACGTGCAAACGTGCTTGCTCGCCGCCGTCGCGATATCGCTCAGTACCTTCCTTCCACCGCTGGTCAACATCTTTGTCAGCCTCGGTTTGTACTTAGTCGGGACGCTCTTTAGCAGCGTGTTTGAATCCATCAGCAGCCAGCAGGGAACTCACCCGATGGTGAAGGGGTTTGCTAGTTTGGTGGGCTCCGTATTGCCCAACTTTAGCCGGTTCAACGTGCAAAATCTGGAGATCAATACCCAGCAGATCGGGAACGTCACCCGCTACTACATCGACGCCGCCGTGTACGGCATCGTCTACATCGTGGGCGTGCTGATCGTCGGAATGTTGGTCTTCGAAAATCGGGAGGTTTAAGCCATGAAGAAGTCTCGCGCAATCATGTTCGGTTTGCTCGCCGCGTGCGGCATTGGGCAGGCCGTGTGGGATCGCACGCAGGTGCAACCTACCTACAAGGAGAAGTTCATGCCCAAGCAAACGGGCTACGTGAGCGGCCTGTCTTCGGAGCAGTTTCTGCTCGCGCTCTCGGGCTTCCGCGAAATGATCGCGGGCATCCTCTGGGTCAAGGGCGATAGCTACTTTGAGAGTGGAAACTACGACGCCATCCTGCCGATCATTCGCCTGGTGACCTGGCTCGATCCGGGTCAGATTGACGTCTACGCGACTGGCATGTGGCACATCGCCTACAACTTCACCGACGAACAAAGTCGCAGCGACCGCCGCTACATTCCGAGCGCGGTTGCCCTAGGCGACGAAGGTTCCCGCAACAACCCCAACACGTACGAAATGTTCTTCGAGACGGGGTGGTTGTTCTATCACAAGATTGACGACGACTACGGTCAATCAGTCTCGTACTGGGAAAAGGCGATCACCAAGCCCGACATCATTCCGGCTCGCCGCAACCTGCTGAGCAACGCGTATCAGCGCGATGGACAGATTGATAAGGCCCTTGAGTATTACGAAAAACTGCTCGCCGAAGCCAAGAAGCGGGACGCCGCGGGCGCCGACTTCCAAGCTCGCGTCACCCAAGACACGATTGAGGGCAACCTCGACACGATGCTTGTGCGGATGAGTCAGCGCGGATGGTTTGGCCGCGAAGAAGGCCCGGGCGCGATTCCCTACGATACGCAACCGCCGTTTGATGTGAACTTCAGCGTTCGCATCACCATCCCCGAACCCAAGGTGGTTCGCTTTGAGGGTAGCTATGGCGTGCGACCGGTCGGAACCCGCATTCGCGTGGTTCTCCGCGATGAGGATTATCCCAACGCGGTGCCCGGCGGTATGAAGTGGAAGCAAGACGGCGCGGTGAACTTGGATCCGCCCCGCGACCTGACCTTCATGCAGGACCAACTGTACGTCAAGAACCAGCGCTTCGATCGAACGTGCGACATGAGTCGCGACCCGACGATGTACCCGTTCAAAACCCAAAACTACGTGGCCGAGTTCTATTACAACCCGCGCAGCGCTCCCCCGCACATTCAGGACAAGTTCAGCTGGAATGGCGAAGGGTTCACGGATAAGAACTTCCTCAACACGGAGATTCGCCCGAATCAGCGCGTGCTGTACCACAACATTCCGCTTACCCGCGACATGATTCTGCGGCGAGGCGAATGGAGCATGGGCGGCGGCAAGGTGCCGGTGCTGGCGACGAAGAACTTTGTGGATAAGGCGGCCAAGGGATCGGAAGACTTTATCGAAATTCCGAGTTTGCGAAGCCAAGACGCGCAAGCCACAAAGTAAACTCAAGGGACACGATATCGCCGGGAACCGCGCGGCTATAGGTCGGTGAACTCCGCCAGGGCCGGAAGGCAGCAACGGTAGCTCGATACTAGGTGCGACGCGATATTCCCGGCATTATCGTTACTTTGGCCATGGCTCAACTCGCCCTCTATCGCAAATACCGCAGCCAAACATTTGGCGACCTGATGGGGCAAGAGCACGTCGTCCGCACGCTCCAAAACGCGTTCTCGTCGGGCAAGGTCGCGCAGAGCTTTTTGTTCACCGGGCCGCGAGGAACGGGCAAAACCAGCACCGCGCGCCTGGTGGCCAAGGCGCTCAGCTGCACGAATCTTAACGGCACCGAGCCCTGCAACGAGTGCGAGCAGTGCCTCTCGATTACGGATGGCAGCAGCATGGACGTGCTGGAATTTGACGCCGCCAGCGAGGCGGGCGTTGACGAAGTCCGGGAGAAGATTGTCGGGGCCGTGGAGTACATGCCGGTGAGCGCGCCCTACCGCGTGTTCATCATTGACGAAGTCCACGATCTCTCGCCGAAGGCGTTTGACGCCTTGCTCAAGACCATCGAAGAGCCGCCGGCGCACATTGTCTTTATTCTCGCGACCACCGAATTCCATAAGGTGCCGGCCACCATTCGGTCGCGTTGCCAAAAGTTTGAGTTTCACCGGGCCTCGGTCAACAACTTGGTTGACCGCATCAAGTTCGTAGCCGAAGCCGAGGGTTACCAGGTGGAACCGGCCGCCGTGCAAACGATCGCCCGCATGGCCGATGGCGGTTACCGCGATGCTCTGACGCTGCTGGAACAGCTTCTGCTCACCTGCGAGGGCACCCTCACGCAGGCGCATGTCGTCGCGCAGCTCGGGTTGATCCAAACCGAATCGGTGGACAAGATTTTGCTCGGGATGGCGAGTGGCGACGCTGAGCTTGTGCTTCGCGGCATGGACGAAACCTACCAACTGGGCCGCGATCCGCGCAGCATTCTGGAAGCGTGCCTCATGCGGGTGAGCGATTTGACTCGCGGGCTTTACAATATCGAGTCCTCGTCCGGATCGGACGCGACCGCCGACGCGGCGGCGCGCGAACTCGCCGTAAAGATGTCGCCGGAGGGCCTGGCCCGCGTGCGTGAGGCGATCGGTCAGGCTCACAAGAACGTCAAAGACGTAACCCTGCCCAAGATTTGGCTGGAGTCGTGGCTAGTCGCGGCTGCGCAACCGGCCCCACAAGTCGTGGCGACGAAGCCAACTGCTCCGCAAGCCAAACCGGTGGTGGATGCGCCGGTGCCGACCAAGGCGGTGACGCCGGAACCGGCCGCGACCGCTCAGCATCCGTGGAAGCAAGTAGTCGCCGACCTCTCGGAGAAGTCACCACTTGCCCGCATGCACCTTGAGAAGTCGGCGATCGCCACTGAGTCGGATAAGGAAGTGGTGATCATGTTTGAGCGCGCCATGGACCTGGATTGGGTGGAAGAGAAGCCGAAGGTGAAGGCGGCGATCATGGCCGGCTGGGCCACTGCGGACGGCAAGGGCCGCAAACTGGTTTTGAAGGCGGGCACCGCCGTGGCTTCGGCGCCCGTGCCTTCCGACTCGGCGGTAGAATTACCCGCAGAAGGTGAGAAACTCCACGAG
This sequence comes from Chthonomonas sp., assembly GCA_016788425.1. Lineage (NCBI taxonomy): Bacteria > Bacillati > Armatimonadota > Chthonomonadia > Chthonomonadales > Chthonomonadaceae > Chthonomonas > Chthonomonas sp. The sequence continues at coordinate 335,583 of JAEURQ010000002.1, forward strand.
CTCACCAAAGAAACTTTTGAGGGGATGTGATTAAGCGATGAAATTGCCTAAAGGATATGGTTTTGGAAATGCCGGCGGCGGCATGGGCGGCATGATGCAACAAGCGATGCAGCGCGCTCAGAACATGGAAGAGGAACTGGCGAACGAGCGAGTGGAACTCGAACAAAATGGTTGCCAAGCCACCTTCGATGGTCGCGGCATGATCCTCTCGCTCTCGATTGACCAGGCGCTCATCGATCCCGACGACAAGGAATCTTTGGAAGATGTGATTGTCGGCGTCATCCGCGCTGGTTTCGAAAAGTCAACCAACCTGCGCGAAGAGCGAGTGCGCGAAATTATGCCGAACATTCCCGGCATGGGCATGTGACGTTCGCCCGACCTCTCGCGCAACTCATCGCCGAACTGGAGAAGCTTCCTGGCCTCGGCCCGAAGTCGGCTCAGCGGCTGGCGTTCCACGTGCTGCGGCAACCCGCCGAAGATGTTCAGCGCCTAGCGAACGCGCTAACAGTGGCTCGCGAGAAGCTGCAACTTTGCACAACCTGCCAGAACATCAGCGAAAGCGAACTCTGCGAGATATGTAGAGACCCGCGGCGAAATCTTCAACAAATCTGCGTGGTGGGCGAGGCTCGCGACATCGCCGCGATTGAGCGACTTCACGAATATCGCGGTGGTTTTCACGTGCTCCACGGCTTGCTCTCGCCGATGGACGGGATCGGGCCCGAGCAACTGAAGATTCGCGAATTGCTCGCCCGGCTCGAAGGCGACATCGAGGAAGTGATTATCGCCACCAACCCGACCATCGAAGGCGATACGACCGCGTTGTACTTGGCCAAGCTGATCAAGCCGCTTGGAGTGCGCGTGACCCGGCTGGCGCAAGGCATGGCCGTGGGCGGGGAACTCGATTATGCCGACTCGGCCACTCTGCTGAGCGCACTGGAATATCGTCGCGAGTTATGAAAACGTTGGTCTTGGGTTCGGGTGGCCGCGAGCACGCGCTCGCCTGGCGGCTCCGCGATTTCGGTGAAGTCATTTGGGCACCCGGAAATCCTGGCGCGCTGCGGCATGGGATTGCCACGTTGGACATGTCCGACCCCCTGGAATGCGCCAAGTTTGTGCAGCCAGACCTCATCGTTATTGGTCCTGAGAACCCCTTGATCGAAGGCTTGGCCGACGCCTTGCGGGCGGAAGGTTTTGCCGTCGTTGGGCCGGGCGCTAGGGGTGCAAAGCTCGAGGCCAGCAAGGCGTGGAGCAAGGAAATGATGCTGGCCGCGGGCGTGCCGACCGCGGCGAGCGCCGTTTGCACAACCCCGGAGCAGGCGCGAGCCTTTGCTCGGGCGCGCCACGACCGCGGACTTCAGGTGGTCATTAAGGCGAGTGGCGCTGCGCTCGGGAAGGGTGTGATCGTCACGAGCGACCTCGCCGAAGCCGACGACGCCATCGCCATGATGATCGTGGACCGCGAGTTTGGTGACGCCGGTGCGACGGTGGTGGTGGAAGATCGTCTCGGCGGGTTCGAGTTCAGCCTCCTCACCTTGGTCAATGGCCGCGGATACCAAAGCTTGCCCGTCGCACAAGATTACAAGCGAGCCCTCGACGGCGATCGCGGGCCTAACACCGGCGGCATGGGCACCTACTCGCCGGTACCGGCGGTGACCGCCGACGTCGTGTCGCGGACCGAAGAACTGGTCGTCGCCCCGCTCCTCGCCGAACTCGAAAAGCAGGGAATTTCCTACCGTGGCGTGCTGTTTAGCGGGCTTATGATGGACGGGGATTCCATCCAATGTCTGGAGTACAACGTGCGATTTGGCGACCCCGAAACGCAAAGCGTCATGCGACGCCTCGGCCCCGATTTTGGGGATGCCCTGCTGGCTTGCGCCAATAACGACGAGATCCCGCCAGTGGCCGTCAGCCAAGAAGCCGCGGTCACCGTCGTGATGGCGGCGGGAGGATATCCTGGGCAAGTTCAACGGAACATCCCTATTCATATCCCGAGCGACATGCCCGAAGAAGTAGAGATTTTCCATGCCGGAACCGCCATGCAAGGCGACCAGTTGGTCTCCTCCGGTGGGCGAGTGCTTGGCGTCTCGGCAGTCGGGGCCGACGTGGCCGCGGCCCGGGCGACTGCCTACCGGGCGGTCGCGAAGATCGAAAGTGAGGGTCTCATCTGGCGCACCGATATCGGCGCGAGGGGATGAAGAAGTGCCCCAACGGAGATCGTCAGGGCCACTACAGGGGACGAGGCGAATGAATGCCTCGAATCTTATTGTCACAAATGCCTAGTTTTGTGACCCGCGTACGCAAAACTTGAACTTAAGCCATTGGATTTACCAGGGGTGGCAAAACCAGAGTTTTCCACCATTACAAGTACATATCCACAAACTTATCCACATCCCGGAAAGTGTGCAAAACAGGGCTAGGAGAGGCTCGAAAAGGTACCCTTACAGGCAATGATTGACCGCTACAGCACGCCCGCGATGATGAATATTTGGAGCCGACAGGCCAAGTATGAGTGCTGGAAGCAGGTCGAACTCGCCATCTGCGAAGCCTATTCTGAGGCGGGGCTCTTCCCGGCGAGCGAACTCGCCGAGATTCAGCAGCACGCCAGCTTTACGCTGGAGCGCTGCGACGAAATTGAGGAAGTCACGCGCCACGACCTGATGGCCTTTGTCCGTTGTTTGAGCGAAAACGTGAACAATGCCACGGCACTCGATCCCAAGCCGGGGCGATGGATTCACTTCGGCGTGACTAGCTACGACGTCATCGATACCGCGCTTGGCATCATGCTGCGCGACTCGTGCGACGTGCTCATTAGCTCCGTCGGCTCGCTTCGGCAGGAACTGCGAACTCTGTTTGATCGAGCGGGGCACCACCCATGCATCGGCCGCACGCACGGCATCCATGCCGAGCCGGTGACTTTTGGCCATAAAGTAGAAGGTTGGTATTACGAACTTGAACGTGCGGAAGCTCGCTTCCAACAATGCCGCCAAGAAGTCGCGGTCGGTAAGGTCAGCGGCGCGGTCGGCATCCACGCCCATGTGGACCGCGATTTAGAAGCAAGAATTTGTACGAATCTTGGTCTTATCGCGGCCAAGAACAGCACGCAAATTGTCGCCCGAGATTCTCACGCGCACTTGCTGGGCGCGTGCGCCGTTCTGGCTGGGTCGCTAGAGCGCATCGCGACCGAACTTCGAAACTTGCAGCGCACCGAAATCCTCGAAGTTCAGGAAGAATTCCGCGCCGGTCAAACCGGCAGCAGCGCCATGCCGCACAAGCGCAACCCGTGGCAAAGCGAAACCGTGTGCGGGCTCGCCCGCGTCATCCGCGCCAATGCTGGCGCGATGTTCGAGGCGATCATGACCTGGCACGAGCGCGACAATTCGAACTCGGCCACCGAGCGAATCGTGTTCCCGGACACCTTCACCATGCTCGATTTCATGATCCATCGCATGGTCGCGCAGATTCGCGGACTGGTCGTCATGCCCGAGAATATGCTGCGCAATCTCCGCCAGATGGGCGATCTCGTATTCAGCGAGCACGTCATGGTCACGCTCATCCAAAAGGGTCTTAGCCGCGAGGATGCCTACAAGGTTGCCCAGCGCAACGCCGCGCGAAGCTGGGATGAGGCCAAGGATTTCCGCACTTGCGTGGCCGAAGATTCCGACGTGACGCAGCGGCTGACGAGTGAGGAAGTGGATCACCTCTTCTCGCTGGAAGCGCACCTGCGCAACGCGCCCAAGTCGCTGGCCTAGCCGATCTTTTGCTTGAGCTCGCGGTGCAGCTTTTTCAGCTGGATCAGCGTGTGTTGCACCCGCGTCGTGTCGTTCAAAATCATGCTCGGCTTCACGTCGCGGGCACGCGCCAGCGCCATTTGCGCCTGGTGCACCTGCCCGGCTCGGAGCAGCACGTTGGACATCGCTTTATGACCCGTCAACTGCGGGCGAATCATGCCGGACTTCTCGGCTAGAGTGGTCAGCTTTTGCGCAACCAGCGCCGCCTTTTCGTGGTCGCCGGTTGCGCTCAGCACGTGCGCAAAGTCGCCGTAGTGCTCCAACAGAGCGCGCTTCTGATCGTGCTGCTCGGCCAAGGCCACGCTGTGCATGATCAGGCGGAGCTCGGCCAGACCCGGCTCCTCCACGGTTGAAGCCCGCAGAGCATCAATCCGTGCCCGCTGCAACTCTTGCCCTGCTGTCAAATGCCGGCCGGCGATTTCAAAGGCGCGTTCCGCCGCCGATGGTTGGCCCATCTCCTTGCGGATGGTGCCCAGCTGAATCGTGGCCGCCACCATTTCCTGCGTCTTGCCGTGAGCGTTGAACACCTGAATTGCGGTCGCCGTCGCTCGTTCGGCCACGTCGAGGTTGCCGTCGACGAGTTCGTTGTGCGCCATGGCCAGGAACACCTCGGCTTCGTCGGCCTCACTTGAAACTTGTTTGGCTTCGCGGGCAAATTGGTGACCTTCGCGGGTGTGGCCCAATTCGCCGTAGCCTTGCGACATCACCGTCAGGGCCCGACCCGACCAGGGCGAGGAGTTGTTCAGCCCCGCCAGAGCCTCGGCGGCTCGATTGATCGCCGAGTAAGCATCAAGCTGCGCAAGTTCAATTCTCGATACGCAAACTTGCAATTCCGTCGACGGATTCGGGGCTTCCAACAGTTTGTAAAGGTAGCTAATCGTTTTCGGTGTCGCCTGACCGGCAACACCCAAGGCCCATATCTCATCGAAGTTGACGCTCATCTTTCCCAAAATTGTTATTCCACAACAAAAATCCCCAGCACCTGCTAAAAGTGCGGGGGATTCTGACCAAATGGACTGTTAGGGTTACTTGGGAATGCGCTTGTTCACCGCGTTCCAGTCGATGCACTGCAGATAAGCCTCGATGTACTTGGCCCGCGCGGTCTGGAAATCGATGAAGTAAGCATGCTCGTACACGTCCATGGCGAGCAGTAGCGTATGGTTCCAAATCGGGAAGCTGTTCTGGGCGTCGCCGATGTAGTTGAACACTCGCTTTTCCTCGTGGTCGTAGGCCAGGTAGACCCAGCCGCGTCCGGCAATGCCCGTCGCCTTAAAGTCGGCGAGCCACTTGTCGAACGAGCCGTAGGCTTCGTTGATGAGGTCGGCCACCGCGCCGGTTGCCGGGCCGCCTTCGCCGCCGAGCGTTTCGAAGTAAACGTTGTGGTTAATGTAGCCTTCGTAGGCAAAGGTGTAGTCCACCTTCAGCGCGCGCATCTGGCTGAAAATCTGGTTAGCCTTGGCAGGGTCTACTTCCATTTCGGCAAGCGCCTTGCGGATTTCGTTGGTCTTGTTTGCGTAGCCCTGCCACAGCTTCAGGTGTTCGTCGTGGGTCTTGCGCGAGATTCCCACTCGCTCGGAGGTGTACACCTTGTCCGGAATCGCTTGCGGAACAGCAACAAGTTTGGGGGAGGCAATAGTTTCCATGGAGTTTTCCTTGAACCCGATTTGACCCAGACTCGGCGTCACAACGGCGACCCCACACATGGCAAGGACACTGCGACGCGAAATCTCGATCTCTCGGCTCATCTACGGTTAGTTTACGTCTCGCGGGCGGGTAGATGCTCACCTTGCGGGTACGCTTTTTCCCATGGTCCACTACCATCTGCTTGGCGCCGAGTTTGGTCCCGTCATTTTCGAACGACTCTACGGACTGCTGACCGAAGCCCAACTGGATGAACGCAAAGGCGATCGTTTTACGCCGCGCGAGGTCATTGCTCACCTCGCGGATTGGGAGCCGATTTTCCGGCAGCGCATCCAAGCGGCCCTGGACGAGGACGGCCGTGCGGTTGAGGGCATTGACGAAGGGGAACTCGCCATTCGCAACAACTACGCTCAGGCGAATGTGGCGGACACGCTCGCCCGATTTGCGAAGGAGCGAGCTGCGACGGTCGCCATGATCCGCGCTTTGGACCCGGCCTTACTGGATCGTGCGTACAACCACAGCGAGCGCGGGCGAGTGACAATCCGCGAAACCGGCAACGTGCTGTCGGCGCACGACACGTATCACGTCGAGCAGATCACCGAGTACCTGGCCAACAAGGTCGTCGGCACTTGGTAATCCGTGCTTAGTGGATAAAGAATCCGACCAGCGAAACGACACCCAGGCCCGAGAGTAGGACGAACGCACCGAAGCTGACTTTCCCCATTCGGGCTTGCGATTTCTCGCTGATGGTGATGCCCCAGCGGATGCAGAAATTCCAGATTCCGTAGGCCAAGTGGTAGGCGGCCGAGATCACACCCAGCACGTACATCACGAGCGGGAGTCCGAAGGAACTGAGGAGTTTGGTCTTCCAGGCTTCGTAATAGATCGCCTCGTGCCCCTGCACCAAGCCCTTGATGGGGGCATCAATGTAGTGGTAGATCAGGAACGCCACCAAGAACAGGCCGGACAGCCGTTGCAGCGTGTAATATCGGTTTTCGCGATATTTGTAGCTCGCTTGCGAGTAGTTTGGGTTGCCGCGAGCCACGATGAACATGCCGTACACGGCGTGGAAGAGCAGCGGCAGGAAGATGATGCCGATGCGCAACACCCACATGATGTGCTCGGGAATGCTTCCGAAAAATTTGATGACCCCGTTGTAGTTCTCCTTGCCGGCAAAGGCAAACGAGTTAAGCGTCAGGTGTTGGGCAACGTAAAAGCCGACGGGAATGATGCCTGTCAGCGAGTGAAGTTTGTGCCAAAAATAGCTTTCCCGACCCAAGGTCATGCCGCGAGTGTACCGAACTTTTTTGCGTGCATTTAGCGAAAGTTGGCGTAAACTAGGGTGTATCAATGGAAGGTCGGTCCGGAACATGGTTGGGGTGGTCGGTCCAATGGGGAAACCGCATCACCGAAACGCTCCATCTGAATATCAACGGTGGTCGCATTGTGGGCGTTGGCTCCGATCGCGACGGCGATTTTGAAGTCATCGGCACCTTCGGCACCGATGGCAACGTTTCGCTGACCCGTCGCTACACCTACACCACCGAGCCCTCGCAAGGCGGCGTCGGCATTCCGTACCTGTATCAAGGCAAATGGGATGGCGCAGTTGTTTCCGGCAATTGGTGCACTGCGGTGAACCCGATGCGCGATGGCGGCGCGTTCGAAATGTGGCCCGGCGAAGATGAAGAAGAGTATCGCCTCGCCGACCTTAACGAACTCGAGCTCACGGTTCCCGGACGACGCTGACCTCGGCTGGTAGACTCCCAGCTATGGCGGTAATTATCGACGTCGTCGGTCGCGAAATTCTGGATTCCCGGGGCAACCCCACTGTTGAAGTAGATGTCCATTTGGACGACGGCTCGCTTGGCCGTGCCGCCGTGCCTTCTGGCGCGAGCACCGGCGCTTTCGAGGCGGTTGAGCTTCGCGATGGCGATAACGATCGCTACGTCGGCAAGGGTGTTCTTCAGGCCGTTGAAGCCGTGAACGAGCAGCTCGGGCCGCAACTGATTGACCGCGATCCAACCGATCAGGTCTCGATTGACAAGCTGATGCTCGAAATCGACGGCACCCCGAACAAGGGCCGCCTCGGCGCAAACGCCATCTTGGGCGTCTCGCTGGCCGTCGCGAAGGCGGGTGCCGCCGCGACCGGTTTGCCGCTCTATCGCTATGTGGGCGGGGTCAACGCGCACGTGCTGCCGGTGCCGATGCTCAACATTCTCAACGGCGGCCAACACGCCGATTCGAACGTTGACTTCCAAGAGTTTATGGTTCTGCCCGTGGGCGCGGAGACCTTTAGCGACGCGATTCGCTGGGGCTGCGAGATCTATCACTCCCTGAAGAAGGTGCTCAAGGGCAAGGGTCTGGCGACCGGCGTCGGCGATGAGGGCGGCTTCGCGCCGAATCTCGACTCGCAAGAACTCGCGCTCGATTACATTTTGGAGGCCATCGCCAGCGTCGGTCTGAAGGCGGGTCAGGATGTTTATCTGGGCCTCGACTGCGCGGCGACGGAGTTCTATAGCGACGGCAAGTACAACTACAAAAACGGCAAGTCGCTGAGCGGCGCCGAGCAAGCTGATTACCTGGCCACGCTGGCCGACAAGTATCCGATCATCAGCATCGAAGACGGCATCGCCGAGGACGACTGGGCGAGTTGGAACTTGCTCACCAAGAAGATCGGCGACAAGTGCCAGCTGGTTGGCGACGACCTCTTTGTCACCAACGTGGAGCGTCTCAGCCGTGGCATCAAGGAAGGCACCGCCAACAGCATTTTGGTGAAGGTTAACCAGATTGGTTCGCTCACCGAAACGCTTGCCGCCGTGGAAATGGCCAAGCGCGCTAGCTACACCGCGGTGATGAGTCACCGCTCGGGCGAGACCGAGGACGTGACCATTGCGCACCTCGCCGTCGCGACGAATTGCGGCCAGATCAAGACCGGCGCCCCGAATCGCACCGACCGCGTGGCGAAGTACAACGAGCTGCTGCGGATTGAGGAAATGCTCGGCATGGAAGCCGTGTACGGTGGCCGCGAAGCGTTCGGCAAAATCCGACTCTGAGCGACCCCTTAGTGGCGAACTTTTCAAAAGTTCGCCACTTTTTATTGCGCAAACCGACCCCGCATCTGCTAGAACTACCATGACGCCAGTGGGTGTGATCATGAATATTCGAAGCTTGTTTAAAAGGTCGGTGGCCGTCTTGGTGGGAGCGCTCTCCCTCGCGGCATCGGCGATGGCTCAGGGGGAAGAACAGTCGGGTTCCGGCTACGATCCCAAACCTGAGGTTCGTAAATTTGTCTTGCGCGGAGGAAGCTTTGAGCCTCAAAGCATGATTCCGTGGGACTCGGAGCGCAAAAAGCACAAGCGAGATGACTACGCCGCGGTCTACGATCCGCGCCCGTTCCATCCGCCGACGCCTCCGCAGACCGACCCAGCCATGCTGTTTAATGTGGAAGCCGCGCCGTCGTACCGGCCCGGATTCCAATATGGTGGCGCGAGCCCCGGCGGATTCCCGCCCGACAATACCATCGCGGTAGGTCCGAGCGACATGGTGGTTTCGGTCAACACCAACCTGCGGGTGTACGACCTCAATGGTGTGCAGCAAGTCTCGGCCAACTGGTCAACTCTGCTTGGTACGGGCCAATTTTTGAGCGACCCCAACTTCCGCTACGACACCTATCGCGACCGATTTATCGGCGTCATCATCTCGATCGACGACACGACGAACTTCAACAACGCTCGTTGGTGGCTCCTCATGTCTGACGACAACACCGCCGAAGGAACCTGGACAGCGCTGGCCCTGAACGCTCGTCAAAACGGCTCAACCGACCAGAACATTTGGGCGGACTATCCGCACATCGGCTACACGAATGACGCCATCGCGGTCTCGGCGATCATGTTCCCGACTCCGGCTGGTAGCGGCGACTCCTTTGGAAAAGTCCGCTTTATGGATGCCGACGACGTCTTCAACGGCGGCGGTATCGGTTGGAAGGATTTCTGGAATTTGAGTTCAAACGGCTCGCCGGATAAGCGAGTTTTCCCGGCGACGATGCAGTCTTCGCCTTCGCGATTTTATGTCGTGAGTGCCAAAGAAGGCGGCGCGAGCGACCTCACGGTTCGCGAGTATGACGACACCGCCGGCGGAGATAACGGCGCGCAGACGAACCTGCTCGGTACGTATTTGGTACCCGTGAACGCGTACATTACGCCTCCCGACATCCGCCAACCCAGCGGCGCAGCGCTGCTCGACAACATCGACTGCCGCATTCTCCAATGCGAATACATCGGCGGTCGCATCTTCGCGGCCTGGACCTCGGCCGTCGCCGAATCGGGCGGCGGAAACCGCTCGGTTGTGCGCGTCGCCCGAATGACAGTCAGCGCCGGCTCGGCTCCCACGGTAACCGCGGACGCCACGTTCGGCGCGACCGGGTTCGACTACTTCTATCCCGGCGTCGTCGGCACCACCGATGGCGATTGTGTCGTCGTCTTTGGCCGCAGTGGCACGGGCGCGAGTGACTTCGCTGAGCTTCGCTGGACCTCCATGCAACTCGCCGACACGGCGCTGGAAGGTAGCGCGCTGGCCAAGGCGGGCGAGAACACCTACAGCCGCATTTTCAGCGGACGCAACCGATGGGGCGACTACTTTACGTGCGCCCTTGACCCCTTCGATTCGCGCACCGTTTGGATGAGCGGCGAATACGCCGAAAGTGCCGTCAGCGGCACGACCCAATATGGCGCGTGGATTTTCTCGGCCAACTACAAGAGCGATCATGCGCTTGTGGTTTCGGCGGCGAACATTCAGCAGTCGGACACGGGCACCCTAACGTGTACGGTCACCGATTCGGTGAGCGGCGCGGCGGTTCCAAGTGCCGTCGTCAACTGGACCGTCAACGGCGTGTCCCAGGGCACTTCGATCACCAACGCCAGTGGCATCGCGACCAAGTCGTACACCGTCCCTTCCGGCACGTTGCCGACATCGCAAACCATTAGCTGTACGGTTAACCGTACGACGACCCGAAACGAGGGCACCGACACGGCGGTCCTCACGGTGTCCAAGGCAAACACCGCGATTCAGATCACGAACGAAACCGGCGAGCCTGGCGAGACCGTGACCTTTACGCTCCAACTCATCCGCACGACGGATGGCGCGGCTCTGGCCAGCAAGACGGTGAGCGTCACGGTCAACGGCGTGCTCATTGGCAGCGCCGTGACGAACGCGAGCGGCTTCGCCACTCGCACGTACACGATCACCAATCCGGTTGGCGCTTACGCGGTACACGGTAACTTTGCCGCGGACTCGCTGTACAATGCCGTTTCGGATACGACGGGCCTTCTGACGGTCACCAAGGGCGTCACGAACATCGCGGTCCCCGCGGTGAACGGCACGATCGGCTCGAACGCAGCCCTCACCGGGACGCTGACCCGCACGTCGGACAATACGGCCCTTTCCGGTCGCACGCTCTCCTTTACGGTGGACGGCGTCGGAGTCGGCACCGCCGTGACGAACGCCAGCGGTCTCGCGACCTTTAACTGGAACGTGACGGCCGGCGTGCTTGGCGCTCGCACCTACAGCGTGAGCTGGCTGGGCGACACCCAGTACAACTCGGACTCAACCGCGAGTACGTTCAATCGCTATGCCAACACGACGCTGACGGTTCCGAATGTCAGCGGCCAGCGAACGCAATCGGTTGCGCTGACGGCCACGCTTCGGCGCGCTCACGATAGCGCGCTGGTGGGCAGCCAAACCGTGAACTTCACGGTGGATGGCGTCGGCGTGGGTTCGGCGATCACCAACGGAAGTGGCGTGGCGACGCTGAACTACGTGATTCCGGCCGGGGCCACCTTCGGTGCGCATCCGATTGGCGTCACGTTCCCGGCCGCTGGGTTCTATAACAACTCGAGCGGATCAGGCACGCTCACGGTCGGTTTGCCGACCTTCAATGGCGATCTCACTCTGCTGCAGTGGGGCGGATCGAACGCGGTAAATGCCGTCGTGACGGTGCGCAACACGAGCAACGTGGTGGTGCAAGGACCCACGACGGTGGCGACCAACGCCGCCGGGGTCTGGGCATTGCCGACGTCGCTCGCCGCGGGCACTTATCGGGTGACGGTGAAGACGAGTCACTGGCTCAGCCAGCGCAAGCTCAACATCACGCTGAACACCACGACGGGAACGAGCACGATTCTGCATGACCTGCTGAATGGCGACTGCGATGGCAACGACATCATTGACATTGCGGACTACTCGATCGTTGCATCAGCGTTCGATGCGCAACTGGATACCGATCCGGGAACGGCGGGCAACCAAAGCAGCCCGAACTGGGATATCCGCGCGGACCTGAACGGAGATGGCATTGTTGACATCGCCGACTACAGCATCCTCGCCGGGAACTTCGACAAGTTCGGCGACGGCTAGTCTCAACCGAGGCAGACCGAAAGGGGCGGGGTCGCAAGACTCCGCCCCTTTCTATTGGTAAACTAACCTCTACATGTTTGCCGGAGGAACTGACCGCCCACCCTCAAAAATCTCAAAAGAGCATATCCGCCGCGTCGCGAGGCTCTTTCTGCCGCACAAACCCATGGTCATCAAGACCCTGGCGGCCGTGCTCGTCGGTGTGGTGCTCGGCCTCTTCCCGCCGATCTTCCTGCAACACATCATCGACGAGGGCATCACCAAGCGCCAAATGGACACGGTGGTGCTGTACTCGATCCTCACGATTATCGCGACTCTGCTCGGCGCGCTCTTCACGCTGCTGTACGGTTATTGGAGCGTGTTGGTCGGGCAGAAAATCATGCACCAGCTGCGCAACCACCTGTTCGAGCATCTGCAGGGAATGGCGCTGAAGTTCTTCACAAGCACGCGCACCGGCGAGATCCAAACCCGGTTGATCAGCGATGTCAGCGGCGTGCAAGGCGTGGTCTCGGCGACCCTCACCGATGCGATCAGCAACATCGCGATCATTGTCTCCACGATCATCGCCATGTTCCTCGTGGATTGGCGGCTAACCCTCCTCGCGTTGGTGTTGGTGCCGCTGTTCGCGAAGGCCGGGCAGGGACTTGGCGAATGGGCGCGCGAGATTCGCCGCGGCTCGCAGGAGCAGACCGGCGTGCTCAACAGCATGATGCAGGAAATGCTCAGCGTGAGCGGGGCATTGCTCATCAAGACGAGTCGCCGCCGCGGCCAACTCATGGAAAAGTTCCGCGCGGAGAGCCAAGGCTTGGCGGATTGGCAAGTGAAGCAGCAGGTAATGACCTACGTCTTCTTCGGCCTGATGCGCACAGTCACCGGCCTCATTCCGGTGCTGGTGTATTGGCTCGCCGGGTACCTCATGATCAGCCAGGGCGACACGAGTTTGACCGTCGGCAAGTTGGTCGCGTTCACCATGCTCCAGACTCGCATGTTCTTCCCGCTCAGCGGAATGATGGCGAGTTATGTAGAAGTTTTATCTAGTTTTGCGCTCTTTGAGCGCATCTTTGAATACCTGGATTTCAAGCAGGACATTGTGGATTCTCCGCAAGCGCACGACCTGACCAAGGACAACTGCCAAGGCCGAGTCGAGCTCCGGGACGTGTTCTTTAAGTATGAGTCTGAGCAAGAAAATTGGACTTTGCAGAACATCAGCTTGGTGGCCGAGCCCGGGCAACTTATCGCCTTGGTCGGCCCGAGCGGCTCCGGCAAGACCTCGCTGAGCTACCTGATTCCCCGACTGTACGACACCGTGGAAGGCGAAGTCTTGATTGACGGCGAGAACGTGCGCAATATCAAACTTGAGGCGCTGGCCAGTGTCATCGGCGTCGTCTCGCAAGAGACTTATCTCGTGCACGACACGGTTCGCGAGAACCTCAAGTACGCCAAAGTGGACGCGACCGACGCCGAGATTCAGGCGGCTTGCGAGGCGGCCAACATTTGGAACCACATTTCCTCGCTGCCCGAAGGTTTGGATACGCTGGTCGGTGAACGCGGCTACAAGTTCAGCGGCGGCGAGAAGCAGCGTCTGGCGATTGCTCGCGCGATCCTCAAAGACCCGCGGATCCTGATTCTCGACGAAGCCACAAGCGCGCTTGATACCAACAGCGAGCGGGTGATTCAGCAGGCGCTCAACCGCCTCATGGAAGGGCGAACAACCTTTGCGATTGCGCACCGACTGAGCACAATTCTCCACGCCGACCAGATTCTGGTGTTGCGCAAGGGCGAGGTCGTCGAGCGGGGGACACACAGCGAACTTCTGACTGAGGGCGGGCTCTACGCCAAACTCTACAACGAGCAGTTTCTCAATCGTGAAGCCAGCGAAGTCGGTAGATAGATTGAGGGCGCTATCCAGTATCATCTAGGGTGAGTTGGCCGGAGTTTTCCCGCCCAATCATCCGTCTTCTTAGGTGTCCATGAAATCGATTTGGTGCAGTGTCGCGTTCGCCCTCGGGGCAAGTGGTGCGGCCAAATCGCGCATCCTGCTCATTCCGATCGACGATCGGCCCGCCACCGGGCAGTTTGCCCAAATGATCGGCGCGATCGCCGATGTCGAAGTGGTTCTGCCGCCGGCCAAGTTGCTGGGCCGGTTCACGAGCGCCGGAGACAGCGATGCGGTGCTCCGATGGCTGGAAACGCAGGACCCGAAGCAGTTTGAGGCGGCGATTGTGAGCACCGACATGCTGACCTACGGCGGCCTCATCGCCAGCCGAGAATCCGCGAGCACGTACGAGCAAGCAATCCAGCGCATTCGACGCTTCCAAAGCTGGCGACGCGGCGCGAAGGACTTGCGCGTGTTTGGCTTTGGCGCGCTTATGCGGATCGCCCCGACCGCCCTCGAACGCACCCGTCCGTGGCGCGATGCCCTCGCCAAACTGGCCGTCTTGCGCTCGAAGCTCGAGGTCGAGCCGACGGTCGAACTGAAGACCGAAATCGAGCGGCTCAAGACGCGCATTCCCGCGCAAAGTTTGTCGGCGTATTACGCGGCCCGGCGGCGCAACCACCTGGTTCAGCGCGAGCTCTGCCGCCAAGTTGCGGCGGGCGTTTACGACTACATGATTTTTGGGCAAGACGATGCCCAGCCCTTCGGTCCGCAAGTGAGCGAAACCGTTAAGCTGCGGCAGATGGTCGCGAACCTGAGCGTCTCCAGCCGCACCTATTTCTGCGAAGGCATTGACCAGCACGCCAATGTTTTGGTGAGCCGGGCGATCACGCAGGCCGCAAACTGGTCGCCTAAGGTGCGGATCGTCTACTCCGACGCGAGCCAGATTCTCGCGATCCCGGCCTACGAACAAAAGGGCATCTACAAAAGCGTCGAGGAGTCCATCGTCGCGAGCGGAGGTCAAGTCGCCAAGAGCGGCGCGCCGTTCGACTACTCGCTTTATGTGAACGTGCCCAACGCGAGCGCCGAAAACCTGAGCCTGTTCAAAGGTCGGTTGGCGCAAGAAGTGGAGCAGGGCTTCCCGGTGGCGGTGGCCGATACAAACCTGGGCAAGACAGGCACCGGCGACCCCGAATTGTTCCAATTCATGCTGGAGCAAGGCCGCGCGCAACGCCTGCTCGGCTACGCCGGTTGGAACACCGCCGGCAACACGCTCGGCACGACGATTCCGGCGGCGTCGGTTTATCTCACGGCCCGCCAACTCGATGTCGATCCCGCGCACCGCGAAATGGCGCGCCAGACGTTCTTGCTCCATCGCTTGGTGAACGATTTTGAGTTCCACCGCTACACCCGCCCCGAGGCCTATCGCCTCCGCGACCTCACCGAGCAAGGCGGTGCGAAGGAGGAGGTGTACGGCTACGCGTTTGATGTCATCAACGACTTCGTTCGGCGCGACGTGACCACACGCTTGCAGCAGACTTTCCAAACGTACTTCCGCGGCAACCAGTTTTTCGCGGGGAGCGATCGGTTGGAAGTTAGCGACCTCACCGATGTGGATGTTAACTTGCCGTGGCCGCGCGCCTACGAGGTGCGCATCTCGTTTGCCCTCAAAGCCGAACCCGCAAAGTAGGTCATAGTAACTCCATGATTCATGGGTTTGTCGAGCGTTACATCACCTTTCGCGGGGAACTGCGCACGTTCATGGTGTACGTGCCGCGCGAGATCGAGTCGCTCCAGCCGATCCCGGCGATTCTGCACTTGCATGGTCGTGGCGAAAGCGGGGAAGATGGCACCAAACCGCTGATTCACGGCGTGCCGCGCTCCATTTTGTTTGCCCGCGATCGCTGGCCGTTCATCGTCGTGATGCCGCAAAAGCGCAAGGAAACCGAACTCTGGCCCGAGGAGCGCGACTTTCTCAATGCAGTGCTGGAGAAGGTCGAAAGCGAGTATGCCATCGATCCGCATCGTCGCTATCTCACCGGCCTGAGCCAAGGCGGCAACGGCACGTTCGCGCTTGCGACCAAACTGCGCTGGCATTTTGCCGCGATTGCGCCGGTTTGCGGTTGGTGCGATCCCGCGACCGCAGCCAAGGAACTGGTCAACATCCCGCTTTGGGCGTTTCATGGCGCGACCGATGATGTAGTTAAGCCCAGCGGAAGCATTCTCGCCGTCGAAGCCCTTCGCGAGGCGGGCGCCACGCCCAAGCTAACGCTGTATCCGGGGGTTGGCCACAACAGTTGGGAGAAGGCGTACATGGAAGAAGCCCTGCCCAAGTGGTTTTTGAGCCATACCTTGTAAATATTAATCTCTCACTGTTCGATTTTCAGTGAGTCTGGATTACAATGCCTTTCATGGCATCATTGGTCACGATCATCGTGGAACCATGCGCGGCGGGCGGCTACTCGGCTTACATTCCCGAGGTGCCCGGTGCTTATTGCGAGGCGGAATCCGAGCACGAGGCTCGCGATCTGGTGGTGTCTTCGCTCCGCGAATTGATGCAGGCGCGGCGCGATCTGACGCTCATGCATGTCCCGCACAACGCCCTCGTTCTTACGACTGAGCTTTAACCCGCGTTGAACCCGCGGGTTTCATGGCAAAATGGCAAAGTCATGAAACTAACGACAGGTTTTCTCTTGGCCTTGGGAGTGGCCTTTGCTCACGCCAACGAGCCCATCGTCGGCGCCCGCAGTTTGTCGCTCAGCCCCGATGGTTCGCAAATCGCGTTTAGCTATCTCGGCGACATCTGGGTGGCCGCGGCCAAGGGTGGCCGCGCGATTCCTCTGACCAGTCACGTGGAAATGGACGACAACCCCGTGTGGTCGCGCGACGGCAAGTCCATCGCCTTCGCCAGCAACCGCTACGGCAACTTCGACATTTTCGTGGTCGATGCCGATGGCGGTCGCCCGCAGCGCGTGACCTACATGAGCACGAACGACGCGCCGACCGACTTCTCTCCGGACAACAAGTCCATCCTTTTCCGCGGATTGCGCGACAAGGGGAAGGTGTCGATTTATTCGGTGGCCATCGCGGGCGGCAAGCTCAAGGAATATTTCACCGACATCCGTGACATTCGCAATCCGGCGTTCAGCCCGGACGGCACCAAGATTGTCTTCCAACGCAACGGCTTTCCGTTTGTGCGGCCTCGCTATAATGGCAGCGCCGGAGCCGAGATCAATGTTCTCGACGTCGCGACCGGCAAGCGCACCGTCGTGCGCAACAACGGCTTCCAGCACCTATGGACGCGATTCGCTGGCAACGACTCGTTGCTGACGGTCACGGCCACAGAGGTCACGCCGAGCTCGCGCAAGTACAACGAGGCGTTTAAGCCTTACACTGACAACGCCAAGCGCACGCCCAACGTGTACCAAGTGAGTCTGAACGGCGCGGCGAAGGCACGCACCTCGGTTGTTGGCGGCGCGGGTGCCCGCTATTTGGCCGTCAGCGCCGATGGCGAATGGATGGCGTTCGAAAAAGACGGTTCGGTCTTCGTGGGTCCGGCGGACGGCTCCGCGGAAGCCAAGAAGGTGACCTTCACGGTCAGCGCGGATGACAAGACCACGCTCGAAGATCGGCAGATCATTACCAACGGCGCGACCGAAATGGCCCTCAGCGCCAACAACGAAACTGTCGTCTTCGGCCTGCGCAACGATCTTTGGGAAGTCCCGGTTAAGAAAGTCAAGGGCCCCAACTCCGACGACGCGAACCAACTGACGACCTGGGCAGGGATTGACGGAAACGCCATTCTCAGCGCGGATGGCAAGCAGTTGTTCTATCTGAGCGACAAATCGGGCGCGGTCAATCTTTGGGTCATTGACATGACCACCAAGGCGGCCAAGGCAGTGACCAGTTTCGCCCAGGACATCACCAACCTCCGGCTGATGCCGAAGGGCACCTCGCTGAGCTTTGTTGGTACGGGCGATCACGCCGGTTTGCACACCTACAACATCGCGAGTGGCAAGATTGACAAGGTGATTCCGGTCCAGCCGACCGCCGTGTTTGGCGACGACACCGATTACAGTTGGTCGCCGGACGAGCGCTACATTGCGTACACCGACCAGATCAATCGCTCGGGTTACTACTTCTGGCAAAACGCAAGCAACATCATGGTGTGGGACACCACGACCAAGAAGGCGACCAACGTTTCGCGCATCAACGCCGCCGAGTTTGGTCCCACCTGGAGTCCGGACGGGAAGTATCTGTACTTCCAAAGCGACCGCAGCGGCCAAGGACTTTACGCTCTCCCGCTGGCGAGTGAGGAAGCCCGTGTTGGCGAACTCGAACTCAAATTCGAAAAGCCGAAGGAAACGCCGAAGCTGAGCTTTGACTTTGAAGAAGCCGCCAAGCGCGTGCGACGACTCATCGCCGGGGAAACCACCGGTGTGGAAAGCGATCCCGAAAATGGCGATCTCGTCTTCATCCGCGCGGGCGACCTCTGGCGCGCCGGATATGACGGCGAGGGCGCACGCCCGCTCACGGGCGGGGGCGGCTTCAGCGGCTTCTCGTTCACCCGCGATAACAAGCAGGTCTACGCCGTGCGAAGCGGGGGGCTCGCGATCATCAATCACCGCGCGCCGGGCGCTCCGCAAACCAACGTCGGCTTCCGCGCCGACTGGACGCGCGACATCCGAGTCGAGCGCGAGGCGGCCTATCAGCAGTTCTGGCGCAGCTACAACCGCAGCTTCTACGATCCGCACTTCCACGGTCGCGACTGGGCTGAAATCGGTCGTCGCTACCGACCGCTGCTCAGCAGCGTTGGGCACCGCAACGAATTGGCCACGATCCTCGGCATGATGACGGGCGAACTCGAATCGAGCCACTCGGAAGTTTCACCGGCATTCGCGCCGGGCGTTCGCAGCGCTTCGACGGCGATGATGGGCGTGACGTTTGACTATGGATTCAGCGGCCAGGGCATTCGCATTGCGGCGATCGTCCCGCGCTCCCCGGCTAGCTACAAAAAGTCAAAGCTCGAAGCTGGTGAGGTGATCACCAAGGTGAATGGCAAGCCGGCCGAACTCAGCGAAGTGTTCTTCCGCGACGTGCTGAACGACCAGGTTGCTCGCGACCTGAAGCTCACCGTCACCGGCAAGGATGGCAAGTCGCGCGACGTCACGCTGCGCAGCATTTCTGGCGGCGAGCAAAACGCCCTGATGGAAGAGGCCGATCTGGATGCCGCTCGCAAGCTCGTGGATAAGCTGAGCAACGGCAACGTTGGCTACGTTTATGTGGCGGCGATGGGCGAAGGCGACTTCGGTCGCTTCAACCAAGAATATTGGGAAGCCATTCAAGGCAAGAAGGGCATGATCATCGACTGCCGTGGCAACAACGGCGGCAACATCAGCGACCGTCTGATTGACATGTTGGAGCGACGCCCGCACAGCTACTACCAAAATCGGGGCGGCGAAGCGTTCCTCGCGCCGGGCATGGCGTTTGACGTGCCGATCGTGGTGATGCTTGACGACGCCTCGTTTAGCAACGGCGAAATGTTCCCCTACGCGACCCGTCAGCGAGGCATCGCCAAACTGGTGGGCAAGCGCACGCCGGGTTACGTCATCTGGACCAGCGGCTTGCCGCTGGTGGACGGAACATCGGGCCGGATGCCGGGTTCGGGCGTGTACCGCATGGATGGTACGCCCATCGAGAACAACGGCCAACGTCCCGACTACGAAGTGGACCTGACCCCGGAGCAGTTCTTCGCCGGTCAAGACCCGCAGATCGCCAAGGCGATTGACGTGCTGCTCGGCGGCAAGCGCGGCTGACGCCGACCGCCAACGAGGCTGATCTCCATTGCCCATAATGAGGCAATGGAGATCGCTTTTAACCGGTACTACCGGTTCGATGAACTCACCCAACTTCTGCGCGGATTCGCCGCCGAATATCCCGCACTGATTGAGCTCACGAGCATCGGAAACTCGTTTGAAGGTCGCGACATTTGGCTGGTCACGGTGACCAACTCGGCCACCGGCGCAGCCGATTCCAAGCCCGCATTTTGGTGCGACGGCAACATTCACGCAAGCGAGGTCAGCGCTTCCACCGCCGTTTTGTATCTCATCAACAAACTGGTGACGGGTTTCGGCAAGGATGAAACCATCACCCGCGCGCTCGATTCGCGCGCGTTCTACTTGGTGCCGCGACTCGGCCCGGACGGCGCGGAGTGGGCGCTCGCCGACAAGCCAAAAATCGTGCGCAGCAGCACCCGGCCCTACCCCTACAACGAGGAGGACCCTTACGGTCTGGAACGGGAAGACGTGGATGGCGATGGCCGCGTGCTCAACATGCGCGTGCCGGATCCCAACGGCGCGTGGGTCATTGACGAAACTGAGCCTCGGTTGCTACGCCGCCGCAAGCCGGGTGAAGTAGGGAAGCAGTTCTACCGCGTGATGCCCGAGGGGTTGTTCCAAAACTTCGACGGAATCACCATGCGCGGTCGCAAGATTCAGCAAGGGCTGGATATGAACCGCAACTTCCCAAGTGCGTGGCGGACGGAAAGCGAGCAGTATGGCGCCGGGCCGTTCCCTACGAGCGAACCCGAAATCCGGGCCGCGGTGCAAGCCATTTGCGATCGCCCCAACATTTGTGGCGCGGTGACCTTCCACACGTTTAGCGGCGTTCACTTGCGTCCGCCGAGCCGTTTTGCCGACGACGACATGCCCGCCGAAGACCTGTGGATCTACAAAGAATTTGGCAAGGTGGGCGAGGAGATGACCGGCTACCCGGCGATCAGCAACTACCACGAGTTCAAGTATCACCCCAAGGAGGTGATCACCGGCGTGTTCGATGACTGGGCGCTGGAGCACCGTGGGATCATCGCCTGGACCACGGAGCTTTGGAGCCCGCAACGTCAGGCGGGTATCACCGACTACAAGTACATCGATTGGTTCCGCGACCACCCGTTTGAGGACGACATCAAGATGCTCAAGTGGAGCGACGAGAAGCTCGACGGCAACGGCTACATCGACTGGTACGCCTTTGAGCACCCGCAACTAGGGCAGATTGAGCTCGGCGGTTGGGACCCGCACTACGCGTTCCGCAATCCGCCGCCCAAGTATCTGGAGGCCGAAGTTGCGCCGCACGCCGACTGGGTGATTTGGCAGGCGCTGGCCTCGCCGAAGCTCGAATGGCGCGACACGCTCGTGGACGACCTCGGCGGATCGTGGCGCATTCGCGCGGCGTTCATGAACACCGGCTACCTGCCTAGTTTCGTCACCGAAACCGGTCGCAAGAAGAAAGTCACGCGCGGCGTGGTCGGCGAGATTTCGAAGCCGGGTCGCACCGATTTGGGTTGGCTCGCGAGCGGAGACGTGCGCAAAGTTGGCCCCGAACTGACCGGTTGGTCGCACGTTACGGCGGGCGGATTTGGCTGGCAGATGAACGCGACCGACGACATGGTGGTGTTCGAGTGGGTGGTCTCCGAGCCCGGCGAGTATCGCGTGGTGGCGCAACACGATAAGGCGGGTCGAGTGGAGATTTCGGTCTCTTGCTAGCGTACGACGTGGTGGTGGTGGGCGGCGGCACCGCGGGCGCGGCCGCCGGAATTGCCGCCGCCCGACAGGGCGCGCGCACGCTGATCGTTGAGCAACTGGGGTCGCTCGGCGGCACCCAGGCGAACGGTTGGGTGACGCCGATGATGCCGAACTACCTGGGCGAGTTCAAACTCAACCGAGGCGTGAACCTGGACATTATTCGCGAGCAGAACGTCGCCCAGCCTTCGAGTGAAGACGGCACCTCGCACGGCGACGTGTGGTACGACCCGATCTATCTGGCCTACGTGCTTGATCAGCTGACCTCCGCTGCCGGAGCCGAATGTCTGTTCAACGCCACGCTCATTGACGTGCGCAAAAACGGCGACGTGGTTGAGGCGATTGAGGTCGCGACGCGCCAAGGCCGGTTGTGGATTGAGGCGAAAACCTTCATTGATTGCAGCGGCGACGGCGAGTTGAGTCGGCTCGCGGGAGCGGAGATGATGGGCGGCAACGAAGACGGCGCGCACCAACCGATGACCCTGCGATTTACGATGGGCAACGTGGATATCGCCGCCATGCGGGCCGGGTTTGCGCACTTCGGCATCAATCATGAGCAACATGTTGAGCTCGGATTTGGGGAGGCAAAAACCGCGCCGGTACTCGGCGATTGGGTTCGCGAAGGCATTGCGGCAGGCGTGCTGCAGGAAGACGACCTCGGCTACTTCCAGTTTTTCACCATGAACGGACGGCCCGGCGAACTCGCGTTTAACGCGCCGCGGATCGCCGGGCTGGACCCCCTCGACGCGCTCGAACTCAGCCGCGCCTACCAAGTTGGGCGAGCGAAGATTTATCGCATCGCGACGTTCTTGCGGCGGTGGTTTCCGGGGTTTGGCGACGCGTTTGTCAGCGGCATCGCCCCGCTCATGGGAATCCGCGAGAGTCGCCGCGTGGTCGGCGAGTACATCGTAACCGCCGCCGACCACCAATCTTGCCGCAAGTTTCCGAACCCGGTCGCGCGCAATCGTTACCCGGTGGACATTCACCTGGTTTTCGGCGTGGACTTCCGCCATATGCCCAAGGGCGACTGGCACGACGTGCCGTACGAGGCGATTGTTGTGCGCGGAGTGCGCAATCTTTGGGTCGCGGGGCGCTGTCTAAGCGCCGACTTTGTCGCCCAAAGCAGCATCCGCATTCAGCCGGTCTGTCGCAGCCTAGGCGAGGCGGCGGGTGTGGCGGCGGCAATCGCCGCCGCCGAGGGGTTCGCGGCTCGCGAGGTTCCATACGACCGGTTGGCCGCCAAGCTCGACCTTAGCGTCCCGGAGTAGCTTTCGGACGTATCGGCGTGAGTTGGTGGCTTACTAGTTGCCAGTCTTTGCCTTGCTTGCGGAGGCTCGCGGTGACCGCCAGATCGAACTTCACCTCCTTCGGGTCGCGCTGGAGCACGAGGCTGAGGCGGTACACCCCGACGGCCACGTTCTTGGCGGGAAAGCTGATCCGTTCAAACTTGAGGCTGCAATCAATCGGCGTGGCCGTACGTTGACTGTCCGGAACTCGGTAGAACCCGAGAAACTTGTCGCGCGAATCGAACTCTCCGAGCGGCGAAATCTCAAAGAAGTCCGGCGCGGTGAGGCGCTCTAGCAGGGGCGCGTCGTAACGAAATGTGGCCGCATAGAACGTCTTGAGCGTTGCTTCGACTTCGGCTTCCGGCGACAAAGTGGCGGAGAGGAGAGCAGTGGATAAGGCGAGAGAGGTGATCATCACCGGCAAGCTACTGGCGCGGGGGCCAGATCGTTCCCGGCAGAGGCTTTAGTCCTTGATTCCCGAGAGTTCTCGGTACAGCTTCGTCACCTTACGGACGTAATTCTGGGTTTCGCGGTAGGGCGGCACGCCGCCGTACTTGCGCACCGCGCCGTCGCCGGCGTTGTACCCGGCCAGACTCAGGGTGAGGATCGTGTCCAAGTCGGAGTGCTTTTTGCTGTACTTATCAAGGTGGCCACGGATCAGTTTGATCGTGCCGTACAGGTTTTCGGTGAGGTCAAACGGGTCTGAGATTCCGAGCTCGCGCACGTTCACCGGCATCAGTTGGCCCAGGCCCATCGCGCCAGCGCGGCTGACGGTGCCGGGGCGGAAATTGCTTTCGGTGATGACGACCGCCATGATGAGGCGGGCATCCACGCCATGTTTCAGGCTGAACCCGAGGATCGCGCGAGCGATTTCTTCGGCATCCTTCAGGGCGAGTTTCTTGTTCTCGCGGCGAATGAACTGCACGTAAATCGGCAGCGCCTCGTCGGCGGCCTCATTCCACGCCATCGGGCGACTCATCACGGCGACTTTCGGCGTGGGCTTGGCGGTCGCGGTTTCGCGCGGAGGAATGCTGCCTTGCATCGGCGCGGGTCGGCCCGAGCGGCTCGAATTGCTGCGGCTCGACAGCGACTTTTGCATCGGCGCGGCTGGTTTGGCCGCCGTAGTCGGCACGACCACCTCGGATTTGAGGTCGCTGGCCATGGCCGCGAGGAGGGTCGCCGACCAATTGCCGTACTCGTTTTCGCGCGAGATGCGGACGATCACGCGCGAAGTGACGCTGCCAGCGCGCATCCACTCAGCGGCGGTCTTGCTCTGAATCGTGAGGAACAACCCGTCGGGCGTGACGAAGGGGATTGTTGCGCCCTCGTCGCTCTGCATGAAGCCACTAATCGTGCCTTGAAATTGCACAATTTTGGTGCCCTTGGCCTCGGCGAGAGCCTTTGCGGAAACGAATCCGTGGACCTTGTGCTTGGCGGCCACAGCGGCGTAGGTGCTCGCCTGCGAGAAGGCCACGCTCATGGCGCAACACGCCCCAAAAACCAGGGCCAATTTCGGCAGGGGCCAGCTCACTCCTCTATCGTATCGCAAAAACATATTGGTTTTCAAGTTGAGGACGGGTTGAGTGGGCCAAAGTGCGCGGATTCCCTGCAACTTTTCGGGGGATTTGAGCCCAAAACTGGTACCCTATTGGCATGCTGGCGGCGGCTCCCACCTCTCTTGATCTTCTTTGCGTAAATGTCATTCGCGGACTCTCGATGGACGCGGTCCAGCGGGCAAATTCGGGCCACCCTGGTCTCCCGATGGGCGCCGCGCCGATGGCGTTTCAACTGTGGCGACACCACTTGAAGCACAACCCGGCGAACCCGAAGTGGATGGATCGCGACCGCTTTATCCTTTCCGCTGGCCACGGCAGCATGCTGCTGTATTCGCTGCTCCACATGTTCGGCTACGACATGTCGATGGATGACCTCAAGAACTTCCGCCAGTGGGGAAGCATTACCCCCGGCCACCCCGAAAACACCCACACCCAAGGCGTCGAAATGGCGACGGGGCCGCTCGGTCAAGGCTGCGCGACCAGCGTCGGCATGGCGATCGCTGAGGCGTACACGGCGGCCAAGTTCCCCGGCGTCTTTGATCACTTCACTTACGTGTTGTGCGGCGATGGCGACCTGATGGAAGGCATTGCGCAGGAAGCGGCCAGCCTCGCCGGGCACCTCGCGTTGGGCAAGTTGATCTGGCTTTACGACGATAACAAGGTGACGATTGACGGTAGCACCGACCTCGCGTTTACCGAGGACACTGAGCGCAAGTTCAGCGCGCTAGGCTGGCACACGCAGCGGATTGACGGCATGGATATGGCCGCGGTGGATACTGCGCTAGAAGCCGCCAAGTCGATGACCGACAAGCCGAGCATCATCATTGCGCGCACCACCATCGGCTATGGCAGCCCCAATAAGGCCGGAAAGTCGGCGGCGCATGGCTCTCCGCTCGGGCCGGATGAACTCCGCGCCACCAAGGATGCGCTTGGTTTGCCGCCCGAAGAATTCTATTGCCCGCAAGATGCGCTGGATTATTGCCGCGCGCCGCGCTTTGCCGAATGGGAAGCCGAGTGGCAAGCCAAGGCCGACGCCTTTGTCGCGGTGAACGAGGAACTTGGCCAAGAACTCGCCGCGTTTTTGAGCGGCGAACTGCAACTGGATTGGAGTCAGTTGCCGACCTTTGACAAGCCGATTGCCACTCGAAACGCAAGCGCGGCGGTGCTCAACGCGATTGCCAGTCAGGTGCCGGTTCTGCTCGGCGGCTCCGCCGACCTCACCGAAAACGTGTTCACGAATCAAAAGGGCGAGTCCGGGTTTCAGCGTGACAACCACCTCGGGCGCAACGTGTACTATGGCGTACGCGAGCATGCCATGGCGGCCGCGGCGAACGGCATTACGCTGCACGGCGGCAAGGCGATTGCGGGCACGTTCCTTATTTTCAGCGACTACTGTCGCCCGAGTGTGCGCCTCGCCGCGCTGATGCACCAGCCGACGATTTTCAACTTCAGCCACGACTCCATTGGGCTCGGCGAAGATGGCCCGACGCACCAACCGATCGAGCAGATCATGAGCTTGAGGCTCATCCCGAACCTCAACGTGTTCCGCCCGGCGGATGCCAACGAGGTTGCAGTAGCGTGGAACCTGGCGCTCAGTAGCAATACGACGCCGACCGCGATCATCACGTCGCGACAGGCGTTGCCGATCTGCACGCCCGCGTTTTCCGAGGATCATCCCGCGCATCAGGGTGGCTACATCCTTCGCAAAGAGACCGGTCCACTTGAGACCATTTTGGTGGCCACGGGAAGCGAGGTCGCGCTGGCCTTGGCGGCCGCCGAGCAACTCGGCGCGGGAACGCGCGTGGTCAGCTTGCCGAGTTGGTTCTTGTTCGATCAGCAACTAAGCGAATACCGCGAATCGGTGTTGCCGCGCGGTGTCCGCACGGTTTCCATCGAAGCCGGAACGACCATCGGCTGGGCCAAGTATGCCGACGCGCACGTGGGAATCGACCACTTTGGCGCGAGCGCGCCCGGGCCTGTGCTGTTCGAGAAGTTCGGCTTTACCGTGGAGAACGTGGTCGCCGCGGTTCGCGTGTAGTCCAGAGTTCCTACGGGGCGAACGGCGCGGGTTTTCGGGAATCAAACATGCATGACCGAAGACCCGCGCGTTTTTTTACTTGACCTGGAAGAACCCGAAACCGACCACTTTGAGGACGATGACCTCGTGCAGATTTGGCAACGAATCCAGGCGCAGGACGACGCGACTAGCGAACGCGAAGATACTTCTTGAGCCAGAGCATGCTCTCGTTGATCGATTGCACGACTTCGGCGTTGGTCACCGGTAGTTCGTGCCCGATGTTGTCAATCGGGTGGAATTTGCGGTCGATGCGGGCGCCCGCCAGGGCCTCTTGCAGGCGTTCAGCTTGCTTAAACGGCACCACCTGATCCATCTTGCCGTGCATCGTGTAGGTGGGCGCATCACCGCGATCCACAAACTTCACCGGCGACGCTTCAAAAATCTCCTGCGCGGCGTCGGCGCGCTTCTTGCCGAGCACCAGGAAGTAGAGCGCGTCCACCGAGGCGGGATAATCCACGGCCATATCGGTGGGGCCAAAGAAATTGATGATCGCCTGCGTGCGCGAGGAATACTTGCCCGGCGCGGTCGGCAAATAGCCGGTAAGCATGGCCAGGTGCGCTCCGGCGCTGGCGCCTAGCGCGCCGATTTGGCGCACATCGAGGTCGTACTTGCCTTCGTTTGCGCGAATCCACTGGATCGCGGCCAGCGCATCTTCGCGCATCGAAGGCCACTTGTGCTTCGGCGCGAGGCGATATTGAAACGTGATCGCGACCATGCCTTCGCTCGCGATTTTCTCGCAAAGCGGGGCCATGTCTTGCCGCTGCCCGGCAACCCACGCGCCGCCGTGGAACACGGCGACCGCCTTTTTGCGGCCCGGAGTCGTGGGGCGATAGATATCGCACATGAGCTTTTCGCCCGCAATCTCCCGGTATACAACGTTCTTTTGAACGTCAACACGGGGCTGCAGGATTACGAACGCGAAGAGCGATAGCATGACGCTATTCTACGCCAGTTATCCCTCGGTGATGGGCACCAGGCTGCCTTGCTTTTGAATTTCGCGACTGATAATCTCCAGCGTCTTCGGGTCGAGTTGGCTTAGCAAAGCCGACGCTTTTTCGGGGTCCATCGCTGCCACCACGCGCGCGGCCTCGGCGGGCTTCCAACCCTTCACGATGCCCACCAGCGAAGCCGGGCTGATCTCGTTCCAGTACTTGGCCAGCTTCTTGGCGCCCTTTTCGGGGTCAATCTTGTGCGTCGGCTTTGGCGCCGGTTTGGGTTCTTCCACCGCCTTGGGTGGTTCTTCTTTCTTCGCGACTTCGACCTTGGGTTTCACTGGCCCTTTGGTTTTGGCGACGGGCTTCTTGGGGGTCACGCCCGGGATATTGATCTTGCCCATTTTGGCCAGACCAAAAACCGCGCCCCCCGCCACAAGCAGGAGCACCGGAATCGCGATGATGATGACTTTCTTCATGGCTTACGAATCGATTGATAGCGGGCGAGGACCTTGCGAACGTAGTCCTGAGTTTCTTTGAACGGCGGGATGCCGCCATAGCGCTTCACCGCACCGGGGCCGGCGTTGTAGGCCGCAAGGCCAAGCTCGACATTCCCCGAAAACTGGTCAATCATTTGCCGCAAATACTTCGCGCCGCCCTTGAGGTTTTGCGCCGGATCCTGCGGATCGACGCCGAGCATTTTGGCGGTGTCCGGCATGAGTTGAGCGAGACCGATGGCGCCCGCTCCCGAGCGAGCCGCGGAGTTGTAATTGGACTCCTGACCAATGAGCGCTTCGAATAACTCCATGTCCACGCCCGCGCTGCTGGCGGCGTCGTTAATCATCGCACGCAGTTGCACCGGCGCGCGGTCTACGGCGACCTGGGTTCCTGGCGCGAATGGGCTCATCGGCGACGTGTCCTCGGCGATATCCGCACGGTTCGCCGCGCCGATGGACCCCGACAAAGTCGGGCGGCCACTTTCGTTGACGCTGGGGCTCGCGAGGCTACCCTCGTAGGTGCCGAAACGTCCGTTCATGCGGGCGCGAATCTCGGACATGCGCTGCTGCGCGCCTTCATATCCGCGGAGCGAAATCTTCACGCGGCTTTCCTCCGCATGGTTGACCATTCGTCCAGTTCCGCCTGTTCGTGGCGAACGACCGAGAGATCGTATTCGGCGCGAGCTTGATCGTAGAGGGCATCAAGGGCTTTGGCTTCCTTTTTGCTTTCTAGCCAAGCCAGGCGCGCTTCCTCCTCGTCGTGCTGAATGATGGCGATGATCGCTTCTTGCGCGCTGATATCGTCCCAGAGCTTTTGGATAACGGCCTCGCGGTTTTTGAGGTCGATCAGCGAGGTGGCCGGCTCCGTTTTGGTGCAATGAAGCTGATGGTTCTGGCGCTTGAGAATGTCCTCGGCCTCGGCGACCCGACGCTGGACTTCCTGCCACTCGGCCTTCATTTGCTCCTCCACGGCGTGACGGAACTCGCGCACCTTAGCGAGGCGAAATTCGAATTTACGCACCGGCGATCTCCAGCAGCATTTGCTGCGATTCGGCATAAGTCGAGCGGCTGTCCTTGGCCTGGCGGAGAAGTTGGTTGATCATGTCCCACTTGGCAATCGCTTCGTCGGCGAGGGGGCGGGTGCCCGCCTTGTACGCGCCGATGCTCACGAGGTCCTCCACGTCGTTGTAAGCCGCGACCAACTCGCGCAGGTGATTTGCCGCGCGGACGTGCTCGGCCGACGTGACCATCGGCATAACCCGGCTGAGGCTGCCCATGACGTCGAGCGGCGGATAGTGCCCGCGACTGGTGAGCTTGCGGTTGAGCACAAAGTGGCCATCCAAAATCCCCCGGGCGGCGTCGGCAATCGGTTCATTGGTGTCGTCGCCGTCCACCAGAACGGTGTAAATCGCCGTAATTGCGCCTTGTCGTCCGCAACCGGCGCGCTCCATGAGCTTGGGCAGCAGCGCGAACACGCTGGGTGTGTAGCCCTTGGTGCTGGGCGGCTCGCCGGTGGCCAATCCGACCTCGCGCTGAGCCATCGCAAAGCGGGTCACGGAGTCCATCATCAGCATCACGCTTTGGCCCTGATCTCGAAAGAACTCGGCAATCGCGGTCGCCGTGAGCGCCGCCTTAATTCGCATGAGCGCGGGCTCGTCGGAGGTCGCGCAGACCACTACCGAGCGCGCCA
The DNA here is from genome assembly GCA_016788425.1 of Chthonomonas sp. NCBI lineage: Bacteria > Bacillati > Armatimonadota > Chthonomonadia > Chthonomonadales > Chthonomonadaceae > Chthonomonas > Chthonomonas sp. Next base: position 364,908 of record JAEURQ010000002.1, read on the forward strand.
TGCCTTCGGGTCCCAGGTCATTGGCGATAAACTCGCGGACCTCGCGGCCCCGTTCCCCGACCAGCGCGATGACGTTGATATCGGCGCCGCCGTTGCGGGCGATCATGCCCATGAGGGTGGACTTACCGACGCCCGAACCGGCGAAGATGCCGATGCGCTGGCCTATGCCCATGGTAAGCACCGAGTCAATCGCCTTGACGCCGGTGAAAAACGGACGCTCAATCATTTGTCGCTCCAAGGCGTTCGGTGGAGCGGCCCAGGCGGGATATCGCTTGCGCGATGCAAGCGGCGCGCCACCGTCAATCGGCTCGCCGAGACCGTTCAGCGTGCGGCCCAAAAGGTCGCCGCCCACCGGCACGCTCAAACAGCCGCCGGTCGCATGGACCAAGCAGCCAGCGCGGATGCCGGTCATATCGCCGAGTGGCATGAGCAACGTGCGGTCGCCGCGGAATCCTACGACCTCCGCCGCGATGTGCTCATGGTCGAGCGATTCGATGAGACAAAGATCGCCGACGCGCGAGTTCGGACCATTGGATTCGACCACCAAACCCACCACTTGCGTGACGCGTCCTGACACGGCGAGAATAGGGAAGTGCTCGGCCGCCTCGCGCACGCTCGTAAAGCTCGGGTTCGGAACGGTCATCATCGGCCCATCACCTCGGCAACGAGCTTGCGCAAGCCTTCTTCCAGGCGGGCGTCAATCGCGCCGCCATCCGATTCGATGCGGCAACCCGCGATCACGTCGTCGCTGCCGACGATGCTCACCTCGCGGATGGTCGGGGCAAGGCGATTGAGCTCGTCCTCGCGGCCCATCAAAAACTTAAGGTCAAACGGGTTGACCATGATCCGCGCCTCTTGGGCGTGGGTCACTTCCTTAATTGTTTCGCGGACGATGTCAATCACCACTTCGGGGTTTTCATCCAGCTCTTTGCGCAGCAATCGTCCGGCGGCCATCACGGCCACGCGTCCCAATTGCTGCTCGGCTTGCACAAACCACTGCTGCATCGCGGCGCGCATGTCCTGACCCATCTGGTCGAGGTCTTGCGCAAACTGATCGACTTGCTGCGTGATCAGCGCTTGGCGTTCCTCCTCGGTTTGAGCGAACGCCTGGGCCGTGCCGACCTCGACACCCTCGCGGCGGCCTTGCTCGAAGCCGGCGTTATAGCCCTGCAATCGCGCTTCCTCGATAATTCGCTCGCGGCGGGTGACGAGGCGATTGTCGGCGTCGGCTTTGATCACGTTACCCACGGGGGCTTGGCCCAAAATCTCGGCGAATGTCCGCGTGACGCGCGGCTGCGTGTCGCTGGGATTAAACATACGCGTCTTCTTCCGAACCTCGGTCGATCGTGATTTCGCCGGTTTCTTCGAGGCGGCGGATGACGGCCACGATCTTCTGCTGGGCCTCTTCCACGACCTTGAGCTTGACCGGCCCCATGAATTCCATGTCTTCCTTGAGCATCTTCACGGCGCGCTCGGACATGTTGGTAAAGATTTTGTCGCGCACTTCTTGCTTCACCGACTTGAGGGCGGTGGCAAGCTCGCGACCATCCACTTCCTTGAGCACGGCTTGGATCGCGCGGTCGTCGAGCGAGATACAGTCTTCGAACACGAACATCATGTTCTTGATCTCTTCGGCGAGCTCGGGATTGCTCTCGGAAAGGCTCTCCAGCACTTGCCGCTCGGTGGTGCGGTCTACTTTGCTGAGCAAGTCAACCAGGGCCTTGGGCCCGCCCGCCTTCGACATGTCTTGGCTGATGAGGCTCGACACCTTCTTTTCGAGAACCTGCTCAACCCGGCGGATCACGTCCGGCGGGGTTTGCTCCATCTCGGCGATGCGCGCCGCGACGTTGGCGCGGAGGTCTTGCGGCAACTTGCCGAGAACCGCCGCCGCCTGAGCCATCGGCAGGTAGGCGAGCACCATGGCGATGGTTTGCGGGTGCTCATCCTGAATAAAGGTCAGCAGCTGTTGCGGGTCGGCGCGCTTAAGAAACTCAAACGGCACCACCTGCATGGCCGACACAATCTTTTGGATAATGTTCTTGGCCCGTTCTTCGCCAAAGGCTACTTCCAGAATCTTTTGTGCGTTCTCGACCCCGCCTTCGGCGATGAAGTCTTGCGCCGTGGCCAGGCTGTGGAACTCCATGATCACGTTCTCGCGGGTTTCCGGTGAGATTCGCTCCAGGCGAGCGAGTTCCAGCGAAAGGATTTCGATCTGGTCTTCCGAAAGGTGAGTGATCACCGACGCGGCGGCGTCGGCCCCGAGGGCGGTCAGCAAGATTGCGGCCTTGCGCTTATTGGTTAGTTCTGCGGCTTTTCTCATCGTCCATCCTCAAGCACCCAGCTCTTCAGAAGCAAGGCCACCTTGTCGGGCTTTTCAACACTAAATCGGCGAAGCTGTTCGAGCGGCAAGTTGAGCCGGTCGGGGATCGCTTCGATCTGAAGTTCGTCGGCGGTGGCGCGTTCGAGCACCATTTCGGTGCTGCCCGTACCACGAATCACGGTGGTGTTCGTGCCCGCCGGGAGGCTCTGCGCTTCCATCGGCGAGATCACCCGTTGCTCGCCAGTTTCGGGGTCGGTATACAGGTGCTGCTCTTGATCACCGGGGATCAGCGCGTGCGTCGGCGACCCAAGCTCAAGCTGCTGCATCGAACCTCCGGCCGAGGCAGCGACGAGCACGTTTTGCGCTCGGCTCGCCTTGCTGATGGCGCGAACCACCATGAAGCCCACCAGAAGCAGGGCGCCCACCGGAAGCAGCGACATCATTTGCTGCATCTTGGCGGCACTCGCGCTGGCCGCGGTGCTCTTGGCGGCGGCCTCGGTCACGGTCTTATCAAAGGCCATGCCGGTCACGTTGAACGTAAAGTTGGTGCTGTCCTGAGCGAACGGGCCAAGCTCGGCGCGCACGGCTTCCTTCACCGTGTCAAGATTCTTCACCTTGTCGGTGTTCACCACGACGTTGTAGGCTAGTTTGGTCAGGTTGCCGGTCGCCTTCTCGGTCTTGGTTTTGGTCTCGTTGATCTCCCACGACTTGCTCGTGACCTCGTTGCCGTAAGAGTCGGTGCGGGCACCCGCGCCATTCGCGGCTTCGGGCAAATTGCTTGGCGCGCCGGCCACACCGGTGCTCGCCGAACCCGAGCCGTTCATGCTCTCCTTCGCGGTCTCCACGGCGATAGGGCCCTCGCTCGGGTTGCGCTCGACCTTCTCTTCGGTTTTGGTGTCGAAGTTCATTTCGAGCACGGGCACGCTGACAATCGCGTTGCCCGGGCCGAGGATGGCGTCGAGTCGTTGTTGCAGACTTCGCTCGCGGCGACGGGATTCGGTGGATTCGGCGACGAGGCGAGCGCTGGCCAAACCTTGACCAGACTCTTGCTCCGCGCCATCAAACAGAGTGCGCCCCGTGTTGGTGATGATCGAAACGTTCTTTGCGTCGAGCCGATCAACGGCGCGCACGACGAGGTTCTTGATCGCCGAAGCGGCTTCGGCGGAAATGGGGTTGTTGGCCGATTCGGTGAGGATGACGCTCGCGCTGGCCGCGCTCTCGCTGCGAGCGAACGGCGAACTTTCGCCGAGCGTCACGTGGACTTCGGCTTGCTGGACGCCTTGGATCTGCTCGACGGAACTCGCGATTTGTCCTTCTTGAATGGCCAGCAATCGGCGCTGAGTAACCGCATCGCTTCCCATCGGTCCGATGTTGGCGAGTTCCGAGGTGCCAAGGTGGCCGCTGGTCGGCAACTTGCCCGAACTGGCGAGCTTGGCTTGCGCTTCGGCGATCTTGTTGGAAGGCACCGAAACCAGACCCGAGCGGTCGTATTCGAGTTGAATCCCCGCCTTCGTCAGTTCATCCACCACCGAAGCCTGCTCTTGCGGGCTCAGGTCGCGGAACAACACCTCCATCTTGGGTCGTCCGGCGAAAAACACCGTTGCCCCCAAGATGACAACCAGCAGCAGGCTGCCGAAGATCGTCACCACTTTCTGGGTGCGATCTGCGGTTTCCCACCACGTTCTTAATCTCAATAATAATGCGGCCATGTCATTTCAAGCCGCGTAGAAACCGACGAAGTTAGACTTGCATTCGGCTGATTTCCTGATAGGCCTCAAGGACCTTGTTGCGCACCTGGATGGTGAGCTGCATCGCGATGCTCGCCTTTTCGGCGGCCATCTTGACATCGTGGATTTCTACGCCAGGTTGACCCGTGAGAAAGGCGTTCTGAATCTCGCGGGCTTCGCCCTGCGTTTGATTCACTTCCTTCATCACGTCCATCATCATCTGGCCGAAGTCTTCGGTCCCCGTGGCCCCGCGCTTGGCCATTTGGCTTGCGAGGTTGGGGTTCTGAAATCCATCGATTCTCATGGGTGTGTGTCTCCTTAGATGTTGCCAATGTTAAGCGCGGCCTTCGCCATGCTCCGAGCCGAGTTGAACGCGGCAATGTTTGCCTCGTAGGCGCGGCTCGCGCCGAGCATGTTCACCATCTCGATGACGGGTTGAACGTTGCTCATGCGGACATTCCCTTGCGCGTCGGCATAGGGGTTGGTCGGATCAAAAATAATCTGCAGCGGCGTCGGATCAGTCACGATCTGCGACACACGCACGCCTTCGCGCTCGGCGCTGAGGACGACTTCCTTGCGGCGGTACGCATCCTTGGTCGGCGTTTGAATGGTGTTGGCACCCGCAATGTTCTGGGAAATCACGTCCATGCGGAATCGCTCGGCGGTCATGCCCGAACTGCTGGTGCGCATCGCGCTAAAAATAGACATCTACTAGCGGCCCTCCCGGATCACATTCTTGAGCCCGCTGAAGTAGCGGTTCGTCAGGTCGGTGAGCAACTGGTAGCGGATTTCGGTCTCCGCAATGGCGAACGTTTCGCGCTCCATGTCGACGTTGTTGCCGTCGATGCGGATGCTGGTCTGCTCGGTCTCGCGTTGCCGGCGATCGTTAAGCATAGATTCGAAGCGGCCGGAGTTGTCTTGTTCCAGGCTAATGTTCATGTCCACGTCGCGGCGTTTGTAGCCGGGCGTGTTGACGTTACTGATGTTGCGCGTGAGAAGCCCCTGGCGCAGGGAAGCCTTGTCAAGGGCCCGCTCCAGGTTCACGGCATGACTGCCAAACATCGCGTCGAGGTACTGCATCACTCCACCTTTCGAAATGGCCTACTGCGGCCTATCAGGTGTTGTTGGCGATGCGGGCGGGCTTCTTTAGGGAATCTCGCGCAGTTCCTCAGAATCTACTTGAGGTTCAAAAAGTTAGGCGCGGTTGAACGAGGCCTTGCTCGTGCTCCAGCAGGCGCTGTTTGAGGCTAAGTCCGCCGGCGTAGCCGGTCAGTTGGCCGCTCTTGCCGATCACTCGGTGGCAGGGAATCAGGACGGCAATCGGGTTTTTGCCGTTGGCTTGACCCACCGCGCGGGCGAGCTGCGGGTTGCCGAGTTCGATCGCGATGTCGCCATACGAGGTGGTCTTGCCAAAAGGGATGCGCAGGAGGATTTGCCACACCTGATGATGAAACTCGGGTCCGCGCGGACTGAGGGGCAACTCGAACTGCTGGAGTTCGCCCGCCGAGTACGCCTCGATTTGGCGGCACGCTTCTTGCTGCAGTGGGGTTTGGGGTGGGTGCGCCACCGTGCCTTCGCCGATCCACACCTTGGTGATCGCGCCCATGTGCTCGGTGATTCGCCACAAACCCAGATGCGTTTTGACCTCCGCCACGTCACTCATGAAAGAATAATAACCGGTTGTTGAAAAAAGTATTTGGTTTTCGCCGTCCCTTGGTGTACACTCAGAATACGTATTCACGCGGTCCTCAACGATGAGAATCACACAGCAAGGTATAGCGAAAATCGCCGGGGTTAGCCAAGCCACGGTCAGCCGCGTACTTTCGGGCGACGACCGCGTAGAACTCGATATCCGTGACCGCGTCCTTGGAGTAGTCGCCTCGCACAACTACCGGCCCGACATGCGCGCCCGCTCCCTGCGTCAGCAGCGCACCGGCCTCGTGGGTCTGGTTCTCCGCCGCGAACCGCAAGAACTCGAAGGCGATCCATTTTTCAGCATGCTCATCTCGGGCATCATCGGCTATCTCGTTGACACGCCCTTCCACCTCTGCGTGGACGTGGCCAACGACGATTCGGAAACCGCGGTCTACGATGAGATGCTCCGCTCGCGGCGCGTAGACGGCATTATTCTCGTCGAGTCCTCGCCGGATGACGAGCGCATCGCCCGCCTGCGCGTGGACGAGTTTCCGTTTGTGGTGATCGGCAACCCGCTGATCGAAGACAGTTTTAGCGTGGACAACGACAACCGGCTCGCCGGGAAGCTCGCGACGAAGCACCTGATTGAACAGGGATATCAGCGTATTGCCTTCCTGAGCGGACCGCGCGACCTCACCGTCTGCGGCGATCGTGCCCAAGGCTATTGCGACGCAATGGCCGAAGCGGGACGACCGACCAAGGTTGTCTACAGCGATTTCGGCATCGAGAGCGCACGCTGCGAGGCACACCACTTGCTCAACCCGAGCGATCGCCCCGATGCCCTTGTGGTGATGGACGACTTTATGGCGATGGGCGCGGTGCAAGCCGCCCGCGGCCATGGCCTGGCCGTCGGTCCCGACCTCGGAATTGTCAGCTTCAACGACTCTCATCTCTGCGATGTTTTAGAAAATGGGCTCACCAGCATCAGTCTCGGCATTCCGGAAATGGTGAAGATTTGTTGTGAAACCCTGATCGAAGCGATCGAAGGTCGCGATACCCCGACGGCTCGCCGCCGCATCGTTCCGTGCGAACTTCATGTGCGCGGGTCAAGTCAAAAACTTAAGCAATTCGCCTTATGACGTTACTTTCGCTCATTGCGCTCTTAGCTCAGGACACATCAGTGGCCCATGAATTCGTATTCACGGCGACCTCTGAGCTCAAAAGCGTCCACGTGGCCGGCACTTTTAACGGCTGGAACAAAGACGCGAACCCGATGACGAAATCGGGCATGCAGTGGCGCACGACGCTCCGCATGCCGGTGGGCAAACACTACTACAAGTTCGTAATTAACGGCGACACCTGGATTACCGACCCGCTCGCCAAGGTCAACGAGGACGACGGCAGCGGCTATGTGAACTCGCGGCTCGTGATTTTGCCGCCGAGCTACAGCAAGCCGGGAGTTAAAGGCGATGGCACCATCACCACCGAGGTTGTGTCCCACGATCAGGCGTTGCCCTCGCTCAATTACGACCAAGGCAAGGTTCGGCTGACCCTGAAGGGCCGCTCCAACGACGTCGAAAAGGTGGCCGCCGTGGTGGGCGGAAAGGCGTTCCCGATGACCGTCGCGACCGCGGACGACATCTTCACGACCTACGAGGTCAAGATTCCCTGGGATCGCAAGTCCGAACTCAAGTACCAGTTCCGCATGACCGACGGCCCCAAGGTGGTGACCTTAGCCAAAGATGGCTTCGGTGGCACCGTGCCATTCCTCATCTCGCCGAAAACCTTCACTCCGTTTATGGTTCCTTCCTGGGTTGAAAAAACCGTCTTCTACCAAATCTTCCCCGACCGCTTTGAGAATGGCTCCAAGGCGAACGACCCCAAGGATACGGAGGACTGGAAGAAGGGCGTGCCGACCTACTCGAACTGGTTTGGCGGCGATGCCGAAGGCATCCGCCAACGCATTCCTTATTTACAAGGGCTCGGCGTCAACAGCATCTACATTAACCCAGTCATGCTCGGCAACAGCAATCACCGGTACGACCCCTGCGATTTTTATAAGATTGACCCGCCATTTGGGACAAATGACGAGTTTATCAACCTGACGAGGGAATTGAAGAAGGCGGGCATCAAGACCGTGCTCGACCAGATTTTTGATCACGTCGGCATCAAGTTCCCGCAGTTCCTCGATCTCCTGAAGAACCAAGAAAAGTCGAAGTATAAGGATTGGTTCTTTGTCAAATCCTGGCCGGTCGAAGTCCGACCGAATCCGCCCTACGAAGGCTGGTGGGGCACTGAGTACATGCCCAAGGTGAACATGAACAACCCCGAAGTGCGGGAGTACATGTTCAGTTCGATCGCCTTTTGGATGAGCCGCGCCGAGCTGGCGGGCTGGCGCATGGACGTGGCCAACGAAGTGCCAATGGAGTTTTGGCGCGAGTTCCGCAAGTACGTCAAGAAGATTGACAAGGACGCCTACCTGGTTGGCGAGGTGTGGTACAACGCCGCACCTTGGCTGGGCGGCGATCAGTGGGACGCGAGCATGAACTATCCGTTCCGCGACCAGGCTGTCCGGTTTATCGCGCAGAGCAACATCAGTGCGAGCCAGTTTGCCAACGGGCTCATGCAGGTGTATCACTTCACCGCTCCGCAAGTCGCTCGCAACCAGCTCAATCTGCTGAGCAGCCACGATACCGAACGATTTATTCACCTGGCGGGAGGCAACCGCCAACTCCAAATGCTGGGCGCCACGCTCCAAATGACCTGGGTGGGTGCCCCGAGCATCTACTACGGCGAGGAGTTGGGGATGCCTGGCGGCAAAGATCCGGACAATCGGCGACCGATGATGTGGGACGAGGCGAAGCCGAGCAACGAGATCTACAGCCACTATCGCAAGCTCATTGCCCTGCGAACGCGCAGCGCCGTGCTTGCCTCCGGCGAGCCGGTGATCCTCTCGGCCGACGACGCCAAGAAATCCATGGCGTACGCCCGGGTTCTCGGGAATGAGGCGATCGTGACCGTGCTCAACCGCTCTGACCAACCGCAAACCTTAGACATCTCGCTCAGCAAACTGCCCGAGGCGGCCCGCCGAGCGATGGGTGCGAGCCCCCGCGAATTTTTCACCGGAAACAGTGTTTCTATACAATCAGCGAATAAGCTACGAGTAACGGTTCCGCCGCTCTCCGCCGCCCTCGTTGGGACCCCCGGCTCCGGGTTGGAGTCAAAGCAATCCGTACCTCCCCATCGTGGAGGAGAATAATCATGACAAGTCAACGCAGACTGGGCTTCACGCTCATTGAACTTCTCGTAGTCATCGCGATCATCGCGATCTTGGCGGCGATCCTTTTCCCGGTGTTCACCCAGGCGAAGCAAGCCGCTAAGAAGATCGTTGCGCTCAGCAACATGAAGCAGATCGGGTTGGCCTCCACGCTGTACTCGAACGATAACGACGACACCGTGGCACCGAAGCTGCGCATCGGCTTTACCGGCGTCAACGGTCCCGATCCTTACAACGCGATGTCGACTGACCGCATTCTGCAGCAGTACGCCAAGAACTACACAGTGTTCGCGAGTCCGTCCGACTCGGGTCGAAGCTATCCGACTCCGTTTGGCAATCTCCGCCGCACGGTGGCCGTGGCCTCGAACTACTTCATCAGCACTCAAGTGCGACCAGGCTACTGGGCCGGTTTCACGGGCAAGAGCCCGCGCACGGAATCCTCGGTGCCGCAACCGGCCGACACCATCGCATTCGGCGAGCGCCGCATGTGCCCGGACGATCCCAATCCGTGGAACAAGGACAACTGGTTCTACTGCATCCAGCTGAACAACACCCGATCGGCGGACGAACTGCTCTCGACGGAGCCGGCGGCTCCGTACGGCGAAGTCATGACCAAGGTCTATGGCGGCGGCTCGAACTTCGCGTTCGCCGATGGCCACGCGAAATACCACAAGATGAACGGTAGCCACACCTATAATGGCGCTAGCCGACTGTGGGGCTTCAAGTTCACCGGCTACCGCGAATCGCCGCGCTGGCAAGACAACCCGAACAACAACGCTCCGGATCCCTACTGGCATGCCGGTTTGAGCTGCCTTGACTCGGGCTGGCCGACGACCGAAGGAGATTGCCCGATTCCGGGTGAATGATGAAGCAAGAACTGCCTAAGGGCGCAGTCATTGCGATCATCGTGGCCGTGGCGCTGGTCGTGCTCGGAGGAGCGTACATGCTCTCCGGACGCGCGGGTGCCTCGGCGGAGGACCGCAAGTTGGAAGAGATGCAGGGCGCGGCCGCGCGCCAACAATACTCAGGGTACGAAAGCTCCTCGGGTGGCGCTGGCGGCGAAGCCGGTGCTCAAGGTGGGCCTCCGCAAAGCGGTGAAGGTGCGGCTCAGGCTGCCAACCCGTCCGGCAAGCCCGGCGGGTAGTCGTCCTCGTCCAACAAGAAAGAGCCCCGATCTTAGGATCGGGGCTCTTCTATGTGTGCGGGTTGGGGTTAGACGCCGGCTTCGGCCGTGGCCACGCGCTCGACGTTGCCGCCCAGGCTATTGAGCAGGGCCTCAAAGTTCATGTAGCCGCGATCAATAAAGTGGATATTGCGGACGATGGTCTCGCCTTCGGCGGCGAGTCCCGCCAGAACCAGAGCCGCGCCCGCGCGCAGGTCGCTGGATTCCACCACCGCGCCATCGAGGCTTTCGACGCCCTCGATCTGGGTGAGGCGTCCCACCACGCTCATCTTCGCGCCCATGCGATTGAGCTCGCTGACGTGGCCAGTCCGGCTTTCGTAAATCGTTTCCTCGATGGAGCTTTGCCCCTTAGCGAGGGCGAGCACTGCGGCCATCGGCTGCTGAATGTCGGTGGCAAACCCCGGGTACGGCATCGTCTTGATCTTGATGCCTTCGAGACGGCTGGGGGCGGCGACCGAAACCCAGTCGAAACCTTCTTCGCATTCGGCACCGGCTTCGCGGAGCTTGTTAATCAGCGCAATCTGGTGGTCGGGCATGATGCCGCGCGCCGTGACCTTGCCGCGAGTGATGGCTCCCGCCAAAAGGAAGGTGCCCGCTTGGAGCCGGTCTTCGGGAACACGGAACGTGCAACCGTGCAGACGGTCCACACCGATGATGGAAACAGTGGGGGTACCCGCGCCCTCAATGCGGGCCCCCATTGCGGTCAGGAATTCGGCAAGCTGCACGATCTCGGGTTCGCAGGCAGCGTTTTGGATCACGGTCACGCCCTCCGCGAGGGTGGCCGTACTCATCAGGTGTTGGGTCGCCCCGGCGCTGGGGAAGTCAAGGTAAATCTCAGTGCCGCGGAGGCGATCGACTTCGGCGATGTAGTTGCCGCCATCGAGGTCAATCTTCGCGCCCATCATGGCGAGGCCCTTCAGGTGGAAGTCCACCGGCCGAGCACCGATCTTGCATCCGCCGGGGGCAGGCAGGGTCACTTGGCCGAGTCGAGCCAGGAGCGAACCGATGATGTAAAAGCTGGTGCGGATCGGGCGGACGATGTCTTCTTCGACAATCGCCGGTTGCAGCGTGGTGCAGTCAATATCCAGGTTATCTCCACGCCATTCGAACTTCGCGCCGAAGCGGCTCAAAAGTTCAAGTTTGATGTGGATATCCGATACATTCGGAACGTTGGTGAGGGTTGTTACCCCGCGCCCCAACATGACGGCGGAAAGAATCGCCAGCGCGGCATTCTTACTCCCCGGAACAATAACATCTCCCACCAAGGGAGCCCCACCCTGAATCTTTAGTACATGCATGCTGAGACCGTCCATCCGTGGACTTCAGAAGAAGCATCTCCTGAAGTCAGCATTTTACCGGGAAAGACGCGAAAACTGCGAACTTCGATGCAAAAAAGCTAGTGTTTTCGACTACTTTCGGCGGGCTCTCAAAAACTGTCGGGCGACCAACGCGACGGTGATCGCGGAGCCGATGATCTCGGCCTTGCCGGCGATCGCGCGGGTGACGATCGAGATGTTGTCCATCACGCCGTGCGCGGTGCTGCCAATGGCTTTGCTCGACTCGGAAACATTGCCCACGAGCGAGGAGACCCGACCGCCGATTTCGTCAACTTTCACGGCTAAGAGTTCAATCTTTTTCGTGATCTGCTTAATCGCGCCAATCAGGTAGATCGCCACCACGAGTAGCGCGATCAGCAGCAGGATGCTGAGTCCGAAGAACGCTCCGGAAAGATTCAACCACCACTCTGGAATTTGCTGCGGCATGAGATTAGTGTACTTGACCACCTGAGCCACGGCGATGCGCTTGCCGACAATTGAGAGGGCAAGGCAGGGAACTCGCGATGGAAACCGTGGTCAACATTTCTGAAACTCAGCAAACAATCGTCTTTCAACTGGAAAACGAATTCTACGGGGTGGACATTTTCCGGGTGAACGAGATCATTCGCTTACGAGAGATAACGCCCATCCCGGGCACCGAGGCGCATATTCGTGGCTTGGTGAATCTGCGGGGCAAGACCATTCCCGTGATTGACCTGAAAGCCCGTTTCGGCATGGGCAGCTGCGCGGAAGCCGCCAGCACCCGCATTATCGTTTTGGATAGCGACGACGGCAACGTCGGCATTTTGGTGGACGCGGTCCGCGAGGTGTTGACCTTGGCCACCGACGACATTGAGCAGGCCCCGGCCCTCGTCACTGACCTTGACAACGAGTTTGTCCGCGGCGTGGCCAAGAGCGCCAACACGCTCATCACCTTGCTCAACATCGATCAGGCGCTCGCCGCCTAACCCAGTTTTCATTTATGAGCGCCGAACTCGACATGAGTCAATATCTCGATTTGTTCCTCCAGGAAGCGGGGGAGCAACTAGAGATTCTTGAACAAGAGACGCTGAACCTCGAAGACGACCCCTCGGTGGAGCGTCTTCAGCTGATTTTCCGGGCGGCGCACACCATCAAAGGCAGCAGTCGGGCGATGGGCTTTGCCAACTACGCGGGCCTTACCCACGAGATGGAGAACCTGCTGGACCAGCTGCGCAACGGCGTGCTGAAGGTCTGCACCGAGATTACGGATGCGCTGCTCCAGTGCATCGACACGCTCAAGTCCATGTCCGAGGGCATTGCCGCCGGCACCGGCGATCAGGTGGAATGCGGGCCACTGATCCTTGCCTTGCAAAAGATTTCCACGGGGTCTGCGGCGGTGAACGCGCCTCCGGCTGGCTCAGGCTCACTCACCGAAGAGCAACTTGAAACGCTGAAGCTCGCCAAGTCGACCGGCTCCCTTTTTCATGGCGTGTTCGACCTGGCGCCGGACTGCGTGATGAAGTACGTCCGCGCGTTTATGGCGATTAGCGCGATTCAGGCGCACGGCGAAATCGTGTTGGCGGTGCCCAACGAAGACGAATTGGAAGCAGAAGAATTTGGCGATCGCTTTGAAGTGTGGTTCCAATACGCGGACGACCTCAACGCCCTGACCGAGCATATTCGCGGGATTTCGGAGGTCGCCAGCGCAAGTATCGGCGAGTACGATTTTGCGCCCGCACCCACGGTCATGCTGTTGGCGGCGGAACCTGCCGTCCCCGCGGAGGCCCCAAAACCCGAAGCGAAGAAGACGGAGACAAACCAGACCGTCCGCGTGGACGTGGCTCGGCTGGATGCGCTGATGAACCTGGTGGGCGAACTCGTGATTGATCGCACGCGGATCGCTCAAATCGGGAACGAACTCGCCGGCAAGTACCACGATGCCAACATTGACGCCCTCAGCGAGACTGTGGGCCACATCGCGCGAATCACCACCGACCTGCAGGAGCAGATTATGAAGGCGCGGATGCTGCCGATTGACACCGTGTTTAACCGCTTCCCGCGGGTCGTGCGCGACCTCGCGCAGAAGCTCGGCAAGGAGATTAAGCTCGAACTCGTCGGCAAGGAAACCGAGCTCGACCGCAGCGTCATCGAGGTCATCGGCGACCCGCTGCTGCACATTCTGCGAAACTGCGTGGACCACGGCGTCGAGATGCCCGAGTTTCGCTCCGCAGCGGGCAAGCCCGCTACCGGCACGATCACGGTCAGCGCGCGTCACCAAGAAAATCATATTGTCATCGAGATTCGGGACGATGGCGCGGGCATTAACCTGGCCCGCGTGAAAGAAAAGGCCGTGGCGAATGGCATGATGACCAAGGACGCGGCTGACAAGATGCCCGACAAGGAAGCCTTCCAGCTTATCTTTGCGAGCGGTCTGAGCACTGCCCAACAAGTGAGCGACGTTTCCGGTCGTGGCGTGGGAATGGACATTGTGCGGTCCAACATTGTCAAACTGGGCGGCATCATTGATATCGATTCCGAGGTTGGTAAGGGGTCTAAGTTCACACTGCGATTGCCGCTCACGCTCGCCATCATTCGCGGTTTGCTCGTTGATATCTGCGCGAGCACGTATGTGATCCCGCTCGGCAGTGTCGTCGAGACGCTGTTCCTCGATTCCAACGAGTTTCAGCGGGTCAATAACAAGCCGGTTACTGTCATCCGTGGAGCAACAACACCGCTCGTGGATCTGACTAAGAAATTTTCACCTAGTAAAAAGAACAGTAAAGATTCGAGCGAATCTTCCTATGCTGTTATTGTGGGCCTTGCGGAACAACGAATTGGTTTGTTGGTGGATGAACTCATCGGCGAACAAGAAGTTGTGATTAAGTCCCTCAGCCGACACTGCGGGGAAGCCCCCGGAGTTTCGGGTGCAACGATTTTGGGGGATGGCAACGTCGCGATGATTCTCGATGTCAGCGCCCTACTTGCAAGTTAAAGAAATGGAACAGACACGACAAAGCGCAATTCAGGCAACGATGGAAAAGGCGATGGGTGACCTTCCGCCGCTTCCAACGATCGTGACCAAGGTTCTCCAAATTACGGGGGACGTGAATGGTAACGCCTCCGACCTGGAACGCTACGTGTCGATGGACCAATCGCTCTCGTCCAAGATGCTGCGGGTTGTGAACTCGCCCTACTTTGGCATCGCCGGACAGATTTCGAGCATCAGCCACAGCATCGTCATTCTGGGCTTTAACCAGATTCGCAACCTTGTGCTTTCGGTCGGGGCCAGCGCGATGTTCGCTTCGGACAACGAGCGCGCTCAACCGGTGCACCTGGACTTCTGGCGTCACTCCATGGCCACCGCGACGTGCGCCACGGCGATTGCCAAGCACAAGAAGTTCGCCGTTAAGGAGCTTGAACTCACCTTCGTCACGAGCATGATCGCCAACGTCGGCGCATTGTTCTTGCTGAAGCACCTCACGCTTCCGTACCTGCAAGTGTACGATCGCTGGGATCAGCACCGACAAGTACCGCTCAGCCATTTTGAGAACGCCGTCTTCGGCATGACCCACGCGGATGTGGCGGAAAAGCTTTGCCAGCAGTGGAACTTGCCCGACGAAATCGCGGCTTCGCTGAAGCAGCATGAAGGGCCGTTTGAGAATACCGATAACCCGGTGGCACTCGCACTTCACCTGGCCGATCGCTTGGCGACGATGGTGATTTCGGGTCAAGAACTCAAGGGGCAGATTTTTGGGGCAGATGAGTCGGCAGTTGCTTGGCTCGACGCCGAAATCGAACAGATCGAACTGTTTAAGGCTGAGGCGAAGGTCAAGCTCGAAGACAGTAACGACATGCTCGATTCGCTAGCCGCTTAATTGCGAGCTAGCGTTTCTACTAGCAAGTTTTTGTGAGAGGTAGGGAAAAGAGCGAATGGGATAGGACTTCCCACGCAACATGACGAGGTCAAGGAATGAGCATTGGATCCAGCAGTGGAATAAGCTTTTCGGGATTGGCGAGCGGGATTGACTCCAGCTCGATCATTTCCCAGTACATGCGTATCGAGAACCTAGCGGTTACTCGGGTGCAGAACCGTCAAAATGCGATTAAGCAGCAGCTTAGCGCGTTCGGGCAGTTCAAGTCGCAACTGCGCGGCCTCAGCAACTCCATTGGGCAATTGGCTACGGCGTTCAACCTCGTCCAGGGTTCGGCTACGATCGCCGATAGCGACATCGCCAAGATCGAGAATTCTTCCAACGCGGCGGCCGGTAACTTTTCGCTCCGCGTCAACAAGCTTGCGCAGTCGCACAAGCTGACTTCCGATGCCAAGGCCACGGACGTGGCGCTCGGCTACAACGGCTCGTTCAAGATCAACGACAAAACGGTTGTGGTCACGGCGAGCGACACCATGGCGAACATCGCCACCAAGATTCAATCGGCGGGTGCCTCCGCCTCGGCCACCGTCATCAACAACGGGACGGGCTCCAGCTATCTTTCGCTGACGGCCGGAAGCTCGGGCGTGGATAACGCCATGCGCCTAGAAGATACGCAGGGCGACATTCTGGAAAAGCTCGGCATTTTGGAGCGCACGGGTGGCACGACGACGACCACTACGCGAATCTCGGGCGAGTCCATCGTCGCCGTTGACAAGGACGCAAGTTTCGCCAAACTGTTCGGAATTCCAACCGACGGCGACCCCGCGAGCGTGCCTACGTTCAACGCCAACTTGGTTCTGAAAGGGATTGACCCGGTGAAATTCCGCCAGCAAAATGATGCTGATTCCAAGCAGACGCTCACCATCAACGGGCAAAGCGTCACCTACAAAATGTCCGACTCGCTGAGCACGCTTAGCGATGCAATCTATGAGGCCACCGGCATCAAGCCGACGATCGAAAACACGCCCGGCGGCGCGAAGCTGAACCTTGGCGTGCCGAACGCCGACATCACCGATACCGGCGGCATTTTCAACGCCGTTCAAACGACGAGCGAGACCGGCGTCACCAAGCGGATCAAGTCATCCGCCGTGGTTCTGGCGGCCCAAGATGCTGAGGCCCTCGTGGATGGCATTCTCGTCAAGAGCGCTTCCAACAAGCTCGAAAAGGCGGTCAATGGCCTTTCGATCACGCTGCTGAAAGCCGACCCCGCGAAGGAAACTCAGGTCACCATCAGTAAGTCGTTTGAGCAAACCAAGGGCATGGTGACGAGCTTCGTTGACAATTTCAACGGCATGGCCGAGTTCATCTCGCAAGCCACCCAGTTTGACAAGGAAACCTACGCGACGGCGGCCCTGTTTGGCAACGCGGTGATCTCGCAAATCGAAGGCGAAATGAACGGCCTCGTGACCAAGGTTGTGCCCGGACTGACCGGAAAGTACCGCTCGCTCGTGGACCTTGGCATCACCAGCGATGGCGGCGGCAAGATTAAGGTGGACCAAAGCAAGCTCGCCGACGCGCTGGAAACCAATCCCGACGCGGTGAAGAAGATTTTCCAGGCCACGGCCGATGTCACCGGCGACGGCTTCTCGTTCGTCAGTTCGACCGACAAAAGCAAGGTCACGGGCAGTGCGTGGAACGTGAACATCACGCAAGCCGCGCAAAAGGCTTCCCGCACCGTGGGCAACTTCGATCCGACTGGAGCGGGCGCCACGATTCGCCTGAACGGTGGCGGACTGAGTTCGGAGGTTTCGCTGAGTGTGGCCGCCGGAACGAGCAAGGCCGACATGGTCCGCGCGATCAACGCCGACACCCGCCTGAACGCCTTGTTCGAGGCTTCGGTGACGGCCAACGGCGAACTCAAGATTGAATCCAAGCGTTTCGGCGCGTCGGGCAACTTCACCTGGACGCCAAGCTGGACGGGCACGCAAAGCAGCGTCAACGGACAAGACGTGATGGGCACCATCAACGGCGAACCTGCCACCGGCTCGGGTCAATTTTTGACCGGCAACAAGGACAACCTGACGACCGAGGGCGTGCAACTGATGGTTACCAGCACCACGACGGGCGCGCTCGGCACCCTGCAGTTCCAGCGCGGCATCGGCTCGCTCATGCAGCAAAGCCTGGAGAAGTTTATGGACGGCACCACCGGCCTGCTGACTTCCAACGAAAAGGGGCTTCAACAACAAATTGATGACTTCGACAAGCAGATCGTGACGTTGCAAGAGCGCGCGAAGGCAAAAGAAGCGGTGCTGAAGTCCAAGTTCGACGCGATGGAGCGGGCGATTGCCGCCTCGCAAGCGCAGGGAAGTCGGCTGACTTCAATCCTGGGCTCGGGTAGCAGCGGATAGCGCTAACCAATTCGCTTCGGTGAGCTGATGCGGGCGGATCTCGGGCGAGAGCCCAACCTCGGCCACCACTTCGCGGCTCCAACCGGCGGTCCTTAAGTTGTTCGCCAGCGTCTTCCGCGGCTGCCGAAAAGCGGCCCGTACCATGCGGTAGTCCACCGGCGGCTCATCGCCGCGCGGCGTGATCACCAGCACGATGCTATCCACCTTGGGCGGGGGGAAAAAGCACCCTGCAGGCGCTTTGCACAGCCGCTGAATATGGAATTGCGCTTGCAGGTTCACCGAGACTGATCCGCGCAGGCGATCGCCGGGCGCGGCGAGAATCTTCTCCCCCACCTCGGCTTGCATCATCAGCACGCACTTTTGCACGTGGGCGCGCTGTTCGGCGAAAGCCTCGAGCAGCGGGCCGGTGATGTTGTACGGCATGTTGCTGACGATGGCGCGTGGGCTGGGCAGGCTCGCGAGCACCGGCGCGAGGTCAACGGTCAGCACGTCCTGATGCCGAATCTCGGCGTCGGGCGCGCTCTCAGCGAGCGCCGAAATGGCCACCGGGTCCACCTCATAGGCGATCACTCGGCGTCCGGCAGAAAGGGGTTGCGTGAGTACGCCCGGGCCCGGGCCGACTTCCAGCACGCCCGCCACGTCCGCGACTTCGCCGACGATGGCTTCCACCACGCGAGAGGAGATCAAAAAATGTTGGCCCCACTTTTTCTGTGGAGCCAACCCGTGGCGCTCAAGCAGAGCGCGTAGTTCTGTCGGCGAGGTGAGGTTGATCACCTAGCGCAGAATATGAACCCGAACCTTTCGGCGACCGAAGTTATAGATCGCGCCTCGGTCGTGCATGCAAAGGTCAATCTTGTTGCCCTTGATCGCGCCTCCGGTATCGGCGGCGATGGCAAACCCATAGCCTTCTACGTAAACCTTGGTGCCGAGCTTAATGACTCGGGGATCAACGGCCACCACGCCGTACTTCGCCTTGATGCCGCTGGCGGTGAGGCCCTGAGGGCTGCCATCGGTGGGATAGTAAGCGGTCGCCGTCATCGTCATCACGCGTCCGCGATCGAACGAGCCACGGCTCGATGGATATCCGGAGGTGCCCATGAGGATAATCTCGGGCTTCGCTTCGGTGCGTTCGGTGGAGAGCAGTGTGCGAACGGACTTGCCGTTCTTTGTGCGCAGTTCGTAAACGCGCTTCACTGAGCCGGGTTGACCCTTTTGCTTGGTCAGGAGTCGGCCCTTGCCAACTTCTCGGCTGAAAACGTATTGAGTGGAAAACGGAATCTTTGCAGATTCGATCTTCTGAATAGTTCGAGTTTCCGGTAGCGGATTCGACATTACCAGTTGGAATGTCATCACCCCTACAAGAGCACCCTTAATCTTGCTAAGGCGCATAGGCGGATTGTGTCCGTGCGTGGTCGCAACAAAGAGGATACCCCGACGGAGGTCGAGATATCCCCCAATTTTATCGGAATGCTAGACAAACTTCTGTAGGTTGAACCTATTTGCCAATGCAAAAATCGTGGAAAATCCTATCCAAAATGTCCGCCGACGCGTGTTCGCCGGTGATTTCTCCCACCGCAAACAGGGCATCGCGCAAGGCGACCGAGGCGAGGTCGTCGGGCTGATCGGACTCCAAGCAATCGATGGCCAATTGGACCCCGGCAATGGCCCGCTCCAGCAACGGTTGATGCCGCGCATTGATCGCCACATCGCTGGCGTTGGCTTGCCCGGCCAGGGCCAAGCGGATGGCATGTCTGAGATCAAGCAGACCCGCACCGGTTGTGGCACTAACGCCGGTTTGGCCCGGTACGAGGTCAACCTTGTTCATCACCACGAGATGCGGACTCGTCAACCGCCTGATCTCCTGATGGTCCTCGGGCGACAAGCCCAGTTGCGCGTCCACCACATAGAGAATCAGGTCCGCGCCCCGGGAGGCGTCGCGCGATCGCTCGATGCCGAGCCCTTCCACGAGGTCCGCCGTTTCGCGCAGACCCGCCGTGTCGATGAGGCGGCACGGCACGCCTTCAATCTCGGTCATTTCCTCCACCGTGTCGCGCGTGGTTCCGGCCACCGGCGTCACCAGCGCGCGGTCGCGACCAAGCAGCGCGTTGAGCAGACTGCTTTTTCCCGCGTTGGGCGCACCCACCAGGGCCACCACCGCGCCTTCGCGGGACAACCGGCCCCAGGCTGCAGTTTCCAGCAAAGTTTGGAACGCCGCAAGACTGCGCTGGAGTTTGGGCAACGCCGCAGCGCGGTCCAGAAAGCCGATCTCCTCACTAAAATCAACGCTGGCTTCAATGGCCACGAGCACATCTTTGGCCGGAGCCATGGCATTGGCCAGCCGAGCGTGGAGATGTCCTTGCCGCACGCGATTGGCGGCGCGAAACTGGGCGTCGGTTTCAGCGTCTACGGTGTCGCGGACGGCCTCGGCTTGCGTGAGGTCCAGGCGGCCGTTCAGAAAAGCGCGGCGCGTGAATTCGCCCGGTTCCGCGGGTCGTGCGCCTTGCCGTTCAAGGGCGTCAAGCAGCAATCCGACCGCCACCGGCGATCCGTGCACCGTCAACTCCACCGACGGATCGCCGGTGTAGCCGCGACCCTCGGCAAAGGCCAGGGCAAGGCCCTCGTCGCCGGTGCTGAACTGCCCGAAGTACGCTCGGTGACTCTCAGGTTCGTTGGGCAACCCGGCGAACACGCCGCGCACCACCTCGAAGGCGAGCGAACCCGACACACGAATGACCGCCACCGCGGCCCGTCCGGGCGCGGTGATCGGCGCAAAGATCGTGTCGAAGTGGCCCGCCATGCCCATCATTGTGTGCCATCATCCAAGCGTATGGCGCGCTACGCCCTCGATTCCTCCGCTTGCCAAACGTTCAACATCTCGGCCCGGCGAGAATGGCTCCGCACCAACGGAATCGGCGGCTTCGCGATGGGCACCGTCGCCGGCGTGAACACTCGTCGCTACCACGGTTTGCTTGTCGCGGCGACCGATCCGCCCGCCCACCGCGTGGTGCTGGTCCCCAACATTGACGTCGAAATTGTTTCGGGAACCGAATCAATCGGGCTCAGCGCGAATCAATATCAAGGGGCCGTTCACCCCGAGGGTTTTGCATACCTCGATTCGTTTTCACAAGACCACGTCTTGCGGTGGGAGTACGTGTCCGGCCCGTTCCGCCTCGCTAAGGCGATCGCGATGACGGAGGGCGAAAACACCACGACGATCCGGTTCGCGAACACGGGCACCAAGGGCTACACGGTCGTCGTGCGTCCGCTTGTGAGCCACAAGTTTTATCACGCTAACTTCCGCGCGTCCGCCGAATATCCGGAGCGGCTGGACTTCGCGACCGACCAAACCATCGTCGGCAACGACGGCGTGAACCTGCACATTCATCACGCCGAGTGGACCCGCGAGGAGGCGGTCGGTTGGTACTACCGCTTTGAGAATTTGCGCGAGGCGGATCGCGGATTGGACTCGCGGGACGACGCGTATTGTCCTTGCGTCCTGAGTCATCACTTGTTGCCGGGGCACGAGATTCGGCTCGTGCTGAGCGACCAGCCAAACCCGACGCCCTTTGCCGATTGGGATGAGGGCGAGTTTGTCGAGGATTTTGAGCAGCGCCTCATGTCTGCGTGCGCCAAATTCATCGTTCGCACACCGTCGCGCACTTCGGTGCTCGCGGGCTACCCCTGGTTCACTGATTGGGGACGCGACACCATGATTTCGCTGCCCGGCATTTGCCTCGAAACCGGCCAAGTTGAGGTCGCGGAGCGCATTCTGCGCGACTACGCCTCGCAGATGCGGCGTGGGCTGATCCCGAATCGCTTTGTCGAAAAAGGCGAGATTCCTGAATACAACACTGCCGACGCCACGCTTTGGTTTGTCAACAGTTGCTACCTCACGCACCTGGCCAACCCGGGCTCCGGACTGATCCGGGAGCTTTGGCCGAGTCTCAAGTCGTTCTTTGAGCACCATATGGCGGGCACCGATTTCGGGATTCGCATTGACGCCGACGGCCTGCTAACGCAAGGCGAGGAAGGCTTGCAACTCACTTGGATGGACGCCAAACTCGGCGATTGGGTGGTGACGCCGCGCCGTGGCAAGGCGGTCGAACTCAATGGACTTTGGATCAACGCGTGCCGTATCCTCGCCGCCCTCGCCGAGGGCCTTGGCGAAGACCCGGCCCCCTACGCAACTGCCGCCGACCAAGGCGAAGCGTCGTTCGAAGCCAAGTTTTGGAAGGAGTCGCTGGGCTACTACCTTGACGTGGCTGAGCCCGACGACGCCAGCCTCCGCCCGAACCAGCTGTTCGCGATCTCGCTGCCATTCGGCCCGGCCAAAGGCGGACACGCAAAGCGGGCGCTGGCGGCGGTGCGCGAGCATCTGCTGACGCCCGTCGGCCTGCGCACACTGGCGCCGGATTCGGTGCACTATCGTCCGCGGTTCCGCGGGCCGCTTCAGGAACTCGACGCGGCCTACCACCAGGGCACGGTGTGGCCCTGGCTCATGGGCGCGTTCATTGAAGCGCATCTGAAGCTCGGCGGGTCTCCCGGCGAGGCCGAAGAGATTCTACGCAACGGCATTGAGATGCTCGAAGACACCGGGATCGGCGGCATCGCCGAAGTGTACGATGGCGACGAGCCGCGCGAGGCGGCGGGTTGTCCGTGGCAGGCGTGGAGTGTGGCCGAATGGCTTCGCGCCAGTAGACTAGCTTCGAGAGCCTCCACGGTGGTAGAATAACGCTGTCTCACTATGAATTCCTCGAACGAGCCAGTACGCCCGACAGCCGATGCCCTGAACGACTTTGAACTTGGTCGTTACGTTCTTTCGAACTTGGCCGCCAAGCGCGCCAAGCAGTTGAAGGACGGCGCGCCTCCCCTCGTCCGCGTGGATTCCAACAATCCGCTGACGATTGCGTTGGCTGAAATTGCCGCCGGCAAAATCCGCGCGAATCTGCCCGCCGAAAACGCACAACTCGCGGTTACGGAAGTTGCCTTCGACGACACCTTGCCGACCGAACTGGGCATCCTGCTTCCGGGCCTCGATGAAATCGAAGCCGACGGCGTGAGCGACCTGCTTGATCACGAACTGATGGAAGAGGAAATCGCCGAAGGCGGTCTTACTCTGGACGCTCTGCTTGACGACGAAGCCGAAGTCGAAACCGTCGCTCCCGAGCACGAGGACAGCGTTTCGCTGAGCGACCTCGAAATCGAAGAAGAGCACGCCGACGACGAAAACTCGGACGACGAAGCGTAAGAAGGTTGATGGCGAACAAGGATCTGTACGAGGTCCTCGGCATCGGTCGAGGGGCGTCGGCGGACGAGATCCGCTCCACCTTCCGCAAGCTAGCGCGTCAATATCACCCCGACGTCAACCCCAATAATCCCGAAGCCGAGGAAAAATTTAAGGAGATCAACGAGGCGTACAGCGTCCTCAGCGATCCCGAAAAGCGCCAAGCCTACGATCAGTACGGCAGCACCGAGGGCATGCCCCAAGGGCCGTTCTTTGGTGGTGGCGGCGGCGGGGGCTTTGGCGACATCTTCGACATGTTTTTTGGTGGCGGCGGCGGTTCGCGCCAGCGGTCAGTCGGCACGCCCGGCGACGACCTGCGCGTGGATGTTGACCTCACGCTGAAGGATGTTCTGACCAGCCAAGAGCGCAAAGTGCGATTCCGAAAGCCGGTCAAGTGCGGTACCTGCAGCGGCAACGGCACGGCCAGCGGCTCCGCGCCCGAAAAGTGCGGTAACTGCCAAGGCACCGGTCAAGTGACGCAGGTGCAAAACACGTTCCTGGGGCAGGTGCGCACCAGCGTGCAGTGCAACGTGTGCCGCGGACAAGGCTATTCCATCAAGGACCCGTGCAAAACTTGCCGCGGTCGGGGGTTGGTGGCTGAAGATTTCGAAAAGACTATCAACGTCCCGGCAGGCGTGGAAGAGAGCCAGGTGATGCACCTGCGCGGCGAAGGTGGCCAAGGGCTGCGCGGCGGCGATGACGGCGACCTCTACATCACGCTTCACGTGGCCTCCGACGAGCGATTTGTGCGTGACGGTCGCTACCTGCAGACCGCGCTCGAAGTGACGTATCCGCAAGCTGTCCTCGGCGACACTGTGATCATCGACGGCGTGGACGGCGACGTGGAAATCACGATCCCCGCCGGCACTCAGCCCGGAGAAGTCTTTACCGCCAAGGGCCAAGGGTTGCCTCCGCTTCATGGCGGACCGCGCGGCGATCTTTACGTGCAGATGCAATTGAGCGTGCCCAAGAAGATCAACGAGGCCGAAGAAAAGCTCATCCGCGAGCTCGCCGAATTGCAAGGCGACAATCCTTCCGGCCCCGGTGGCGGCGGTTTCTTGGGTGGCATTTTCGGAAAGAAGAAATGATTGAATCTTGGACTTGCGTGACGGCGACTCTGCGTGACGAGCCCGAGGATTGGGCGCCGTACCATGAGGTTTTTGCCCGACACGGCATTGACGGAACGATCGTGGAGGAGAAGCCGTGGCGCATCTCCGGGTACTGTTACGACCCCGCCGATGTCGAACTCGATGCTCTGAAGACAGCGCTTGCCGAAGCGCAAGTCGATGGCGTGCAAGTGGCCCTGGTGCCGAGCGTGGACTGGGCCGAGATGTGGAAGCAGTACTTCGTGCCGCGCCGCATCGGCGAGCGATTTGTCGTGCGTCCGACGTGGGAAGCCTACGAGACGCAGCCGGGCGATCTCGAGATTGTGCTCGACCCCGGGCAAGCCTTCGGCACCGGCGATCACCCGACCACGCGCATGTGCCTGGAGCTCATGGAGCGAGCGGCTCTGCCCGGCGAACGCGTGGCCGACATTGGTTGTGGCAGCGGAATCCTGAGCGTTGGCGCCATGCTCCTGGGCGCGCAATCGTGCGTCGGCGTGGATGTCGAGCGCGCTAGCGTGGAAGCTAGCCGTGAGAACGCCGAGCGCAACGGCGTGGAATGCACGTTTTTCGAGGGCATGGGGTTTCAGCCGCTCGGCGATGACGGTCCCTATGATGTGGTGCTGAGCAACATCATCAGCGCCGCGCTCATCACGCTTGCGCCGCATCTGCCGGTGTGGACCACCAATGGCGCGCGCTGGATCATGAGCGGCATTATTCAAGCGAATTGGCCAGATGTCCGCGCCGCCGCCGAGCGTCACGGATTTGCCTATCGCGAGCATCGGGAGGAAGGCGAGTGGGTCGCGGCCCTGTTCGATCGGGTTTAGCCCCGATTCGGTCGCTGCCGCGCTGCTTTTTGCCCGACAGCGACTTTAGCGGCGAGTCCTTGGAGATTCCCAAGGAGGAGTATCGCAAGTTTCACAACGTGTTGCGGTTGAGCAACGGCGACCAGGTCGCGCTCTTTCCCAACGATGGCACGGTTTGGCGCGCCGAGCTTCGCCGCTACGAGGCCGTGCTCTTAGAGCAGGAGCCCGTACTCACGGAAAGCGCGCGGCGCATCACTTTGGCGCAAGCACTCCCGAAGGCCGACAAGATCGACGAGATCATTCGCATGGGCACCGAGCTCGGCGTCGCCGAGTTCATATTGTTCAGCAGCGATCGCACGGTGGTGCAGTGGTCCGGCTCCAAGCTCGACGACAAGCTCCACCGGATGGGCTCCATCGCTCGCGAGGCGTGCGAAGTGGCTTACCGCGGCCGGTTGCCGATCATTCGGATGACGCCTAATCTGGCGAACCTGCTGAAGGAGCAGCCGGAGGCGATTGTGCTGGCCGAAACTCCCAACTTGGACCGCACGCTCAAGGCGCGCTTGAGCGCCGGCACCGACGCCACATTGGTGATTGGTCCCGAAGGCGGCTGGAGCCCCAACGAAGTCAAGACGATCGGCGATCGCGCCACAACGCTCGGGCCGCGCGTGCTTCGGGTCGTGACCGCGGCGGTCACCGCGTGCGCCCTGGCGCTCGCCGATTAGGTTCAAACGGGTACCCTTCACCCCGTGTCTGGTCGCGTAGTTCGCATTGGTTTATTGGGGTTTGGAACGGTCGGAAAGGGTGTTTTCGACATGCTCAGCGACAATCGCGAAGTCATCGAGCGGCGCGCCGGACTGCCCATCGCGATTCACCGCATCGCGATTCGCGACGAGGGCAAGGATCGCGGCATTGACCGCAAGCTGTTCACGACCGACTGCGAAGCCATTGTCAACGACCCCGAGATTGACGTCATCATCGAGGTCATCGGCGGCGTCGAACCCGCCTACGAACTCATCAAGAGTGCGCTGAGGCAAGGCAAAAGCGTGGTGACGGCCAACAAGGAACTCATGGCCAAGCACGGCTCGGAACTGCTCAACATGGCCGCCGCGCAAGACCTCGACCTGCACTTGGAAGCCGCTGTTGGCGGCGGAATTCCGCTGATTCAGCCGCTCAAGCACCAACTCGCGGGCAACGATATTCTGCGGTTGGTCGGCATTCTCAACGGCACCACCAACTACATTCTCAGCAAAATCGAGGAGGGCGGCGATTTTGGTCAGGTGCTGGCCGAGGCGCAGGCGCTGGGCTACGCCGAAGCAGATCCGACCGCCGACGTGGACGCCTTCGACACAACCTACAAGATTTCGATTTTGGCCAGTATCGCGTTTGGTCGGCAAGTCGATCCGGCGCAGGTGTCGCGTCAGGGAATCCGGTCCATCACGCGCAAGGATGTGGAGTACGCAGAGAACCTGGGTTTTCGCATCAAACTGGTCGGCATTGTCGAGCCGACCGGCGAGCAGGTGCGCGTGCGAGTGCACCCTGCGCTGGTGGCCGCCGACCACCCGTTGGCCTCGGTGCGCGGCGTCTACAACGCGCTCTGGGTCGAAGGCGATTTCGTGGGCAGTTTGCTGTTCTCCGGACGCGGCGCGGGCGGCGCGGCAACCGCGTCGGCGGTCGTGGGTGACCTCATTGACATCGTCCGCAACATTGACGACGAAGGCAAGGGTTCGGCCGTGCCGTATGCCGAAGGCGGGGAAGTCGCGAGCATGGACAACCTCACGTGCCGCTACTATCTGCGAATTCGGGTGAGCGATCGCCCCAAAGTGCTGGGCGAAATCGCGCAGGTGTTCGGGCTCGAAGAAATCTCGATCAGCACCATGGACATGCGGGTGCTTGGCGAGGGTCAGGGCGAGATCACATTCTTGACCCACCCCGCGCGCGAGGCCAATGTCCAAGCCGCTCTCCGGGCGCTCAAGAGCGAGCCCGGAGTGCAGCAAGTGGAAAACTGCCTACGTGTGCTCGACTAGAACCGGAAGCCGAGTTCAAACTGCCAGCCGCGGAAGACTCGCGTGCCATCGATGTAGCTGACCTCGACAAACGGGGCAATGCCCTTGGCGAGGTCGCCGTACTTGCCGCCAAGTTCGCTCAGGGTGTCGAACTTGCTGAGCATTTTGCCGATGCCGTACTGTCGCACCCAATCTTTCTTGCCGGCGAAGTCGGTGCCGCCGCGCGGTCGAGCCTCGGCGTAGCCGTAACCGGTGATGATGTACACGCCCGCACCCTTGACGCGGTTGCGGTTCACCAGCAGAAGACGATACACATCCGCGTCGGCGTCACCACCGCTTTGTTGGCGACCCGCGAACACGCCGGTGAGCGACAGACTCTGCTTGCTGCCGGTCCACGGCTGCTGCGAAATCGTCATGTCCGCGCCGAGCGAATAGCCTTTCAAGCGGACGCGGCTCGGGTTCACGCCGTCGAATTCGAATCCGTTGAACCAGCCAGCCCGCAGGCTGACGCCCTTGAGCAGCGAGTTTTGGGCGAAGGAGGGGGCGGCGACGGCCACGGCGAGACAAAGAACAGCAAGGCGCATAGGTGCATTTTAGCCCCAAGGTATAACCCTCTGGTGCCCATCCGCAAACTGCTTGTTGCTAACCGAGGCGAAATTGCGCTGCGAATTTTTGCGACGTGCCGTCGCCGCGGAATCGCGACGGTGGCCGTGGCTAGCGATGCCGACGCCCGCGCATTGCACGCGATGGGCGCGGACCAAGTGGTGGCCCTGGGCGGCAATGAGGCCGGCGAAACCTACCTGCGGATTGACAAGATCATTGACGCCTGCCGGCAAACGGGCGCCGACGCGGTTCACCCGGGATATGGGTTCCTCAGCGAGCGCGCGAACTTTGTGGATGAACTCGCGGCGGCGGGAATCACGTTCATTGGCCCGCCCGCCGAAGCCATGCGCAAACTCGGCGACAAGATCAGCGCCAAAAAGCTGGCCGTGGACCACGGAGTACCGATTACGCCGGGCTACTTTGAACCGGGTGCCACCGCTGAGCAACTCGAAGCCGCGGCGCGAGAGATCGGGTTCCCGGTGATGCTGAAGGCCAGCGCCGGCGGTGGCGGTCGCGGCATGCGCGCGGTGTTTGATCCCGCCCAATTTGCGCAAGAGCTCAAGACCAGCTCCGACGAAGCGTTGAAGGGGTTTGGCGACGGCCAAATGATGGTCGAAAAGCTTGTGCTCAAGCCGCGCCACATCGAGGTGCAACTGATGGCCGACCAGCACGGCACAGTCGCCGTGCTCTACGAGCGCGAATGCTCGTTGCAGCGGCGGCACCAAAAGGTCATCGAAGAAGCGCCGTCGCCGGTGATGACCGAAGTACTTTGGCAGCGCATGCGCGCGGCCGCCATCGCCCTCGCCAAAGGCGCAAACTACGTGGGCGCGGGCACCGTCGAGTTTATGCTCGACGACAGCGACGGCGAGTTCTATTTCTTGGAAGTCAATGCCCGCTTGCAGGTGGAGCACCCTGTCACCGAGCAGATTACGGGTCTGGACTTGGTCGGCATCCAACTGGACATCGCGGAAGGAAAGCGGTTGGCAGACTTGATTCCGGCGGGGATGATCGCGGGGGATCGCGGTCTGATTCGCGGACACTCGATCGAAGCGCGCGTGGTCGCCGAAGACCCGGGTCGCGGGTTCATGCCGTCCATCGGCCCGATTCTCGCCTGGCAGGAACCTAAGGGTCCGGGCATCCGCGTGGATTCGGGCTTTGGCGCGGGGCAAACGATTGCGCAGTACTACGACTCGATGATCGCGAAGGTGATCGCCAGTGGCCCGACTCGCGAGGCGGCCATGCGAACCCTCGCCGAGGCGCTAGAGGATTTCCACATCCTGGGCGTTCACACAAACATCGAGTACCTGCTCATGCTGTTGGGTCTCGGTGACTTTGCCAGTGCCAACTTTGACACCAAGTACATCGAGCGCTCGCTGAGCGAGTGGCAACCGGGCGACGAGTGGCCCGCCGGATTGCGCGAACTCGTGCAGGCCGCCAAGGGCGGCTCGGTCGGCACACCCGACAAACCCACCCCCGCCGCCTCGGTTTGGAACCTCGGCGATTCGTGGCGCGTATTCCGGAGCTAGTTGAGGCCCGGATACCAGCGCCACGGCTTGCGCTTGCCGAACTGCAACTTCTCGCCGTTGAGCCGTGCGCGCACCATCGCAATCGGCATCTGATTGCCCATCAGGATCGCGTCGTGGAACGCCATCTCCTTCATGCGACCGGAGTCTACGAGCTCGGTGCGTAGTGCCCGCAACTGCAACGCGCCGAGCATGTAGGCGGCTTGGTAGAGCGGGGGATAGTTGCCAAAAAACGAGCGTCGCACCTCGGCGGTGGCGTTCTCGCGCTCGTGCCCCACTTTCTCGACAAGCATGTCAATGCACTCTTGCGGGGTCATTTGGCCGAGGTGAAACTTCAGCGAGAAGATAATCCGAGCGCATCGGTGCATGCGCCAAAACAGCATGCCGACGCGGTCCTCGGCGTTGCGGGCGAACCCGCGATCCCACAGCATGAACTCCCAATAGAGCGCCCAACCTTCGATCCAAAACGGCGTGTCGAATGCTTCGCGGTGCGTGTTGTGCCGCTGCATGTAGAAAAACTGCAAGTGGTGGCCAGGGATCAGCTCGTGATGCACCGTCGCGCGGGCGAAGTGCGGGTTGTTGCCGCGCAGGCTCATGAGCTTGGCGTCGTGGTCCATTGTGCTCGTCGGGAAGCTCACCTGGATGAGTTCGCCACCCAAAAAGAACGGGCTTTGAAGCTGCTGCTCCGGCGACATCATGCTCATTCGCCACGTGCTTTCGGCCAGCGGCGGCACCGTCAGGAGCATGTTCTTCTTGAAATAGTCAATCGCCTCGACCGCCAGATCGCGAATGAGCTCAGGCTGCTCGCCCGGCTTCACGTAGAGGTTTTTTACCTTCTCCAGCGCCTCGGCGTTGGTCTTACATCCGAGTTCGCGCGCCGCCTTTGCCATCTCGGCCTCGCACCAAGCGAATTCTTTTTCGGCGATCTTGATGAGTTCCTCCGGCGAGTAGTCGATCATCTCCATCTCCAAGGCGGCGAGCAGGGCTTCGCGGCCAATGGGATCGCCGATGATCGTGGTCGTGTCGCCTTCCTTGAGGCCCGCTTTCTCTTGGCGGGCGGTCCGCTCGAAGTTCTCCAGGGCGGCGTTGAGGGCCTGAACCGGCTTGTCGCACCACCACGTGAAGTCGGGGTCGTAGCCCGCGTAGAACTTGGCCCAGTGGCTCAGCGACTTCTGAAGTTCGTCCGCGGCATTGGCGATTTTGATCGCGGCGGCGGGGCTCAGTTTGGCTTTCGCAAGCTTTTCGCGAGCCTTGCTGACCTCATCGGCGAGCGCATCGAGGGTCACCGCGCTGGCCCGACCGTCGGGCCGAGACATGGTCTCGCGAAGCTTCTCATCGAGCGCCAAGAGCCGATCCATAAACGGCAGGTGCGTCGCCAATTCCGCACGCTCGGCGGCGTCAATCTTCAGTTCACTGATCTGGGACTTCAGCTTGTTGTGGAGCAGCAACACGTCGATCTGATCCTCGCGGGATAGCCGATCGAAATCCAGTTTTTCTAACGCCTTGCTCTCCGCCGCGTAGTAGGCCGAGAGGCCGCTCAGGCGCCCAGACGAAAGGGAAGAGCCGAGTTTGCGGGTGAGCGCGGCGGAGTCCGCCTGAACGCGGCGAACAAGATCGGGAATGTTAGGCTCGGGAGGAGTGGCCATAAGAACGAAAAGCGCGGGGATCAAGCGCATGCCTCTACGCTACCCGCCAGCGGCGGCTCGGTACACTTTGGCGGCATGGAAAAGCTGTTCTTCATTCGCATCGGAGGCACCGCGATGGGTGGCGTGGCGGCCGCCTGCCAGCGTCAGGGCAACCTGGTTTCGGGGAGCGAAGCCGATCTCTACGAGCCAATGAAGAGCTATCTCGCCGAGCATGGCGTGCACGTGTTTCCGAGTTTCGATCCGGCCAATCTGCTCGCCGCCCAGCCCGACCGCGTCGTTGTCGGTAACGCCGTGAGTCGCGGCAACGAAGAGCTGGAAGTCGCGCTGGAGCATCGCCAAGGCCTGATTTCGTTGCCCGCGCTGGTCGCCGAAAAACTCATCGACCGTAACACGAGCATCGTCATCGCGGGCACCCATGGCAAAACGACGACCACCTCGATGACGGCCTGGATGCTCGAACAAGCCGGATTGGAGCCAGGTTTCCTCATCGGTGGCGTGCCGGGCAACTTCGATGAATCGTGTCGGCCGGTCGCGCCCGCGCGGCACAACACCGAGGGCGGCTACTTCGTCACCGAAGGCGACGAATACGACTCGGCTTACTTCGATAAGCGCAGCAAGTTTCTGCATTACCGACCCGACATCGCGGTGATCAACAACATCGAGTTCGATCACGCCGACATCTTCGAGAACCTCGACGCCGTGAAGCGGACGTTTCGGCTGTTTGCTCGGTTGGTGCCGCGCAACGGCGTGCTGCTGGCCAACGGCGACGACGTGAACGTCGCCGAGGTGGTGGCCGAGCCGGTTTGCCCGGTCGAAACCTTCGGGCTTTCGGCGGGCTGCACTTGGCGGGCCGACAACGTGACGCTGACTAGTTTCGACCTGGTGCATGAGGGTCAAACTTTGGGGCAGATTCCGCTGGTGATGCCCGGCGAGCACAACGCCGTGAACATGCTGGTGGCGTGCGTCATCGGGTTGCGGTGTGGACTCACCTTGACGCAAGTCATCGCCGGAGCCGCGTCATTCCGCCCCCCGAAACGCCGCTTGGAACTCATCGGCGAGTTTCAAGGCGCGACCGTGGTGGACGACTTTGCCCACCACCCGACCGCGATTCAGGCGACGATTACCGCGCTCGGGCAGAGCTATCCGGGGCGCAAGATTTGGGTTGCGTTCGAACCTCGGAGCAACACCACTACGCGCAACATTTTTCAGGAGGAACTCAGCGAGTGCTTCGCGGGCGCGTCCGGCGTATGCTTCGGCGCGACCGATCGCCCGTGGCGGTACAGCGAGTCCGAACGCCTGAACATGGACGCGCTAGTGGCGAGCCTGCGGGCCCAAGGCATCCACGGCATGTACGTGAGTATTGAGCAGGCGCAAGCGGGCAACTGGGGCGAGTTGATCTATGCTCAGCTGCAACAGTGGGTGCAACCGGGCGACGTCGTCGCCGTGCTGAGCAACGGGAATTTTGATGGGCTAAGGGCGCGATTGCTCGCGCCAGCCTAGCACCACGGTCGTTACGACCGGTTCAATATCCAAATGCTGTAGTTCAGTACGGAGGCAAAACTCACCCACGCAAGGTACGGGCCGAGCAGCCACGCCGCCACCCGATCAATCTTGCCGAAACTCACCGTCATCGCGAGGATGGAGACGAGGAGAACAAGAATCTCCGCAAACGCTGTGCCCGGTTGTCGAAGCCCAAAGAAGAGCAGCGACCATGCCAGGTTTAGCAGTAAATTAGCTGCGAAGAGAACCGCCGGTGTGCCCCAGAACTTGCCGCGGAGCCACACCCGCCACGCCGCCACGGCCATCAAAATATAGAGAGTCGTCCACACCGGGCCGAAAACCCATGAGGGCGGATTCCAGCTGGGCTTCGTCAACAGCGGAAACCATGTCTCCACCGACTGGCTCGTAAAGATGCTGCCCAAGCCACCAATCCCCAGGGTCATCACGAGAAAAGGAATCAACATCCAGTTTCGCGATGCAGGGCGCTCCGCCGCATTCATCATATTCTCTCCAACGTCTCGCGCTGGGTTTCCGGTCCGAAAAGAAGTCCTAGATCAGTTCATACCGTGTATTCCGGCGACGGGGCTCGTAGCCGGCGCCGGCGATGAGTCGCTCGAACTCTTCCGTACTCAGAATGAACTTGCTGCCCGCGGCGGAAACCACGTTTTCTTCGATCATGATGCTCCCAAAATCGTTCGCCCCATATCCAAGAGCAAGCTGCGCAATCTTCGGACCTTGCGTGAGGATCGAAACCTGCAAGTTGTCGAAGTTATCCAGGAAGATGCGAGCCACGGCGACCGTTCGCAGGTAGTCCGAGGCATCGGCTTTCACCGCGATGGGAAGCTGCGTGTCCTCAGGCTGGAAATTCCAGGCAATAAACGCGCGGAACGGGTTGCACTCGTCTTGCAGATCGCGAATGCGCGTGAGGTGCTCAATGCGGTCGTCCAGGGTCTCGACGTGGCCGTACATCATGCTCGCCGTGCTGCGAATGCCAAGTTCGGTGGCGGTGCGCATGCAAGCCAGCCACTCGTCGGTGGTGTCCTTGTAGGGCGCGATGATCTTTCGCACGCGATCAACGAGGATTTCGCCGCCCGCACCCGGAATGCTGTGTAGGCCCGCGGCCTTGAGGCGCTCCAAGCACTCGCGTAAGGTGATCTTGCTGATGTGGGCGATGTAGATAATCTCGGCCGGGCTTAGCGCGTGCAGAATGACCTGCGGGTACTCGCGCATGATGAGGCTGAATACGTGCTCGTAATAGTCAATTTTGAGCTTGGGATTGAGGCCGCCTTGGAACAGGATCTCAATGCCGCCCTTGCTCACGGTATCGCCAACTTTGTCGAGGATTTCTTGGTCGGTGAGCGTGTATCCCTCGGTGTGGTTGGGCACTCGGTAAAACGCGCAGAACTTGCATCGCACCCAGCATACGTTGGTGTAGTTGAGAATGCGCCCGATGATGTAGCTGACCACCTTGCCGGGGACGCGCTGTTGGCGACGGTGATTCGCTAGAGACGCGAGGTCGAGGAGGTTGGGGTGGTCGAAGAGGAAGCGCGCTTCGGCGGGGGTGATTCGCTCGTTGGCAAAGACCTTGTCGGAAATCGTGTCGATTGTCATGGGGGCGGCTTCGGGAGTGACCATACAAACGCAGTTTACCGAAATTTCAGTTTTTATTGAAAACTGGTTTGAAAGAGTTTGAAAATTATTGTGCAGGTTAGTGGGGTTTCTGTTACACTTGCGGGGTAGGTTCAGTTTGAACCTCAGGACATTGAACTATGAGAGGTCTCACCCTACTTTTTGTCGCGTCACTCGCGGGCGCATCTTACGCCAGCATTATCAACGGCGGTTTTGAATCCCCGGCTCTGGGAAGTGGCTTGTACAACACGCTCACTCCCGCTGGCTGGTCTTCAAATGGCACCAGCGGCGTTTGGAACATCCCAACAGGGGGATTCTTTGCGGCCGAGGCGCCCGAAGGAACCCAAATCGGTTATTCGAACGGCAGCGTTTTCGCGCAAGGCAACATCGGGATTCTTGCGGTTGACCAAGTAACCCTTTCCTGCATGGCTGGTCGACGCTCGGACACTTTCGCCGGCTCGTTCAAGATGCAACTTTGGGCCGGCGGCGCCCTAAATAGTTCGCTCGTAATGGTTGGCGGCACCCTGTTGGGTGAGGCGGCATTTGATCATACGAGCATTGCGCCCGCCACGTTCACGCCGCTGTCGGTGGTTTACACGGCTCCTACGTCGAGCAGCCTGATTGGCCAATCGTTGACGGTTCGCTTGGAAAAGACGGTAGGTTCGCAGATGAACTTTGACGACTTCCGCATCAACGCGGTGCCCGAGCCAGGCTCCTTGGCCGCGTTGGCCATCGGCGCACTGCTTCTGCGAGCCCGCAAGAAGTAAGTCGCTTTTGGCGGTGGGCGAGGCCAATCTCGCCCACCGTCCAAGGGTGATGTATCATTGAGGGTGATGTCCCAAGGCTCGCTGCTATCCGCAGTTCACCTCGCCACGCGCCAACTTACTGGCGGCGGGAGCGTGAGCGAAACTCTCCGCGACGTGCTGGAGATTTGCATGGCGGCGGCTGGCGCCAAAAGCGGAACGATCTACCTGCACGAAGCCGAGAAGAAGCAGCTGCTGTTCAAGCACGTTCTGCCTTCCGAAACCAAGATCAACTTCTCGAGCATTCCCGACGACTTTGGGAAGGCGGGCGAAGCGTTTCAGAACCGCAAAACCATCATCAGCGAGTTCAGCAGTGGCGACGAAGAGCGCCGCAAAATCGACGAGCAAGCCGGTACGCGAACGCAAAACATGATCACCGTGCCGCTCATGATGTCGGGCGACGCGCCGATCGGCGTGGTGCAGCTCCTCAACAAGGCCGAGGGCCGATTCGATGAGCAAGACGCCGAAGTCCTGGAGACCGTCAGCGCGGTTAGCACCATGGCGTTCATGAACTCCAAACTGCTCGAAGAGCAGACCCGCGCCAGTCAACTCCTAGGCATGGGTCGCGTGGGCCACGACATCAAGAACATGGCGTTTACGCTCGACGCAGTTCTGAGTTTGGCCGACTTTAGCGTGGATGCCGCGAAGGAGGACATTCAAGGCGGCAACCCTGACTCGGCGATGGAGAACATGGACCAAGTCAAGGAATCCATGGTCGAGCTCACTGGCTCCGTGGATCGCATCAAGCGCTATTCGCAGTTGATGAGCGACCTCAGCGCGGGGGCGGCCCTCAAGCCCGTGATCATCCACGCGCCGATGGCGGAGTCCATCCGCAGCAGCGTGAGCTATTTTGGCTCGATGGCGCGCAACAACCGCGTCAAGCTGGTCGAGGAGATCGAGGAACTGGCGGCGTACCCGCACGACGAGATGTTTGTGTTTCGGGTGGTGCAGAACCTCGTGAGCAACGCCATTAAGGCGGTCGGCGAAGAAGACGAGAACCCTTACGATCAAGAGGACGAAACGCTTTGGAAGACCGTGACCGTGCGGCATTGCCTGCGCGATGGTCACCAGCTCATTGAAGTGCAAGACGACGGCCCGGGCATGCCCGAAGAGATTCGGCTGCGCATTTTGGCCGGCAACGCGGCGAGCGCGTGGAGCAACAACAGCGGCTCTGGTTGGGGCACCAAGATCGTGCTTGAACTGGCCAAGGCTTTGAACGCGCACTTGGAAATTGATTCCGAGCTTGGCGTCGGCACCACGTTCCGAATCGTGTTCGCCTAGTTTTCGATCTGCATCACGTAGCGCGCGAAGTCGGTTTCAGGGAATTCCTCCACACCGTGGGCTCGGCACAAGCCGCGCAATTCGCCTCGATGATAGTTGCCGTGGTTGATGAGCTGCCGCACAATATCCTCGAGCGTCAGGTACATCACCTTGCCTTCGCGCTCCCAATTGATGAACGCCTCGATATCGGCCATGGCGATGAACTCGCGCCACCGGGCATTGGTGGCGCTGAGCCAAGCCGCGGTATCGGGCTCTTCGGGCGCCTGCTCATCCTCATTCCAGCACCGACCCAACCAGCGGTTTTGGGCCATCGCAATGTGGCGCAGGATGTCGTTCGCTTGGTCGGCAAACGGCAGATTCGGTGCGGCCGCCACCCAGAGGTCGTTCGCCCACGCGTGGTAGGTGAACTCGCGAACGTACTCCTGGTTCCGATCAGTGCCGCTCAAACAGGCTCACCCAAGTAGGCTTCAATGACCTTCGGATCGTTGCGGATTTCGTCCGGCACGCCGGTGGCGATCTGCTTGCCGCGGTCGAGCACCACGATGCGCTCACAAAGATTCATCACAAACTTCATGTCGTGCTCAATCAGCAGCACCGTAATCGCAAAGTCGTCGCGCAGCTTGCGCACTGTCTGCATGAGGTCTTCCGATTCCTGCGGGTTCATCCCGGCGGCCGGCTCATCCAGCAGCAAAAGCTTGGGCTGAGTGGCCATGGCGCGCGCGATTTCCAGGCGGCGCTGTTTGCCGTAGGGAAGGTCCGCGCTGCGCTCGTGGGCCAGGTTATCAAGGTTCAGCACCTTGAGCAACGCCATCGCTTCTTCGCGTTGGCGACCAGTCTCACGAATTGCCTTCGGCAGGTGCCCAAGAGCCTGAAGCAGGTTGGCGCGGTTGCGCAGGTAACCGCCGACCATCACGTTTTCGAGAACCGACAGCGACGGGAAAATGCGGATGTTTTGGAACGTCCGCGCAATGCCCATCTTCGCAATTTGGTGGGGAGCCTTTGGTTTGCGGCGACCGCCGGTCGCAGCGCTGATATTGATCGCGGTGTCCTCGAATAGCACGCTGCCCGATGTCGCCTGATACATCCCGGTGACGAGGTTAAAGCAGGTCGTTTTGCCCGCGCCGTTCGGGCCGATCAGGCCGAAAAGCTCGCCCTGTTTGACCTGGAAAGAAACCTCGTTGACCGCGGTGAGACCGCCAAACTTGATCGTGGCCGCTTGGAGTTCGAGAACGTTCATGCTGCCACCTCGTCGGCCTTGCCGCCGAAGAGGTGGCCGAGCGAGAACTCCTTGTGACCGAACACTCCTTGCGGGCGAAGCAGCATCACCACGATGAGGGTGATCGCGAGAATCGGCATCCGAAGGCTGTTGCCGTCAATCGTTTTGGCGAGCGCCGGAATCATGCTGAGTTTGCCGCCGATGAAGGTGAGCAGTACCCCGCCGAGTACGGTGAGCCCAACCCATCGGGCGCGCTTCTCGTGGACGTGCTCCATAAGCCAGCGGATCACGCTGACACAGATCACGATGCTTAGCGCCGCGCCGAGCACCGCGCCCACCGGTACTTGGCCGAGGTTGCGGAGCTGCTCGGGAATGATGTAGAGCACAATGGCGGCGACCACTGAACCTGTGATCGAGCCGGTGCCTCCCAAAACCACCATGGTAAGGATCAAGAAACTGATATCCATCTTAAACTTATCCGGCGTGAGGAAGCCATCAAAGTTGGCAAAGAGGGAGCCCGCCATCCCGGCAAACATTGAGCCGAGAACAAACGCGCCGACCTTGATGCGGGTGGTGTTGACTCCCATCGCGTTGGCCGCGACTTCGTCTTCCCGGACGGCGATAAACGCCAGGCCCTGCGCGTTCTGCAGCAAGTTGCGGCATACCGCGATGGTGACAAAGGCGAGGAGCCAAATCAGCCACACGTAGTCGCGGGTCGTCGGCGTCACGTTAAAGCCGCTCGACCGGTTGTAAAGGTCCAGGTTTTGGGCGACAATCCGGATGATTTCCCCAAAGCCGAGCGTGACCAGCGCCAGGTAGTCGCCACGAAGTCGCAGCGAAGGCAAGCCGACAATCAGCCCCATCAGCGCGGACGTTATGCCTCCGGCGAGCATGGAGAGCACGACCTTGGTGAACAACGGCAGCGAGGCCATGTGCGGCCATACGAGCAGCCCGAGCGTGCCGCTGGTGTACGCGCCGACCATCCAGAATCCGGCGTGGCCGATGCTGAACTGACCGGTGATACCGTTGATAAGGTTGAGGCTGACGGCGAGCGTCACGTAGATGCCGCAGTAGGCGAGCAGCGTGTATAGGTAGCCGCCGCCAAACATAGACTTGCCCAGGACCTGAATCCCCAGCGCCAGCGCAATGCCGAGAACGATGGAAATCAGTCGAACGGGAAGGAAGTTGGCGCGCATTAGACTTTCTCCACCGCGGCCGAACCGAGTAACCCGCCGGGTTTAAAGATGAGCACGGCGATTAAGATGACAAAGGCGGCGGCGTCCTTATAGCCGCTGTAGCCAATCCAGGTGACGAGCGATTCGGCGACACCCAACAGGAATCCGCCCAGCACGGCGCCCGGGATGTTGCCGATTCCGCCGAGCACCGCCGCGACAAACGCCTTGGTGCCGAGGAGGACGCCGGAGAACGTGGTGATGGAGGAGCCACCGATGAACGTGAAGTTCATCATCGCCCCGGCCCCGGCGAGCGCCGACCCGATCACGAACGTAAATGTGATGATCGAGTCCACGTTGATGCCCATGAGACTTGCACTTTGGAAGTCGTGAGACACTGCGCGCATCGCGCGGCCCGCCTTGGTGCGCATGACGAGCACATAAAGGAGCGCCATCAGCACGAGCGTGGTGGCGAACATGATGAGCTGTCCCTTGGGAATGCCCACATTCACGCTTCCGCGGTTCACTGCGGCTTCGGCATCTTTCAGCTTGGTTTCGACCGCCTGAAACTCCTTCTTGGCTTCCTTTCCGGCGGGGGAAAGGTCGTAGGGGTTAGGCTCGGAGGCCTTCACCGCCAACCACTTGGTGTTAGCGGCATCGAAGAGTTGTTGCTGGGCGGCAAGGGCCTGATTCAGGTCGCCGGAAGCTGGCTTCAAGGTCACGTTCAGGTTGTCTTGGAACGGGCTGACCCGCGAGTTGATGCTCGGTACCGGGCTGGTGGGCAAGAAAATCTGGCCCGCGTACTGAATCAATAGCGAGACACCGATCGCGGTGATGAGGCTCGCGATGCGCGGTTGCTTTCGCAGCGGGCGATAAGCAAAACGCTCAATGAGTACGCCGATGATCGCGCAGAGCGTCATGGAGATGAGGAGCATAAGCACCAACGCCAAGATCGAGGATCCCGTGGGGTTGTCGGTCGGCGCATATCCCATGCGCCAGCTCACAAACAGCGAGATGAATCCGCCGAGCATGAACACTTCGCCGTGAGCGAAGTTGATCAGCTTGAGGACCCCATAAACCATGGTGTAGCCCAGGGCGATGAGGGCATAGATACCCCCGTTGAGGATGCCATTCACAATCTGCTGCGGCAGAATCTGGAACGACACTTCTCCGAGAAAATGATTGAGTAGATGCACGGTGGACTATGAGTAAAAGAGCGTCCCCCGCAGGCGGGGAACGCTCTATGTTAGCAGAGTCTGCGCCTGCTTAGAGATCGCCGGGCTCGTATGCCTTGCGGAAAACTTGGAAGCCTTCCGACATCGGGCGAACCTCAACCACGAGGGCGCGCTTTTCCGGGTTGCCGTTGGCACCCTTCAGAGTGATCTTGCCGCTCACGCCGGGGAAGTCCACGGTTTCGTCAATTGCCGTGATCAGGGCCTTCGAGTCCATCGTCTTGGCGCGCTTCAGCGCGTCGAGCGTCAGGGCCATCGCATCGTAGCCGAGAGCGGCCATGGTGGTGCCGGGCTCTTGGCCAAACTTCGCCTTCCACTTGTC
Organism: Chthonomonas sp.; assembly: GCA_016788425.1. Classification (NCBI taxonomy): domain Bacteria; kingdom Bacillati; phylum Armatimonadota; class Chthonomonadia; order Chthonomonadales; family Chthonomonadaceae; genus Chthonomonas; species Chthonomonas sp. Next base: position 404,751 of record JAEURQ010000002.1, read on the forward strand.
AAGGAATGTCTTGACTTCGGGTCGAGTTTCCTTGTTGTTGTAGTGGTTGCAGAAGAAGCCGCCGAGGATCGCGTCGCCGCCGCTGGTTAGCAGCTGCGAGCTATCCCAACCGTCGCCGCCGAGCATCTTCACCTTCAGGCCGGCTTGGACCGCTTGTTGTGCGATCGGGCCGACTTCGGTGAAGTAACCGCTCAGGAAGAGTCCGTCCGGATTCTTGGCCTTGAGCGAGGTGAGTTGCGGGCTGAATTGGGTTTGGCCGCTTTCGTAGCTTTCTTCGCCGACGATCGTGCCGCCGAGCGCCTTGAACTTTTCGCCGAAACTCTTCGAAAGATACTGGCTGTACGGCTGCTTTTGGTCCGTCATCAGGGCGACGTTCTTCAGACCAAGTTCTTCGTAGGCAAACTTAGCCATAAGCGGGCCTTGAAAGTCGTCGGTGTAGCACACGCGGAACACGTGGTTGCCTTCGTCGGTGAGGTCGGTGCGGGTCGCACCGACGCTAATGACGGGCACGGCCTTGTCGTAGGCGACCTTCGCCATTTGAATGGTGAAGCCAGAAGCGACTTCGCCAACCAGCGCGATCACGCCGTCGCCGAGCAGCTTTTCGGCCGCGGTCTTGGCTTGTTCGGCCTTGCTTTGGCTGTCGCCGATGAGCATTTGAACCTTCTTGCCACCGATGCCGCCCGCGGCGTTGATTTCGTCAACCGCCATTTGCGCGCCGCGCGCCGAATCTTCGCCCCAAGGCTTGAGTTCGCCGGTGGACGAAGCGACGATGCCGATCTTGATGACGTCGCCTTCAACCTTCACGCCTTCCGCCGTGACGGCTTTGCGCTTCATGGTTTCGCTTCCGCCGCTGGCGGTGCTGGTACCGCCGCCCGAGGCGGTGGTTTCTTCGCCCTTGGGTCCGCAGCCAGCCATGAAGGCGCCGAAGATAGCCATCGAAGCGATCGATGTCAGAAATGTTGCATTGATTTTCATGCTCAGAAATTGCCTCCGCCCCCGCAAGTTTTGCCGGGGTCCCTTGACTTCGCTAGTATACAGAATTGCACCTTGCTTGTCTAGGTCGGCAATTCAACTGCCGACTCTATAATAGAGAGTAGCAATGGGGTCACCAGAAAAGTTCCTTCAACAAGCGGGCGATGCGCTTGGGGCCGATCGTTTTACCGACGCATTGGGCATTCTGGATCAGGCGTTGGAGCAGTTTCCGCAACACGCTGATGCCCACGTGCTCAAGGGGATCGCGCTCGCCGAGCTTGGTCGCAACGAGGAAGCCACCGACTCCTTCAAACGGGCTATCAATTTAGCGCCGTCCCGCTTTAAGGCGTACTACAATTTCGCGACCCATCTTTACCAAACAGGAGCGATGGCCGAGGCCGAGGACATGGCGACCAAGGCGCTGGAGCTCAACCCCACCCACGCTGACACCCGCGACCTGCTGGCCCTCATCCGCAACGAAACGCCCGCGCCGCGCCCCGATCTTTCGGGACGGCCCTATGGTGAGGGCGAGTTCAAGGTGACGAGCTACCGCATGGGCGAGCAGTTTAAGCCGGAGCACACGATCCCCTGGATTGCGCGCATGGGCAAGGCGTGGCCCGCCATCGGCTGGCTGTTGGCGGCGATCTCGGCCTGCACCATGGTGTTCTTCATCAAGCTGGGGGCGGATTACATCAGCTCGCCGAATATCTCCAACGCCACCAGCTTCACGAACCAACTGATGACCGGACCGCAGTACACCGCCGCGATTGTCGTTGCCTTGATCGGCTTTATCGCGACCAGCGTTTGGAGCGTATTGGACCTCATGGATCGCAGCTCCCGCGAATTTGTCTGGGTGCTGTTGCTGTGCCTCACGAGCATTCCCGTCTGCGTCGTCACCGGATTGCAGTGGGTGACTTTGCCGCTTTATCTACTTTTTGGTCGTCGAGCCTGACGCGAAACCGCCGTTTCCGCGTTAGAATATGTGACATGATGCTTCCGCTTCTAGCTGGAATTATTCTGGGCCAAGCCGCGCCCGCGACCAAACCCGTGAACGTCGTGCCGTTTAAGCGCGGCGAGAACTCGATGATCATTGACGCAACGGTGAACGGTGTCAAGGGCTCGTTCATGTTTGATACCGGGTTCGCCGGGGCGTTCGTCATGGGCGATCAGTACAACATTGGGCCGGCAACCGGCACCATTACCCTGCGCGACTTTGTCGGCGAGTTGCAAGCCAAAACCGTGAAGATGCGCAGCCTGGAAATCGGCGGCATGAAGATCAAGTGCGACGATGATATCGTGCAGCAACCCGGCGAAAACATGTCCGAATCGTACGGCGTGCACTGCGACGGCATCATGGGCCTCAGCGTATTTAAGGACCAGATTTTCGAGATCAACTTCCAAAAAAACGAGATATACTTCTATCCGAAAACCTACGATATCACCAAGAAGCCGACGGACAACAAGAAGACTTTCTTGCAAAAGATGTTGCCCATGGGCAACACCGCGATTGAGCTGCTCGTGCACACCAAGGACGAGCAAGAGTTCATCCTGACGCTTGACACCGGCAACGCGTTCTACGCGACGACGTACCTGGAAACAATCGAGAACGCCGGTCTTTGGCCCAAGGAAAAGAAGCCCGATTTCATGAAATCCTCGTTCGTCGCGAGCGGGGAAGTGCCCAGCTTTACCACGCGCCTGGCCGACCTGCACATCTTCGGCGTCCCGGTGAAAGAGAGCTATTGGGACATCATCGCCCAGCCTTCGGGTTCGGCGGATAGCCAAGGCACGGTGGGGTTTGGCTTCCTCAGCAACTTCAACGTGACCATTGACCTCGGTCGTCGCCGCGTTTTCATGGAGATGTTCAAGGAGAACGCTCAGAACGAAGCCGAGGCCGAGTTGGGTTTGGTCGCGCTTTACGACGAAGAACTTAAGGGCGTGGTTGTGTACCGCGTTATGCCGAAGTCGCCCGCGGACAAGGCGGGCATCAAGCCGCTCGACCACATTCTCTCGCTGGACGGCGTGGAACTGCAAAAGCAGGGCTATCGCGAAATGCGCCGCTTGCTCGAGGGCGCTCCTGGATCGAAGGTCAAGGTGATCGCTAGCCGCCAGGGTGTGGTCAAGCGCTACGAAATTGAGCGCGACTATCTGATTAACCAGATGCCGCCGCGAACTGCTGGATCACCTGGTCAAGCATCGCCTCCGTCAGGCGGCCGGTAAAGGTGTTTTGTTGGCTGGGATGGTAGCAACCCAGCACGGCGAGATCGCCGATCGAAACCATGGCCCCGTGCGAGAATTTTGCGCGGGGCTTTACTTCGAGAATCCGCAGCGTGGATTCCCACGCAATGCCGCCCAGGCAAAGGATCGCTCGTCGAGCGGGGTGCAACACCGCCGCCCGCAGGTAGTCCGAGCAGTTGGCCATCTCCTCGCGAGTGGGCTTGTTGTCTGGCGGCGCGCAGTGGCACACCGCCGTAATGAGCGTATCGCGTAGCCCCAAGCCATCGCCTCGGTGCAGGGAAGTCGGTTGGTTCGCCAGCCCGGCGCGGTGCAATGCTCGGTAGAGCCACTCGCCGCTACGGTCGCCTGTGAACATACGCCCGGTGCGGTTGGCGCCATGGGCAGCGGGCGCGAGCCCGACAATCAGCCGCGAGGCGTCGTCCGGGCCAAAGTTGGGCACGGGCAAACCCCAGTAGACTTCCTCCGCGTAGGCGGCGCGTTTCTCGCGAGCAACCAGTTCGCACCAGGTCCGCAGGCGCGGGCAGCGTTCGCACCGAGTGACATCCATGGCTTAGAGTTTGGCAAAAAAAAAGAGCGACCTCTTCGTGTCCCTGTTAGCTCAGGACTTGATCGTCGCTTCCTTTTCTCGAGTTCCGGTATCGAACCTCGTTTTGTTGTCTACGGTTTCTTACGAACCCGTCTTGTTAGTTTCGGCAATTTTCAAGGTCAACCTTAGGTTTTGATCAAATTTTGCCGTCTACACATATATAAGCGTGTCTACGCCCAAAATGTTTCATCATTAATACTAGAATCGCCGAAATGCCCATTTACGAATACGAACATAAGGAAGAGTCGCTGATGTGTCCGCACCGCATTGAGGTGCTGCAATCGGTGAAAGACGACACGCTGACGCACTGTCCGGCGTGCGGCATGGAGATCAGCCGCGTCATCTCGCGCGCCTCCATCGCCATGGGCATGGGCAACCTCATTGAGACCGCGGGTAAGAACGGGTTCACGGCCTTTAAGAAGCTAGAAAGCGGCGTGTACGAGCGCGTGGCCGGCACCGAGGGTCCTTCGATTCTTCACCGCGACGCCGTCGATAAGCTCACCGACGACTAGTATAATTGGGCCATGCCTGGCCTCACGGTCCATACCGGACGACTCGCCATTTACAACGAAGACAATGTGGACACCGACCGGATTATCCCGGCGCGGTTTCTGAGCCGTGTCAGCCGAACCGGTTACGGCGAGCTTTTGTTCAGCGATGTTCGCGGCGGCGACTTTGTGCTGGACACGCCCGAGGCGCAGGGCGCGACCGTGCTGGTCGCGGGCACCAACTTCGGCTGCGGATCCTCCCGCGAGCACGCGGTGTGGGCGATTCAGCAGTGGGGATTCCGCGCGGTGATCGCGTTGGCGACCGCGGACTCGCCGGGCTACAGCGATATCTTCCGACAGAATTCGGCCAACTGCGGACTGCTCCTCATCGAGCTCGACCCGGCGAGTCACGCACAGCTCGTCGCGGCGGGCACGAACGCCGAGGTGACGATTGATGTCTCGGCGGAAACGGTTAGCCTTGGCGATCAAACGTTCAGGTTCACGCTGACTCCGGCGACCAAGGACCAGATTCTAAGAGGGTTGGACCTCATCGGCAGCACCCTGGAACACGCCGGCGCGATTGACGACTACGAGTCGCGGTCGGCGGCGTTCGTGCCCGCTCCGTTGTAGGGCCTTAAGGCTTATTGCGGAACCACACGCCATTCTCACGAGTATTGTTGATGCGGAGTTAAGAACTTCGGTTTCCGACCGAACATTGGTCATGTGACTGTCGTCTATGATTCTACGTTCCTAGGAGGGAACACTCAAGTGGTGCACGTGATAAATCAATTGGAGCTAACGGAGGAGGAGGCCTTTAAGTTGCTGGAACTGTGTATGACCAGTCCCCAGCCGCTTGATGCCACCGCCGAAGCCGCTCTTCAGAAACTGGCACAGTACTGCGGCGCTCATGCTGAGCGTCTTGCACGACAACCCGAAACGGCTTAACCCGGTTCAACCATCTATAGCAATCATACGGGGGCTCCAATTGGGGCCCCTTTTTGTTTTGCCTAGCCTTCGAAGAGCGCTGGGTTTTCCGGCTTCGCCTTGGGTTCGCGCTTAAGGTGGCGATAGCACGCGGCGGTCGCCACCCGTCCGCGCGGAGTGCGTTGCAAAAAGCCGAGCTGCATCAGGTAAGGCTCAAACACATCCTCGATGGTGCCCGAATCCTCGCCAATGGTCGCCGCGATGGTATCCAGGCCGACCGGCCCGCCATCATACTTTTCGATAATCGCCAGCAAGATGCGGTGATCCACCAGGTCGAGTCCGGCGTCGTCAATTTCCAGCGCGGTGAGCGCTCGCTGCGCGGCTTGAAGCGAAATCACGGTCTCGTCGGCGACCTCGGCGAAGTCTCGCACCCGGGCCAGCAGGCGATTGGCGATGCGCGGCGTTCCGCGGGCACGCCGCGAAATCTCAGTGGCGGCATCATCGGAAATCTGATAGCCCAAGATGCTGGACGACCGCGAGATGATCTCATGCAGCGCTGGTTGGTCGTAGTAGTTGAAGTGCGAGACGATGCCGAAACGGTCGCGTAGCGGGCCGGTGAGGAGGCCCTGGCGCGTGGTCGCGCCGATAATCGTAAAGCGCGGCAAGTCGAGCCGTACTGACCGCGCGGCCGGACCCTTGCCGATCATCAAGTCGATCTTAAAGTCCTCCATCGCCGGGTAGAGAATTTCTTCGACCATCTTGCTCAGGCGGTGGATTTCGTCAATGAACAGCACCGCGCCGGGCTCGAGGTTGGTGACGATCCCCACCAGGTCGCCGGGCCGCTCCAGCGCGGGGCCGGTGGTGACGTGGAAGGGGGCATTCATTTCCGTCGCGAGAATATGCGCGATGGTGGTTTTGCCGAGTCCTGGCGGGCCATAAAGCAACGTGTGGTCAAGCGGCTCGCCACGCCGCTGAGCCGCGGTCAGAAAGACGTTCAAGTTCTCCTTGAGCTTGGTTTGGCCAATGAACTCGCGCAGCAGTTTCGGCCGCAGCGAGAATTCGGGCGCGCGGTCCTCGGGATGCTGTTCGGGGCTGAGTTCGTCGATCATCGTCTTACTTTCTCAAATGACGCAGAGCCGCCCGCAGTTGATCCTCCAACCCAGTGGCTTCGTCTCGCGCCGTGGCGGCGGCCAAATCGGCTTCGGCGCGGCGATAGCCCAGGTTCATCAGCGCGTCTACGAGCTCGTCGTCCACGGGACTGCTGACTTCCTTGGTGGGCTTCGGCGTCGTCGCATGACGCGCCCAAAGCTCCTCGCGCATCTTCTCGCGAAGCTCTCGCGAGATGCGCTCGGCGAGTTTCGCGCCGATGCCGGGTGTCTTAATAAGGGTGGGAATGTCCTCGTCCACGATGGCGGCCACCACGCCTTGCTCGCCGAGTGTGCCGAGTGCGGCCAAGGCGATCTTGGGTCCGCAACCGCTGACGCCGGTCAAAATGTCAAAGCAACGCCGCTGGTCGGCATTGGCGAACGCGTAAAGCGTGGTCCCGTCTTCGCGGAATATCTGCCGCACAAACAGGTCCACCGGCAGCCCGACGACACCGAGTTGCAGGAGCACCGGTTCGGGGGCTAACAGCTCGTAGCCGACGCCCTGCACATCCACCACTAGGTGGGGCGGGTTCATTTCCCAAACGGTTCCGCGCAGGCGTGCGATCACGGTGTAACGTTACCTTATGTCTACTTCTTTTCGTCCGCGGGCGACCAGAATCCGGTGCGCACAATGCCCTTGGTGCCGTCGCGCAGCATCTCGGGGCGGAACTCAAAGTAGTCGGCAAAATGCGCCCCGGCGGTGAAGTAGGGGAGCCGGGTCGTCGCCGTGCCACCGTAGATAATGCCCACCTGCTGACCATCGAGCCAGCGCGTGAGGACCACCGGGTTGTCGCCGAACCCGCTCGGCAGCAGGCTCCGGTCGTTGGTGATGTAGATGAGGTTGCGCTTGCGGCGGATTTCGCTGGTCAGCTCGTCACGGAACAGAACTTCGGCTCGACCGTTGGCGATGACGCGCCATTGCTCGCCGAGGTAGCGGGCAATCTGCAAATGCTCCTTGGCTTTCGGGTCGCGCTCAGGGCGGTCAATGACGAACGCGAACTCGCGATCGAACATCGCCTTGAACCCGTGCTTGAACCTCGGCTCATCCTTGGTGTTGTCCAGCGTCCAACCCCGGCCATCGTTGCGCAAGGCGATCTCTTTCGCCCAGGGCACCGTGAGTTTGGTGCCGTCAATGTCAAGACTGATGTTTGCCTGCAGCACGAGCGCATCCGGGCGGATACGCATCGCGCTCACGTTGGTGGTTTGCCCCGAAATCTGGCCCATGTGGGGCCGCGCCACGAGTTCGACTCGGCTAACCTGGCGCACCGCTGCTTGTTGGCTCACCGTCACCCAGTGGCAACTGTCCGACACGCCGGGATCGGCGGTCGCAAAGTCCACCTCCGTGACCTCGTTGGCGAGCGGGCGGCGATGGCGCGCGAAGAACCGGAAAAGCCGCGCATCGTCCACGGCGTCGGCGCCGGCTTCGGGGTCGTTATCCCACCAGTGGCCGGCCCCCGGCACCAGCGCCATGTCCCAACTCTTGTGGAACTTGCCGAGCACGTCGGCCATGGTTTTTGCCTCGCTGACCGGCACGGTTTCGTCGGCGTCGCCATGCAGAATGAACACACCATGCTGGGCGAAGTTCGACTTGAGGCCGAGGGTGTCGCTGGGCGACATCGCGGCGAGCAACGACTTTTCGATCTCGCTCGGATTGTTGTAAGTGGCCCCGCCTGCGTAGCTCCAGTAGCTCACCCAACCCGCGGCGGGCGCGATCGCGGCCCACTGGTCCGGAAAATGCGCGCCCAGCTGCCACGTGCCATGCCCGCCCATGCTGTGGCCAGTCAGATAAATCTGGCGCGGATCGGGCTTGTAGCGGGCCTGGGCGAGTTCGAGCACTTCCAACGCATCCAGGCGACCCTGATCCTCCCAGTTGAACCCGTAAGGTCGCCGATTCGTCGGGCAAACAACCGTGCCCCACGACTTCGCCGAATAGGCTTCGGCTTGGCCGCTCGCCTCCACGCTCGCGCCGTGCAGACTCAGGAACAGGGCTTGTCCCGGCGCGGGGTTGGTGCTCGGCTGAACAGCGTAGTACTGGACCGAGCCGTCGATGCGGCTGCGGAAGGTGATCTTGTGCGGCTGGCTGGGTTTGCGCACCCGCAGGGTCAGCTCGGTGGCATCGAGCTCCCTGCTCCCGCGCATAAGGCGGACGTTGACCTTGCCGGTGGCTTCGAGCGGAATGGCGACCCCGGCCTTTACGGTGGTCATCGGCAAAACTCGGCCGACCTTGGTGCGGTGCTTTCCAGCGACAATCACGAGGTCATCCACCACATCGGCGGTGGCGTTGCGGACGATGAGCGCGGCCAAACTGGACTTGGGACCGCCCTCGACGACGTCAGGCGTGGTCGAATCACGGGGGTCCAGACTTAGCGGCTTGACGACATCCACCAAACGCCCCTGGAATTGGCCGCGGCCCAGAGCGAAGACCAGTTCGTTCGGCCCCTTGACCAAGGGAACGGGCACGCTCACGTACCCAAACATGTAAATATCACCGCCGTGAGGCACGCCGTTGACGTACACCATGCTGTTGCCGATGGCCTCAAGAAACATGGTTTTGTCTGCGGGCGAGTTCACCGTAAACCGCAAGTATCCGCTGCTCGTGAACGGCCCGGAGAACGTGCCGTTGGCGGCGGCCTTCACGGCGGTCCATGCCGAGCCCTCGAAGGCTTGCCCACGCAAGAGATCAAGTTCGACCGGGTCCATCCGCGCGGGCGTGCGTTGGTTGCCGGGAATCGTGCGCGCCATGCCCTCGGTGAGAGGAATGTCCGCCGCCCAAAGAAGCGCCGGACAGCAAAAGAGGGGCATGAGCCATTTCATGCCGTAAGGTTTACCCCGCGCAGGATTCGATTACCGTTTGACGCCGTACCAGAACTGCAGCATGCTCGGGAAGCGGCGCGCCCACGCCACCTCGTTGTGCGGCGCGAATTCGTCCATCACGGCGTTGCATATGCCACCGCCCTTGCTGAGCATTTTTGTCCAAGTTTCGGTGTAAGTTTCGAACGTACTTCTGGTTTTGGCGTCGGCTTCGTCGCCGCCCATATCCACCCAAACCCGCTGCCGCTTGATCGCGTTAGCCATGGTGTGCAAATCGTCAATCATGCGCTCGTGTTTGCCTACCCACAGACTCGGCGACACGATGCCGAGGTTCCCAAAGACCTTGGGATAAGTCAACCCAAGATAGTGGGTGATGACACCGCCGAAGCTCGACCCGCAAAGGCCGGTCTTCCGCGGATCGGTGTTCACGCGGTAGCGATCTTTGATGAATGGCATCACCTCGTCAACGAGAAAACGACCGTAATCTTCGGCCCGGCCGCCGTAAAGCGTGTCCTTGTTCTGGATGATCAGGGGCAGGTACTCGTCGCCGCGCGACATGCCTGCGTTGTCTATCCCCACGATGATGATCGGCTCGATGATGCCCGCTCGGATGAGCATCTCCGCCGACTCGTCGGCGCGCCACTCCTGGTTCGGAATGAAGCTGGTGAGGCCGCTGAACAAGTTTTGGCCGTCGTGCATATACAAAACCGGGAAGCGGCGGTTAGGCTCGCTTAAATATTGCGGCGGCACGTACACGCGCAAGGTGCGCTCGTTTTCCAGGAACGCGCTACGAAAACCCTCGTGAAATCGCACGTCGCCAGTGAGGGTGTCGCGGCGGGCGGCTTCTTGCGCCATGCTCGCGGCGGCAATCGCCAGCAATCCCAGGCTCACAAAACTCTTCATATCAATCAGTGTAACGAAAAAACCGCCGGAACAATGTTCCGGCGGCGTGAATCCTAGCAACCTAACTAGGCTGTGACGGCGACCACCGAGTTGAGGCAAACCTCAATCAGGCGGACAATTTCGTCGGTCATTTTTTCGTCGATGATGAGCGGCGGCGCAAAGCGGAAGGTGCGCGAGCGGGTCTCCTTGGTCAGCAGACCGTTGTCGAGGAATGCTTGCGAGAGTTTCTTCGTGTCGATGCCTTCCCTGACTTCGAGGCCGACGAGCAAACCGCGACCGCGAATATCTTCGACCGCCGGATGGTTGAGACGACGAAGGCCCTCCATCATGCGCTCGCCGAGCACTTCCGAGCGGCCGGCCAAATCCTTCTCGAGCATTTCTTGCATCGCGGCGATGGCCACCACACAGCCAAGCGGGTTGCCGCCGAACGTGGACCCGTGATCGCCAGGGACGAACACGCTGATGACCTCGCGGCTACCGGCAACGGCCGAAACGGGGAACACGCCTCCGCCCAGCGCCTTGCCAAGGCAGATGAGGTCGGGCTTCGCGTCCTCGTGCTCCCAAGCCATGCGGCGACCCGTGCGGCAGAACCCGGTTTGAATCTCGTCCCAGATCAGCAGCACGCGGTTTTCGGTGCACAGCTTGCGGAGTTCGGCCATGTAGCCGGCCGGCGGGAACAGGATGCCGCCCTCGGCTTGAATCGGCTCAAGCAGAATGGCCGCGGTGTTCGGAGTGATCGCGCGGCGGACGGCTTCGATGTCGCCAAACGGAATCGCCTTGAAGCCCGGCGTAAACGGCCCAAAGTTCGCCTTGTACTGCGCCTCGGTGCTAAAGCCGACGATCGTGATCGTGCGGCCGTGGAAGTTCTCTTCGCCGACCAGGATTTCGGCTTGACCTTCCGGAATTCCCTTGACCGTGTAGCCCCACTTGCGAGCGAGTTTCAGGGCGGTTTCCACAGCTTCGGCGCCGGTGTTCATGGGGCAGGCCATGTCCATGCCGGTGAACTCGCAGACCGACTTCAGGAACAACGCAAGTTCGCTCGTGTAAACGGCGCGGCTGGTCAGGGTCAGGGTGTCGAGTTGCTCTTTCATGGCGCTGACAATCGCCTCGCTTAGGTGGCCGTTGGCCACGGCGGAGTAGCTGCCGATGCAGTCGATGTAGCGCTTGCCGCTGCCATCCCAGGCGTACGCGCCTTTGGCGCGCACCAGGTTGACGTGCAGCGGGTGGTAGTTATGGGCACCGTAGTGCTCGGTCATTTCGATCGCTTGAGCGTCGGAAATCGAGTTGAGTTGTTCGCGAATATTCATGTGTTCTTGTTGCAAAAAAGGGCAGGCGGAGGCGACAGCCATCCGCAGGAGAAGGGAATCAGTCCCTAGCTCCAGAACACAGTTTCGGGTTCGCCCACGATGGAAGGCATAAACTCACCCATGCTTAGAGGATACCTTCCGCACCTAGGCGGGGAGCAAGTCTAGTAATTCGCGGAGGCTACCGATCACGGCCGTCGGCTCGGGCGAGTCAGGGGGCCGCTCCTCGGGTTTCGACGAGCCATCTGCGCTGGGCGCGACATCGCTCGGGCGACGAATCCAGATGGATTGCCATCCACAAGCCAGCGCCGGGCGTACATCGTGCCCGTAACTGTTGCCGACCATCAGGCAATCCTCCGGCAAACAACCGACCGCGTAGGCGGCGCGGCGGAACACTTCGGGCTCCGGCTTCCCAAAGCCAACTTCGCCTTCGATGTAGAAATGCTGGAAGTAGTGGCCGATGCCAAGCGTCGCGATTTCTTGCCGCTGAATATCGGCCGGGCCGTTGGTGATGAGGCCAAGCGGGAAGCGGTGGTACAAGTTGTCGAGCACCTCAATCGCGTCGTCGAACAACGCGAGGTTGGCGTTGCGGAGCTCACCGTAACGATCGCCAAGCTTAACCGCCAGCGTAGAGTCGTCGACGCCGAGCACCTGGAGCGTGCGCGCCATTTGCTCGTTGCGGGTCTTGCCGCCAAAGCGCAGGTAGGTTTGGTACCACTCGGTGGATTTGACTTCGGGACTGAACGAGCGAAACGCGGTCGCCCAGGCACCGATGCAGGCGTCTGCGCCTTGGTCGCCGGGGCGGAACTCGTCAAACGTGCTGCGCAGAGCCGCCTTGCTGGCGTCCCAATAGCCGCACAGCGTGTCGTCGAGATCGAAATAGATGGCTTTGATGGGAGCGATCATGCGAGCCTCATGGCGCGGCGCACCTCATCCATCGTCTGCGCGGCGACCGCGCGGGCGCCCTCGGCACCGTTCTTCAAAATCGCTTCGATGTCGCCATCCGTCATGCTGACTCGCCGCTCGCGGAACGGTCGCAGATACTCGTTGATGATCTCGGTGAGTTCTTGCTTGCTCTTGGAGCAGCCGCGCTCGCCGCGGATATCCTCGTCCCACTTTTGCTGGTAGTCGGGGTCGTAGAGCTTGAGATACTGGCAAATGGCGCAACCCTCGGGAATGCCGGGGTCGGTCATTTTGATCTTGGTGGGCGTGGTGAACGCCGACTTAATGCGCTTGGCGGTTTCGTCGGCGGTATCGCTCAAATAGATGCAGTTGTCGTAGCTCTTCGACATCTTACGCATGTCGAGCCCGGGCACCTTCGAGCGCGACTCGTCTTGGCTGATGATGTCCTTGAACATGGGGAAGACTTCGCCAAACTTGGAGTTAAAGGAGCGCGCGATCTCGCGGCTCAGCTCAAGGTGCGGCGCCTGGTCTTTGCCCACCGGAACGCCGTAGGGCTTGTACAGCAAGATGTCGGCGCTCTGCAGCACGGGGTAGCCGAGCAGACCATAGGAAAGCGATCCCTCGTTGCCTTCGCTCGCGGCCAGGTGGTCTTTGTAGGTCGGGTTGCGTTCGAGTTTGCCCACGCTGGAGACCATGCCGAGCAGCAGGCTAAGCTCGGCGTGCTCCTTCACGTGGCTCTGAATAAAGATGTTGCAGCGGTCGGGGTCGAGACCGGCGGCGACAAAATCCTTGGCGACCTCGCGCGCGTTCTTGGCGATTTCTTGCGGTTCGGATTTCAGCTCGGTAAGGCCATGCCAGTCGGCCACCATGCAAAACATTTGGTGCTGGCTTTGAAGCTCCACCCACGGGCGTAGAGCACCTTCGTAGTTGCCGAGGTGCAAGCGCGGGTTCGTTGCCCGCATGCCGCTGAGAATTCTTGTGGGTTGGGTCATCGTCCGAGGAGAAATGAGATTATGGCGTAGCTGGGCTTCTCCAAGAGTATGGAGAGGAGATCAAGTTTCGATACCTGCGCCATGATGATGATGCCGAGCAACGCAAAGGTCCCCGTGAAGCGGTTCCACAGAAACCATCGTTCGCGCGTTCCGTCCGGGAGGAAAGCACCGAGAATCCAGTGTCCGTCCAGCGGTCCCAGGGGAATCAGGTTGAACAACATGAGCGAGATGTTGGCCAGGATATAGATGAATATGAACGAGCCCGCGCTGAACGCGAATGGGTCAATATTCTGAAAACCGATTAACCGGAAGATGACCGCGGCGATTGCGGCCTGCAAGAAGTTGCTCAGAGGGCCGGCGAGCGCTACCCACATTGAATCCCAGCGCGGATTCTTGAGATTCCGATGGTTGACCATGACGGGCTTACCCCAGCCAATTCCGAATCCCGAAAGCGAAGTAAACACGATCATGATTGCGCCGAACGGATCAAAGTGTTTCAGCGGATTTAGGGTCACGCGCCCCATGATGCGCGGGGTCGAATCACCTTGCATATCGGCGGTGATTGCGTGGGCAAACTCGTGAATCGTGATCGCGATAAATGCGCTCACGATGAACATGATGGAAATTGGTTCTATGCTCATTTCGCCTCCAGATCGTGCGGCACAACTTCGCGGGAGAGCACCTGCTCCCAGGTCTCACGCGATTGGATCAGCGCAACGGAGCCGTCTTCGCGAAGGAGGACCGTGGCGGGGCGGGGGAAGCGATTGTAGTTGCTGGCCATGCTTGCGTTGTATGCGCCCGTCCCCAGGACCTGAATCAGGTCGCCGGGCCCGAGGTCGTTGGGGAGTTCTACGTCGGTGAATAGCGTATCCGTCTCGCAGTGCGAACCCGCGATGACGAACTGCTGCGGCCTGCCGCTCTTGGAGGTCACGGGCCGCACCATATTGGTGCCGCCGTACATCACCGGCCGCGGATTGTCGCTCAGGCCGCCATCCACGATCAGGTACTCCGTCGAGGCTTGCCGCTTGCGTGTGCCGATACGGTACAGCGTGACGCCCGCCGGTCCGATCAAAGCCCGCCCCGGCTCCTGCACCAGCACCGGATCGAGCGCCGAGCCGCTCAACGCATCGCGAACGGCCTCGGCGATGGCGGCGCAGTATTCGTTAATCGGAATCGGCACCTCACCCGGGCGATATTGGATGCCGCGCCCGCCGCCGATGTTGAGCACCCGCGCCGAAAAGCCTTGGTCGCGAGCCATGCGTAGCGCGAATTCGGCCACCGTGCGCGCCGCCTGAATCTGGGCACTCGGCTCCAGCAGTTGGCTGCCTACGTGGCAGTGGAATCCGGCCAAAGGCAACCCTGCCGAATGGCAAAAGGCCACCGCGTTCTGGGCCGCGTCATCGCCGATGCTGAATCCAAATTTACTTTCGCGGTGCCCGGTCGAAATCTTCGGGTCGGTTAGCGGGTTGACCGCCGGGCTGAGCCGCAGAAGCAACTCGGGGCATGCTCCGCCGAGCTCGACGATGAGTTCCAGTTCGCGCTGATTGTCGACGATGATCTCGCGCACGCCTTGCTCGATCGCAAAGCGCAGCAACTGAGAACTCTTGTTGTTGCCGTGAAGCTGGCACTTGCCAGCGGGAATCCCCGCCGCGAGCGCGGCGCGAAACTCGCCTTCGCTCGCCACGTCAATGGTGCAGCCTTCTTGCGCCGCAATCGCCAACACCGCCAACGCTGAGTTTGCCTTGCTGGCGTAGGTGAGCTGGCAGTTGGGCCAAGCCGAACGAAACGCCGCTATGTACTCGCGGATGCGCTCGCGAAAGGTGCGCTCATCCACGACATAAAGGGGGGTGCCGAACGCCGCGGCCAGCGAATCCCCTTGCAACTCGGTGAGTTCAAACAAGCCATCCATGGTGGCCGACGTGGACATTGACCTTATTTTGCCCGGAACCAGGTGATCTTTGGGGTCTTCCATGGAATATCGCGATTAGGTGATCGCAATGAAACCTCGCGCAAACTCCGTTCTTCGGCTCGCCCTCGCGTTCTCGCTGGTGGCCACGCAAGCATTTGCCTCCGTGTTGGATGGCTATAAGCTTCGCGAAATTCCCAACACGAAAATTTCGATTGTCGTGCCGGAAGAGATGCCGGAGCCCGAGAAACTGGAGCTCGATGACTCGGACAAGGAACTCTTCCCGAGCGGGTTGAACTACTTCTTCCCGGGCGAATCGGAAGGCATGTTCAGCATGCTGACCGTGCTCAAGAGCTCGTCGTCCATGGAGGAAGATTTCCTGAAGACGTTCGCTGAAAGCTACCTGGAGGCGCGGGCCGACGACAAGGAGATCAAGTACGTGATCAAGACCCGCGAGGCGGGGACGTTCGGCGCGTTTCGGGGCCAAGCCTTCACGGCCACGCTCGAGACCTCGGACATCAAGATGGAAGAGCAGGGGCTTGTGCTCATCGGCGATCACGAGGTGCTCGTGTATCTTGTCTCAGCGGACGTGGCCGATAAAACGGCGGTGACCGAGAAGAATAAGGCGTTCGACGACCTTCGCTACGCCGGGTCGGCGTGGGCCAAGGGCAAAGAGATCGAGATCAAGAAGTGAGCGGGTAGGCTTGACTCGTGCCGACGGGTCGTGAACGCCTTCAAACTACGTTTCAACAACTGTCAGCGTCCGGAAACCGGGCGCTGATTTGTTTTGTCACCGCAGGCGACCCATCGCTGGAGCAGCTTCCCGAGATTCTGGACACGCTCACGGCCGCGGGCGCGGATGTGATTGAGGTTGGCCTGCCCTTTAGCGACCCGATCGCTGATGGCCCGGTGATTCAGGCGAGCAGTCAGCGCGCTTTGGACCGCGGCGTCACCACGGCAAAGATTCTGGATGTGCTGCGGCAAGGCGCGGGACGAGGTTGGGCGCCGATCATTCTGATGGGTTACTACAACCCGATTCTCGCGGGGGGACTCGACGCCATGGGGCAAGCCATTGCCGAGGCGGGCGTGTGCGGGACGCTGGTGAGCGATTTGCCACCGGGAACCGCGGCCGATTGGGTCGCAACAAGCGAACGTAACGGCCTGGCCAACATCTTTTTGCTCGCCCCCACCAGCACTCCGCAGCGCGTGGACGAGGTCTGCGCGGTGGCCAGCGGGTTTGTGTACTTTGTCAGTCGCACGGGCGTGACCGGAGGCGGATTGCAACTCGACGAGCGCGTGCCGGCGCTCATTGCGGCGACGAAGTCGCGCACTAACTTGCCAGCGATGATCGGGTTTGGCATCTCCCAACCTGCTGATGTGGCCGCGCTCCGAGATGTCGCGGACGGGGTGATCGTGGGATCGAGCCTCGTGAAACTGCTGGCCGACGGAGCCGCGATGGCTCGCCTGAAAGAAGAAGTTTCGAACCTAAAAGCCGCGTCTTCACCCCGTTAACTACCAGTGTTTTAGGAGGCTGGTAATCGACGCAGGGGAAATCTGCGGGGCGAGCGGAACAAGCGAGACATGAGGTTTCGCCGTAGTCTAGCAGTAACGGTTTTCATGGTCGGGGTGGTTGCCGCCCAAGCGAACGCTCGCCCTGACGTTGACCTGAATCCGAATTCGCAAATGACGGTCCTGATGGACGAAGTGTTGCGTTTGACCAACGTTGAACGTGCCACGGCGGGCCTCAAACCACTTAAGCTCGACCCGACGCTGAATCGCGCCGCCTTTTGGAAGGCCGTGGACCTCTCGACGTGCAAGGTCTTCGATCACAAGGATTCGCTCGGTCGCAGCCCCAAGGATCGCATCGAGAGCTTCGGCTACACCGATTGGGAGCGCCTGAGCGAGAACATCGCTGGTGGCTATCTGACGGCCGACGAGGTGGTGCAGGCGTGGATGCAGAGTCCGGGTCACAAAAAGAACATCATGGACCCGAAAGTGAACGAGATCGGCATCGCGTTCTACTTCGATAAGAGCTCACGCCACGGCTACTACTGGGTGCAAAACTTCGCGCGCCGCGCGCAGTGACCCTTACGTTTTTCTGAACATAGTCCCGGGGCGGTCTTCTGGCCGCCCTCCCTTTTTATGTCAGGGCCGCTCGAATCGCGGCGACCCGGCTGAGCAAGGCTTCGGCTTGCGCGAGGGGCCACTGGGTAGCGGCATCGCTGAGCGCGCGGTCGGGATCGGGGTGCACTTCGATAAAGAGCGCGTCGATGCCCACCGCGGTGGCGGCGCGGGCCATGGCCGGAATCGCTTCGCGGTTCCCGCCCGTGGACGTCCCTTGACCGCCGGGGCGCTGCGCCGAGTGCGTGCCATCGAAGCACACCGGCACGCCGAAATTGCGCATCACTTCCAAGCCGGGCATATCCACGACCAGGTTGTTGTAGCCAAACGACGCGCCGCGCTCGCAGAGCATGATGCCGTTGGCGTCGAATTGCCGGAGCTTGTCGACGATGTTCTTGGCGTCCCAGGGGGCGAGAAACTGGCCCTTTTTGACGTTGACAGGCTTGCCGGTTTTGGCGGCCGCTTCCAAGAGGTCGCTTTGGCGGCAGAGGAACGCGGGAATCTGGAGCAGGTCCACGCTCTGAGCCACCACCGCGGCTTGCGGAGCGTCGTGGATGTCGGTCGTCGCGGGTGCGCCGACTTCGTCGGCCACGCGGCGAATCAGCTGAAGCCCTTCGTCAATCCCGAGCCCGCGCGTGCTGGAAACGCTCGTGCGATTCGCCTTGTCGAACGACGCCTTGAACACGTAGTTGAATCCGAACTTGTCGCAGATGCGGCGAAGCTCGTTGGCTACGGCAATGCAGACCTCATACGATTCGGCCATGCACGGACCGCCGATAATCGTCAGCCGGTCCGCGCCAACCTCCAGGTCGCGGACCAAAAACTTGCCCGGGGAGGGCGTCACTTACTCGCCTTCTGGGCGGGCTTCACGGTCACCAACACTTCGATGACTTCCGTTTTGGGCGGGAGGCAGGTGTTTGAGTCGCAGATTTGGTGCGTGACGTTGAGTTTGAGTTTCACCGACTTGGTGCCAGGCTTCACGCGCATCGTGACCGGGAACGCGACATCGCCTTCCCAAATGTATTCGCCGGCGTTCTTTCCGGCGACCGGCGCGGGGCTCGCCTTGCCGGGCATAAAGCGCGAGACCGCCTTGTTCGGCGTCAGCGCGACGCTCAGGAGCGTGTTGAAGTCCTCGTCGCCCTTCTTGCGGGCGGGGTTCGGACCATAGGCGTGCCAGCCTTCGGGGAGGGTCACCCGCACCATCGCCACAAAGTCCACGTTCGCGGAGATCGTTTTGGGCAGGTCAACCTTCACCTTGACGGGAGGTCCGGCGGGCTGAGCCATCGCCATGCCGGCGAAGGCGGTAAGAGAAAGGGCCATGAGAATTTTTCTCATCACCCTATTTTAATGTTTTTTGGCGGGGAAAGTTCCTAGTTGACGAGACCGACCCACTTCTTGAGCTTGTGCACCGTCGTGTCGCGGTTCAGTTGGGCAATGGCCTGGGTCAAAGGGACTCCCTTGGGGCAGACCTTTACGCAGTTTTGGGCGTTGCCGCAACCGGTGATGCCGCGCTCGCTCGTGACAAAGTCCATACGCTCGCCTTCGAGCGACTTGCCAACCGGGTGCAGATTGAACAGCAGCACTTGACCAATCACGGCCGGTCCGGCAAAGTCGGATTTCTCGCTCACTTGCGGACACGCTTCCATGCAGCACCCGCAGGTCATGCAGCGACTGAGGGCGTAGCGGAGTTGGCGCACGTGGTCGTCTTGCGGCGGGGCCATGCCGAGGTCATACGATCCATCAATGGGCACCCACGCCTTGGCCGCGCGCAGGTTGTCGAACATCTTCGAGCGGTCCACGCACAGGTCGCGGATGACCGGGAATTTCTTCATCGGCTCGATGTCCACCAGGTAGGTGTCGCCTTCGAGCGTGGCGCAGTCTTCGAGCAACGCCGAGCAGGCTTGTCGAATGTGGCCGTTGACGTTCATGGTGCAGCTGCCACAGACTTCTTCGAGGCAGGCGGCGTCCCACACCGGCGGCGTGGTGTTTTGGCCCTCGGTCGTACGAGGATTCTTGCGGACCTCCAGCAACGCCGAGATCACGTTCATCTTGTCCTGATACGGAATCTCGAAGGTCTCCCAGCGCGAGGGGGAGTTGGCGTCTTGCTGGCGCAGAATACGAAGCCGGACTTTGGTTGCCATAGAACTGTTTTCCTAGTCTATCTAATTCTATGGTGCGCCGGGGCTGATCCTCACAAAAAAGATGGGCTAGATTGCTCTAGCCCATCCATCAATCGCCGAAGCGAGCTTCTTACTGTTGCGGAACCAGCGAGGGTTCGCCCACCAGATCGGGGATACCGTTGAGGTCGAACGGCAAGTTGTAGCAGTCCACCAGAGCGGTCGAAGTGGTGTTTTGGTTGATCCCGGTGCCCGGCAGCTTGCCGTTGCCGTTGACAGCCTTGGCGTGACCATCGGCGTAGTTGACGATGAGTTGACCATTGTGTCGCGGCGAACCAGCAAAGTTGGCTCGGTCGAACGGAGTCGTCGGTTGGCGGTACGAGGCCAGGTAGGCTGTGGTGCCCGTGCCGAAGCTCGGATACTTGGTCGCCCACTTGTTCAGTTGACCAGCGTTGGTGTAGTCCGCGCTGTAGAACATCACGGTTTCGGCCGGAAGCGGGAGGCCGCCTTCGTTGCGAACAACGTCAAGGTCGGTTGCGCCGCCAGGGATACCCGGATCTTCGAACAGAGCGAAGTTGATGCCCAAACCAGCGAAGGTGATGCCAGCCGGCGAGACGAACGGTCCGCCCAGAGCAGCAAGCTTGGTGGCCAGAATGTCCTTCCAGTTGATTGCCTTGGGATCGCCCGGATCGCCAAAGATGTCCTTGTTCTTGCTGTAGGGTTGCAGAGCGTCGTACACCGAAACCATTTGACGGGGAGCCGTCGGCAGGATGTATGCCGATTGCGGGTAGTTTTCATCGTTGTCGCCGATGTAAAGCTGAACCGAGAGGGCGTTTTGCTTCGCATTGCTCAGGGCGGCTGTCTTCTTGGCAGCAGCCTTGGCTTGCGTGAAAACGGGGAACAGAATTGCTGCCAGGATTGCGATGATCGCAATAACCACGAGCAGTTCAATCAGCGTAAAAGCTTTCTTCATTGAATCTCCAGAGTGTCGACGGGGGTGAGGCCCACTGACAAGCCACTATGATAGCCCACAAGATGGGATTGTTCAAGTGGCAAATGAGAGAGGGTCCAAATCCCCAGGTTCGTTCTACGCCGAAAACATTTTGTTGATCTCCGGTAACGATAACAGTTCGTCTACGACACCTAACTCGCCCTCAAAGGAACCCAGAATGAGGGGGCGCTCGCCAATATCCTCCAGGGAAAAATGCAGGCCGTCGCCCGACCAGTGGAAAAACCCCTGCGGGCCGATTTCGATGATGCGCGCCGGTGATGCCAGTTCGGGTGCGGCCCCGGTACACATCAGCACCATTGTGGTGGGCTCGTGCTGGGCGGCGATGGCGTGGATCCGCTCTAAATCCACCTCGGGAAACAGGCTCGCGGCGAGGTCGGGAACGCGGATGACCAGCATCTGCAAGTCGGGAAACCACACCGCGCCCCTTGGATCAATCCAAGCTGTGTGCGGGCCAAGGGTAACGACTTCCATGCGAGTGGTGTAATGTTACTCATGATGAAGAAGTTCGTCTTGATGAGCTTAGTTGTGATGGCCGCCGGGGGATTCGCCCAGGAAGACCCTCGGCCCGAACGTAATGCCGAGGCCACGCTGGCAACTATCCTAAAAACTTACCAAGAGGTCAAGTCTTTTCACGTGACCGTGTGGGTCGGCAATCGCGCGGCCAGCGACCTGCCTTTCCTCTATAGTGGGTCGCAGGAACTTTGGTACGGCGGCGGCAACAAGTTTCGTTTTGAGACGATCGGCCACTTTGGAAATGGCATTCGCGCCGTAAGCGACGGCACGAAGTACATGTATGACCCGCAGACCGAAACCCCGCAAACGCGCATTGCGATCGGCAAGGCCAAGCCCGCCGTGGCCGACATGGATTCGACCTTTGCGTTGGGCCGCACGTCGGGCAACCCGCTGCTCGCCTTTTTGGGCAAGGTGGACCTGATGGGCAAGGCTATTCCGGCGGACACGTTTATCGTCGCGGGACCGAAAGAAGACGGTCTCGAATCGGTGAGCTTCGGCACCCTCGGCGCCGGCGTGATGAACATCTACTTTGATCCTGCCGACCCGATGAAGCTCGCTCGCCGTGTGGAATGGGATAACGAAATGGCTTGGCGCACCGCCATGAACAAGGCGGGCAAGGGCTCCGCGCCGATCGGAGGGCGCATCTACCGGTTCGACTTCTTCTATCGCAGCGTGAACAAGCCGCTCGCGGCCAACACGTTCGATGCCACCCCGCCCAAGGGTTACGCAACGATTAACATCGACGAGCGCGGCGATGGCCGACGCATTCGCATGAACGAAGGACCCGACACCTCGGGTGTGACGCGACCCGCCAAGGGCGAACAGAGTCAGTAAAGTAAACTAGCCGCCTGATCGGGCCTGTAGCTCAGTGGTCAGAGCAGGCGGCTCATAACCGCTTGGTCGTGGGTTCAATCCCCACCGGGCCCACCACTTGTTTCGACCCGCGTAACGCTCACGATGACCGGTCGGCGCGCCGTGATGCGCGCGATTTCGCGCTCGATGGGCTCACTCGCCTCATAGAGAGCTTCGCTAAGCGTGAGCGGAGCCGTCCGCCGAATGCTCTGCCAGCGATTGTGTTGCCGCTGTCCCTTCTTGTCGATGAGTCGCAGCACCTCGCGCGACCGCGCGAGCATCGGCGTTTCGAACTCGGCCAGATTGATGCCAACTTCGTAGAACTCGGCGGGGAACGTGCCAATGTCCTGTGTGTCGATATTCAGGCGATAATCGCCCTCGCGCAGATTGCGCACCCTCAAAATCTGGGAGTTGAACGTATCTTGGAACGGCCAGATTCCCGTGAAAAACTGCGTCGTGCGGTCGGTGGGGACGGGGAAGGGAAGGCACTTTTCGATTTGCCGCCAGCGCAGAGTGGTGCCCGCGAGCAACGTGACCTCGGCGTTCTTCACTTCCTTAACGGCGTGCTTCTTGGCATCAATATCAACCTCGGAGACCAGCCCGCCGCCGTTCCAATTTTTGTAGAGCAGGGCGGCCATCATCAGGTGAGCCGCAACCGAGGGATGCGTGCAGTCGGGAATGAGCGCCCGCGATGCCACAAAGTCGCGGCGCCGCGACTCGTTGAGCAAGTCGTAGAGCGGCTGATTGAAGTCTATATAGTGCGCCTTGGTGCGCTGAGCGACGGCCTGAATCACACCGCCATATCGCTGCAAGGCGTCGTTGTAATCTTTGGCAAAGGTCGAGCGTTCGCCGGTGAGCCCCTTAGTGAGATTATCGAACGGACTCGTCCGGATCAGGCTCAAGCGCACGCCGGGGTTCTCCTTTACGATCCGGGTCACGAGGTCGTCGTAGGACTCCTTAAACTTCTCTTCGAGGTACGCCGAATAGCTGACGTAGCCGCCATCGTTCATGCCGAGCATGATCGCGACATGGGTTGGCGAAAACGGGTTTACGTCGCGCTCGACGCGATCTTTGGTGCGCCCCATGGGGCCGCCCCAACTGGCCTCGCCCGGCACGGCCGCGTTGTGATAGCTGATCTTGAGTTCGGGGTGGCGGGTGCGAATGAACACCTCAAGGAACTTGGTGTACTCGTTGGACGCGGTAATGCTGTCGCCGTAAAACACCACGCGATCGCCATCCTCGAGCGCGAACTTGCCCGCGGGTTCAACGGGACCGCTGAAGGCAAGGGCGAAGAGGGCGACGGTGGAAAGCAAACCGATTCATTTTGGCCCGAAAGAGCGTAAGTAGACTAGGGTACAACCTTTCCACCCGAGGATTTCTATTGGCAAAATTTGCGTTTGTTGTCCATCCGATTGTCGCGAAGGATGCCGCGAAACGGTATCCGATCCTCAAGTACGTTCCGGATCGCGCGATTGAATGGCTGATCAAGCACCGCAAATCCGATGTCATGGCCCACGTCACGGGTCTGCAATCCAAGACCGGCGCGACCGCCGAGGGCATCTATATCGGCTGCCCGCTCACGCCGGGCATGATGATGCAGCGCATGCCGCTGAATCAGGTCTACGACGAGTTGACCTATTGCACCGAGTTGGCGCACCGCGAAGGCGCGAAACTGATCGGCCTTGGCGCATTCACAAGCGTGGTCGGCGATGGCGGCATAACCGTGGAAAAGCGTTCGCCGATCCCGGTGACGACCGGGAACAGTTACACGGTGGCGACGGCCATTGAAGGCGCGCTGCGGGCCGCCGAAATGGTAGGCGTGGACAAGGCCGCCTCGCGGCTAGCGGTGGTGGGCGCAACCGGCTCGATCGGCCGCACCTGCGCGATGGTGATGGCTCCCATGTTTCGCGATACCGTGCTGATTGGGCGCGACCTCGACCGCACGGCGGCGATCGCCGCCCAGCTTCCGAGAGCCACGGCGAGCATTGACATTAACGAGTTGCGCACGGCTGATTTGGTGGTCACCGTGACCTCGGCGGAAACCGCGATTATTGAACCGGAACATCTGCGCCGCGGCGCGATTGTTTGCGATGTTTCGCGGCCCCGCGATACGAGCGTGCGGGTGGCGAAGGAGCGGCCCGACGTGTTGGTGATTGAAGGCGGCGTGGTGAAGGTTCCGGGCAACGTGGACTTTGGCATGACATTCGGCTTTCCGCCCGGCACGGCATATGCTTGCATGAGCGAAACCATGATGCTGGCCCTGGAAGACAAGCTGGAATCGTTTACGCTTGGCAAAGAAGTTTCGGTGGAGCAGGTGGAGGAAACCAACCGCCTGGCCGCCAAGCACGGCTTTGAGGTCGCCGGGTTCCGCGCCTTTGAACGTGGCGTGGACGACGCCGCGATTGAGCGCACCCGCCAAGCGCGGATGGAGTTCGCGGGCAGTTTGGCATGAGCGCACCAGCCCTGTTGGTGGACAAGGTAAGCCATAAGTTCGGCGACCGATGGGTGCTGCAGAACATTCAGCTTGAAGTGGCCGACGGCGAGATTCTCGCGATCATGGGGAGCTCGGGCGGTGGAAAATCCACCCTGCTGAAAATCATTACCGGCCTGCTGAGACCGACCGAAGGCGATGTGGTGGTGCACGGAATTTCGAGCGTGCGGCAACCCGAGGAAGCGCGCCGCGAACTGGGCTTGGTGTTTCAATCGGCGGCGCTGTTTGACTACTTGAACGTGTTTGAAAACGTGGCCTTTGGGTTGCGTCGAATCCGGGGCATGCGCGCGAGCGTGCTGACCGATCAAGTGAACGAGGCGCTCGCCAGTGTGGGCCTGCCCGATGCCGGCAAGCTTATGCCCGATGAACTCAGCGGCGGCATGAAGAAGCGCGTCGGACTCGCCCGGGCACTGGTGTTGGGGCCGAAGGTTTTGCTCTACGACGAACCGACGAGCGGCCTGGACCCCGTGACGGCTTACGCGATTGACGAACTGATTGTGGAAACCGCTCGCGAGCACAAGATCACGAGCATTGTGGTGAGCCACGACGTGAGCAGCGTGTTCCGGGTGGCGGATCGCATTGCGTTCCTCGCGGGCGGTGCATTGACCTTTGTGGGCAACGAGTCGGAGTTCCGCGCGAGCAACGACGCCATGATTCGCGAATTGGTGGACAAGGCTCAGGCCGAAGAATTTGTGAAAAGTCAGTGAACTGACGGAATGGTGGCGCGTCTTCCTCTGCGTACAAGGTACGTAGGAGAAGCACAATGAAACAATTCCTGAACCTGTTTATCGTTTCGGCCATCACGTTTGTCATGGCAACTTCGGCCATCGCTCAAACCGCTGGCCCCAAGGGTCAAGGCGGCCAACCCGGCGGTCCTGGTAAGGGCGGCGACGGTCCTCGCGGCGGAATGCGCGGCGGCGGCATCAAGATGTTTGCCGACAAGCTGAACCTGACGGCCGACCAAAAGGCGAAGCTCGCCAAGCTCGACGAGGCAATGAAGGCCGAGTTTGGAAAGATGCGCAGCAGCAACCTTCCGCAAGAACAAAAGCGAGAGAAGATGCGATCGATGATGAAGTCGCACATGGAAAAGGTCCAAGCCATCCTTACGAAGGAGCAAAAGGCCAAGCTCGAGCAGCTGATGAAGGAAGCCCGCGCCAAGCGAGGCGACAAGGGTGCCCCCGGCGCCAAGGCCGGTAAAGGCGGCAAGGGTGGCAAGGGCGGCGCTCCGAAGCCCTGATCTCGCTGGATCCATAAATCCCAAGCTTGGGGAACGGGAGAGAGAGGCCCGAACTCCAAAAAGGACCCGCTCACTTGCTGAGCGGGTTCCTTGTTTTTAGGGTGCCTTGCGCTTGCGTCGTAATAGCAACGCCGCTCCGGCGAGGAGGCTGAGCACGCTGCTCGGTTCGGGCACGGCATAGACTAAGCGGATGTTGAATGGACCTCTTTCCACCGTCCAGTTCGGCGTCAAGATGTTGACATTCCAGTTGATGATTGCATGGTTACCGCTGACATGAATGTCGTGGAAGAACCCTGGAGAATACGTCCCCCGAATCTCCATCGAGCCGCTAAAGTCATAAGTGGTATCGGCATAGAAACCGCCGCGGAACACTGGCAAAACTCCGCTTGCATTGGGAGCAATAATGGTGTGCCCACCAATGCGAAAAACTTCGACTTTGGGACCTGTTTCTCCAATAAACTCTTGCACTCCAGAGTGACCCACGTATCGGAATGATTGACTACCTCCGATATTGAGGAATGAAACGTTGCCTCGATTATTGACCTCGCCCTTCACCACTCCGGTAACTGCGAGTGAACCGGTCGATTCGTTTGAGAGATAGAGTTCGGTTCCGGCGCCACCGCTGAAGGTTGCCGTCCCACGATTAGATCCTGACCAAGAGCCCGAGCGCGCGGATATCTGTCCTCGATTTATCCCGGCGTAGGAAATGATTCCTTCTGTGCCCGGTCCATCTTCAGCAATCATTTGCCCGAAGTTTTCAGAAGAACCCACCGTTAGCCGCCGACTAATTACGGATCCGTGGTTTGTGCTGCCGAAAAACTCAATTGAGTTACGGGCGCTAAGGGTTGAGTAATTCGTGCTGTCTCGGAACGAAACTTCATCGACTAACATGGACCCACGGTTGACCGCCCTTGAAAACCCTAGTCTGGATCCAAAACCTTCGGCAGTGGGTGTGCCGGTGACCGTGCCGAGAAGTTCCATGTCTCGACCAATTTCTAGGTACGACTGAAACCTGGCGTTCTGCATTCGAATCGTTCCGGATTCGGCAGACGCAGAGGTGCTCTTGCGGATAGAACTGTATCCCGACGTTTCGAGCAAGTTGGGCATCGAGTCGCTCGATCCAATGGAGATAAATCCGTGACTGAACTTGGACCCTTCCGGAATTCTTGATCGTGTAAATTCAAGAGACTTCGCGGATGAGTTATCCAAAATGAGCGGAGACTGAAAAGTCGTATCGGTAAAGTAGCCGTTCAGTACGTTTCTGATGGGGCCACCCGTCAGCGTGGAGTTCGCCATCAATACCTCCTGCCAGTATCGATTCCTCGATTGCAGATCGTCATTATCGATAGTCAGCCCAGCTACATCTCCACTAATATGCACCCGGCTCGTTGCGTCAGTTTCAATCCTCCGTTCCAGGTTTACGAAATCGGAGCCAAAGACGCTGACGATCGATTCGTTCTTGGCAACTGTACGAGCTGTCGGCGACATCGAAAGGATGCCGATTTCGGATCCGTCCGTAGCTTCCACATAACCATTGTTGTTGATATTGGACAGCGATCCACCGACAAGAGTCAGCTGACCGTTATTGATGACCGGAAAACTCGAGTTGCCGCTAACTTGCGAGCGATTCACCATCATCGTACCGTTGTTCGTGAGTTGGCTTACACTAAAGGCCGACCGGAAAATGTCGAGGGTGCCGTTGTTGACAATGTTGGCAATGTGGCCTACCTCACTACCGAATGCGGGTTTAATCTGCCCGCGAATCTCCAGGCGTCCAGAATTCACAATGTTGGTGACGCGGTAAGGGTTGTTGACAATGACCTTACCGGTGGCCGAGATCGACGAATTGAGAAAATCTGTAAAGGCCCCTTCGAGATGCAAGGCGCCGTTCACTGTCGCGTTTTTCGCGGTTAGCTTGTGAGGCACGTTCACGCGAACATAGTCCCCATTTTGCAAAATCGGATTGTCAAAAACGACGTGATCAAAGTCTGGGTTGTACTCTTCCCCCTGAAACACGTTAGAACCTTGGAATCGAATATCCTCCCAAAGTGATGATCCAACAAACTTAGTGTTGCTAAAGTTTGAAATGGTTCCGCCGACCATACCTCCTCGGTATTTTGTCATCCGTCCATTTAGGAACGTAGCGAAGTCGAGCGGTGCATTCTCTAGGTCCATCTGCCCGTAGACGCCATTTGTGTTGGTGCCGATCGCAAGGTCCATGCTCGCCTGAGGAGAAACGTGGATGTACTGGAACTTGTCGCGTGTAGGCGAGCTTGCAACAAACTTCAGCCGCAAGTGGCTCTGCCCGTTAAGCGTGAGCATTCCGGGGTGGGCCGCGGTTGTGGTTCCTTCGTGCGTCCCAGAACCTTCGAATCGGATCTCACCGTAATTGATGAAGCTGGCCGCACTATGACTAGCGTTTGAGGTGAAAACAGCAGTACCATAGTTCTTTAAATTGTCAGAAAAGGTCTGCGCGTTGTTGACTCCGTAGTTCGTTACATTGATTCCAACTCCATTGAAGGTTCCATAATTGATTGTACTGAGCGCGCCGGAAGAGCCGTTGAGCGTCCCACGAATTGTGAGTGTTGGGCCACTACCAGTAACATCTCCCGTCGAAGTTCCAAATAGTTCAACCGTGCTGAAGGCGATCAGGGCACCGTTGAATCCATCTTGCAGCTTAGCTGTTCCTCCGACTAGCGTACTGGTTCCCGTAAGCTGACCGCTAATCTCGGTATCGTTTTCAATCGAACCGTAGAAATTGTTGCGAGAGATTGATGAGTGAAGTGTGCGGATACCCGATCCCGCAAAGCCGAAAAATGTTGATTGGAGCGTGCCAGTTCCGGTGATCGTCGCACCGGGACTGAAGTCTATCCTCGTTGTCGCATTAACGGAGCCACCCGCGCCAAGGTCCAGATGCTTGACCGTTACATTTGACGTCGAAACATAGGACGTTGAGTTTGTCAAGTTGATTGAAGTCGCGGTGAGCCTTGCATTCGTCAAGCGGCTTCCAGCTCCAAGCGTGAGTGCTCCAACTTCGTACCGCCCGGCCCCCGTAAGTTGGTTATTCTGCAAAGCATCTAGCTTTGTGGCCACGAGCAAACCCCCGATGGTTGATCGCCCGCCGCTGGTCATGGTCAGGTCGTTGAATGTATATCGCCCCGACGTCGAAAGCATTCGCAAATGGCCGGTTGCATCAACGTTCGTATGCGATGACACCGTAAGGTTCGCTAATTGAACAACCGCGCGTGTGGACAGATTTGCGAGGAGGATCGATCCGGAATCGGTCAGGGTGATAGAGCCAGGGTTCGGGAGCAGGTAGGGGTCGTAACCGATGAAGACGCTATCCGCGGACGTGGGAATGATCCCTCCGTCCCAGATACCGGGAGTTCGCCAACTCGCCGTCGCTGTGCCCACAAAGTACCGATCCGCGGCGAAGCCCAGCGAACCAGAGACGACCAACGCGGCCGTCGTGCCAAATCTCGAGATTGACCTCATTCCACAACCCGGACACCACAAAACGCGGCATCACAAGGACACTATATCACAGGCCTGGCAAAAATCCAATTACTTCTTGAACAAAGATTTCAGAATGAACATCGCGTTCGCGGGGCGCTCGGCCAAGCGCCGCGTAAAATACGGATACCACTGGTCGCCGAACGGCACGTACACGCGCACCGGGTGGCCCTCGGCGTGCAGCGAGTTCTGCAAGTCCCGCCGAATGCCATAGAGCATCTGAAACTCGTAGCGGCTTTTCTCAATCCCTTCGGCCACGGCGAACTCGCGCACCGCCTTAATAATCGCCTCGTCGTGGGTCGCGATAGCGGGGTAGTTCCCGCGCGCCAGCAGCATCTTGCTCATCTCCACGTACTTCGCGTCCACCTCGTTTTTCTCCGGAAACGCGACGCTCGCCGGTTCCAGGTAGGCCCCTTTCACCACGCGCACCCGCGCGCCCAGCGCAATCATCAGCTCGGTGTCGGCCAGCGAACGGTGCAAGTAACTCTGCAAAACGGTGCCGGTGTTCGGGTAATCCAGAAACACGCGCTCGATCATGCGCACGGTGCGCTCGGTGTATTCGCTCGCCTCCATGTCAATGCGCACAAAGGTATTGGTCAGCTTCGCATGCTCCAGCACCTCGCGATAGTTCGCCTCCGCAAAGGCTTCGCCCTGGTCCAAGCCGCACTGCGTCAACTTAATCGAAATGTTGATCATCGACGCGTAAGGCGACTGCCCAATCCGGGTGAGCATCTCCTTGTATTTCGTAATCGCGGCGCGTGATTCTTCCTCGGTGTGTGTGTTCTCGCCCAAGTAGTCCAGCGTCACTAGCAAGCCGGCTTTGCACAGTTCTTCCGAGGCGGCGATGGATTCTTCGAGCGTGTCGCCAGCGATAAAGCGCTTGACCACGGGTCGGAAAAGGAACGATTTGCGAACCAGAGATTCGACGGGCCGTAACTCGGCCAATTTTAAGATGAGGGTTCGTCCTAGCGCCATTGGAGGATAGCCGAAAGTTTACGCGAGGACGCCTGCCTCGTGCTGTGCCAGGAAGGTGTGGAGCAACTCGGCCAGTTCGGAGTAGGTGTTGGCGGCGGTAATGCGGCCACGAATCTCCGCCGCGCCCGGTACGCCCTTAATGTACTGCGGAATCAGGCCGCGCAATGAACGGATCGCGCGCTTCTCCATGTCGGCATAATCGTCTGGGTTCACCAGCGAGACATCGCTCACGCGCGCCTCGTAGGCAATCGTGTTCAGGGCGTGCTCAAGGGCGGTTTCCACGCGTTCACTCAGAGTCGGCATCGGCGGCTCGGGCAGTCCTTGCAAGTCCGCCGATATCCGGCCCAGGGCCCACGGGTTCGAAATCGCGGCTCGCCCCACCATCACCCCGTCGCACCCGGTTTCGTCAATCAGGCGACGGGCATCGGCGGGTGTCTTCACATCGCCGTTGCCGATCAGCGGAACCGTCACCGCCTCGCGCAGGTCGCCGATTAAGCGCCAGTCCGCCTCGCCGTCGAATCCCTGTTTGGCAAATCGCGCGTGGAGGGTAATCATCTGCGCGCCCACATCCACAAAGCGACGGGCGAGTTCGGGCGCGGCGAAACTGGAATAATCCCAGCCCGCGCGGACCTTCACCGTGACAGGGCATTTCACCGCCTTCACCACTGCCTCAACAATTTCGGTGGCTTTGTCGGGGTCTTTCAGCAGGGCTGCGCCGGAGCCCGTTCGGCACACCTTGGGCACCCAGCACCCCATGTTGATATCAATAATGTCGGGACCAAACGACTCGGCGATGCGTGCGGTCTCGGCCATGATCTCGGGCACGGCGCCAAAAATCTGTATGCCCAGCGGACGCTCTTCCTCGCGGATTTGCATCTTCTTGAACGTCTTTTCTGCGCCGTAATGAATGGCCATCGCCGAGACAAACTCGGTGAAAACCAGGCCCGGCTGGCCGATGCGCTTGCAAATGAGGCGAAAGGGAAGACTGGTGACGTCTTCCATGGGCGCTAGAACAAGCGGTACCGGCACTCGCACATCTCGGATGGCGAATCCCGGTACCACGTTCATGTTGCGCAGCGGGGAGCTTAGGCTTCCGTTTCGGCGGCCACTTCGGCCGGAACTTCCGCCGGAGCCTCGGCCACGACTTCTTCTTCTTCTTCTTCAACGACCTTGGCCACGGCCTTCTTGGTCGTGCGCTTCTTGGTCAAGCCGAGTTCCAGGCCGACCACGTCGCCTTGGAAGGTTGCCTTCAGCTTCACGCGGCGCGTCAAATCGCCACCGCTGACGGTCGTCCAGTTCACGCGGTCCAACGCCCACTGCCAGCCGATGTCTTGCGGGGTGTATTGAAACTCCACTTGACCGGTGAGGATGTCGCTGAGGAGCGTCTTCAGGTCGTCGCGACCATCGAGCAGCTTTTCGGCTTGCATAAAGTTGGCTTGCAGACCCACGCCCACTTCCACGGCCTTTTCGTCGAGGGCGGCCATGGCGGCCTTCGTCTTCTTTTCCGGGGCTTCGTTGTCCTGAATCATGGTCAGTTGGCGAAGCAGCGACCGGGTCAAACCGTCGATGTCGTCGGGCCAATTAAAGGTGTTGCCTTCGTAAATGGCTTGCGCTTCGCGACCGCTAATAACCAGCGCGGTGGCGACCAGCGCGGCATCGGTGGTTTGCAGTTTCGGGAAGGACTTCTTAACCTGGTCCAGCGTAGTTTCGGGCTTCGAAAGATTACAAGTGATCAATGGGAAAATCTCCGGTGCCGGGCGGGGCCACGGCTGGCCCGTTAAGGCCATAATAAAGCGAATTATACCCGGCAACGGGGCGAGAACGCTTATGAAATGGATGCAGTGGATTGTAGCGGCCGGTCTTACGGTCGGCATCATTGGATGCGGTAAGAATGACGCGGGGACCGAAGGAGCCAGCGCCGGCACCGGCGGCAAGGTAGAAACCCCCAGCGGCGAAAAAAAGATGAAAATCGCCGTGGTTTACGATAGCGGCGGGCGCGGCGACAAGTCGTTTAACGATAGCGCTTGGAACGGCATTGAGCGCGCACGCCAGGACTTTGGCATCGAATCGGTGGAAGTCGAATCGAAGGCGGCCAAGGACTACGAAGGCAACCTTTCGCAGATGGCCGAAGATGGCGCGGACCTCGTGATCGCGGTCGGTTTGGCCCAGGGCGAACCGCTGGCCAAGGTCGCGGCAAACTTCCCGGACACCAAATTCGCCATCGTGGATGGTTCGGGCGACGCCAAGAACATTCGCTCGCTGAAGTTTAAGGAGGAAGAAGGCAGCTTTTTGGTGGGCGTCGCGGCCGGCATGGTCAGCAAAACCGGCAAGATCGGGTTTGTTGGCGGACAAGAAATCGACCTGATTAAGAAGTTTGAGTACGGATTTTATGCTGGCGCGAAGTGGGCGAATCCGAACATCGTGATTTTGCCCGCTAAGTACACCGGCAGCTGGGACGATCAGGGCAAGGGCAAGGACCTCGCCGCGCTGCTCTTTTCGCAGGGCGCGGATGTGGTGTACGCCGCGGCGGGTCGGGCTGGGCTCGGCACGATCAAGGCGGCCAAGGACGCGGGCAAGTTCTGCATCGGCGTGGACAGCGACCAAGACGACCTGGAAAAGGGCGTCGTGCTGACCTCGATGATCAAGCGCGTGGACGAGGCGGTTTACGCGACGATTAAGGACCTGAAGGAAGGCAAGTATTCGGCGGGCGAGACCATCTACGACCTCAAGTCGAATGGCGTCGGCACGTCGGATTTCCGCAACACCAAGTCCGTGATCGGCGATGCGGGCATGAAGAAGATCGAGGAGGCGAAGGCCAAGATCATCGCCGGGGAAGTCAAGGTCCCGGCGAACCAAGCTGAGTTCAACGCGAAGTAAGGTTGGCTGGTTTGAAGCGGGGGGTCGGGCTCGTCGCCCGGCCCCTTTTTTCGTGTTGCTGCAGCAGTTTTTTCTGTGTGGCTCCCGCTCGGCTGAGCGCCCGCCCCGGCGG
This sequence comes from Chthonomonas sp., assembly GCA_016788425.1. NCBI lineage: Bacteria > Bacillati > Armatimonadota > Chthonomonadia > Chthonomonadales > Chthonomonadaceae > Chthonomonas > Chthonomonas sp. Next base: position 437,740 of record JAEURQ010000002.1, read on the forward strand.
GGCATAGGCCGGGCGTCAGACCCGACCAAAGAGTTGCCGTGGGCAAGTCGACCACTCACTTCCGATTTCACCTACTTCTCGCTCGGCTGAGCGTCCGCCCCGGCGGGGCATAGGTCGGGCGTCAGACCCGACCAGGGAGTGGCCCTGGGCAAGCCGACAGCCGACTTACAATCTCGTACTCACCTCCCGCCCGATTGAGCGCCCGCCCCGGAGGGGCATAGGCCGGGCGTCAGACCCGACCAGGGAGAGGCCCTGGGCAAGCCGGCGACCCCTTACAATCTCGGACTCACCTCCCGCTCGGCTGAGCGCCCGCCCCGGCGGGGCATAGGTCGGGCGATAGACCCGACCAGGGAGTGGCCCTGGGCAAGCCGGGGCGGCGCATGAAACAAAACCCCGCAACCTTGCGTCAAAATAAAAGACAACATGGGGGCGAACGGGTTCGACAGAGCTGGTTCGACTTAGAGTTGCGAGCCGAGGTGCCGTTGGCCTCGAAAATAAACGGCAAAACAATAGTTGCCAATAACAACTACGCATACGCTGCTTAATTAACGCAGTGAGTCGCCTGATTCCGGGCCGATAGGGATCATCGCGGCTTAGCCAAATTCGGATCGCGAAGCGAGCTTCTGTTCGTAGCAAGCTAAGCTAAATTCAACCGGACTGGATCCGAATCAGCCTGTCTCTGGGAGTGGTTCGGATCGAGAAAAGCTCAGAGAAGACGCTCGTGGGAACTGTAAGGCCGACAGGTTTGGAAGAGAGTTCAATTCTCTCCGCCTCCACCAGTTTTTTTGACCGATTTCGAAGGCTATGGCGAGGATGATTCACATTCCGATTTCCGTTCCGCTGATATAGACCTGCCAGTCTTTGCCGGTACGCAACGAACTTCCACATTCCAAAGATCATATGGCCGCTCTTGCCGAAGATTTTGAGGCAGAGCGCGGCAAACGTTAGTCAAAGGCTGCCCCTAACTCAAAGTTGAGAGCCAGTACAAATACCAGGGTTCGGGGGAGCCGCGTGGGAGCCTGGGAAAAATGCGGAAAGATACCGATAAGGAACGTTAAGAATACGGTGGTGGCAACGGGCCGCCGGGTACTCTAATCAAACCTAGGATTGGGTTCAAATTAGGCCTAATTGACTACAAGCACGCCCAGGAGGATTTCGGCGTAGAACCCTGTAGTCTTGCCGGAAGTCTAATTTGTACTTCACGCAAGGAAGTAAAAAATTATGTGGCAAAGGTTCACTGAAAGAGCACGTAAGGTCGTTTTCTACGCTCAAGAAGAAGCGCAGAAGTTCGGCGAAGGGTATGTCAGCACGGAGCACCTGCTTCTCGGATTGGTCCGAGAATCGGATTCGGTGGCATCTCGCGTCTTGGAGCGGCTAGGCGTAACCTTGAGCCGCATTCGCCAAGAGGTTGAGAAGCAACTGCCGCGCGGCGACGCTCGCACCGGTCAAGAAATGACGCTCACCCCTCGGGCAAAGCGCGTCATTGACCTGGCCTACGACGAGGCGCGCAACCTCAACAACAGTTACATCGGCACCGAGCACCTCCTGCTGGGGCTGATCCGCGAAGGCGATGGTCTGGCTGGCCGCGTCCTCGCCAAACTTGGAGTCGAACTCGACCGCGCTCGCCGCGAAGTCATGGGCCTCCAAGATAACGAGTCGCAAAGCAAAGGCTCGTCGTCGCGCAGCTCGGGTTCGAGCAATCAGGGCGGCGGCGGTGGTGCCAAAACGGCGACTCTCGACGAATTTGGTCGCGACCTCACGCAGATGGCACGCGAAGGCAAGCTCGATCCCGTCGTGGGTCGGCAGCAAGAAATTGAGCGCGTCATGCAAATCCTGTCGCGCCGCACCAAAAACAACCCGTGTCTCATCGGCGAGCCGGGCGTAGGGAAGACTGCGATTGCCGAAGGTCTCGCGCTGCGTATCGTCAGCGGCGACATCCCCGACTTGCTCAAGGATAAGCGCATCATCGCGCTGGACCTGGCCGGTCTGGTCGCGGGCACCAAGTATCGCGGCGAGTTCGAAGAGCGCATGAAGAAGGTGATGGAAGAAGTCCGCAAGGCGGAAGGCGAAGTCATCCTGTTCATCGACGAGCTTCACACGTTGGTGGGAGCCGGGGCGGCCGAAGGCGCCATCGACGCCAGCAACATCATGAAGCCGGCCTTGGCTCGTGGCGAACTGCAATGCGTCGGCGCGACCACGCAAGACGAATTCCGCAAGTACATTGAAAAGGATGCCGCGCTTGAGCGCCGCTTCCAGGGTGTGCAAGTGCGCGAACCGAGCGAAGAAGAAGCCGTGGAGATCATGAAGGGTCTGCGCGAACGCTACGAGGCTCACCATAACGTCGAGATCACGGACGACGCGATCTCCTCGGCGGTCAACCTCTCGCAGCGCTACATCTCGGATCGCACTCTGCCGGACAAGGCGATCGACCTGATCGACGAAGCCGCCAGCCGCGTTCGCCTGCAACTCAGTTTGCCGCCGCTGGACGTGCGTCAGGACAAGGTCAAGCTCAACAAGCTCAAGGCCGAGATTGATCACGAAACGCGCCGCAACAACACGAGCCTGGTGGAAAGCCTGCAAAAGGAATTTGACGACCTTGAAAACTCCGTGATCGACCGCGAGGAAATCTGGATTGGCACGCCCAAGCCCGAGGCGATCGTCGGCGAAGAAGAAATTGCCCAGATCGTGCAAAGCTGGACCGGCATTCCCGTGCAGATGGTGAAGGAAACCGAATCCGCGAAGCTACTTCGCATGGAAGAAGACCTTCACGCCCGCATCGTCGGTCAAGATGACGCCGTTAGCGCCGTCTGCCGCGCCATCCGCCGCAGCCGAGCTGGTCTCAAGGATCCGAAGCGACCCCTGGGTAGCTTCATCTTCCTCGGCCCCACTGGGGTCGGTAAGACCGAGCTCGCCAAGGCGCTGGCTTCGTACCTGTTTGACAAGGAATCGAACATGGTTCGCATCGACATGTCGGAATACATGGAGCGATTCTCCGTGAGCCGCCTGGTTGGTGCCCCTCCGGGGTATGTCGGTTACGATGAGGGCGGTCAACTGACCGAACAAGTCCGCCGCAACCCGTACTGTGTGGTGCTCCTCGACGAAATCGAGAAGGCTCACCCGGACGTGTTCAACATCCTGTTGCAAGTCATGGAAGATGGTCACCTGACCGACTCGCAAGGTCGCAAGGTGGACTTCCGCAACACGATCATCATCATGACCTCGAACGTGGGTGTTCGCCCCATCGAATTCGATCAGGGCCTTGGCTTTGTCGAAGAGAAGCGGGAAGCCGAAGATCCGAAGACGTACGAGTACATGAAGAACAAGATGATCGACGAGATGAAGAAGCTCTTCCGACCGGAGTTCCTCAACCGCGTGGATGAAACCATCGTGTTCCGCCACCTCAAGCGCGAGGAAATCCTCGAAATCTCGGGTCTGTATATGAAGCGAGTCAACGAACAAGCCGCCACGCTGGGCTTCACCATCGAACTCAGCGAAGAAGTCAAGGACATGCTGGTGAAGGAAGGCTACGACCCCAACCTGGGTGCTCGACCTCTGCGCCGCGCGGTTCAACGTCTGATCGAAGATCCGCTCAGCGAAGACCTGCTCCTCGGCACGTATGTGGCCGGCGACACGATCCTCGCCGAACTGGTCGATGGCAAGGTTGCCTTCCGAAAGAAGGACCCCAACGACGAAACTAAGAAGAAAAAGCAGCTCGTTAAGAGCTAACGACAACAAGAGCCAGGTTCATCACCTGGCTTTTTTGTTCGAAATACTAGGTTTGCTGAGAAAAATCCCCCATTTTCTGGGAATTGTTTGTAGAATCAAAGCATGGTGTTTAAGGGTGCTCTGGTTGCCTGCAGTCTATTGGCAGGTCTTGCTTCCGCTTCGGCCTCGCTTGTGTTCGTTCTCGACTCAAACAGCCGGTCGATCTTCCGGTTCGACGCCGAGACGGGCGAGTACAAGGGAATCTTCGGAAACGGGTTCTTTAGCTCCTCCGCTCCGGTGAGCATGGCGCAAAGTTCGAAGGACGGGCTGCTTTACGTTGGCCGCGCCGATGGACTCGTCTTGCGCTTCGATCCGTACACGGGTCAGTACCTTGGCCCGCTCGCCAGCGGCTTCAATGGCTCGCTGGTCGGTCTCGCCATGGCCACCGATGGAACACTTTACTGCGCCAACTCGGGCGCTTCGGCCCTGATCCTCCGCTTCGATGGCGCGACAGGCCAATACCTGGGGCCGCTCGGCCAATGGAACGTCCAAACCGGCGGACAAAACACCTACGTCGATGGCAACAACTATTTCTGCACGAACACGTCCGGCCAAATTGTCAAGCTCGACCGCGTGACGGGGCAATTGCTGAGTATCACCACGCCGCCCGCACCTTCGGCGCCGCGTGTGATGAACGACCTGGGCAATACCAACATCGGCTACGCGAGCGACGCTTCGGGCGGAATCCAAGCCGGGGTCCTCCGCGTGAACCAGCAGTTCCAATATCAGGGGCCCATTGCTCCGAACTGGTTCGGTGCGATTCGGGACATCGAAGCCATGCCCGATGGTCGCGTGCTCGTCGCCGCTTCGGTCATCAACGCGGGCAGCCAATATGTGATCGGTCGATTCGATCGGGTCACGGGTCAATACGGTGGTCTTTTGGCCGCCAACTGGGGCTTTAACATCGTGGACATGGAAACGGAAACGCCGATTTCCATTAACGGAACTCTCACGTTTGGCAACTACTCGGGTGTCAACCGGCCCGCAACCGTACGTATCTATGAAGGTGGTACGAACAACCTGCTGCAAACTACCACGCTGCCGAACCAGCCGCCATCGGGTGCCTACTCGCTTAGCACCATCTACCGCGGCAACCTGGACCTCTACTTCGAAGGTAGCCACTGGCTGCGTCGCAAGGTCTCGGTCAACGTGCCTACGGCTGGCCTCAACGGAGTCAACGCCACGCTTATCAATGGCAACGCCGTGTTTGATGACTTCATCGACGTGGCCGACTACTCGGCTCTTGCCGCCGCCTTTGATGCCATTCCTTCTTCGGGGAACTGGAATGCCCAAGCCGATTTCAACGGCGACGACATTATCGACATCGCGGACTACACGATTCTCGCTGCTAACTTCGACATTGTGGGAGACGCCCTGCCCTAAGGAGAAACTTGGCTGCTGAACCGACTTCGCGACCGATCTCGGTAGCTTGCTTTGGAGGATTCTCGTTCCTAGTGGACGGGAATCCTGCATCGTTTCCGACGCAGCCGACGCGAAGTCTCCTCGCCTATTTGGTCAACCAAGGGCATCGTCGCCAGCCGCGGTTGTACGTCGCCGAGGCGGTTTGGCCTGAGGTCGAGGAAGAACGCGCGCTCAATCGCCTGCGCACCGCTCTTGTGGCCGTGCGGAGCGCTGGCGAACCTTATGATCTAGTGGATGGCGATCGCTATGAGATCGGTCTTCACAGCGAACTCTTCCACTCCGACTTAAGCCTGGCGCAGCGCCTCTACCAACAGGCGCGGGTTACCCAAGAGCCAACGGTTGAGCTCAGGCTGCTCACGGAACTCAACACATTGATCGAACCCGGCTTTCTGCCCGGCTGGCGCGACCCGTGGACCGACGGCATTCGTCTCCACTGGGCGAGCCGCGAAAAGGAAGTCAAGCTCAGAATCGCGCAGTTGGCCCTGAGCCTCCAAGATCACGCGGTGGCGCTGAGCATGGTGGACCACCTTTTGACGCTGGAGCCTGCTGACGAGGAAGGTTGGACTCTGTACTTCCGTCTCATGGTCGCCGAGGGTCGCGACGCTGAAGCATTGGACCGATTCCGTGTCGTGCGCAAGGCGTGGCTGGAGCAGAGCCACCTCGACTTCAGCGCCGAACTCATGAGCCTCGCGAAGCGCATTCGTGACAAGCAGATCGTACCGGAGAACGCGCTACCGGCCAAAATCTCGCAGGCCGAGCGCGACCTCGTCATTGACGTCTTCGAAAAGCAATTGGATTCCGACCCGCGCGTCGTGCTCGAACTCTGCACCAGCCAAGCGTTTCGGTTTGAGGCCATGCATTCGCCCAACGATGCCCTGGGCCTGCTACGCCGTGTCATTGAACGGACCGCGCCGGGCGACAGCCTGCGCATTGAAGCGCAGAGCCTGGCCGCAAAACTGGCGACCATGGTGTGCGACTACGCGACGACGTTCGACTACTGCGAGGACATCATGGAGCACTCCAGCATTGAGTCCTCGCCCTATCGCCAAGCCTTGAACCAACTGGGATTTGGGAACTTCGAACTACGCAACTGGGAACTCGCCGATAAGTACTTGCGGCAACATTACGAAGCCAACCTTGCTTACGGGAGTAAGTCGGAGCAGGCGATTAGTCACCTGCAATTGGGCTCCATCGCCTGGCACCAGCTTCGCATGGACGAATGCGACTACCACTACGCAGAAGGCGAGCGCCTTCTCAATGAATCCGGAACCGAAACCGATCAGCGATCTCTCACCGTGTTCTATGGCAACACGATGTACGTGGCCACCATTCGCGGCGACTGGAAACGCGCGAAGGAATACGCCGATCTTTCGCTCCGGCGGGCGCAGATTGAGCGCGCAATTATGGTCGTCAACTCCGTAAAAGCCGTGCGCGCCATGCTCTATGCGATGGATGGCGAACGGGCCAAGGCGCGCCAAATGGCCTCCGAGGGTTTCGCCGGAACCTTCCGCAACCGGATTTTCCGCATGCACCAAGTGAGCGCCGACTACATGGGGGCGACGCTCGGGCTGCTTGATATGCACGCCGAGGGTAACGCGGTGCTGGACGCCTACACGCGCTTCCGCGAGCACGATCAGCATGAGCATTCGCCCGCCGAGAAGGTGTTCCTGGAAGTGGCGCGAGGCGCGTGCGGCAACACCGACCGATTTGCCGAGTGGGCGGATGAGGCGCGACCCTCGCGGCTGGTCAGTAACGTGTGCCACCACCTGGATACCGCGTAGGCGGGCGGGTACACTCCCAGACCGATGCTCCGCGCCGGTAATGTCGGTCTCCCTAACGTCGGAAAGTCCACCCTCTTCAATGCGGTGGTCGCCAACGCCCAGGCTCAGGCCGCGAACTTTCCTTTTTGCACCATTGAACCCAACGTGGGGATGGTCAACGTGCCCGACGACCGTCTGGACGTTCTCGCCAAGATTTCCGGTTCGGAGCAGATTCTGCCCGCCCGCGTGGAATTCGTGGATATCGCCGGCTTGGTCAAGGGCGCGAGCAACGGCGAAGGGCTGGGCAACCAGTTTCTGGCCAACATCCGCGAAGTGGACGCCATTGTCCACGTGGTCCGCTGCTTTGATAACGACGATATTCTGCACGTAATGAACTCGGTGGACCCGGCTCGGGACATTGAGATCATCAACTACGAACTCATTCTTGCTGACATGGCGCAGGTGGAGCGCCGTATTGAGCGCGCCCGCAAGGACGCCCGCCAAAAGAAAGAAGCGCAGATTGAAGTGGACGCGCTGGAAAAGGTGCTTCCGTTACTGGAAGCGGGGAATCCCGCGCGCGGTGCCGACCTTTCCGAGGATGAGCGCGCGGTGATCAAGCACCTCGGGCTGCTTTCGCTCAAGCCGATCATCTACGCCGCCAACGTCAGCGAAGCCGATCTCGCGACCGGAAACAAGTACGTCGAGCAAGTGAAGGCGATCGCCGCCGCCGAAGGCGCGAAGGTCATTGTGATCAGCGCCCAGGTCGAAGCCGAACTCACCGAGTTGCCGGAAGAAGATCGCCAAGAGTTCTTGGAAAGTCTCGGCGTCAAGGAAGGCGGCCTGCAAAGCCTCATCCGAACGACGTACGATCTGCTGGGCTTGCAAACCTACTTCACAACCGGACCCAAGGAAACCCGCGCCTGGACGATTACCAAGGGCATGACCGCCCCCCAAGCCGCCGGCGTGATTCACAGCGACTTCGAGCGCGGATTTATTCGTGCGGAAACCGTCGCCTACAAGGATCTCGCCGAGTATGGCTCGATGGGCGCCGCGAAGGAGAAGGGCTTAGTCCGGAGCGAAGGCAAGGAATACGTCGTCAACGAGGGCGACGTGATGCTGTTCCGGTTTAACGTTTAGTCGCCGAGCTGCTTCTTGATCCACTCGTCCATCACTTCGATAACGCGATTGTTGAACGCCTGCCCTTGCACGCGAAACGCGTTCTCGTAGCTACTGGCTTGCGTGAAGCCGTGGAAGCTGTTCGGAATGCGGGCGTAGGTGGCTGAGCCTGGATTCTGTGCGTTCAACTGATCGCGAATCATCAAGTGATCCGCTTCCGTGCTCACAAAGTCGTACTCGCCCCAAAGCACCAGCGTATTGCACTTTACCTTGGTCCAAAGTTCGGGCAAGTTGAGCTTCGCTAACTGTCGCCAGAACTCGAGTGTTCGGCCCATCATCTTGGTGGGATCGGCGGCGAAGTAGCCGTCTATGCTTGCCTTGTACTCGGGGAATTTCTCGGCAACCTGCGCCGGCGACCACCCGTGCAGGAGCACCAGAGGCTGAATCACGGCGTCGGCGCGCGCCTGCTGATCCACGTCGGTCGGGCTCGCTCCGGCCAACACATTTTGGCGGCGCACATTTTCCAGCCAGTACTCGGTCCAGGTTTTGTAAAGCGTGCTGCTCGGGATGAAACCATAAACGGGCTCCTGGCTCACCACCCACGGCCCAAAGGTGCCGCCCATGCTATGCCCAAACAGGAACACGCGGTCGGGGTTGACGTACGGCTTCTTCTTCACATCGCGCAGCGCCTGAAGGTACACATCGCCCTCGGTGTAAAAGTCGGTGTCAGGGTACGGCCCACCCTCGGCGTCGCCCATGCCCGGCTTCTCCACGCGGATGGTCACAAACTTCTGCTTGGCGAAGTGGGCCAGAAACTCGCGATACGGCCCGGTGGTGCCACTCAGTGGAAAGTCCATGCTGAACTGCCCCAAGCCCTGCATCATAAAGAACACCGGATACTTGCCCTCGGCTTTGGGCCGCGTGATGATCGTGCGGATCCGCTTGCCGTTGCTCATCACGTGGCCATAAATCACATCGTAGTCGGCCGAGACCTCGCGCGGCCGCTCCTTGAGCGTCATCGCGATCTTTAACGGCTTGCCGTCGCGCTGCACGGTGACGTCCACCTTCTGGCCGGTACGCATCTTGGTCAGTGCCGTCGTGACTTCGCCGGGTGCCTTCACGGCCTTCTTGTCGAACTCGACAATCACGTCCCCCGTCTTCAGCGCACCTTCCGCGGATCCGCCGGGGGCGGTGCCAGCCACGGCCAACGAGTTCGGCTGAAACTGGATGCCCAGCATCGGCTTGCGCGGGAGTTCGTCCGTTTGCAGCAGGCCAAGACCCAGCGAGAGAGCGGCGATTGTGATCATCGCCCATAGTACGCGCGGCGTGGCAAGCCCCGGTTCCGCAAAATAAATCCATACTAGTCGCATGAACCCCGATCCGCTGAAGTCCGCGCTTGCCGGCCAGTTTCGCGCCCAACTCAAGATGATGCGTCAGTGCATCGAGCTCTGCCCGGACGAGCTGTGGGCGAGCGGCCAACATCCGCGCGCCCTGTGGCGCATCGTCTACCACGCGCTGTTTTACACCCAGTACTACTTGATGCCGCACCACGAGGCGAACACGCCATGGGAAAAGCACCAAAACCAAGCCGTGGTGCTGTGGGACGACGACGAGGAAGGCATGCCGCCGGTGGAGACCACCTATTCCCGCGAAGACATCATCGGCTACTTGGATCAGATTGACGGTCAAGTTGTGAGTTGGCTCGATGCGCTGGACCTGACCTCGCCCGAGAGTGGCTTCCCCTGGTACAAGATTCCGAAACTCGATCACGTGCTGGTGAACTTGCGGCACCTTGGCATTCACCTTGGCCAAGTACAGCAAGTGCTGTTTGAGAACGGCCACGATCCGGACTGGACCAGCGTGGTGCGCTAGGAAACCAAACTATCGAGCAGGTCGTGCAGCGGCGATGCATCGTGGTCAATCAGCAACTGCTGGATCGGGTCGTCTTGCCGAATCCAGCGAAGCAGCTGGTGCGGCACCAGTGACAAATCCACAGTGAGCTCGCGCGGCCACGAATCGTCCAGGCACAGCGGCGTCAGGTCGAATTGCGGCACTGCGCTACTCGGCGCGGGGCGAAAATCCTCGCCGGCGCAGCGAAGCACCAATATCGCCTCGGCCAGCGCCACGTCAATCTCGCCAAAAAACTGCTGGTGAGTCGAGCCGTTGCCTTCGAACGCGGCGATGGCGAGGCTGCGAATCAGCGCCTCGCGCTCGGGTTCCTCGTCCCAAAATGAGACGGTAAGCGGACGCTCACCAAAGTAGGTGGCCAATGCGCCCACGACCTGCGGGCCGACCACCATATCGCCCGCGCAAAGAACGACGACGTGGTTCATGGGATGCTTACACCCGGGCCGAGGCGCCCATGCGGATCACCGCATCAACATCCTTTTGCGTGATGGGCTTGGTGAAAATCGCGTTGACGTTCACCGCCCGCGCGCCCGATCGACCGATGAGCGTGACGGTCGTAATCGCGTCGGTCTTGATCCAATAAGCGTAGTACCGCCACGTGGGGGTGTTGCCCTTGCGGAAAGGAATCTGCTTCTTCTTGATGCGGGTGTAAATCTCGTTGGGCACGATGATGTACTTTTTGGGCGCATTTTTGATGAACCCCACCACGGTCATCGTCCCTTTCGGCGAGAAGTAATCACCCTTCTTGGCGCGGTCGGCGTTGGCCGCCGGTCGCCACGGGTTCTCCATTTTCAGCTTGACCCGCGCCGCGCCCTTGACCCGGGGAAGTTGGGCGACCAACTGCGCGTGCACAAGTGTGCCGCACAGCGCGGCGAGGACTATAATGCTCTTCTTCATTGGCCTGAGAATCGCCCCATCTTTCGAAACTTCTCGTAGCGATCCTTCTTCAGTTGATCGCGCGAAAGGCCAGAAAGTTCATCGAGGTGGCCAAGAATGCGCGTCTTGACGTCGTCCATGACTGAGGCTTGGTTGCGGTGGAACCCACCCAAGCCCTCGGGGACAATCTCGTCCACGAGTTTCAGTTCCAGCGCGTTCTGCGCGGTCAGGTTAAGGGCCGCGGCGGCCTCAGGACCCATCTCGGGCCGTCGCCACAAAATGGCGGCGCAACCCTCGGGCGGAATGACGCTGTACACCGCGTGCTCCAGCATCATGATGCGGTTGGCGACGGCAATGCCGATGGCCCCGCCGCTTCCGCCTTCGCCAATCACGGCGCTCACGATCGGCACCTCGACCTCGAACATCTTCTGAATCGCCGCGGCGATCGCCTCGCTAATCCCGCGCGACTCGCTCTCGACGCCGGGGTCGGCGGCGGGAGTGTCCACAAAGGTGACGATCGGCAAACCGAAGCGGTCGGCCATGTCCATCAAGCGAATTGCCTTGCGGTAACCCTCTGGCTTGCTCATCGCGAAGTTGCGCATTTGGCGCTCCTGAATGTTGCGACCCTTTTGGTGGCCAATCACCATCACCGCGCGGCCATCAATACGGGCCGGTCCGCCAATAATCGCGTTGTCCACGCCAAAGCGGCGATCGCCTTGGAGCTCAATAAAGTTGGTGCAGACCGCGTTAATGAGGTCGAGCGTGTAAGGCCGTCGCTCGCAGCGAGCGATGAGCACCTTCTCCCACGGATCGGGGCTCTCATACAGGCGCTTTATCGCGCCCTGCAGGGTCTTTTCGTAGGTGGAAATCTTGTTTTCCAACTCCGCGCGGCGATCGGCGTTGGTCGAAGGAAGAAGTTCCTTCAGTTGGCGGACCGCATCCTCGAGGTCGAGGACATTTTTCTCCCACTGCTTCCACGTGGTCGGTCGCATTTTCTCGGCCATCAGCGCACGCCTCCCGCCAGCATCGCGGCCAGCGAGCCAAGTGTGTCGCGCAGTTCGCGGCGGTGGACAACGCGGTCCACCATGCCCTTTTGGAGGCAGAATTCGGCGGATTGGAAGTTGTCGGGCGCTTTCACGACTTGGGCCTGTTTGCTTACGCGGGCTCCGGCAAACCCGACCAGTGCTTTGGGCTCGCAGAGAATCACGTCGGCGATGCTTGCGTAACTCGCGAGGACGCCCGCCATGGTTGGATCGGTAAACACGGTGATGAACGGCGCGCCGGCTTGGCGACAGAGTTCGGCGGCGGCGGTTGTGCGCGCCATTTGCATCAGGCTCAGCAGGCCTTCCTGCATGCGGGCGCCGCCGCTGGTGCAAAAGATGACCGCGGGGATGCGATCTTTGGCGGCGCGCTCCAATGTGCGGGTGACCTTCTCGCCCGCAACCGAGCCCATCGAACCGCCCATAAACGCGAATTCCGACAGGGCGACATAGCAGGGCTGACCAACAATATCGGCCTTACCGGCGATCATGCCGTCGTTGCGGCCAGTCTTGGCGATCGCTTGCTCCAGCTTTTCGGCGTAATCGGGAAACGTCAGCGTGTCGATGCTGGTCAGATTCGCGTCAAGCTCCTCAAAGGTGCCTTCGTCAAAGGTCGCTTCGATGCGCTGCTCGGCCGACATCCGATGGTGGTGGTCGCAAGCGGGGCAAACCATCAGGTTTTGCTCAAACTCGCGTCGAAAGAGGGTTTTTTTGCAGTTGCTGCACTGCAAGAAGGCGTTGCTCGCCGGAGGATTTCCCGTGGTTTTTCCTGCCCGCATGGAACCGAGAGGATACCCGGAAGCTAGGGTACTTGGACGCGGCTCACCTCGCAAGGGCGCCCCTCGCTGGTGGTGTAAAGCCAGCGCGAGTCGCGCGAAAAGCAAATCGCTTCGCCTTGGCGTTCGGGCCGCAGATCGAGCCGAGAGCCCGTGGACTTCCACCAAGCGCGGTCCTTGTCGGGGACGGCAAAAAGATAAGCCCCGAGGTAGCCCCGCACCACGACATGCTTGCCGTCGGGGGAAAACGATGCGCCCGTGGTCAGCTTCGACATCGGCACGATGGAACTGGTGGTGATGGCACCGACCCGCCGAAGTTTGTTTTCGCCCGGCTTCGGCTTGTCGAGGGCATACACTCCGCTCGGGCCATTCACCTTTTCGACAATATAAAACGCGCCGGTTTTTGGATCAACGGCGAAGCTCTCCGCATCGCGTGGTCCGTCCGGATAGGTGAGTTCGTAGAGCGTCGGTTTGGCGACGTCACCCGAGCCGCGCGGCTCCGGAAAGGCAATGATTGTTACAGACTTGCGGCGGCGAGAATTGTCACCGATATCCGCCACGTACACGGTGGAGGAGCCGCCACGCCGCACAATCTCCATGTCCTCCCAGTCGTGCGCCTTTGCGTCCACCATGACGCGCGCGGTGATCTCACCCTTCAGGTTGAACCGAAAGAGCCGCGCCTTATCGCCGCTATCGTTGTGAGTCCAAAATTCTTGCGGAGCGAACACGCTCGCGGCCACGCCGGAGCTTTCGGTGAGGTCTTTGTCGTCAACCCGGGCGATCAAAGCTGGCTCCGCAAGACTCAGCGCGATCAAAACCGAAACCACTAGAACGGCCCGACCACGCGCACCGCGTCGGCGATCGCGACCTGCGCGTCCGCGCCGCTGCGGGTTACTGGCGTCATGCGCACGTAGTCACGCCCCGGCATCAGGCGAACCCGCCCGATGAGGTTCCATTGGCCGCCATTGACCTGCTGATTGAAGGGTTTGGCGAGCGCGCCTTCGATGAGGTCGTCCACGTCATACACCACGGAAGCGCCGCGATTGGTGCCGGCTGGCCACCAGGCGTAGACGTCGTAGAACCCGTCCTGCACCACGCCCAGTTTCCAGGTCGCCTTGGCGCCGGTTTTGCGAGTGTAAGTGCTAAATCGGTAGTCCGAGCCGTATTTGCCGACGGCAGTTGTACCCGTACTCCAGGTGCCGGTCGTGGTGAAATCCGTGCTCGTGTTATCCACCGCCTTGTCGGTCTGGCCGACGGTGATGCCGAGCTTGATGACCGGGCCGAATCGGCCCACGCTCGTGCGGTTAAGTTGGAATTCCTCTTCGTAGTAGCCCTGCGTGCCCGGCGCGGTGATGTTAAAGCGAAACTCGCCGGTGGTGCCACCCGGGGTGGCTTGGAAAACCGACGACGGTCGCGTGGTGTTGATCCAGCTGTTGGCAAAAGTGGAGACGCGGCCCGCCGGATACGTGTCGAGGAAGACCGGGTCATTGCCGAGGCTCAGCCAATCGTCCACGCCGGTGTTGTTCATGCGCACCACGACGCTGCCGCTGACATTGGGGCTCAGGCTCACGGGGAAGGTGTGGGTGCCCGCCGTCGCATTGATTTTGAGCAGCGGCATGTACTTGTTGTCGAAATCCCAATACGGCCCAGGGCAGGTGGTGGCGCGACCGGTTTCGCGGTGCCCGATGATGTAAGTTCGGGTGAGCGGAATGTTGTATTTCGCGGTGAGGTAGCGGGTCAAGCGGGCGCTCGCCCAGTAGAGATTGTCGGTGTACCAACTGGTGCTTGTGCTGGTCGCTTCGTGTTCAATCCCGACGGCTTGCTGGTTGTAGAACGTGACCCCGGCGTGCCAGGCGATGTCCTTTTCGCGGACCATCTGCGTGATCTGGCCGTCGCTGGAGCGCACCATGTAGTGCGCGCTCACGTTCGACGAAGGGTTCTGGAACCAACTGATGCTGCCCGAGTACGTGCCCTCCATGATATGGATGACCACGTGCGTGATCGGGTAGGTGCTGGGGCGGTTCGAGGTCGAGTAGTTGCCGCTGTAGGCGGGGTTCCAAAGGGCGGAGGCGTAGTCCGGTTGAGCCCAACCGACCACTGCGGCGAGCGCCGCCGCGACCGTCCAACCACTTCGAAGAACGTGCATACCTTTCAGTATAGAGCAACTCTCCCCAAAAGCAAGTTCCCCTAGCGTTAAATGTTGTCAGCAGGGTAATATGAAAGTTCGCACTTTTCGCCCGCAACAGCCGGTGACCTCACGCGCGTGGTCATCAGTCGGCGATGTCAGTGCTAGGGAATTTATGGCAGACGTCACACTTTTTGATAAGCTCCGCATTGGAATCGCAAGTCCCGAAGAAATCCGCAGTTGGGCATACCGCAAAGACGGCGACGGGCAAATGATCTACTACGAGGTCAAGAAGCCCGAGACAATTAACTACCGCACCTTCAAGCCCGAACGCGATGGCCTGTTCTGCGAACGAATTTTTGGTCCGACCAAGGACTGGGAATGCGCCTGCGGTAAGTACAAAAAGGTTAAGTACAAGGGCACCATCTGCGACCGTTGCGGCGTCGAAGTCACCCGCAGCAAAGTGCGCCGCGAGCGCATGGGCATCGTCGAGCTGGCGGCCCCGGTTTGCCACATTTGGTACCTCAAGGGCGTTCCCTCGCCGCTGAGCCTCATCCTCGATATCTCGCCGCGACAACTCGAAAAGGTCGCCTACTTCGCTTCGTTTATCGTCATCGAACTGGATAAGGAGCAAATCGACGGCCTCATGCCTGCGATCCGCCAGCAAGTGGAAGACGAGAAGAAGGCGATTCAGGACGAGATTCGCGAACTGGAAACCGAATCGGTCTCGCGCCTCTGCAACGAAATGCGCAACAACCCGGACGAGTACGCCGACGACGCGTTTGTCCGCGATCGCATGAAGACGAACTTCGACCGCATCCGCGCCGAATACCGCGACGCGGACGACCGTCTGAAGGACCTCGACGTCGCCGTGGACCTGCTCGGCAAGCTCGAACTGAACCAGCTGATTGACGAAGACAAGTGGCGCGCGGTGAGCAAAATGCTTGACGCCGTCGGTCGCCGCATGCGCAAGGACATCAGCGGCCTGGTTCGCGCCCGCATCGGCGCCGACGCCATCGCCGAACTTCTCAAGAAGGTTGACTGCGAACGCCTGGCTCGCGAACTGCGCCAAGAAATCGTCACCACGACGACCCAACGCCGCGCCCGCGCCATCAAGCGTCTGGAACTCATCGAAGCGCTGATCAGCTCGAAGAGCCGACCGGAGTGGATGATCCTCGGCGTCGTGCCGGTCATCTCGCCGGAGCTGCGACCGATGGTCCAACTCGACGGTGGCCGCTTTGCCACGTCGGATCTGAACGATCTCTATCGCCGCATCATCAACCGCAACAACCGCCTGAAGAAGATCATGGAAATTCAGGCGCCGGAAAGCATTATCAACCACGAAAAGCGCCTGCTGCAAGAAGCCGTCGATGCCCTCATCGATAACGGTCGCCGCACTCGCCCGGTGGTCGGGAGCAACAGCCGCCCGCTCAAGTCGCTCAGCGACATGCTCAAGGGTAAGGAAGGTCGCTTCCGCAAGAACCTGCTCGGTAAGCGCGTTGACTATTCTGGTCGTTCGGTTATCGTGGTCGGCCCGCACCTTAAGCTCAACCAGTGCGGTCTGCCCAAGGAAATGGCGCTCGAACTGTTTAAGCCGTTCGTGATGAAGACTCTGGTGGAACGCAAGATCACCCAGAACATCAAGACGGCCAAGCGCATGATCGATCGCATGCATCCGGCGGTTTGGGACGGCCTCGAAGAGGTCATCAAGGAGCACCCGGTTCTGCTGAACCGCGCTCCGACCCTGCACCGACTTGGGATCCAGGCATTCGAACCGATCCTCGTGGAAGGGAAGGCCATTCAGGTCCACCCGCTGGTTTGCCACGCCTACAACGCCGACTTTGACGGCGACCAAATGGCCGTGCACGTGCCGCTGAGCCAACAGGCCCAAGCAGAAGCGCGCGTCCTGATGATGTCGACGCAAAACCTCTTCTCGCCCGCGGACGGAAAGCCGGTTATGGCGCCGATCCAAGACATCGTTTTGGGCAACTACGCGCTGACGTTCGTCAGCCGACGCGGCCTCGCGAAGCTGGAAGAAATCGAGCGACTGCACAAGGAAAACCCGGAACTGCATCCCGCGCCGAAGATCTACAACAGCATCGACGAGGTGTTGTTCGTGCTTGATTCGCCGGTAACGCAAGGTCAGATGGGCCTCAACGATCCGATTAAGGTTCGCCTTAGCCGACCGCTCTTCCGCGTGGACAGCGAGATTGATTTCCGCGACTACAAGTCGGGTCAAGAATACGTTTACGAAACCTACTTGGACGAAGACGATGAAGAGCAGCGCCGCCTGGTGCCGCTCGACATGGAGTGGGAAGAAGTCGTCGTGACCGCCACCCCGGGCCAGTTGATCTACAACAACATCCTTCCGTGGCCGCTCAAGTTCAGCAACGAAATGCTCAAGACCGAACTCGGCAAGAAGCAACTCGCCGAAGTCGTCATCCGCTGCCACCGATTGGTGGGCGTGGACGCCACGATTCACCTGCTGGACGAGCTCAAGGCACTTGGCTTTAAGTGGGCTACACGATACGGCCTTTCGGTCGCCATCACCGACATGGACCCGCCCGCCAAGCGCGACGAGATTCTCGCCGAAGCCGAGCAGAAGTCGAACCGCATCAGCACGCAGTTCCAACGCGGCATGCTCGACTTTAACGAAATGCAGCGCAGCCTCATTAAGCTGTGGCAAGACACCTACGACCAAATCGGGGTCGAGTTGACGCGCGGTATGGACCAGTTCAATCCGCTGTCGATCATCACGGTCTCCGGTGCACGGGGTTCGGTCAAGCAGCTTGCGCAGCTCTCCGGGATGCGCGGGCTCATGATGAACCAGTTCAACGAAGTTATCTATGAGCTGCCGGTCAAGAACTCGTTCCACCGCGGCCTCTCGATGCTTGAGTACTTCGTGACCACTCACGGTGCCCGTAAGGGTCTCGCCGACACCGCTCTGCGAACCGCTGACGCTGGTTACCTGACGCGACGCCTTTGCGACGTTGCTCAGGACGTGATTATCCGCACCAAGGATTGCGGCACCACCGACGGCATCGTGATTCACCGCATGACACACGAAGGCGAAACCCTTCAGCATATCGGCGAACGGGTCACGGGACGCGTCTCGCTGAGCACGATCACCGACCCGGATACCGGCGAAGTGGTCTTTAGCTACGATGACCTCATCACGCTCGAAGTCTCGGGCGGAGTTACCAAGCTGGAGCAAGCCTTTGCCGCCGAGTACGAAGCCGTGGAGACCGATGCCGAACGCAAGGCGGTCGCCGATAAGTACGAGCGCGCCGGTTTTGTGGTGGACGAACACGACCAACTCGGCGTGCGTGTCCGCTCGCCGCTGACCTGCGAAATGGAACAAGGCATCTGCGCCAAGTGCTACGGTGTTGACCTTTCCAGCAAGCGCGTGGTGGAAGTCGGCGTGGCCGTCGGCATCATCGCCGCCCAGTCGATTGGTGAACCCGGAACGCAGCTGACGATGCGAACGTTCCACACCGGTGGTGTGGCCGGTTCGGCGACGATTGCTCGCACGAACCAGTACAAGACCGGTAAGTTCGTGAAGCAGTTCATGGAGGACTTCAGCACGGCCACCAAGACTGACATGAAGGAGTTCGACGCCACCAAGCTGATCGAAGCCCAAGAGTCGATCGTCAAGGGTCTGTTTAGCAAGTCGCGACAAGAATCCGAAACCGAAGCCAAGAAGCCGAAGACCGAACGCCAAACCAAGGCCGCCGAAAAGGCCGCCTTGAAGATGGACAAGGACTCGCAAAAGCTGTGGGACCGCAGCCGAAAGACCTTCTTCGCCTCGTGGACGGGTGAATCCAGTGGTATCGTCCGGGTCGAAGAAATCTTCGAAGCCCGAAAGCAACCGCGGGGTAAGGCAATTATTTGTCCGGTCACCGGGATTGTCGCCGAAATTCAAGAATCCAGCTATGGCCGATTCGTGATTGTAGAAGCCGACGTGCCCCTCAAGGGTCCGCTGCGCGATGCCTACATCAGCGATAGCCAAAACTGGACGCCGGAAATGGAAGGCTTTACCTACATGGAGCGTCTCGTGGGCTCCAAGTTGGTGGCCTCGGCTCTGACCATCCTGCGCAAGTACGGCCAAGAAACGGTGAAGATTCTTTATCCGATTCTGGTTCCGCCGCTCGGTAAGTTGCCGGTGCAAAAGGGAAGCCGCGTGATTAAGGGTGACCCGCTCACCGATGGTCCGCGCGATCCGCATGAAGTTCTGGACCTGGCTGGCCGCGACGCGGTGTACGACTACTTTGTGACCAACCTCCAATCGGTGTATAAGTCGCAGGGTGTAGACATCAACGACAAGCACGTTGAAGTCATCGTTCGCCAAATGCTGCGCAAGCGCCAAGTGAAGGAGCCGGGCGATACGCCGTTCCTGCCGGGTCAAGTGGTGGACCGCTTCCGATTCGATCGCGAAAACGATCGCGTGAAGCAGCTCATCGCGACGGGTCGCACGATCAAGTACATGGATCCGGTGACGGGCGACAACGTGGAGCGCAATCCGAAGGAAGCGAACGCGACCTGGATTCTGCTCGGGATTACGGAAGCCTCGCTGGCCACGGACTCGTTCCTCAGCGCCGCCTCGTTCCAAAAGACGACTCGCGTCCTGACCGACGCCGCCGTCCGCGGAAAGTACGACGGTCTGGTCGGCCTTAAGGAAAACGTGATCATCGGTCGCTTGATTCCTGCCGGTACCGGCGCGAGTAACTATCGCGACGTGGCGATCGAAGTCGACAAGAGTGCGCCGACTTGGGCTCAGCAATCGCTGACCGCGCTGGTCGAAGCCGACGAGTTTGGCGACACCGCCTCGCTCGACATGATGGACCTCGGTTCGCTCTCCGATCTGGCGGGCGAAATCGACATGCCCGGTCTGGGTGAGCCCGCTCCGGAAGGCGCGGAAACGATCATGCAGATCAACGACGACGGGACCCCGGCCGAAAGCTAAGGTTCCTGCTCGTAAAAAAAGTAGCGGCTCTGGTTTTCCGGAGCCGCTACTTTTTTATCTTAAGAGCGCTAGCAAATGGTCCACATCGCTCTCGTCTTGATAGATTCCGAATCCGAACCGGAGGCGATCGCCGCGGGTGTCGGTGATCACGCCGTGTCCGCGCAGGAAGTAATAAAGCTCACTCGCGTGAGGGGTTTGGAAAGTCAGGAAGTTGCCCCGGCTAAGCTCGATGCTGGGCACCACAAGTTGCGCTTCGCCGAGCGCGGGATGTGCCAGACCCGCCAAGAACCGCGCTTGCAATCGCTTGGCGTGAGAGTGGTACGTGCTCACCGATCCGCCGCTCGCCTGCACCCAATCGAGCACGGCGCGCATGCGATAGAGTCCGCTCGGATCGAAGGTCGCTCCGGCCATTCGAAATCCGTCGCTGGCGTAATCCACTTGGCCGGTTTTGGCGGCGGCCAGGCTATCCATTTCGGCAAACCACCCCGTGTTGCGCGGTCGCAAAGCCTGTCCCGGCGGGCAATGCAGGAAGCAGGCGCCCTCGCCGCTCATGGCGTACTTGTAGCCGCCGGCCATGTAAAACGCGCGGCTCGCCACCTGGCTGAGATCGGTGGGCACCGCGAAGTAGCCGTGATAGCCGTCAATCACGACCATGGTCGGCTCGGCAAAGGCTTGGACAATCTGGGCTAGGTTCCGAACCGCGAACCCGGAGTTGAAAAATACTTGGCTAAAGAAGACGAGATCGAAGTCTGTGCCCGCCGCCACAAACCGCTCGGCGAACGTGCCGTGAGGCTCCGCCGGGATGATGGTCAGCTCGACGAGCCCATCTTCAGCGAGGCGCTGAGTCTGTCGCCGGAAGCTGTAAAACTCGCTGTCCGTGGTGAGAATCCGGGCGGGCCGGTCGGCGGGAAGGCAACTGAGGAGCCGCAGCACAAACTCGTGCGTGTTCGGCGCAAAGACGATGGTCTTGGGATCGGGCAAATTGAGGTGCCGCGCGATGCCCTGCTGCACCGCTGGAATAACCTCGCCGAACACCTTTTCCCACTTCACGTCGGCCAGACTTGCCGCGTCTTGCCACGCCTGGACTTGGGCGCCAAGCGTGCAATCGGGCCAAAGGTGGTGGCTATGCGCCGCAAAATGAAAGCGCCCGGGCGTCGATTCGAGGGCAAGACTGAAGTGCTCCTTCACGGTGTGACTCCGTAGTGAAAGGCCATCTTTTTGGCGACTTCCTCGGGGAGCTTGGGCAGCTTTGACCGCGGAATGAGGAAGGTCGAGATCGCAAAAAGATCGCCGAAGATGCGATGTTTGCTGGCCGTCGCGGCCAGATAGTCGTGGCCCGAAGATCCGCCGGAGCCCATTTTGGTGCCGAGCATTCGCTGCGCCATGAGCGCGTGGCGATAGCGCCAGATCGCCAGCAGCTCGTCCAAATCCATAAGGTTGCCTAATATTTGGAACGGCAACTGTAGCGCCGGCTCATCTCGGTAGAGATTGATGAACAGAGCGGCCTGAAGCGCCTCGTTGGAGAGCCGCCACTGCAACCCGTCTTCGGTAGCAAACAACTGCGCGAACTGCTTCTCGGTGTTTTCCAGTTTCCCAAGCTCCATCGCTCGCCCTTCGTCGGAAAGCTGGGCGTCGGATTCGATCACAGCGCGGTCGCGCGCAATCATCTCGGCGATCGCCGCGCGATAACTCTCCCAGAAGCTGAAGCCCCGCATTTCGACAAACGGGGTGCGGGCGAGCCACTCGTCCAGTTGCGCGACCAAAGTCGGGCGCGACCCAACTTGCACCAGGCGCTCCCGGTCCTCGGCATCGAGATAGGTCTCAAACGACTTGCCGGCGTAGCCGAGCCTCGCTTCGTGCGCAAGACCCAGACGCACTTCTAGCTCGCGAAACTGCATGCTCTGAAAGCCCGAAGCCGAGCGGAACACGTGCCGAAAATCGAGGAAATCCAGCGGCGTCATCGTTTCCATAATGTCGAGCGCGCCGCTGGCGTGGCGAAGCGTCGTGACAATGCGATTGAGGCTCGCCGACACGAGCCGAAGCTCGGAATCGCCCACCACGTCGCCGCCGAAAATGTCCTGAATCCGGTCGAGTTCGAAAAGGCACAGCTTGAACCAAAGCTCGTAGGCCTGGTGCACGGTAATGAACATCATCTCGTCGTGCGCTGGGCTCACCGTGTTCTGGCAACTCAGGAGCGTGGAGAGCCCGAGATACGACTTGTAAGTGTCGGAGGAGTTGGCCACCCGCTACGCTCCTTGGCTTAGCGCCAGCGCCGTCATCACGCGCACCCCGATCGGCGTGGCGTCGTCGTTGAAGTCGAACACCGGCGTGTGAACGCTGGGATAGCTGCTCTCGCCCACCGGAATCAGGCCCAACTGGAAGAAGCAGCTCGGGCATTCCGCACCATAGTAGGCAAAGTCCTCGCCGCCCATGGTCGGCTTCGCGTTGTCGCTCACCCATTCATCGCCGAGCGTGGCCCGGGCAACCTGAAGGAACCTGGATACGGCGGTTGGCTCATTGATGACGACCGGGTATCCCTCGTTCAGGGTCACGTTGGCCACCATGTCGTGGGCGGTGGCGATCCCTTCGGCAATCTGCGCCACCCGCGCCCGGGCGAGTTCGCGTGTTTCGGGGTTCATCGTGCGGATCGTCCCGTGCGCGGTGGCTGTCATCGGAATCACGTTGTTCGCCGTGCCGCCGTGAATCTCGCCGACGGTGACCACCACATTGTCAAACGGGTCCACATTGCGTCCTGCGATCTGTTGCAGGGCAACCACAAATTGGGCGAGGGCGAGTACCGGGTCACGGGTGGTTTCCGGCGCCGCCGCGTGTCCGCCGCGACCTTGCATCTCCACGAAAAACTCGTCGGTGCTCGCCATGAGCGCGCCAACCCGAGTGGCGACATGCCCCAGCCCGACTGTCGTCCAGCCGTGGAGTCCAAACATAAAGTCGGCGCGTTTGCCGAGCACGGTGCCATTCAGGCAGCCGTCGCGCACCATCAAATCGCCTCCGCCACCACCCTCCTCGGCGGGTTGAAACACGAACAACACGTTGTTGGGGCGATGCGCGGTTTGGCTGAGCCGCTCCGCCACGCCCAGCAAAATGGTGGTGTGCCCATCGTGTCCACACGCGTGCATGCGACCGGCGATCGTACTCGCGTAGGGTTTTCCGGTCTCTTCGTGAATGGGCAATGCGTCCATATCGGCGCGCAACGCGATCGTCGGCGCGGAGGACGGATCGGTGGTGGCCGGGAGGTAACCCAGCACGCCGGTGCCGCGGGCTAGGCCCGCTCGGAACTCGATGCCGAGCTCGGCAAGCGTGCGCTGCACCAGTTCGCTGGCAAAGGTCTCTTCAAAACGGACTTGGGGGTGGGCGTGCAGGGCATGCCGAATGGCGTTGAGATTCACGGAATAAGGTTACCGCTTTGCCCGTATAACCAAGGGTGCATTCCGTTCAACTTGGGCCGCTTGTCTTGGCCAATCCGCTTGTCGTCGCGCCCATGACCACCTACTCCTCGCATCCGAACGGCGATATCGCCGATGACGAACTGACGTATCTGGCTCGCCGAACGGGCTACGGCGCGATCATGACAGCGGCTTGCTGCGTGCATCCTTCGGGATATTCCTTTGAGGGGCAATGGCAGTGCTGGGACGATCGCCACGTTCCCAGTTTGCGCCGCGCCGCCGAGGCAATTCATTCAACCGGTGCCAAGGCGATATTGCAGATTCACCACGGTGGCCGCATGGCTCCGAGCCGGTTGTGCGGCGAACCGGTGAGTGCCAGCGCGATCCCCGCCCCGCGGGAGGGCGCGGAAACGCCCCGCGCCCTAACCTTGGCTGAGATTGACGAGCTGATTCAGGCTTATGCCGACGCCGCGCGGCGGGGCGTGGAGGCCGGGTACGACGGCATCGAGATTCACGGCGCCAACACCTACTTGTTGCAACAGTTTGTGAGCCCGCATTCCAATCGCCGCGACGATGAGTACGGCCAAGACCCGTACCTGATGAGCGAGCGAGTGGCCCGGGCCGTTCGCGCGGTGGTGCCGTCGCCGGTGGCGGTGGGGTACCGATTCAGTCCGGAAGAGATTGAGGAGCCGGGGCTTGACCTCGACCGAACCGCGGGATTGCTTGGGCGGTTGGAGGAGTGCGGGCTCGACTTCCTGCACATCTCGCTGCGAAGTTACGAGCAGGAATCCGCTCGTCAGCCGGAGCGCGGGGCGATCTTGCCGCTGGTTGTCAGCATGGTTACGTTGCCGCTGATCGGAGTCGGAAGCGTGCTGACCCGCGAGGACGTGGAGCACTGCCTGGCGCTGGGATGTCGCGCGGTGGCCGTCGGTCGCGGCGCGCTAACTGATCCGGATTTCGCGCACAAAGTCGCGCGCGGAGAAACGCCGATCGCCGTGCTGCCCGCCGGTGATTTCGCCGCCGAATGCGTCCTTCCAGCGGGACTTGCGGCTAAGATCGAGGCTGTGCCGGGCTGGATTCCGCGAGCCGAAGCAGTCGCGCCTTAGCCTCGGCACTGAGCTTCACCAGCGGAAGGCGGACATCCTCGCACGCGAACCCTCGCGCGGCCAGTCCGGCCTTCACGGGCACCGGATTCGGATGGGCGAAAAGCTCTTGCACCAGCGGGGTGACTCGGTGGTGCAGGGCTCGCGCCCGTGCCGGGTCGGTGGCGAAGCAGTCGATCATCTCGCGGTACTCACGTCCGACCAAGTGCGCGGCCACACTCACGAGGCCGTACCCACCGAGAGCGATGATCGCCAGCGTCAATCCATCGTCGCCGCTATACACCAAAAATCCTTCGGGAGCCTCACGAATCACGTCCGAAATCTGGCCCAGATTCCCGCTCGCCTCCTTCACCGCGCGCAGGTGAGGGATGTCCTGAATCAGACGCATCAAGGTTGGCGTTTCCAGGTTAATCGAGCTGCGCGGTTGAATGTTGTAGACCATCATCGGCCGGTCGGTGGCCTCCGCACACGCCATAAAGTGGGCGTAAAGTCCGTCTTGCCCCGGCTTGTTGTAGTAGGGATTCACGACCATAATGCCGTGCGCGCCGCGGCGCGTGCCTTCGCGAATGTAGTGTTGGCTCTCGGCGGTGTTGTAGGTTCCCGCGCCAAAAACCACGGCCGCGCGGTCGCCCACTTCCTCCAAAACCGCGTCGAGCAGGGCAAACTTTTCCGCCTCAGTTGTGGTGGGGGATTCGCCGGTGGTGCCGTTGACAACAATGCCGGTGTTGCGTTGTTCGTCCACCAAATAGGCGGCAATTCGTTTGGCTTCCGAAATATTTACGCCCCCATCCGCGGCAAACGGTGTGACCATCGCAGTGAGCAAACAACCCCAGTCCTTCATGCCTTGGTTTTACCTTGCCAGGTACATTCAAACCATGCACGGGGTGTTGGGTCGGACGAATCGCGCTTTCCCCGGCACCTGGCTTGGCCTCATGTCTCCGCCGCCAGACGCGGCCCCTGCTTTGGTCGAACGCGCCTTGGCGGCGCAGGTGCCCCTGGAGATTTCCAGCAATCCTGCGTTGTGGGGCGGTTTGATGCGCGGCACCGAAGCGACGGTCGCGGTTACCGTCGGTCGAAACTTGGCCACCTGCGACCGCGCCGAAACCGCCAACGACATGATCATGGGCGAGCTGCTCCAGTTCCTTTCGTGCATCGGGCGCGATCGGTTGGACATTGTGTTTCTGCGGCTGGATCGCCGCTTGGAGGAGTTCCAAATCAACGGCGCGTTGGAGGCCCTGGAACTCAATTGCGAGGACGGAATGATCTCGCATTTGGGCGTTGCCTGCTACGGGCGGGCCTTTGCAACTCTGGCCATGTGGCAATTTCATGACGCTTTTGACCTCATTTTGATGCCGCGCAACCCGCGCCAAACCGAACCCTATGAGATGCTGAGCGGCCTGGCCCGCGAGCGACGGGTGGGCGTGGTGACCTGCGGAAGCATTGATTGGGGCGACGGCCCAGTGACGGACGACTTGCCGACGGGCGGCCGCCTGGTGTGCACCTATCGCCAAGATCATCCGGTCCTTGTGGGCGTGCGCACGCCCGCCGAGATTGATTCCGCCCTCGCCGAGGCGACGCCAATGCAAATCTCGGAGTTGGAGGCCGTTTCGTGAAGGACGCCGCGAATCAGTTTCTGCTTGGGTTTTTCGTGCTGAGCCTCATCGGAGCACTCGGTTGGATGACGCAGGCGCGTCGTCGCCCGCAACGAGCGGTCGGCCTCATGATCGCGTTTTTCGGCATGGCGGGCCTCGCCTGGTTTTATCGCGCGGGCAGTCAGCCGCTGGCCATCGCGAGCGGGGTAGTAGTGTTCATCGGCGTGCTCATTGATGTGGTGAACAAGGCGGCGAAGCCCTCATGAAAATCGCGGTGGTGGGACTCGGCCCGGCGGGATGTCGCGCGGCTTTGGCTCTGGCCGACGCCGGGCGGCCCGGCTTGCTTTTTGATGCTCAAGACCGCGTCGGAGGAAGGTTGCATACCGTTCGGCTGCCGAACGGTTTGAGCTACGAAGCGGGCGGCGAATGGATTGACGCGGACCACGAACGGATTCTAGGGTTACTCGCCAGATTCGGGCAAGAACCGGTCCCAAGCGATCAACGTCCGGGCCGCGCCTTCTACGATGGCGAGTGGCGATCGGAAGACGACCTTTGGCCGGATGCAACAATAGATGAGGCGGCGGTCGAAGAGCAGTGCGACTACGACATCTTGGACCTCGACCCAGTGCCGTGGGACAACCTTCTCAGCGCGAATCTTGACACGCAGAACGTGGCCGACTACCTCCACCGCCACGCCAAATCGCCGCGCGGTCGGTGGTGGGTTCGCTCGGTGGCGCGGAGCGACGAAGGTGAGGAGCCCGAACGAATTAGCCTCCTTGGGTGGCTCGTCAACTACATGCATTACGTTGATCGCGACCCCGGGGCGATGAGTCGGTTTCGGTTTCCCGAGGGCGCGCAAGGCTTTTGCGAACGCATGCTCGCCGCAGCAGGTAGCGAGCCGCAACTCGGCAACCCGTTGCGCAAAGTCTCCTGGAGTGACGACTCGGCGCTACTCACGTTCGAGCGCGGCCTCATCGCGGTGGACGCGGTCATCCTGGCGATGCCGCCGAGTGCGCTAGGTCACATCGAATTCGATCCCGCTCTGCCCGAGAGCATGGAAGACGCGATCGACCTGATCCCCATGTCGCGCACCCTCAAAATCAGCCTCGCCTTCCGAGAACGGTGGTGGCTGGACCACGGATTTAGGGGCCGGATGATGCTCGACACGCCGCTGGGCCAAGGGTGGGACGGCACGCTCGGCGAGATGCCTGTGCTGAATTTTTACGTCTGCGGCGATGGCGCGGCGCACTATAGCGAATCCGCCGAGCCCGTGCAAGAGGCTCTGCAGGAACTCAGCCGCAAGTTCCCCGAGGCCGAGGAGCACTTTGTGTCGGGCGCGATCCACAACTGGATGGAAAACCCGTACGCGGGCGGCGGGTTCCCGTACACGCCGCCGGGCACCGTGCTCGCCAACTTGCAAACCCTGCGCCAGCCGATCGGCTGCCTGCATTTTGCCGGCGATCACTCGGCGGATTGGATGGGGTTCATCGAGGGGGCCCTCGAAAGCGGCGAACGCGCCGCGGCGGAAGTGTTGGCAAAGCAATGAGAATTGGCGGATTTCAGCGATACGACGCGCCTGGCCAGTGGTGGCTGGAGCATGACAACGACCGAATCATGAGCGTGGAGCCGGACACCGGCCAGCCTCGCGACGAGGAGATGGCGGGGAAGTATCTGCTGCCCAGCTACATCGATGCGCACTGCCACATCCTGCCGACCGGTCTCGGATTTTTGCAATTGCAACTCGGCGAGGCGTCCACGCCGGACCAAGTGCTGGACTTGGTCCGCGACTTCGAAAAAACCCTGCCGCCGGGCAAATGGCTGCAGGCGATGCTCTACGACCAAACGAAATTTCCCGATGGTCAGCATCTGCACCGCGATCAACTCGACGCCATCAATCGCGAGCGGCCCATCCTGCTGCGGCATGTGAATGGCCACGCGAGCATCGCCAATTCGGCGGCGCTGCAGCAAGCGGGAGTCACCCGGGAAACGCCTAATCCGGCGGGCGGCGAGTACGTCCGCGATGCTAGCGGCGAACTCACTGGCGTGCTCTTGGAGCACGCGCACGAAGCCGTGACGGCCCGCGTGCCGAACCCGACACTCGATGAAATGGTCGAGGCGATCCTCGCCGCGTGCCGTTCCATGCGATCCTACGGCATTGTCGCCGCGACCGATATGATGACGGGTCGCTACGATATGCCCCTCGAACTTGAGGCGTATCGGCTCGCGAGCGAGCATCCGGACGGCATCGCCATGCGGCTATTTCTGCAATGGAGCCGCGTGTTTGGGCCGCGCAAAATTGACCCGGGCCAGCTGAAAGAGCTCACCGCCGCCATGGATCCACTTCGGTGCCGCGCGGAGGGAATCAAAATCTTCGCCGATGGCGCGATTGGCTCGGCGACCGCCGCGATCTACGGCGGCTACCAGGGCGGCGACCCCGCCGCGACAACGAGCGGGCAACTGATTTACACGCCCGAGCGGCTGGCGGAGATGATCCGCGTTGCCGACGCTGACGGCTGGCGCATCGCTATTCATAGCATCGGCGACTACAGCACCGACTTGGTGCTGAACGCCTACGAGGCCAGCCAAGACCCGGCTCGCCACCGTCTGGAGCACGCGATGCTCCTGAGTGACGCGCAAATCGAGCACATTCAACGGCTGGGTTGCCACGTCACCATGCAGCCCGAATTCCTCATGCGGTTCGGCCACGCGTATCAGCGGCAACTTGGCCCCGAGCGCTCGTGGAACCTCAAGCGGATGCGCAGCCTCACCGATGCGGGCATCGAGCTGAGCCTAAACTCCGACCGCCCGATCGTCGCCGGCGACCCCGAAGACGGCATTCGCATGGCCGTGAATCGGCCTGCTGGGTTCAACCCCGCCGAGGCGCTTACTCTCACCGAGGCCATCGATGGCTACACCAAACACGCCGCCACCGCCAACGGAGATCAGGGCGTGATGGGCGAGCTCAAGCCCGGCCAGTTGGCTGCGTTCGTCACCCGAGAAAGCCTGCCAAAATAGAGGCAATGATCCACAAATTTGTGCTCGAGAATGGCGTCCGTGTGATGGTGGAGCCAAACGACAACGTGTCGTCAGCCGCCATCGGAATTTGGTGCAAATCCGGCAGCCGCCACGAGCACGACAACGAGGCGGGGATCACCCACTTTATCGAGCACATGCTCTTTAAGGGCACCAAGACTCGCACTGCCAAGGGCATCGCCGAGGAGATCGAGGGTCGCGGCGGGGTGCTCAACGCGTTCACCGACAAGGAGCAAACCTGCTACTACGCTCGGGTCCTCTCCGAAGAGGTGGGCCGCGCGACGGGCGTGCTTACCGACATGGTGCAGAACTCGCTGCTCGACCCCGAGGAGATCGCCCGCGAATCGGGCGTGATTGTCGAGGAGATTAAGCGCGGGGAAGACGAGCCCGGCGACCACGTGCACGAGCTACACATCAGTGGCATTTGGGGCACGCATCCGCTTGGCAAGCCGATCATCGGCACTCGCGAAAGCGTGACCAGCTTCCGCCAGCCAGATTTCCGCAATTACATGGAGCGCCGTTACCGCGGCAGCAACCTGGTGGTGGCCGTCGCGGGCAAGGTGGACCCCGAAGAGTTTCGGCGCATTGCCGAACAAGAACTGGGCGACGCGCAGCCGGGTGGCGACGACGCCGTCGAATCGCGACCAGTGACCAATCCCGGAGTTGACCTTATCGCCGACGATGTGAATCAAGTCCACTTTTGCATCGGCGCGGACGGCGCCGGCATCTTCGACGAAACCGACGGCTACGTGCAAGCCATCGCCGACAGCATTCTCGGTGGCGGCATGAGCAGCCGCTTGTTCCAAGAAATCCGCGAGAAGCGCGGCCTCGCCTATTCTGTCGGAACCTACGGCCTGCGCTATTCTAGCGGCGGCGCCTTTACGGTCTATGGCGGAACTGGCGCAGACACCTGGGGGCAGGTGCAGGAACTGGTGGACATCGAGCTGAAGAAGCTCGCCGCCGGGGAACTCGACGACGACGAAGTCGAGCGCTGTAAGCGGCAACTCTCGGGCAACATGGTGCTGGCTCTCGAAGGCATGCAAAGCCGCATGTCGCGCATGGCTCGCAACGAGATTCACTTCCAGCGCGACATCCCCATCGAGGAGACGCTGCAAAAACTTCGTGCGGTGACCAAAGATCAGGTGATCGCGTACATCGGGCGTCAAATGGCTCCCGAAAAGCTACGCACCACCGCGATCGGACCCTTTGCGTGAGCCACACGATTCTTCCGATTCTGCGCCTTGCGCGTAGCGAGCAAGACCTGCAGCGACGTCTGGCCAACTGGCTCGCCACCGAGTCGGGTTGCGACTCGGTGGACCTGTTGATGTGGGATGGACAAAGCATGCTCGCGCTGGAGGCAAGCACCCTCACCCCCGATCTCGCCCACCGCGTGCGCCTGGTGCAAACCCAAGGTGTCACCGGTGCCGCTTGGGTCACGCAAGAGCCGGTTTGGATTGAATCGGGCCTCTGTCAAGACCCGCGCTTTGTTGTTTTTCCTGGGTTCGAGGAGTCGCAGTTCCGCGCCGGATTCGCGATTCCGTTTTTGGAAGACCACTATGGCGGCGTGGTGTATCTGCGCTCGTACAAGGCCAAGACTCCCGATCGCGACCGCATCTTGTGTCTGGTGCGCGACTTGGTCGAGGCGCTGCTCGGCTACCGGCAGGCGTTCTCGCACGGCGCGGCGAGCGGAAATGTCGCCGCCGTCAACCAGGTCACCAGCACCATCACGGCGAGCCCGTATCTGGAAGAAATCCTCCAGCTGTTGGTGCACTTAACGGCCAAGCAGTTCGATTACCGCGTCTGCACGGTGCGGCTGCTGGACGAGGTGAACCAGGAACTTGTGCTGCGGGCTACCCAAGCGACGGTGCGCGCGTATCGCCGCAAGCGCGCCATCAAACTCGGCGAAAGTATCGCCGGGCGGGTCGTGAAGGAGCAGCACACGGTCATCGTGCAGGATGTTCAGCACGACCCTGACTACATTGGCCACGACTTGGCGCGGGAGCAAGGCCTGCACAGCATGATCTGCGTGCCGCTCATGATGCACGACCGCGCGGTGGGCGTCATGACCTGCTACACCGCGGAGGTCCGCGAGTTTGAGCCCGCCGAAATTATTGCCCTGGAGACGATCGCCAGCCAGGCGGCGGTGGCCATCGAGCACGCCAAGCTTCAGGTGCGCAACACGCTGATGCAAGAGATGCACCACCGCGTGAAAAACAATTTGCAGCAGGTGGTGAGTTTGCTACGCCTACAAATTCGCCACAAGCATTACAAGAGCATCGAGGAGGCGCTCAACGATTCGCTGAGCCGCATTCTGGCGATTGCCTCGGTGCACGACCTGCTGAGCCGCGACGACCTCGACCACGTGGGAATTCGAAGCATCGCCGAGGCGCTCGTCAATCACCAGTCGCAGTCGTTTATTCTGCCGGATAAATCCATCCAGTTCGAGGTGCGCGGTCAGGATGTCCGTCTCAACATGACGCAGGCGACGCAGATTGCGTTGGTGCTCAACGAGCTGATTCAGAACGCGGTGGAGCACGGCTTTCGTGAGACCGCCGCGGGAGAGATTCACGTCAACATCGAATCCGGCGAAGACCAGATTGGGCTGTGGGTCAGCAACAACGGCGACCGATTGCCGCCCGGGTTCGACCCGCAACACGCGAGCAACCTCGGGTTGCAGATCGTGCAAAACCTGGCCCGAGGGCTCGGCGGGACGTTCATGATGGAAG
The DNA here is from genome assembly GCA_016788425.1 of Chthonomonas sp. Taxonomy (NCBI): domain Bacteria; kingdom Bacillati; phylum Armatimonadota; class Chthonomonadia; order Chthonomonadales; family Chthonomonadaceae; genus Chthonomonas; species Chthonomonas sp. The sequence goes on from JAEURQ010000002.1 coordinate 469,349, forward strand.
ACCGCCTGGGCTGGACGGTCGGCGAAGTCACGTTCCCTCGCGCTACCAGCGAGTAGCGCGAGGGAATCTCGGGCTTACTTTTTACGGCGAAGGAGCAGCAACGCGCCGAGCGCAAGACCGGCGAAGGCACCGGGCTCCGGTGCGATCACGACCACCATGTCGGTGATGTTCCGGCCGCTGAGTGAAGTTGTGTCAAATTGCGTGCTGATTCGCCCGGCCAAATCCATACGGAAAACCCGAGTGCCGCCGGACCCGTTCTGCACGAAATAAGCGGTGCTTGGGTGTCCGTTGGCCAGCGTTGAGATGTTGGTTGTATCAACGGTGTGGTTCACACCAATCGTGCCGGCAGTTCCAAATGACCCTGCCGAATATGGAGCATAGGCGTTCAACAACTGGCCCGAGGTATGCCCCGCACCGATGATTTCTCCCTCGTGGAGCTGAATCGTCCGAAGCGCCGCAGCTGCAGTGCTTGTGTACCAGTTGGGGAGCCAGGAAACAAATGTGCCACCCGAATTGCGATAGAACAGGTGGTACAAATAATTGCTTCCCGAGATCGAACGCTCAAGCGTTACGAAGTTGCCGTTCTCCACGGGGAGGGCGTCTATCGTCGTGTAGCCGCTGTACGTCGCAAAGGTGGTGATGGGCGTCGCTGACCCCCTGGTGAGAATCGTAGTTGCGCCACTGTTAAGCACGCGCAGGAGGTTGCCATTGCTCAATGCCCGAAAGGCCGTCGGAAAGAGAACAGTTGTCCCTGGATGATAGGAGGCGGTGAGAAGGCCGGTACTGTAATCGATCTGTCGAACAACCCCGTTCACGTCCATGCTCAGAAACTTGCCCGGAGAAGTGGGGTCCAACGCCATGCGGTGCGCATTTCCGAAGTACCCTTGGTACTGGCTGCCAAATGTTCCCAAAACCACCCGGTTGACAGGGTCATAGCGCACGAAGGTTTGATTGGTTGAATCGTACATGATCGCCAGATCGAAGCTGGCGTGGGCCGTGGCACCTATGGCCGAGACACAAAGCGCGAAAATAAGGGATCGCATACCTTGAATCATAACAGCCCGGCGCCCAACCTGCACGAAAATTTTATGCTGCGCTGAGATTCTGCTCCCGGGCGACCGAAAAAATATCAGGTATCCTGAGAGCCGTCCGCGGACAGATGGCTGAGTGGACGAAAGCGCCCGCCTGCTAAGTGGGTAGGGGATTATCTCCCCTCTCGGGTTCGAATCCCGATCTGTCCGCCAGAATCTCTCTCGGGTCCGTCATTAAATCATTCGATTGTCATGGTCACCGTCATCTCCCTCCTCGCCGCGGTTTACGCCCCCGATCTCAATCAAACCGAATTCGCCAATTCGGCGCTCGGCCGAGTCAACGAACTGCGCCGCAATCTCAAGCTCAACGAAGTCAGTCTCGATAGCCAGCTCATCACGCTGGCCAGCGAGCAGTGCAACTACTTGGTGCTGAACAAGCAACTGAGCTCGCACGAGCAGCAAGAGGGCAAGCCCGGCTTCACCGGCAAAACCCTGGCCGACCGGGTCAAACGCGCGCAGCTCACCTGGGGCGTTTCCGAAACACTCAACGGCAGCAAATTCCTCAACGGCGCGCAGATGATTGATGGCCTGCTGGAAGTGCCGTATCACCGCATGCCCTTTCTTCATCCCGGCTTTCAGGTCATGGGAACCGCGATCGGCGAGTTCAGCGAGCAGCTCATTGGCGTGGCCCACCTCGGGCGACGCGGCGGCGAAGGCGTGGTCGTGTATCCCGCGGCCGATCAAACGGGTGTACCGCTAAGCGCCAACACCTACGAACTGCCCGATCCGCTGCGCATGCACCGATCTCGCAAAACAATGAAGGATGCGAACGGCAACATCTTGCTGGAAGAAGAGATTGTCGGGCCGTTCATCACGTTCAACGTGTTCCCGAACACCGAGGCCGTCGCCTTTGGGCAGGTCACGCTCACCAATGCCGCGGGCGAGCCCGTGCCGATTTGGGTGAACACGACTAGCAACGACGATTTTCTGCGAGCGGCGGCGTTCATCACGCCGAAAAAGCCACTCGCGCCAAACACCAAGTACACGGCCACGTTCAGCCTCATCGGCGACGCCGCGAAGCACTCGCGAACCTGGTCGTTTACAACAGCCGCGAAGTAAACGCCGCCCGAATTTGGTCGTGCTTCTCCGCGTCGTAGCGGTAGTCCGCCATGTTCTCGGGAAAGCTCGTCCACACCGGTTCCAGGCGACGCGGCTCGTTGGCTTGTCGCGGAAAAATATGCCAATGCAGGTGGTGGCACTGGTTGCCCAGCGCCTCGTAGTTCAGCTTGTCGGCGTTCGTCACCTCGCGAACCGCCTTCGCGACTCGGCGAAGCTCGCTCATGAGCTCCAGATAATCAGGCTCGCTGAGCTCGTCAAGTTCGGTCACCGGCTGGCGAACCAGGAGCATGGTGTAGCCCGGCCACACTTGGTGCGGACCCATCACCACCACGCTCTGGCTCAAGTTGGCCACAAACCGCGGGTGTTCTCCCGCCTCGGCCAACGCGAGTTGCCGGCACACGTCGCACGAATCTTGATGCTGAGCCATGCCTCAAGGTTTACCCGCGGGCCGATCATCTAAACTTGAATCGTGATTCAAGAAGAACGCATGATCTCGCTGTTCTGCGAGCTTTGCCATATCAATGCGCCGAGCCTCCAGGAGCGCGACGTGGTGGAGTGGACCAAGCGCCACCTGAGCGATGCTGGGCTGGAGGTTTGGGAAGATGACGCGGCGGGGAAAATCGGGGGCAACTCGAACAACTTGCTGGCGCGACTTCGCGGCAACAAGCCCGGCGCGCCGACGATCTTTCTGAGCGCCCACTTCGATACCGTGGAACCCACCGAGGGCCTCGAAATGGTGGAAGAAGACGGGGTCTTCCGTTCCGCCTCGGACACGATTCTCGGCGCGGATGACAAAGCCGGAATGGCACCCATGATCGAGGCGGTGCTCGCCGCCCGCGAGGATGGCCTTGAGCACGGCGACATCTACTTGCTGATGAGTTGCGCCGAGGAAATCGGTCTCAAGGGCGCCGCCGCCATGGAACTGGCTGAGTACAACTTTGACTTCGGATTTGTGCTGGATACCGGTCCACCGGTCGGCAGCTATGTGAACCGAACGGCCTACCACGACAAGCTCGACGTGCGCATCATCGGCAAGCCTGCGCACGCCGGCAAGGACCCGGAGCACGGCATCAACGCCATTCACGTGGCGGCCCGCGCGATGAGCGAAATGAAGATCGGCCGCATCTCGCCGAACACCACGAGCAACGTGGGGATCATCAGTGGCGGCACGGGCGTGAATGTCGTCGCGCCGGAAGTCACCATCCGCTGCGAGGCGCGAAGCACGGTCAAAGCCGAGCTCGAAGACCAGGTTCGGCACATGATTCTGCGCTTCGAGGACGCGGGATCGCAGTTCGGCGCGGTGGTGGAGATTGACCATCGCCGCCACTACGATGCCTACGTGGTGGAGGAGAACAGCCGCGTGGTTCAGGTCGGGCAACGCGCCAGCCGCAACCTCGGTTTGGAGCCCGAGCTGAGAGTGACTCTCGGTGGCAGCGACGCGAATATGTTCAACAAGATGGGCATTCCTTGCATCGTGGTGGCGACCGGAATGAAGGCGATTCACACCCATGACGAGCACGTCTCGCGGGCGGATTTGATGCTCACGACGCAACTCTGCTACGAGTTGATTCGCGAATCGGCGCTGGGGTAGCGAACTTGCGCGAGGAGATTCGGGCCGCCGCCACTGCGCTGGGTTTCGACCAGTGCGGGTTTGCCGCGATCACCGAGCCCGAATCTCTGCCCGCGCTCGACGCGTGGCTCGCGGCGGGCTTTCACGGGTCAATGCGCTACATGGCCGACCGGCGCGATCTGCGGGCCGATCCGACCGCGCTACTCTCTGGCGCGAAAACCGCCATCATGGTCGCGCTGAACTACAATCAAGCGCCGTTGCCACAGGTGAAAATTGCTCGATATGCGCTTGGTCGCGACTACCACAAGGTGATTCGCGGCAAGTTGCGGCGGCTGGTCACGGCGCTCGACACAATGCATCCCGGCCACGAACATCGTCCGGTCGTGGATTCCGCACCGTTTCTTGAGCGGGAGTTCGCTCATCGCGCGGGGCTGGGTTGGTTTGGCAAGAACACGATGCTGATTGATTCGCGGCGGGGAAGTTGGTTCTTCATCGGCGCGCTCCTCACAACCCTGGAGATTGAGCCCGACCCGCCGAGCATCGGCGGATGCGGCTCATGCCGTGCCTGCATCGACGCATGCCCGACCGGCGCGATTGTGCAGTTGCAGGAACGCTGGCAGGTGGACGCGCGCCGCTGCATCAGCTACCAAACGATCGAGCATCGCGGCGAACTCGAAGTCGACACGAATGGTTGGGTGTTCGGCTGCGATGTCTGCCAGGAGGTCTGTCCGTTCAATGAACCGCGCGCCACGCAACCCTTGCGCGCGCAACCGACTCAAGAGCCCGATTTCGCGGCTCGCGAGTGGCCCGACCCGAAAGCAATAGCCAGCCTCGAGGCGGCGGAGTGGGATCAGTTAACCTTGGGCAGCGCCGTCCGAAGGACCGGGTTCGACGGTCTCCGCCGCAACGCGCGCGCGGCGAGCCTGCACTCGCCGGACGATCCACACCGCCAGCAAGCCGACCGCAGCGCCGACGGCCCAGCCGAATAGCACCTGCGAGGGATAATGCACCCCGTTGTAAATGCGGCTCAGCCCGGTGAGCACCGCAACGACCGCCCACGCCACTCCCCAACGCCGATCGAACCCCAGAAAAGCCGCCGCGATGCACGCCATGTTGGCGCTGTGCGCGCTCGCCGTGCCGTAGCTGGTCAGGGCCTTGCCGCGCACAATCGCGTCCGCCAACTCCACGCAGGGCCGCTTCATTTGAAGGCCATTTTTCAAGATGTCGCAGATCTCGTTGGCGATGGGGAAGCAGAGCACCCCGATGAGCGCGGGCGTGCGGAGTTTGGGCTGCCACAGGCAGTAGGCGAGCACGAGCGCGAGCAGAATCCGGCCCGGCCAAATCTTGGTGGCGTCGGAAAGAAAGGCAAAAAGCGGCGCAAAGAACTCGGGCCAACCGTTGATCCAGTAGAAAATTTGGCGATCGAGACCAGGCACAGGACCTAGTTTGGCATCCACTCGCCTATTTTGGGCGTCCTGAATAAGGCAACATGACCTCCAAACCCGCACGCGCTTGGTGGGGCGCACTCATCGGTTTTCACCTCGCCGCGCCGCTTGGCCCGGCTCGCAGCTATCGGCGTCTGCCGTTCTACGAGCCGGTGCCCACGCGCATGCAGCCGAACCCCGCCTTCGATTGGTGGCTCGCGGCAAGCGCGTTTCGGCTCTGGGGCGATCGCGGCACCCTCACCGAGATGCGGCGTCGAGCGCTCCCGGATCGGCGAGGCGCGCTGGCTTTTGCCATGGTGGCGGCGGATCGCGGATTTGTCCCACCGTCATGCGGGCGGTTTGGCAATCCTTTGGCCGAGGATGGCTCCGCCTTCGACCGCGCGCTGTATTGGGGGCTCACCATGGGCAATCCGCGCGACGCGGAACTCGCCCGCGAGGATGTGGCCTTTTCCCAGTCCGGCGAGGGGCTGGGTTGTGCGTTGGCGCTCGCGATCTTGGTGGCAGGGATTCGGAGTGGCCAAGGCTTTGGCGAGGCGCTCGCTACCGCGTTGCCGTTGCTGAGCGGCGAGACCCAACGCGCGGTCGAGCAGGTGGTGGCGATGGGCTGGAGCGACGAGCAGATGGTCTTCGACCGGTTGCGACAACTTGGCGCGGGCGCGCGGTTTGAGTTTCTCGGATTGGTCGCGAGCCTCCGCCGCGGCGAGTCGTTCTCAGGCCCGGTTTTGGCGGCCGCCGGGTTGGGTTTACGCCCCGCAACGGTGATGGCCGTCGGAGCGGTGGCTGCTATGCAGTCCACCGACGACCTCGGCGAATGGACCCGGCCCCTGGGCACCGACTTCGTGAGCACCGGTTTGCTAAGCGGGGTCGAAGCCCCGGCCAGAATTCAAGATTTCGTCGAAACCCTACTCGCCCAGGTCCCCGCCCCCGCGCCGTTCCCGGTTGCGCCCGATGTTGAGCCCGAAGGCGCCGACCCCCTAGACCTGCCCACGATTGCGCAACTTTGGGTCGCCTTAGCTCACCAATCCCCTTCGCAAGAGGTGGCTCCCGGCGTGCGAGCTCTGTACCTTTCCGATTGGTCGCCGGAGAAGAACTCCTTGGAGATGGGGCTTGAGTTTGTTGGCCCCCAACGCGTCTTGAGCCAGGTTTCCGGCGATGGACCTGTACACACCCGCAACCTCGACACCCTTGTCGCCGAAGGTCAAACGCTTCGGCAAGCGCTGTTGCTCGGCGCGGGCTCTACGAGCCTAACTTTGAACCTCGAAGGTCACGAGCCGATTTCGGTACCCGTGCCACCGGCCACCGAACTCTACACCTGCGGGCCGCTGGCCGAGGAGCACGGCGCAACCTTCCCGTTGCGGCATAGTTGCGAGGAAAAGTTGAACACATCGGAGACGTTTTCGGGTCGAAGCGGGCTCGGTGTGAAGTGGACGAGGCGCGCCTTCCCGGCGAATGTGTTCAAGATTGACCCGCTATTCTTGAACGGGCCTGGGCGCATGTTCTTTGCCGCGCAATGTGCGTTGCAGGCGGGGCAAACCTATACTTTGGTGTTCAGCGCGAGCCCTGGCGGCGTCGCGGTGGTGAACGGGCAGGAGCTGATTCGATACTTGGACTCTCATTCTCCTACCCACCGCGCCGAGGCACCCTATTCGGCCAGCTTTGTCAGCCAGGGGTTAGACACATTCGTGTTTCGCGTGCCTCGACCTGACCAACCAAACCGCGATATGGCGATCTATCTTTTGGATGCCCGGGGTCACGCGGTGCCGCTGATCAGCCAAGAATTCCCAGCATGAAGTGGCTGGTCAATCGCGTGTGGTGGGGCATGCTTTGGTTCATGCGACGCCCTCTGATGAAGCGTTTGCAGCGCGCCAGCTACAGTTGGGGGTCGCCCGATCGCCAGCGCAAAATGAAGGCCGCGTTCATCCGTCAGAACCAGTTCGCCCGGCGGTGGGGCCGACCCATGCTCACCGGGCTGTTCACCTTTCTTGCCGTGTGGTTTCTCATCCTCATCGCTTTCGTTTTCGCCACGGATTTACGCGAAAGCGGCGTCCTCGAGAGCGCGATTAAGTAGCGTCTTCGACGATGGGGTGGTGCATGAGGTCCTTGGCCACCATCAATTCCTCAATCTGTGGCTGACTTAGCCCTTCGAGTCGCTTGCAGATCGCGTCGAACTCGGCGCGCGAGGCAAACCGGCGCTCCTTGCGGAGCTTGCCGCGCAGGTATTGCAACCGCTCGTCGTGCGTCTCGCAGACAAGCTCCGGCACGGGCGTCGGCCGTCCGTCTTTGATGGCGACCATCGTCACGCGGGCTTGATTTGTCTCCCGGCGAACGCCGGTGAGGATGTTCTCCGAGGTCACGTCAATCGTCACTTCCACGGATGTCCGACCGGCGTAGCTGACCCAGCCATCGAGCGTGATGACCTCGCCAACTTCGATCGGTTCGTGAAAGTCTACGCGGTCAAAGCTGGCCGTAACGCAGATGTTGCCGGCAAACTTCGAAGCCGTCGTGTAGGCGGCAAGGTCAATAAAGCTCAGCAGCGCGCCGCCAAACATCTTGCCCAAAAAGTTGGCATGACCCGGCTCGACCACCTGCGTGAGGGTCGAACGGGTTTGGGTGACGGTCTTGCCGGTCATCAGACCGCCGCCGCCACAATCGCGAGGAACTCGTCGGCCACCAGGGAAGCACCGCCGACAAGCCCGCCATCAATGTTGGGCTGGCAGAGCAGCTCAGGCGCATTCGAAGCCTTCATCGAGCCGCCGTAGAGTACGCGCACATGCTCGCCCGCGGATCCGAGTTCGGCGCGCACCATCGCGCACACGCGCTCGGCTTCCGGCGTGTCGCACGTTTGGCCAGTGCCAATCGCCCAAACCGGCTCGTAAGCAATGATCACGGTCGCCATATCCACGCCGTCGAGTCCGACGCGCAGCTGCTCGGCGATCACCGCGTCGGTGCGGCCTTGCTCGCGTTCTTCAAGGGTCTCGCCCACGCAGAGAATCGGCTTGATACCCGCCGCAATCGCGGCCCGCATTTTCAGATTACACGTCTCGTCGGTCTCGGCGAAATAGCCAACCGTGCGGCTTGCAACTTCAAGTTTTCCGAAGCGGCCCCGCGTTTCCGAGTGGCCAATAATCACATATTCGCAACCCGCATCTACCAGCATACTGGCGGAAACTCGGCTGGTAAACGCGCCGCTCGGCATCCAGAAAATGTCCTGTGCGCCCACCGCCACGCCTTGGCCCACGACGGAGCCGATGAGGGTGTAGCTGGGGCAAACCAACACGTCGCAGTGCACGGAGGAAGCCGCCCCAATCTCGCCCACCAGGGCGCGCGCCTGCGCGGCGTTGAGGTTCATTTTCCAGTTGCCGGCAATCAGCGGTCGGCGCTGACTCATCCGCGGACAACCGTTGGTTCGACCGTGATTTCCACCTTGCCGCGAACGGCGTTAGTGATGATGCAGTAGGCGTCGGCCTTGTGCGCCATGTCTTCAGCCATCGCCACTTGTTCGTCGGTGGCATCGGCGGCCAAGCGAATTGTGGGTCGAATGACCACGGCCTTGTAGTTGAACATCGCGCCGGCTTGCTCCACGTGCCCGGTGGCCTTGGTTTCGATGCCCAGGAAGGGAAGTTTACGGTTCCCCGCGACGATGCCAAACGTGATGCTGTAGCATCCGGCGATGGCGCTCGCCAGCAATTCTTCGGGGTTTGTGCCTGCGCCCGGCCCTTGGAATTCGGGCGGCACGCTGAGCGTGTTTTGGGTGCCACTGCGGTCGGCGGTGACGCTGCCCGCGCCCTCTCGCCCGCCCTGCCACTGAACTGTTACTGGATACTCATGGTTCGCCATGCGTCTATTTTGGCAGGTTCCGCACGTCGATGAGGTCGAACTTCTCCCCGTCATAGAGCACCGTTCCCGCTTGCTCGGGGGTGCCGAACGTCTTTGAATCCGGCCAGACCAAGTAGTCCACGCCGAGCGTGGCCAGGTTCGACGCGCGGGCAGCCGGATCGGCGTTGAGGAACACGTCTTTGGTGACCTTGCCACGCCGCTCCAGATAGTTCGGCGTTTCGCTCCAGTGACCAATCGGCGAGGTGCAGCCGGCCAGGCCGACCAAGATCGGGTTGAGGTCGGGGACGACCGGCGAGAGGAATTGATCAGGCACCTCGCCCTGAGCCGGAACGCCAGGCAAACTCAACACCACCTTCTTGCCCGAGGCGTTGCTCAAAATGCGCACGATGGCCGCCTCATCCGTGCCCAAAAACACCGGTTGCACCGTGGTGTTGCTCACGTTCTGGCCCTGCAATTGGAACTCGCGGGCCAGCCACAGAAGCGACGACCCGCTCATGACCAGGCAACCTAAAATCGTGGCCATATTGCGCGAAGAGCGATTGCGGTTTTCGATCAATCGGGCGATGCCGATAGCCGCGAGCGCGGCCACTGGCACGGCCAAACCCATGGTGAGTTTGCGCTGGAAGAGGGCCGGCCAATAGGGCGCGATAAACCCCATGACCATCCAGGCCGAAAGGAGATTGGTCAGTTGGCATTCGCCCGCCAAGAACCAACACACAACAAGGCCCAACGCGGCGACCAACGCAAAGGCGAGCGGCCCCATCCAGTAGCCGTCAAACACGTGCGAGGCGGCAAAGCCGAAGCCCGCGAGCATCAACCCGGCAACGAGCAGCACGCCCACGCGGGCCGAGCGCCAGGCCCCAGCAAGGCCAACGCCAACCCCCGGAAGGTAGCCGAAGAAATACTGCCGAAAGTTGGGTGAATAAGTCGGCGTCGCTGCCCGCGCCTGGAACACGGCATCGGCGCGCAACACGTGCACAAACCATAGCGCGGCCGGCACCACGCCAAGCGTCATGGTCGCCACCCGCCCCAACCAGCCGCTCGAAAACGTGCCCGAGCGAACGGTCGTCACCAAGAATCCGAGCATGACGAGCCCGACCAGCAGCACGTCGTAGCTGTGAATATTCATCAGCAGACCGATGCAAACGAGCCCGGGCCACACCGCGCGCTTGTTGGTGCGAGCTTCCACCACGCTCCAAAAGAACCCCAGAATCAGGCACAAGCTGGCCATAAAAAGGCCGTTACTGAGCATGGAGGGGAACACAAAGCCTTCGGTTTGCCACACGTCGGTCGGCAATCGGCTGAGCATGGGCCTCGCCAGGGCGCTCGGCACTGGTTTGACAATCGCCTGGCCAAAGTTGTGCCACACCAGGAAGCCGAGTCCGCCGCCCACGCCGATCAACGCGATGGCGAGTTTGCTGGCGTAGATGCTGACTTCGCTGCGAGTAAACAACTTGCCAAGCAGCCAAAAGAACAGCAGGCAGAAGAAGCCCCGCGCCAGAGTTGTGGCGACCATCGGGCCGACCAGCGCACTCACCCAGCCCAGAATCAAAAAGTAAACGTGGAAAAACTGCCCCGACTGGGGGTCGGTGGTGAATCGATTTTCGAATAGAAACCGCCCTTCCGCGGCCTGACGCATCCACGCGGCGTACACCATATGGTCGTCGGTGTTGGTCTGCACCCCCAGGTAGGGGCGGCCCGAGGTGAACCCGATCATCGCGGGCAAGAGCGCAATCAAGGTAATCGCGATCCCAAATCGGATCACGAACCGCATGATCGAATGCTCGCGGTCAACCGGCTGAGTCATGCGCCGTTCGTTATTGCGGAATCGGGCGATTCATGCTCTTGTAAATCGACTCGATCATCTTCTTGTTGTTGAGCGCAATCTCGTTCTTCGGGTCAATCTTCAGCGCCTCGCGGTAAAGCTTCAGGGCCTGCGGATACTTCTGCTTCGGCGTCAACACCGGCGAGTTCATGCTGATGGTGCCGAAACTCACGGTGGCGTCGATGTAGCCCTTTTTGATCTTGCTGTCCTTCGGATTTTTCACAAAAGCGGCCTTGCTGCGGGTGTAGAGGGCCTTGGCCTGGGCCAGGAGTTTCTCGTCCTTGGCCATGGTTTTGGCTTGGCCAAAGGCCGCGCTGCCGACCAGCAACATCGAGAGAGCCAGAATGCTTCGTCGCATGATGCCATTATGGCCCACAAAGTTGACCTGCCGAACGCAATCCCCTTGTCCGATAATGAACCTAGAAGGTACACTTTTACTTCACCCGGAGTTCAAATTTTGGCAACCACAACTAAGGAATCAGTCGGGGAGTCTGTCCAACGTCCCCGTGATCTGCTCACCAAGGAAGAGCACCTCGAACTTTTACGTCATCTTTTCCTCGCGCGCTACTTCGACGTGCGCCTGATCAAGGAAAAGAAGCGCGGCCGACTGCGCGGCACGCTGTATTCGTCGCACAACCAAGAAGGCATCCTCGCCGGCTCGCTCTATGCGCTCAAAGCCACCGACTGGATCAGCCCGATTCACCGCGACATGCCGGCGTTCTTTATGAAGGACATGCGCGGCGGCTGGGATCGCGAAGGCCGCCTCGCCATGACGATTGAGGAAGTTTGCTGCCAAGTGTGGGGCAAGGTCGGTTCGCCCGGACGCGCCCGCGACAACTGGAGCCACATCGGCAAAAAGTCGGCGCGCATTATTCACTCGACTTCGATGCTGGCGGGCACCATTCCCGCCGCCGCCGGCGTGGTTTACGCCGACCGCATGAACGGCGGCGACGCCGTGGTTCTTACCTACAATGGCGAAGGCTCGACGGCTCAAGGAATCTTCCACGAGGCGGTTAACTTCGCCGCGGTTCACAAACTGCCGGTGGTCACGATCATCGAGAATAACCACTGGGCATACGGCACACCAAACAACATGGAGTATTCGCTCCCTGACTTCGCGCGCCGCGCCGATGGCTACGGGATTCCCGGGTACATCGCCGATGGGCAAGACGTGTTTGACGTGTACGACAAGGTCAGTGAGGCCGTCGCTCATGCCCGCTCGGGCAAGGGTCCCAGCATCGTGGAGTGCAAGACGTACCGCGCGTATGGTCACGGCGATCACGATGACGACCGCGCCGCGAAGTATCGCCCCGACTACGACAGCGACCCTGCCATCGTTGACGCGATCAAGCGTTACAGCCGCGACCCCATCGCCGCCGCCAAGGAATACCTCGTGCAAAAGGGTTACCTGAGCGCCGAGGACGCGGCCAAGTACGCCGCCGAAAACAAGGGTGCGGCGCAATGCTCCGATGAAGATTTCCCGCCTGATGTGGTGGCGTTCCTTAAGCGCGGCGTTGACTTCGCCGTGAAGGATGGCGTCCCCGCCGCCGAAGAAGGCGGCATGTGGGTCTTCCGGGAGGGCAACTAATCATGGCCGCCGTTGAAAACAAAGTAATGACCAACTACCTGACTGCCATTCAAGAGGCGATCGCCGAAGAAATGGCCGCCAACCGCGACCTCATCGTCATGGGTGAGGACATCGGCATTCTTGGTGGCGCGTTTGGCGTCACCACCGGTTTGCAAGAAACCTTCGGCAAGGAGCGCGTCATCGACATGCCGATTTCGGAGGGCGCAATTGCTGGTGTCGCCGTGGGTATGGCGCTGAACGACAAATCGGTCTGCGCGGAGTTCCAGTTCATCGACTTCATTTCGACCGGATTCGACCAGATCGTCAACATGATGGCGACCTACCACTACCGCACCGCAGGTGAGGTGGCGCTCAACATTACGATGCGCGGCCCGGCCGGCGGCTACGGCGGTGGCGCGCTCTATCACAGCCAAATGAACGAGGCTTGGTTCGCCAACAGCCCGGGCATCAAGATCGTTGTGCCGAGCACGCCGTACGACGCCAAGGGCCTCACCAAGGCCGCGTTGCGCGATCCGAACCCGGTGCTCATCTACGAAATCAAGGAGCTGTACCGCAGCAAATCCATTGAGGAAGTGTTGCCGACTGAGGACTTCATCGTTCCGCTGGGCAAGGCCGCCATTCGCCGCGAAGGCAAAGATATCACGCTGGTGACCTACGGCCAAAACGTGTACCATTGCCTTGAAGTTGCGGAGAAACTCGCCGCCGACGGCTACGAAGCCGAAGTGATTGACCTGCGCACGTTGGTGCCGCTCGACGAAGAAACCATCGTCGAATCGGTGAAGAAGACCAACCGCGTGCTGGTGGTGAACGAAGCTCCGAAAACGTGCGGATTCGCTGGGGAAGTCGTGGCTCGCATTAACGAGCTTTGCTTCGAGCATCTTGATGCTCCCGCTCTGCGCGTGACGCGCCTCGATACGCCCGTGCCTTGGGTCAAGCCGCTGGAACTCTTCGTGCTGCCGAGCGTGGAGAAGATTCACGCCGCTGCGCTCAAAATCTGTAAGTTCTAACGAACCTCGGAGCAAGTAATGGAGCAAGTAATAGGGTGACGGACACACACGTGTCGGTCACCCTATTTGCAACCGAACATGCCAAAACCGAGTATCATTTTTGAACTTCGATGAAAGGCAATTTGCCTCCTACACTTAAACTTGTCGGCATGGTCGCCGCGGTATCCGCCGCCGGTTGTGGCAGCATGACACCCCGCGATTGCGTGGATCAATACGGCAATCGCCGACCCGACCTGGAATGCACGAACCGCAGCTCGTTTGGCGGCGGATTGTATCCGCGGTTCATCTACGGCGGTCGCACCATCAACGGACGCATCTATGGTGGTTCCACATCCATGCCCGCCACAGGCGGCATCCAAACCCGCAACGGCACAGTGATTCGGTCGTCGGGGTTTGGCAGCGGATCGAGCTGGAGTAGCTAGTGCGCCGCGTGGCGTGCCCGCCTCGCGACAACTGGGTTGAAATCGTCGAGGCGCAGGGCCTCACCTACCACACTCACGAGGGCAAGCCCTACTGGTTTGAGTCGGCTCGCTACGAGTTTTCGGCGCGCGAAATCGCCGAACTCGAACAAGCCACCAACGATCTGCACGCGCTGTGCCTATCCGCGATCGACGAGATTTTCGCCCGCGATTGGCTGGAACGGCTACACATTCCGGCCAAGTTCCACGACCTCATGCGCCGGTCGTGGGACGATGATCCGCCCGCGATTTATGGCCGGTTCGACCTCGCGTACTCCGGCGAAGGTCCGCCAAAACTGCTGGAATACAATGCCGACACTCCGACGAGCCTGCTCGAAGCGGCGGTGATCCAGTGGCGCTGGCTCGCGGATCTGCATCCCGAGGCCGATCAGTTTAACAGTGTTTGGGAGGGGCTAGTGGAGAAGTGGGCTGCGCTGAAAGACGAGGGCTTTTTCCCGGATGGCTGCGTTCACTTTGCTCACGAGCGCGCATGGGAAGACCTCATGACGATCACCTTGCTGCGCGATTCAGCGGAGGCCGCTGAGCTGCAAACGCGCGCCTTGCACATGGACGAAATCGGCTGGAACGAGGGCACGCGCCGCTTTGTCGATGCCAGCGGGGAAGAGATCGAGACCCTGTTCAAGCTCTACCCGTGGGAGCAGATGCTGGACGACCCCTTTATGGAGTTTGTCCTCGAGTCATATCCGCGGCCCCATTGGATGGAGCCCGCGTGGAAGCTGCTCCTCAGCAACAAGGCGATTCTCCCGATTCTGTGGGAACTCGCGCCGGGTCACCCGAACCTGTTGCCCGCCTATGACGACGGCCCGCGCGATCTCACCGAGTTTGTCAAGAAGCCGGTGTTCTCTCGCGAGGGGCAAAACATCGCCATCACCACGTCCGACGCCCAGCATTATCAGCCCGGCGAGTACGACGAAGGCAAGTCGGTGTGGCAGTCTTACGCGCGGCTACCCGAGTTTGGGGGAAACCACGCGGTCATCGGCAGTTGGGTGATTGACGGCGAGGCGCGGGGAATCGGGGTTCGCGAGAGCGATACGCCGATCACCACCGATCTCGCCCGATTCGTGCCGCACCTTATCGTCGGCGACGAATGATCACCACCAAGCCGAGGCCGAGCAAAGCCAGTCCGCCCGGTTCGGGCGCAACCACAATCGCCATTCCCACGGCGTTGGTGGGCAACGTCAGCTGGCGGCTGGCGCCAAACGAATCCCAGTAATCGGAAACGCCAAACTGGCGATACTTTTGCAGGCGCAGTTGAGTGCCGACCTTGCCCAGTCCGTAGGCTACATTGGTGTGACCGAACTCGATGTCAATCGCGGAGGTCCAAGCTGTTCCTGGGCCAAAACCGGCGGTTGGCGCCGAACCGAGCGCGGTGATGTTTTTGATATTCGCGACTCCCGTGCTGCTCACGGAGAGCATCTTTGTGCCCTGTATGCTGCAGCCCGCCATCCCAATGTAGGCGTTATCAATCACGGTTTGCACCGGCGAGGCGTAGCCGGTGGGGCTCCAGCGAGAAATGCGACCCATGCTGGTGGAGTAGCTCACAACTTGCTGGCCACTGTCAACCGCGACTTCGTTGAAGACATCGCCGGCCGTGCCATTGTAATTTGTGAAGGGTAGCCCGGTGCCAAACCCATTTGTAAGGCTTATTTGGGTGGAACCAGTTGCGGCGAGCACACCCGTGTTTGTGGTGGCGATCCCACGAACAAACGCAAAGCTATTCGAAGTGATGAGGTTCCCAGTGTTGTAGTCGTACACCGAATAACCACCCGCGCTTCCCAAACCAACAAAGGCGAGTCCGAGATTCTGCTTGATCGCAATGGAGGTGCAGCCGACAAGGTCGCCGCCGCCAAAGCTGCCAAGGTAGGTGCCCGTGTCGCCGTCGTAGCGATACACCACGCCCGCGGTCGCATCCGCGATGAGGAGCATGTCAAACGAGGCGTGCGCCGCCGAAACACAACCAATGGCAGCGGCTAAAAGTGCAAGTCGCATGCCCTAGTTATATCAAATGTTTGCTCAAAACGGAGTCGGTAATTTTACGCGGCTTGCTGAATCGCTTCGATCAGGTGCGTGGAGGACTCCGTGAGCCGCCACGGGAACACGCGGCAGGGAAGACCCTCGCTGAGCACCGAAGTCTCATGATCCATCAGTTCGCCGGAGAGTTTCCAGTCGTCGGCCAACGTCTCGCACGTGGGGGAGGCGAAGTAAAACTGTTCGCGCTCGCCAACTTGAAACTGCCCCGAAACGCGGTCGTGATAGCTTGCCCAGTTGCGGTTGGACAGCAACTGACGCAGTTCTCTATGCAACGCATCTAAGTCGGTCGCGGGATAGAGAGCGGGCAACTGGCCCAGGAAGTTGCAGAACAGCACGGCGGCATCGGGATATTCCTCAAGCACTGTACGGAACGAGTCGAGATCGGGCTCAAACCGAGCGGTTTTGATCCACTTGGTGCGGAGCTTGTGGCGGCGATCAAACATCAGCCGGGCCGACGGATCGACCTCTAGCCCAATGACCTGCGTAAAGCTTTGCAGCCAGCCGCGTGACAGCGAATAGCCCGCACTGGGTCCGACGAGCAAAATCTGCGAGTTGGGTGGATTCCAACTCAGCAAAAAGCGGTGGACGTGCGCGCGGTAAGAGCGCCACTGGTCGGCCGACTTGAGCGCGCGTAGGTGATAAACCAACCCACCAGCGGGGTTTAGAATCGCCATGCTTCAATTATCGGCCCGCCGAACCGAAACCTAGAGCGTGCGCACTTCGCTGAGCGTAGCGCGTATACTGAGATTGCATGCCGAAGAGAATCGAAACGATCGTTCTGCACGATAGTTCCACGCCCGTGATCGGGGACGTGGAAAAGGCGGGAAGCGTTGTCCTGACGAACCTGGATTACCTGCTGAACCAGGCGCGTGGGAACGCCCTTTGGCCGCTGACCTTTGGCCTTGCCTGCTGCGCCATCGAAATGATGAGCACGGTGGCCTCGCGATTCGACCTCGCCCGATTCGGCTCAGAAGCCTTCCGCGCCACCCCGCGCCAAGCCGACGTGATGATCATCGCCGGACGCCTGAGCAAAAAGATGGCGCCGGTTTTGCGGCAAATTTACGACCAAATGCCCGAACCCAAGTGGGTGATCAGCATGGGCGCTTGCGCCAGCAGCGGCGGCGTTTATAACAACTACGCCATTGTCCAGGGTGCCGACCAAGTGGTGCCGGTTGACGTCTACGTGCCGGGCTGTCCGCCCTCCCCCGACGCGCTCATTTACGGGATCCTCAAGCTTCAAAAGAAAATCATGACCAAGACCCCGCGCAAGAAGCTCAGCGAACTGCGCCTCGTCGAAGTCAACCCGCGACGCCTGGAAGAGGTGCCGAAGTAATGCCGCAAGCCCCCGGATTGTTCAAGTCTGTGGTCAAGCCGGTGCTTACCGGTTTCGGCATCACGCTCAAGCGCCTCGGCCACAAAAAGGTCACCATCCAGTATCCGGAAGAACTGCGCGAGCAATTCCCGCGAACCCGCTGGCGACACTTCCTCACCCGCTACGACTCAGGCCTGGAGCGCTGCATCGGTTGCTCGCTGTGTGCGGGCGCATGTCCCGCTCGGTGCATCTATGTCGAGGCGGCGGAGAACACTGACCAAGAGCGATATTCGCCGGGCGAGCGCTACGCCGTCCGCTACGAAATCAACATGTTGCGCTGCATTTTCTGCGGCTATTGCCAAGACGCATGCCCCACCGGCGCGATCGTTTTGCGCAAGGATTTTGAACTCGCCAATTACGACAGACCGCAATTCATCTTCACCAAGGAGATGCTGCTGGAGAAGGAGCCGGGCCAAAACCTGGAGCCGCACCTGAGCAAGTGGGAGCGCGTGAAGGCCGGCGGCGCAGACTAACGCCGCGCCAATTCCGAAGGGATCGCCAAGGCTCGCGTCAGATTTTCGAGCGAGACGGGCACATTGCCAGCCGCCTTGAGAATCTCCAGTGCCCGCAGCTGCTCGTCGGTCAAAAACGAGTTGCGAATCTCTTCCGGCGAGTCCTTGGCGAGGTTCAGCCGGGCTCTGATCTTCGCATCCAGATTTGCGTAAATGATCTCGTTCGCCGTTCGGTCGGCACTCGCGCGTCGCAACAAGTGACCAAACGCCATGAGCAGACTCTTGGTCGACTTTTGGGTCGTCACCTCGCGGATGGGCGAGCCGAACCGCCGCCCAAAGGTGAAGATAATCACCCCGAAAAGGAGCAACGCCTGATTCCAGATACTCGATGCCGACGGATGAATCTTGCTCAGCAAATCTTGCCCGGAGTGCACCAAGCCGCTCTCATCAAACACCACCGGCCCGGGCTTGGGCATTAGCACCTTGACGAGCCTCATCAGCACTCGCGCGTTATCGGCCTTGTCAATCAGGGCGTTGGTCGCGATCGTGGCGTCGTCGAGCGTAATGGCGACGGCTTCGCCTTCGATTTCCACCGAAGCCCAAGGGTCGAGCCCGCGCCGCAGTAACGCCTCGCCGTCAGGGTCAAATTCCGAAGTCGAGTTACCGCGTACTGTGAACGCCGGCTTGCCGCCCGCCAGCACCAAGTAGTCCTGCGCAACCTCAAGTTCTTTCAAGTTAAGCCGAGTAAGACCTTCTAACGAGAGCACTCGGTGCAGATCAGTAATATCGCCCGAGTACGTCGTACTGATGAGCAGCTCCTTGCGGTCGGGCGAACGGTCGTCTGGCGAGTGATTCACCCGCACCGAGTAGCCTTCGGCCTCAAGCAACCGCCCAAAGGCGGCGAGGCCATCAATCTGGCGGGAGTTGACGCTGGGATACGACTCTTCGCGCGGCTCGGAATAGACGGTCCATACCCACAGCGCGATGAGCGCGATGAACGGGAGCCAAATCCACTTCGGCATGGACCTCATGCGAAGGGCACCGCCTCGACTTGGCCCACAAAGGCGCGAAACTCAGCGACATCAGAAAGCCCCGCCACCCGTGACCCGTACCAAAGGTCATCAAAATTCTGCGTGATCGTTCGCAAAGGCAGGTCAACCATGGCGCGGCTCTCTGCGAACCGATAGTAGTGCTCCCAGTTGGTTTCCCACGGTCGCATTCGCAGTAGTTTGCGCCGATCCATGGTGACCAGCGCCGCCAAGTACAGCGCGCGGACGGCCTCACGCAAGCGACCCTCGGATTCCATTTTCGCTGCGAGCGCGAGCCACTGATCCACCGAGTACTTCGCCTCGACTTCGCTCATCAACTTGTCGGCGTCTGCGCCCGCCTTCTTGCCGCGCTTCGCCAGGTCCACGTTGCGCAGCAAAAAGTAGAGAGCAATGACGACCGCGGCGGCCAGGACAACCCACATGATGAACGTGAGGGTTGAACTGGAAGGCAACTCCACATCGGGCGATGGCGGGCGCTCCCGCGAAACGGGCGCATCCCGGCGGCTCAGACGCCGAAACGCATTCTCTGCCCAGTCGTTGTCGTATTTGCCAGGCCGGGCGTCTCGGTTGTAGCCGGACGACAACTCCTTTTCGGCTACGGCGCGGTAGTCCTTCGCGTCCTTGCCCATCACGACGTCCTCGCGCATTTTCTCCAGCGAAACGCCACTGCTTTGCGCACCCGCGAAGGCTGCGACAAAGAGCAGACTAAGCCCGAAAACGCGAACGCTTGCCATATTGCGCGGCCCTCCGAGCCAAGATATCAACATCCAGAGCTTCCAACGAAATGCGGCTGTCGATGTAGGAGATCGCCGTTGCCGCGAAACCGTATAGGAGCATCAAGCCGATGCCGAGAATGAAGGGCAGAATCTCGAGCGTGCGCACACCCAACACCATCCACATGGGGGTGCTCGCTTGCACCTCCAAAAACTGCTCCAGCAAACCGATGACCAGTCCGCCGGCAACCGCCGTAATCAGGATAAGCAACAATGTCGCCGACATCGCCGAGTTTGCCATGAGGCGGTTGACCTTGTTCAACCTTTTGCTGCGTCGAATCGCTTCGCTGGGGCTCACGTCTTCCATCACGCGGATGGTGACGCCCAGCGACCCGCCGACCATCGAGAGCGGCACCACGCCAATGCCGGCGATGAGCATCAACAGCCCAACCATGGTGAGCGCGGCGAGGCCATCGTTTTCTCCCGCGACTGTGCCCGGCCCGAGCATCAGCGCGACGGCCGTGAGCAGGTACAGCACGGGGGCAAATAGAACGCGGGCGCAGATGATGATCAGGTGCCACAGCCGATCGCTGACAATTCGCGATGAAGCAGCCAACGTCTCCGGTTGTTCGAGCGCCTCGGTCGTGAGCACCCGGGCGATGAGCCCGCCGGTGTAGCTAAGGCTCACGGCGAGGAGCGGGATCAAGAGTAAACCTCCACCTCCGACGTACCAGAGCGCCTCGCGAACCTGGACGGTGGCATCATTCGAACTGCTGCTTGCGAGGAAGGGAAGGCAAAGAAACGAATATGCGCCCAGCGACATGCCGAACATGGCAATAGGCGCCCAGCAGGCGCTGAATAACTCCACAAAGCGCCGTCGAAGCACATCCATGGTGAGCCCGGCCTGAACATTCAGGCCGGGCCGTTCGTGGATGAGTTCATCAAGAATCTTCATGGAATGCGCCGTGTTCTCTCTTGCGTAGAATCGTTATATCCTAAGGCTCTGCCACAATTCAGGACACCGCCAGCATGATTTCAACAATTGCCCTTGTAGCCCTCGCCACGCCGCTCGTGGCTCCCACCATTGACGACTACATCCCGAAGTTCCGCGACGCCGCTTTTACCATGAAAGTAGGGCAGGCCAACTTTGCCGAACTCCGCAAGATCAACAAGGATTTCGCCGACTCGTACCGGTTTAAGACGACCGACGTGAAGATGAAGGAGCCGTTTAAGTTGCGCGTCGAAGGGAAACTCGATGGTAGCAGCATCATGTATATCATCAACGGCAAGAACAAGCTGGTGAAGGTGCCGCGCTCCAAGATCAGTTTCCGCGACAACGTGGCCAACAGCCCCGGCAAGATCCAGACTCCGCTCGATTTTGGGCTGATCACGGCTAGTATCTTCGATGATTTCTACCGAGCCTCGTTCGTGCGGAACGACCGCGCCACCGGCGACGTGGTATTCGATCTCACCTACGAACCCCGATTTAAGGACAACACGCGCCAGCGCGTGTTCATTGAACCCACCACAAAGCTGCTGACGAAGCGCGAATGGTACAACCGGAAGGGCGATTTGATGGCGATTTTCACCTATGGCGGCGCCGCCAAGGATTCCGGTTCGGGCGTCTATTTCCCGACAACGCTGACCGTTCGCAACGCGGACAATAAGGTCGCCGGCACCGCCACTTACACCGATCTTAAGGTGAACGACGGGCTGAGCGAGAGCTTGTTTGAGCTGAAGTAGTTTTGTGGTAAACCCCGAGAACACGGGGTGATTTTCAGTGATCAATGAATTGTTAGCCGTTTTTGTCTTAGGGCAAGAAGACATTAGGCGTCCTAACTTGCTACGAACCTACGGAGAAGATACTTGGGAAATACCTTTTGTCTCCGCGCAACACGGTCGGTGGGCGATTGTAAGAGATGACCGTGGTGGCAACGCTTACCTTGGCACTTTTGACGGTCGCAACTTTAAGCCTCGGAAGAGTTGGTTTTTACGCGAAGGGCCTCAAGACGGTCTAGACGATCGTCTTCGGTGCACAAAGTTTTGGTTCGTACTTGAAATGGCCGGGAAGTTGGCTGACTATTCAAAGGTCCTGGATCACAAGATGCGAGAGTGTCTGAGCTTCTATGGGAAGGTCGATGAATATGGTAGCTGCGACCGACCTGATACTGTTGTGATGTTGGTCAAGACCGAGACACCAGTCGTGATCTATCTCTCGAAAAACGTAGGCTTTGTGCGAGCCGTGGACAATCGCACGACGAGTGTTCGGCTTATTCATGGAAAACTTGTGTTTTCAATCACCAGGCGTGATTCTGTCCAAGAGACCAAGGCTCGCCTTCTTTCGGAGTTCTTTAACAAAAGTCACAGACTGTCGGCTTCTGCCCCAAGAGAATTATAAGGATCGCGAAGGGCCCATCTCCATAAAGCAAACCGGCCCCTCCATAGGAGGGGCCTTCTGCATAGGAGGTGCCCAGTTGAGGTCAGGAGCTCTGGGATGTGCGTGCATCTGTCAGACCGACCCTACTGGCAACAGCCGCTTATGCGGAAGGAGAGGTTTTGTAACCACGTCAAAGCCCGAAGGCCCCGACGGGGTACTCCCGCTCGTCGACGAGGTTAGCTGCCGGGTTCGGGCCGAAAGTTACCCTAGAGCATGCGCTCATTCACCCCAGTTGGTGGGTCCCCCGCTCAAGCCTTGCGGCCTGATTAGACGTCCGCCGCATTTCGCTGGCGTCACTTATGTTATACACCGTCAGGGGCGAAAATGTTCGGGCGATTTTACGAGTCTCGTACGGTAAATGCGCTCCGCGCGGTTTCCCACAGCCGCACTTCGGCGAGCTTTGCCGGCGTCTGACCGCGTAAGCGATCGAAGATCACCTGCGCCACCACCTCGCTGGTGGGGTTGAGACCCGCGAACTCGGGGATATCTTCGTTCAAGGATTTGTGATCGTAGCGGTCCACCACCCGGGCGTTCACCACTTCATCCAGCGCGAGCAGGTCGCAAATCCAGCCGGTTGTCGCATCCGGTTCGCCGGTCACCGTGACTTCCAAAATGTAGTTGTGGCCGTGCCCGTTGCGGTTGTTGCACTTGCCGAAGAGCTCCTGATTCTCGGCGTCGCTGAGGGCGGCGATGTGCAGGCGATGGCTGGCGGCAAATTCGTAGGATCGAGTGAGGGAGATCATGGTGGGTTGGTCGGCGCGCCAAGCGCCCCAGAGGTCGGGCATTTCACGCAGAAGCAGGGAAGTAAGGCGCGCCTCGGCGGGTGGGTCGAGTTTGCGGCTGATGTAGTGGAGCAGATTCTCCAGACTCGGCGACGCGCTGGCGAAGTGCGCCACCTCGTCGTTGATGGACTTGCCGTTGAATTCGTCGGTCACCTGACGCCGGATCATGTCGTCGAGCGTTTTGATGTTGATGACCATGCCGTCGGCGGGGCTGATCTCGCCGGCGAACGTGGCCTCAAGCGTGTAGTTGTGGCCGTGATTGTAAGGCGAGGCAATCGGCCCGAACAGCGCTTCGTTCTCGGCGGGCGTGAGGTCACTCCGCCAATAGCGGTGCCCGCTGGCAAAAGTCACTTGTCGCGTTAACTCCACCACCGGCATCACTTCATTCTACGATACGGAACGCCAAGTGATGCGGGTTGCCGGGTTCCGCGACCCAGAATGATGAGCACAGCCAGCGCGCTGACATACGGCAACGAGACGAAAAGCTGGGGCGGCAAACCCCAGCCCATGGCCTGCGCGCGGTATTGCAGGGTCTCGACAAGGCCGATGAGCATGGCCGCGAGCACCGCGTAGGTCGGCGACCAACGCCCAAACGTGACCATGGCAAGGGCCATAAATCCGCGCCCGGCGACCATGTTCTCGGCGAAACTTTGGGCCACCCCAATGCTCAGGTGCGCGCCGCCGAGCCCGGCGAGGGCGCTCGCTAACACCACGGCCTGCAGCCGCACGCGATTGACGCTGGTTCCCGAGGCGCGTAGGGCCTCCGGGTTTTCGCCGCTCGCCCGGGCCAGCAATCCCCAGCGGCTGAACCTCAACAGCCACCCCGCGCCCACGACAAGGACGAGCATGAGGATGACCACGGGGTCGATACCGCCGATCTTGGGCAGTTCGGGCAGGCTCAGCAGCTCGCCGCTCCGTCCGAATTGGGCGCGGAACACCGTGCTTGTCACGCCGAGCATCGTGAGGTTGATCGCCGTGCCGATGACCACTTGATCCAGCGCGAGCCAGACCGTAAACAAGGCTTGCAAGAGGCCGATGGCAACGCCGGCGACGATACCGGCGAGGAGCCCGAGCCACGGATCTCCGATGGTGAGTGATACCAAGGCACCGGCTAGCGCCCCGCCCAGCATGGTGCCTTCCAGGCCGATATTGAGCAGGCCCGCGCGTTGGTGAATCACCTCGCCGATGGCGGCCAGCGCGATGGGCGTGGAGAACAGCAGAATCAGCGCAATCACGCCGCGCCCTCCCGCATTTGGCGGCGTCGGTTGAGCTCGGCGAACGCAATCACCAGCAGCATACTAACGCCCTGAATGATGGCGACAATGCTACTTTGCGCGCCTCCGGTGCGCGCGAGTTGGTCGGTCCCGGCGATGAGCATGCCAAAGGCGAGGGCGCTGACGACCACTCCCAGCGGATGCAAGCCGCCCAAAATGGCGACCGGGATCGCAAGGAACCCCCAGTTTTGGCTGAAACTCGCGCCGAGTTGCCCCGCCATCCCGGCGTATTCCACTCCACCCGCGAGCCCGCAAAGTGCCCCGCTGAGCGCCATGGCACCGAGTTGAATCCGCGAGACTGGCAGCCGATTCACCTCCGCCGCGACGGGGTTTTGGCCGACAAAGCGGAGCGAAAACCCGTAGGTGGTGCGGTAGAGAAACAGAAACACCAGAATCGCGATGGTGACGGCCAGCGGCACTCCGAAGTGGAGGTCAATCTGGCGATCCCACCGCAACAGCATCTGCGTGTCGGGCAAGCGCTTTGTCATCGGCACGCCGCCACCGGGGTCGCGAAGCGGCCCCGCGCTCACCCATTCGAGCAACTGGAGCGCCACAAAGTTGAGCAGAATCGTGCTGATGACGAGCTGAACGCCGCGCCGAATCTGGAGCCAAGCCACGAGGACGGCCAGCGCCGCTCCGCCGACTACACTTGCGGCCAGCAACAAAAGCGGTGGCGCTCCGGGCATCACGGCAAACAGGAGCGCGCCCGCGATTCCGCCACAAATGAACTGGCCTTCGCCGCCAATGCTATACATTCCGGCGCGCCACGCGACGATCACGCCGAGCCCGGCTAGCAGCAGCGGAGTCGCGTTGACGAGGGTTCGCGAGAGCCCAAACTTATTCGCCAACCCGCCCTTAAACAAGATCGCCAGCGAGTCGCCGACCGGCAATCCGAGCGCCAGAAGCGTCAGGCATAAGGTGAGGAAAACCGCCAAAACTGTGACAACCGTGGACGCGCCTTTCACTGGATCGCCTCCTCAAAGGTCGTGCGCATTTCGCCGCGAACCATATACAAAACTCGGTCCGCCACGGCATCGAGCTCGTCGCGATCACTGCTGATGAGGGTCACCGCTGCGCCTCGCTGGGCCGCTGCGCGGAGTTGTTCGTGGACAAACTCCGTGCTGGCGAAGTCCAAACCGCGCGTCGGGTTCATGGCGACAATCGCGGTCGGCTCGCCGCTCAGCGCGCGCGCCAGTACAATTTTTTGCTGGTTTCCTCCACTCAGCGATCCGGCCAGGTCGCGCGAGCGGCCGACTTTAATGCGGTACTTCTCAATCAGGTCTTGCGCCCAAACTTGCACCTTGCTAAGCGGCAACCACCCGCGCCATGCGCGGCTGGCAATCGGACCCAGCGCGAGGTTGTCGGCCACCGTCATGGTGAGCGCGAGCCCCTCGTGTTGGCGATCCTGGGGAATGTAAGCGGCGTCGCCCTCGCGCACCAGGCGCTCGGCGTATTCCTTCTGTCCGTTGCCGTCCACGCCGCCGATCCCGAGGATCTCCCCGGGCTGTGCAACGGGCTCATCCCGACCTGTCTTGACCACGCTTGTCCCTGCGGATTCCACTCGCTCCGCGCCAAGCATTGCGCGGGCCAGTTCGCCCTCCGTCACCTCAGAGCGGGGTTGGCTGAGCACCAACCGCCCCAGGCGGAGCACCGAAATGTGGTCGGCAATGTCCAAGATTTCGCGCAATTTGTGGGCAATCAGCAGGATCGTGACGCCGCGATCGCGCAGCCCGCGCAAGACGCCAAAGAGGTCTTCGACCTGGCCGGGCGAAAGCACCGCCGTCGGCTCATCCAGGATCAGAACGCGGCAACTTTCGACCAAACACTTGGTGATTTCGAGCCGTTGCTGCGCCCCGACCGAAAGGTCGCCCACGCGGTCCTCGCCGCGAAACGTCCAGCCGAGCTCGGCGGCTCGGGCCAACGCGGGTTCAGCCAACGAACCAACTCCCGGAAATGTCGCCGACCGGCTCGCCATGGCGAGAGCCAAGTTCTCGGCGACCGTAAAATTGGGCACCAACTGAAAGTGCTGATGCACCATTTCGATGCCCAGCCGCTGCGCAACCTGGGGGCTGGAGACCACAATTGGCGCGCCATCAATCAGAATCTCACCGCCGGAAGGCAAAAGATGCCCACCGAGGAGATTCATCAGCGTTGATTTCCCGGCCCCGTTTTCGCCGATGACAGCGTGGATCGAGCTCGGCGCGAATTCTAGCGATACGTCGGCGAGGGCCGCGAGCGGCCCAAACGATCGACCCAGATTTCGCGTCGCCAGCCGCACTTAGAACTCGTCTTTCGGAGCGAGAATCTTGCCGGTGCGAAGGTCATCGGCGAGCGTCTTCACCTTCTCCTTTAGCTCGGCCGGCACCTTCGCATCCAGCGCGGGATTCCAAACGAAGTCAATCGCGCCGATATCAATGCCCATGAGCTTGATGCCGCCGCCATATTTGCCTTCCTTGACTTCGCGGGCCAGCGCAACAAACGCGGGCTTCGCGTTGATGAGCGCCGAACCGATCACCACGCCGCTGGCGTTGGAATTCTGATCGCTGTTCGCCCCAAAGGCAAACGCGCCCTTCTCCTTGCACGCATCAAACACGCCTTGCGCGGCGGCGTTCGCTTGGTGAATCACGAAGTCAGCGCCTTCGGCAAGAGCCGCGGTGGTCGCCAGCTTAGCGGCGGCGACATCGCTTTCCTTGCCGGTAAAGGTCTCGATCACCTTCACGTTGGGGTTGGCCGCAAGCGCGCCAGCACGGAAGCCTTTGAACGTCGAGCGGATGCTCGGCACGTCGGGACCGCCGATCATGGCGACTTTGCCCGATTTCGTCATGCTGCCGGCCACATAGCCCGCGATGTAGAAGCCTTGCTCTAAGTAGAACCGAAATGCGCCGGAATTCTTTGAAGATTTGCCGCCGCTGGAGGTGACAAACACGGTATCGGGAAAGTCTTTGCTCACCTCGACCGCGGGCTCGTTGTATTCGTATCCGTGACCAATTACGAGGCTATAGCCCTCTTGACCAAATGCGCGAAGGTCGTCGCGAATCTTGGTGCCGGTGGATTCTCGTTGCGTGATTTTCGCGCCGAGGTCGCCCTCAATCTGAATCAGGCCGTCGTTGGCCATTGCGTTCCAACCAGAGTCGCTCACGGGACCGGGCGTCAGCAAGGCAACTTTGAACTCCTTGTCCGACTTAGCACCGCCGCCACCCGATGCCGCGGGCTGCTCTTCGGTCGGCTTGTTTCCGCAACCTGCGATCGCGGCCAGAACAGAAAGGGCGATAAGTCCAAATCGAATGGTCATAGTCGAGTTTTACCCTTAGTCCCAGCTCAGGCGACTCTCATCGCGCCACAGTCCCCACACGTGGGATTCTTCCCATTCCTCAGAAATCTCGACGCCCGCGTTGCGGAGGGCCAGATGAATCAGCGCGAAGTGATATCCGTCGTGCCAAAGCATGTGCTGAAGAAAATACAGCGGGTGATCGTACGCGCCACACACCGTGGCACCTTCGGCCAAAAGGCGCTTAGTGAGGCTGACCACCGCCGCCGCGCTCGCGTCAAGGTTGGTGCGCATTTCGTCAAGCGAGTCGATGGGCACCCATTCTTCTTCGGAAACCTGGCGGTAGTTGCGGCCAAAGGAATCCAGCTCGGTGCTGCCCGTGCTGCTCAGCCAAAACCGGCGCGTATTTTGCAGGTGGGCAAGCTGCTCATCGAGCGGCATGCCGTCGGCGCTCGGCTTCACGTGGCGGTTTTCCGGCGTGATCAGACTCACAAGATTGTCGATCATTTTTTGGTTGCGCATGTAGGCGTCAAAGAGTTGGTCCACAGTCGCAACTTACCCAACCCGCGCGGGTATAGTCCCGGCCATGGCAATGCACACCGTCACCGTTCCAGGAAAGGGCTCGTTTGAAGTTGAGGAAGGCACAAAGTTGGTCCTCGCGATTGAGCAAAACGGCATCGACATTTCGCACCGTTGCGGGGGCAACGCGCGCTGCACCACGTGCCAAGTGCACTTCTCCTCGGAAGAACCTCCGATGGGCGAGGCCGAACTGAATTGCCTGACGGAAGATGGCGACCTCGGCAAATACCGCCTGAGCTGCCAGATTCGGGTGGATCGCGACATGACGGTCGCGCCGCAGATGCTCGCCAGCGACAAGGGTTGGGAGCCGGGACCGGAAATCGAACCCTAAGGGAGTACACTACACGGCATGAGCGACTTCAAGGACAACGTCACCGAGCTGGCCCAACTGATGCAAGAGTTTGGGCTCGAAGAAGCGAAGCTCAGCGGCGAAGATTGGTCGGTCGAGCTCGCTCGCGAACCCAAAACGCGCGCGACCATGACGATGGGCGTCGCGCCCAGCCCCGCCACCGGCGAGGCTCCGGCGGCGAAGCCCAAAGAAAAACCAAAAGCATCCGCCGCGCCCAAGGGCGTGCCCGTCGCCAGCCCCATGATGGGCATTTACTACTCGTCGCCAAGCCCCGGCTCGCCGGTGTTTGTCAAGGAAGGCGATACCGTCATCGCCGGACAAGTGGTCGGCCTTATCGAAGCGATGAAGGTGTTCAACGAAATTACGGCTGCCATGGCGGGCACCGTCACCAAGATCGCCGCCAAAAACGGCGACATGTTGCAGCCCGGCGAACCGATCCTGTTTATTGGTTAAGGGTTCCGAGTAAACTCCGGTTTCCATGACGAAACTGGTTCGCCTTTTTGTCGCGGCTTCGGCCGCCTCGCTCCTCCTTGTCGGCTGTGGTAAGTCCGAAAGTGGCGGCGGATTCTCCAAGCTCAGCAATCAGGGCAAGGAAAACACGTTCCGCTACACCATCGTGACCAGCCCCACGACGCTGGACCCGCACCGTGTGGAAGATGGCGACACCATCGACATGCTCAGCCAGGTCTATGAAGGTCTGGTCGCGTGGAGTCCCAAGTCCGAAGTCGAACCCGCGATCGCCGAAAGTTGGGAGATTAAGGACGGTGGCACGACCTACGTGTTCAAGATTCGCGAAGGCGTGAAGTTCCACGATGGTAAGGCGCTCACCGCTGAGGACTGCAAGTGGTCACTGGAGCGTGCTTGCAACCCCAAGCTTGCCTCGCCGGTCGCCGTTACCTACCTTGACGCCATTGTCGGCGTTCGCGAAAAGTTTGCCGGAACCGCGCCGGATATCAAGGGCGTCACCGTCACCGGCCCCTTCGAACTCACCGTCAAGATTGACAAGCCTCGCCCCTACTTCCTGGCGAAGCTCACCTACCTCACCAGCGCCGTACTGCCCAAGGACAGCGTCGCGGTGGATAAGGAAATCGCCGGTCCGTTTGACATGATCGGCACCGGCCCGTTCAAAATGGCCAGCTACGTACCAGATTCTCTGGTCAAGCAAGTCGCATTCAAGGACTACTGGGGCGGCGAACCCAAGCTCCTTGAGATCGAGCGCCCGGTCGTCAAAGACGCCGAAGCCCGCCTCAATAAGTACCGCAGCGGCGAAGTGGACTTGGTCCAACTCGAGCGACAACAGATCGATCCGTTCCTCAAGGACCCCAAGTACAAGGATCACGTCAAGTATTTCGATCGCCCCGCCATTTGGTATGTGGGCTTCTCGCCGAAGGGCTATAAGCCGTTCGCCGACGTGCGCGTCCGCCGCGCCTTCGCCATGGCCATCAACCGCGACGTCATCGTGAACGAACTGCTCGGCGGCGTCAACAAGATCGCGACTGGCATTCTGCCACCAGGCGTGGCTGGTGCCCGCGAAACCGTGCCCGGGATTACGTACAATCCCGCCGAAGCCAAGAGCCTCCTCGCGTCGGCTGGTTTTGCCGATGGCAAGGGTCTGCCGCCGCTGGAATTCAACTTCCGCGATAACCGACCCGACATCAAATCCGCCGCCGTCCGTATCGCCGAAGACCTTAAAACCAACCTCGGGGTGAGCGTCAACATCCGCAGCATGGAGTGGGGTGCCTACCTCGAAAAGCGCAATCGCGGCGAGTTGCAACTGTTCCACATGCGCTGGGGTGCCGACTATCTCGACCCGGAAAACTTCCTGAGCTTGCTCCTGACCACCAATGGCGCGGAAAACAAGATCGGCTATTCGAACCCGAAAGTTGACACGCTGTGCGCGCAAGCCGACGTGATGGACAACGGTCCGGATCGCTGGTCGCTGTACGCCCAGGCCGAGGATTTGATCCTGCAAGATGCGCCGTGGTTGCCGCTCTACTTCCAGCGCGACGCGGAACTCATTAATCCCCGCGTGACCGGGCTGCGCGAGTCGCTGTTTGGTCACCTCCCGCACACCACCGTCGAGCTGAAGAACTAGCTTGAAGGAACTCGTCGTCACCCTGAGTCTCGATCGTCCGGCCGATGGCCCGGTCTGGACTCAGGGGGGTCCGCGCGGCCAGCTTTGCCCGAGTCGCGAACCGGCCTGGCGCGGCGAAGGCGTGTTGCGGGCCAAGCTGCCCGTTACGGGCGGAAAACTCGACTCGCTCTGGCTCAATTTTGCGGTTCCCGAACCGCATGGCCGCGAGGCCACGCTGTTTGAGGTCGCGGTTTTCCGGAGCGGTCAACGCGTGTTCCGCAAATCCATTCGCACCACGCACCTGCGCGTCGCGGGAAGCAGCGGCGACGGCATCGCGCAACACGCGGTCGGATGCGTGGCCATGGCGAATTCGCCGCACTGGCCCGTGCACGATTTGAACCTGCAGGTGGGCCGCGTGGAGGGCGCTGACGAAATTCACATTACGCCCCGCTGCCCGTTGCTGGTCTTTGACCTTTACGCCGAACTCCGCAGCGAAGTGGGCTGTCCGTTCCACTCGCATTCGGCGGGCGTTTCGCTGGCCGAACTCGGTTCGGTCATTCGCATCGGCGATCGCCGCCGCTTCGACGAAGCTCTCGCGCAACTCCGTCGCTCGCTATCACAATCCGCCGATCTCGATGAGGCGCGCGGGCTCGCCCTGACGTTTCTGGCGGTCATCGCCGCCGCTCTCCTGGAGCTTGGCGCACCGCGGAGCCTGCACCGCCACCAGCTTGACATGGCCCGGCAACTCGACGGCCTGACCAGCCTTGAAGCGGTGATTACCCTTACGAGCGACGAAGCGACCAAGCTGCTCGCCGAGGTGGTGCCGGTGGAACTCGACGACACGCCGCCGCAGATTGCCGCCGCGCTGGAGTTTCTGGATCGCCAGTTCGCGCAGCCCCTCAACGATTCCGATGTCGCCGACCAAGTCGGCCTGAGCACGTCGCACTTCCGCTACCTGTTCCGGCAGGCGACCGGCGAGCCGTTCCAAAAGTACTTGTTGCGGCTGCGCTTGGAAAAAGCTCGGCTGCTGCTGCAAGACCACAACCTCACGGTCAGCGAAGTCACCCACATGGTCGGCTTTGTCAGCGCCGCTCACTTCACGCGCTCGTTTTCGCGCCGGTTTGGATACTCGCCGTCGCAGGTGCGCTAACCCTCAAGATTCGCCGCAACCAGGCCAAAACCTAAAGTAAGACTGGTAATCCGTGCAGGGTTGCCGACCGCAGGAAATGGAATGATCGCAGTAATGATCGTCGGACTCGTAATAGGCGGATACTTGCTCGCAGCAGGGGGATTTTATGCATTCATGAATCTCTCGGCGCAGCCAGAGCCGGAGTATGAGGCCCTGTTCTCAACGGGTCCGGTTCAGTTTCGTGTCGTCGATGGCGGTCTTGGCAGCGAACAGGGCGACGCCGAGATCAAGCGCGCAGCGTAGGCATCGCGCGGCTGGGTTCAGCGTCGAAGAGTTCGGCGCGACTGACCTTTGCCAGTTTCCCCACCCAGCGGGAGGGGAACATGTCCAACTTCGTATTTAAAGCCGTCACTCGGTCGTTGTAGAACTGCTGCGTGAAGGCGACTTTGTCCTCGGCTCGACCGATTTGTCGGACGAGACTGTCGGCGATTTCCGGCGCGTTCGGATAGTCCTCCACAATTGTCAAAAATCGCGTGAGAGCCTCGCGCATGGCTAGGTTTGCCTCGGCGCACGGCCCCACGCCGTTGCATTCGGCGAGCCGCTGACGAGCTTGCAGAATCTCGCCGACCATTTCGCGCTGATGCTCCGCATGGAGGGCGTCGAGTTCTAAAAGTTGGTCCACCAAACGGTCGCGCGTGGACAGTTGAATCTCCACTTGCTGCCACGCGTTGGTCACTCGGTGCCGCATCTGGACGAAGCGATTGAAGGTGAGCACCGCATAAAGGGCAATCACCGCGAGCAAGATCAGTCCGACCAGTCGCGCGTCCAAGATAACGTCCTTACGTGCCGTCGGCGGGCACGGTTTCAGAGATTCTCCGGATCGCGATCCACTCTTTGTAGACTTGCACTCGCCCTTGCTTGTAGTCGAGCTTCACTTCGAACACGTCTTTTGCCGGCAACGGCTTGCCAAGCACCTGGGTTAGGCGGACTGTGATCGGCGAATCTCCGCGCCAGATGCCAGTGTAGGGCATGGACATGAGCACGACGACCGCCGAGCCGTCGGGTTTTAGGTCCACGCGTACTCGTTCCAAACTCTTGACGATGTCGGGCGGGGTACCCGGCTTGGCCACGCCTTTGAGCGTGGCCTCCCAACGGCCAAGAAACTCAGCCGGATTCCCGGTGGGACCGCAAGCCCAGGTACCCGCCATAATAAGGGGGATGAGCGCAATTGCGGTTGATGTGTATCGGTCCATGGGCCTGAATGACTTCGAGTTTAGCCGCATTTGTGAGCTTTTGGAGCGTGAACCGAGCTACACCGAACTCGGCATGTTCGCCGTAATGTGGAGCGAGCACTGCGGCTACAAGTACTCGCGCCCGGTGCTCAACTATTTTAAGAAATACAAGGAGGCGATGGAAGGCGATGGCCTGGAAAACGCCGGCGTGGTACCCCTCGGCGATGGCTGGGGCGTGACCATGAAGATTGAGAGTCACAACCACCCGTCCGCGGTGGAGCCTTACCAGGGAGCGGCCACCGGGGTCGGCGGCATCATCCGCGACATTTTCACAATGGGCGCGCGCCCCATTGCCAGCCTCAACAGCCTGCGCTTCGGCCCGATTCACGACGGCGGCGCCGACCCTGAGGTCGTCAAGCGCAATCGCTATCTGTTCTCTCGCGTGGTCGCAGGCATCGGCGGCTACGGCAACTGCGTGGGGGTGCCTACCGTCGGCGGGGAAGTTTCCTTCCACCCGCGCTACAGCGGCAACCCGCTGGTCAACGCGATGAGCGTCGGCATGGTCCGCATGGACGAGATCGCGACGGCGGGTGCGGGTGGTCCCGGCAACCCGGTGATCTACATGGGTTCGGCCACAGGACGCGATGGCATTCACGGCGCGACCTTTGCCAGCGATGCCTTGGGCGAGGACAACGAAGACAAGCGTCCGAACGTCCAAATCGGCGATCCCTTTGCCGAAAAGCTCCTCATTGAAGCCACCCTTGAAGCGCTGCGAACCGGCGCGGTTCACTCGATTCAGGATATGGGCGCGGCGGGCCTCACCTGCAGCACCATCGAAATGTCCAGCAAGGGCGGCGTCGGCATGACCATCAATCTCGACATGGTGCCCGCCCGCGAAAACGACATGAGTGGCTACGAACTGATGCTCAGCGAGAGTCAAGAGCGCATGCTGGCGGTCGCGCATCGGGGCCGCGAACAAGAGGTTCTCGACGTATTTCGCAAGTGGGGCATCCACGCGGTGGTCATCGGGGAAGTCACGGCCAACCCGGTTGTGACGATCCGCCGTCACGGCGAGGTAATCGCCGAGGTGAACCCGAAGCTACTCACCGATTTCTGCCCGACCTACACCTCGCCGAGCGCGGTGCCGGACTACTTCCGCGAAGCAACCAGTTTTGACATCGGGACGATTCCGGTGGCCGATCTTGCCGCTTCGCTGAAAGCCCTCATGGGCAGCGCGAACCTCAGTAGTCGCCGATGGGTGTATCAACAGTACGACCAAGAAGTGCAAACCCAAACCGCATTCGGCCCGAGCGAGGCCGATGGCGCGGTCTTGGCTCCGCGCGGAACCGAGCGCGGCCTCAGCTTCTCGGTGGATGGCAACGGACGCTGGGTGTATCTAGACCCCTATGTGGGCGGACAATTAGCGGTGTGCGAGGCCGCGCGCAACGTCGCCTGCACTGGTGCCCTCCCGACCGCGGTGACGGACGGCCTCAACTACGGCAACCCGCAACAGCCCCATATTTACTGGCAGTTCGACGAAAGCGTGCGCGGGATTGCCGATGCGGCGGAGGCGTTGGGCACACCGGTCATCAGCGGCAACGTGAGCTTTTACAACGAAAGCGACCTTGGCGAAGTGCTGCCAACCCCGCTGATTGGCATGCTGGGCGTCATAAAGTGCGCATCGAACCGCAAACCAAGTAAGGTCACGGGGAAGAATAGCGTCGCATTGCTACTATACTATTCCCGGGAAATTGCACCTCAGCAAGGTTTGGGGGCGTCGAGTTACCTCGCCGAAGTTCATGGCGTGGAGAACGGGCGACCACTTTCACCAGACTTGCCAAAGGAGCGTGACCTCTGCAACTTCTTGGTTGCGGCTGCCGAGCAGAACCTGTTCGAAGCCGCCCACGATTGTAGTGAAGGGGGACTGGTGTTCGCGCTAGCCGAACTCTGCGTGCTGAGTCACTGCGGAGCCAAGGCAACCACGGACATCGCCGCCATGAATGGATTAGAGCGGGCCGATGCGCGCTGGTTTGGGGAGTTCCCCGGCCAGGTAGTAGTGGCCGCTTCTGAACAGAATGTTGACGCGATATTGAAGTTAGCGTCGTCTTTCGGTTTGGAAGTTGATCGGTTTGGCACCTTCACCGGTGACAACGACGCGCTTGATGTGGACAATATTCACCTGAAGTTGGGCGAATTGTCTGAGCTTTATGAGGGGTGTATTCCCTCGGTCATGTCGGGCAAATAGAGTAATCATATGAAGCAATTATTGAAGAATCTTGCAATCCTAGCGGTCCTCATGACCGCCGCGATTGCCCCGGCTCAAAGTGGTGCGGCGGACGATCCCAAGGTTCAGATCGTCGAAGCGGCCAACAAGTACAAGGCCGGAGACTTAGCCGGGGCGATCGGCCAACTCGAAGCTGCCCTCGACAAGTCGCCCGATAACGTGGAGCTTCTTTCCTGGCTTGGCTTCTTCTACATCAAGGACAACGCCAACGCCAAGGCCGTGGCCGTCCTCGAACGAGCCCAGAAGCTGCGTCCGGACGACCTTGAAGTCATGAACAATCTGGGCAACGCCTACCTCGCGGTTGGCAACTCGGAAGGCGCGCTCGACCAGTACCGCATGGTGGTGGAAAAGAAGCCGGACCAAGCCGAAGCTTGGTACAACATCGGCGGCCTCAGCCTGCGAAAGAAGGATTACAAGGGTGCCATCGCTGCTTACAAAAAGGCCATGGAACTCCGACCCGAAGCGGCTGATCCCTTTACTGTGAACAACCTGGGCATCGCCTACGAAGGCAACAACCAGCTGATGGAAGCTGCCGACTGCTACCAAAAGGCAGTCGCCGGCCGACCGGAAGAAGTGCTGTTCAACCGTAACGCCGGGTTCGCTCTGCTCCGCCTGAAGAAGGAAGCCGAAGCCGTCCCCTACCTGGAAGTTGTCGCCAAGAGCGGTCAAGACATGGACGCCACGTTTGCTCTCGCTCAGATTTATCTGAAGCAAGGCAAGAAGGTGGACGCCCTCGAAATGTTTGAGGCGCTGGAAGCCACCAAAGGCAACCAAAGCGACTACTGGTACAACCTCGGCGTGCTTCGCTCGTCGAGCAACGACAGCAAGGGTGCCGAAGAAGCCTATCGCAAGGCCGTTTCGATGAACGCAAACGACAAGGATGCGATCAACAACCTGGGCATTATGCTCTTTAAGCAGGGCCGCTACGAGGACGCATTGCCGTTCTTCCAACGCCTCTACAAGATGAGCCCGACGCCGTCGGCCACGCTGAACTACGCCGCGTGCTGCAGCCAAGTGGGCGACCTTAAGGGCGCCGTTGGACTGTGGAAGCAGTATCTGCAAAAGAACCCCGCTCGCAGCGATGTGCGCGTGGAAATGGCCAACGCCATGTGGCAAATGGGTGAGCGCGAAAACGCTCGCGCCCAGTACGCCTCGGTGCTGCAATCCGACCCCAAGAACGTGCAAGCGATGAACGGGCTCGGTCTGTACTACTACCAAGCCGATCGTCTGAAGGACGCCGAAACGATGTTCCGCCGTTCGATCAGTTCCAAGGCCGCCTACCTGCCGCCTTACAACAACCTGGCCGTGACCCTCGAACGCTTGAACAAGCGCAAGGAAGCCATCGCCTTGTTGGAAAAGGCTCTTAAGATGAACCCCGATTACGCGGAAGCTCGACGCAACCTTGAGCGAATGCGTTCGGCCGCCGCTCAATAAGTGCGCATTCACCTTTTGGTGAACGCTCGCCGACCCGACGCGGTCGAAGCAGCGGGACGAACAGTGGAGTTCCTTCGGGCTCGCCAAGTAGAATTGGCGAGCGACACCGAAGGTGCTCCATTTTTGGATGTGCCAGCCTTTGGTCCGGAAGAGCTGGGCCGCGCCGACCTGATGATCGCTTTTGGTGGCGACGGCACACTGCTGCGCGCAGCGCACTATTGTAGCCCGCACCCAACCCCGATTCTCGGCGTGTACTTTGGCCGGTTCGGGTTCGTCACGCAGTGCGACCCTAACGAGGTCGGTGCCGCGCTCAGCAACTTTTTTGACGGGCAAGCCCGCCTCATCGAGCGCATGATGCTGAAGACGGACCTCATTCGCGACGGCCAAGTGATCGCTACCCTGCACGCCCTCAACGAAGCTGTCGTGCAGCGCGCGGTGACCGCTCGTATGCTCTATTTCGAGGTCAAAGTGGATGGGCATCACTTGACGCGCTACCCCGCCGACGGGGTCATCGTCGCCACTC
This sequence comes from Chthonomonas sp., assembly GCA_016788425.1. NCBI lineage: Bacteria > Bacillati > Armatimonadota > Chthonomonadia > Chthonomonadales > Chthonomonadaceae > Chthonomonas > Chthonomonas sp. Next base: position 506,232 of record JAEURQ010000002.1, read on the forward strand.
CGACCGGCTCCACCGCCTACAACCTTTCGGCGGGCGGCCCCATTTGCGACCCAGACTTAGAGGCGATGATTCTCGCCGCGGCCAACCCGCACACGCTTTCGGCGCGGCCACTCGTGCTCCGCCCCAACTCGGTCGTCGAAATCCGCGTCGAGACGCGCGGGGACGTCGTGCTTTCTTGCGATGGCCAAGGCCGCCTCACCATGATTAGTGGCGACACCGTGCGCGTGCAACGCTCCCCGTTTGTCACCACACTTGTGAGCGTGGACGACAGCGACTTCCTCGCCAAGCTCACCGAGAAGCTCCTGTGGAGCAAGCACGTGGACGAAGGAGCCAGCCTCGATGCTTGAGGTCCGCGACGCGGTCGTCGAGTACAAAGGCGGATTCCGCGCCGTCAATGGCGTGAGTCTCAGCGTCAACGCCGGTGAAGTCGTGGCGCTGGTCGGCGAGTCCGGCTGCGGCAAAACCACGCTGGCCCGCGCGATTCTGGGCATGCAGCCGCTCACGAGCGGCGAGATTTGGCTGGATGGTGAACGCATCCGGCGCGAGGACCTCGCGCGCAAAGTGGGCATGGTTTGGCAAGACCCCTATGCCAGCCTCGATCCCCGCTGGACGATCGGACGAAGCCTCGGCGAACCGGGCCGCATCCATGGCGACTCGGTGGATGTGCCGAACCTCATGGAACGGGTCGGGCTCGACCCAACCCTGCATGACCGTTTGCCGCGGCAGCTTAGCGGCGGTCAGCGACAACGCGTGGCCATCGGTCGAGCCTTGGCTCTGCATCCTGCGCTGGTGTTGCTCGACGAGCCCACCGCGGCGCTGGATCTTTCGATTCAGGCGCAGATTCTCAATCTCCTGCGCGACCTCCAGGAAGTCGAAAAGGCCGCCATGCTCTACATTTCGCATGACCTCGCGACCGTTCGCTACATCGCGCAGCGGGTGTGTGTGATGCGGCAAGGCATCATCGTGGAGGCCGGCCCCACCGAGTCCGTGTTCGCCAGTCCGCAGCACGAGTACACCAAGACGTTGCTTGCCGCCGCGCCCGATCTTGAGCGGTTTTTGGCGGTACCGTGATGCGAGCGCACTTGCGAGAACTATGGCAATTCCGTGAATTGCTCCTCAGCATGATCGAGCGCGAAATCCGCATCCGCTACAAGAACAGCTTTTTCGGCTTTTTCTGGTCGCTGCTCAACCCGCTCATCACGATCGCCGTCATGACGGTGGTGTTCAAATACCTGCTCGGCAACCCGATGCCGAGCTTTAGCGCGTACATTCTGGCGGGGTACCTGCCTTACATGTTCTTTCAACTGGCGATTATGGACTCCGCGCAGTCCGTCATTGGGGCGTTGCCAGTGGTGCGCAAAACCTATTTCCCGCGCGAGATTTTGCCGCTTGCGCCGATTCTGAGCAACTTCCTGCATTTCATCCTCGCGCTCGGGGTTTTCTTTGTGTTCCGACTGGTGGTGTGGGCGTTCAATCCCGGCGCGTTTCCGCTGACCATGAACCTGCTGTGGTTGCCGCTTCTGCTCGTCATCCAGCTAGCCCTTACGCTGGGCGTGGGGCTCATCGTGAGCGCGCTCAACACGTTTTACGAGGACGTCAAGTACATCGTCGGCGTGCTCCTCTACCTGCTGTTCTTCGTGTGCCCGATCATGTATTTCAGCGAGACGGTGGCGAACTCGCCCGTTGTTCGCGAGAACGGCTGGATTTACACCGCCTATCACGCGAACCCGATCGCGATGCTGTGCACGGCCTACCGCAAGATTCTTGTCCCGCCCAGCCGAGTGTGGGTGGACGGTCAATTCGTGGACCCACTACCCATGGATTGGGGCATGCTTGGCCTCACCGCCGGACTCAGTGTTGTGGTGCTCGTCGGCGGATACGCCCTCTTTAATCGCCTGAAGTCGCGCTTCGTGGAGCGTCCCTAATGGCCGACGCGCTGATCCAATTCGACCACGTCCGCAAGGAGTTCTTGCTGAGCCATAGCGGCGCGGCGAGCCTCAAAACCAGCCTATTGTGGTGGCGGAAGCGTTCACTCGAGCACTTTGTCGCGGTGGACGATGTCAGTTTTCAGGTGCGGCAAGGCGAATCGGTGGCCCTCGTTGGCCGCAATGGGGCGGGGAAGAGCACCGTCCTCAGCCTGGTCGCCCGGATCTACCAGCCGACGAGCGGCACCATCACAAGGCGCGGGAGAATGGCTCCGTTGCTTGAGCTCGGCGCCGGCTTCCACCCCGACCTCACCGGGCTTGAGAATCTGCTGTTCAACGGCGTAATCATGGGCCTCACGCGCAAGCAGGTTCGCGAGAGAACTGAGGCCATCGTGGACTTCGCCGAGCTTCACTCGCATATTGATTCGCCGGTCCGCACCTATTCGGCGGGAATGATGGCGCGGCTCGGTTTTTCGCTTGCCGCTCACGTCGATGCCGATCTGCTGATCGTGGACGAAGTACTGGCCGTGGGCGACGCGAAGTTCGAGCAGAAGTGCTACGACCGCCTCGCCGAGTTTCGCCAAGCTGGCGGCACCATCTTCTTTGTCTCGCACAATCCCGATGCCGTGGAACGCGTGGCCGATCGCTGCCTCTGGATGGAAAAAGGCAAGCTGCGCGCCGATGGCCCGGCGACCGAAATTTTGAGCGCGTATCGAAACGCGTAACGTGCCAAAATAGTCGGAGCATGCCAGACTCCATCCTCGTTCTCGGCTCGGGGCCGATCCGCATCGGTCAGGGGATTGAGTTTGATTATTCCTGCGTTCACTGCGTGTGGGCGCTCAACGAAATGGGCTACCGAGCCCAGATCATCAACAACAATCCCGAGACGGTTTCCACCGATTTTGATACCGGCGACGGCCTGTTTTTTGAGCCCGTGACGCTCGATGATGTAGTCGCCGTGGTGCGCGCCACCGGCGCGCGCGGAGTGGTTTGCCAGTTCGGAGGCCAGACCGCCATCAACCTCGCGGAGCACCTGGACGCCGCCGGCGTGAGCGTGCTGGGAACGCAGCCTCGCGCCATCGCTCTCGCCGAAGATCGTGACCAGTTCGACGCGTTGCTCAACGAACTCGGCATTCGCAAGCCGCGTGGCAAAGCCGTGACGAGCGTCGCCGACGCCCAGCGCGTTGTTGCCGAAGTCGGCTATCCCGTGCTTGTCAGGCCCAGCTTTGTGCTCGGCGGTCGGGCCATGGAAATCTGCTTCGACGACGATCAGCTGGCTCACTTTTTTGCCGAAGCCGCTGACGCCAACCCTGGCCAGCCGGTGCTGGTGGACGAATACATTTTGGGTCAGGAAGCCGAAGTTGACGTGATTTCCGACGGCAGCGACACCCTTGTGCCGGGCGTGATGGAACACATTGAACGCGCCGGCGTGCACAGCGGCGACTCGATGGCGGTGTATCCGCCGGTGACGTTGAGCGGCGAAGTGCAAGTCGAGATGGTGCGCGCCGCGTGCCAGATCGCGCGTCGCCTTGACGTGCGTGGCCTGATGAACATCCAGTTCGTGATTCGCGACAACCAGGCGTACGTGCTCGAAGTCAACCCGCGCGCCAGCCGCACGGTGCCTTACTTGAGCAAGGTCACCGGAATTCCGATGGTGCAGTTGGCGACGCAGTGCATGATGGGCAAGACCCTAAAGGAACTTGGTTTCGTGAGCGGCCTCTGGCAGGTCGCCGCGGGTGGACGACCCGGCTGGGTGATGCCGGTGGGCGACATGAACGCCGATGCCCTCGAAGCCACCGCCCCGTTCTACGCCGTGAAGGCACCCGTGTTTAGCTTCCAAAAACTCAGCAAGGTCGAGCCGAGCCTCGGCCCGGAAATGAAGTCCACCGGCGAGATTATGGGCCTGGACTTCACGTTCGAGGCCGCGCTCTACAAGGCGCTCATCGCCAGCCATGTCACGTTCAAAAGTAGCGGTTATGTCGTGCTTACGCTCGATGATCGCGACAAGATGTTCGCCGTCGAGATTGCCGAGCAGCTAAGAAAATTCGGCATTCCCATCGCCGCCACCGCCGGAACGCACGCCGTGTTACAACAAGCCGGAATCGAAGCTCGGCTGGTCAACAAGATGCTGGACGGCGGCGAAAATCTCGTGGACCTGATCCGGGCTGGGCAAGTCCGCCTAATGATCAACACGCCCACCCATGGCAAGCAGAGCACCATCGAGGCAAAACTCATTCGCCGCACCTGCATCGAAACCGGAATCGCGTGCCTGACGAGCGTTGACACGGCCCGGGCACTGGCCAAAGCGTTACCCCTGTACGAGAATCCCGAGCTCTCTTCGTGCTTGCCCTACAACGCCTACCTTGCCGGACGCGTCCTGAACTAGGTACCTTTCTGCCATGCCGGATGAGTTTGACGATCAGCTAAACCAGCCGCCTGCGTTCTTTCCGTACGAAGAGGACGAGGAGGAACAGGTTGAATCTGAGCCGGTAGAAGTGACTGTCGAGGGTCTTTACGTCGCCGAAACCAATGGCTCGGTGCAGCGGTTTGTCATGCTCGCCGACGAGTCCGGTCGCCGGGTGCCGATCATCATCGGCTTGTTTGAAGCGACCGCTATCAGCATGGCGTTCGAGGGCGAAAAGTCCGACCGCCCGATGACCCACGACCTTATGCGCACGCTGCTGCATCGCCTGGGCGGAAGCCTGGTGCGCGTCCTCATCGACGACATTTGGACGAACACCTACTACGCGAAGCTGTTCATCGAAGACCGCAGCGGCCAGTACGAAGTGGATTGCCGGCCATCCGATGCGATTGCGTTGGCGTTGCGCGTGGGTTGCCCGATCTGGGTGAAGGCGCAAGTGTTTGACAAAACGGCCGACGGCTAAAAAAATAGAGGCGGATTGAGTAAACCAACCCGCCTTGCAATTCGGAAGGCAATTTGCCTCACCAGAACGTGCTTTGCTCTGCTTCTAATTGTCCGGAAAGGGCCAGTTTGTGACAACCTTTTCACAAGATTTACAAAATTGTGTGGTTTTTTCGTCAAAAGAGTAGAGGAATGAACCGAAAACTCTGGGGAGGATGGATCTAAAGAGCGCCATGTATCCTGGCGAACACCCCGTTTTGCTATGGCTGAAGGAGCAAGGACCGAAGGTTCTTGCCGCCGCCGCTTTAATCGGCATGGGCTGGATGATCAGCTCGATCGCGCACCCAAGCGACGCCAAAAACCCGGGGTTCAGCAAGCAACAGGCGCTGGATGTCGAATCCGCCAAGAGCGTGATGCGCGACCAGGATTCGCCGCCCGAAAGCAGGTTGCAAGCGGCCAAGAATTTGCTGCCCTACGCGGACAAAATTGAAGGAGCGGTGGTGTTTGAGATTCTGCTGGCCGAGCCAGAAGAAGAAGTGGCGATGGCCATTGCCGAACTCACGCGCAAGTTTCCAGAGCACCCGGACCTGGTGAAGGCGTACATTCGTCGCACCAAGCCGCGCGGTCAAGTGCGTCGCCGATTCTGCCAACTGTTTATGGGTACGAATCGCCCAGAGTTCCTCGACATGCTTCGCAAGTTCACTTACGATCCCAATTCGGACACGCGCATTGCTGCCTACTCCGCGCTTGGATCGTCGCCTTCGCCGCGAGCCGGACGCATCCTCATGCTGCGCATGCCGTACGAAGAGCAGAAGGGCACCCGCCAAGCGTTGCTCAACGCGCTTGCCAAGCACAAAACCAAGCAAGACGCCAACAAGGTGATCTGGGGCAGCTAGGCCATCGGGTGGCGATTGTACGCCGAATACTGGCCCGTCAAGTAGTGCTCTAACTGCCGCTCGATATCACTGAGTAGCGTCGAAGCGCCGATGCGGAAGAGGTCGGGCTGTTGCCATCGTGGCCCCAACTCCTCGCGCATGAGCGTGAGAAAGTCCAGCGACTGCTTCGCCGTGCGGATTCCGCCGGCCGGTTTGAAGCCCACCTTAAAGCCCGTCCGATCCTCGTAGTCGCGGATCATTCGGCACATCACGAGGCCAAAGGGAATGGTCGCGTTGACCGACTCCTTGCCGGTCGAGGTCTTGATAAAGTCCGCCCCGGCCATCATGCACACCAGGCTCGCGCGCGCGACATTCGAGAGCGTGCCGAGCTCACCCGTGGCCAAAATCGCCTTCACGTGGGCTTCGCCGCATGCCTCGCGGAACTGCTGCATCTCGTCGTAAAGGGCTTGCCAATCTTGGTTGAGCACGTGCGCCCGGGTGATGACGATGTCAATTTCCGACGCGCCAGATTGGACGCTCGCCTTGATTTCGTGAATGCGCTCGCGGAACGGCGACAACCCCGCCGGAAAGCCGGTGCTCACTGCGGCGACGGGGATGCCGCTGCCGGCCAGATTCTTCACGCAAGCCTCCACGTAGTTGTGATACACGCACACGGCGCCGGTGCGAATCGGCCCGACCCCGAGCGCGTCGAGCAAGTCTTGCCGCACGGGTTGCTTGGCCTTGGCGCACAGGCGGTGGACATTGCTTTCGGTGTCGTCGCCGCTCAGGGTGGTTAGGTCAATGCACTCAACCGCCCGCAAGAGCCAAGCCGCTTGCCATGCCTTCTTAACCGTTCGGCGACCGCCCAAGGTAGCGGCGCGGCGCTCCACGGCACTGCGATTAATGACCGTTTCTTCCACCCAACTTTGGTCAAGTGGCATGCCCGCGTTCCGCGTGACAGGGGCAACATGCGACCGGGTGTGAATCATAACCGTAGTTTACGCTAAGATGCGAAGCATGCGACCAATTTGGTTGATCGGACCCCTGGCGGTGTTAGCCGCCCTTGCCTGCGCCCCGAAAGAAGAAGCTTCGGCCAAAGAGCCGGCCAAAAAAATCCAAGTTCAGGGCCGCAGCGTCACCGCGATTTACGACACGAACTGTGGCAACTGCCACGGTCGGCGAGCCGAAGGCGGTGGCGGCGGCACGCCCTCACTCCTTACGCTCGATAAGTACCACCAAAAGTGGGATAAGCCGTTCTTCGATGCGATTAAGAACGGCGTGAAGGACATGGGGATGGAGCCCTTTGGCGAGAGCATGGACGACGCCACCGTGTGGGCCATGGTCGTGCACATTCGCGAACTTCAGCGCGATGCGTTGCGCGAGGAGACAAAGCCCAAGGCCACGGGCGGAATGTACGAATCGGGCGGCATCAAGTACCGCATCGAAGAGGTGGTTGACACCAAGCAAGGCTTGCGCACGCCCTGGTCGCTGGACTGGCTGCCCGATGGTCGGATGCTCGTATCCAACCGCCCCGGCGGCATCTCGGTGCTCACGGGCGGCAAAGCTACCGGAACCATTAACGGATTACCACCCACGGTGGAGATGGGTCAAGGCGGCCAAATGGAGGTCGCGGTTCACCCCGACTACAAAAAGAACGGCTGGGTATACCTCTCGTTTGCCGATCCCAAATCGAACGGCGCGATGACGCGACTGGTTCGCGGGAAGCTGAAGGCAAACGGCGGCGACTTCGATTGGGTGAGTCAGCAGGATATCTGGACTGCGCCCGATCGCCAATATGTGCGAAGCGGCGTGCACTTCGGTTGCAAGATCGTGTTCGACGGCACGGGTCACATCTTCTTTAGCACCGGCGAGCGCGGCAGCGGCGAACTCGCGCAGGACCTCACGCGCACCAACGGCAAGATTCATCGCCTGAACGAGGATGGGTCGGTGCCCAAGGACAACCCATTTGTGGCGCGCCAAGGCGCGCTGGGCTCCATTTGGAGCTATGGCCACCGCAACCCGCAGGGTCTGGCGCAGGGTCTCAGCGGTGAACTCGTGGACACTGAGCACGGTCCGCGAGGCGGCGACGAAATGAACGTCATCGACAAAGGAGCCAACTACGGCTGGCCGAAGATCGCATTTAGCATCAATTACAACGACACCGTGTTGACCACGGCCTACCCCTCGGCGGACCAAAACTTCAAAATGCCCGCCTTCCGTTGGCTTCCCAGCATCGGCGCGAGCGGTCTGGCGGTGGTGAACTCGCCGAAGTTTAAGGCGTGGCGTGGCGACTTTGTGGCTGGTGGTTTGGCCGGTGGAAACCTCGATCGCATTCGCCTAAAGGACGGCAAGATGGTCTCTCAAGAAACGATCTTGCGCGACATGGGCCGAGTGCGCGACGTGCGTGTGGGACCCGATGGCGCGATCTATGTGGTGCTCAACGGGGCTGATAGAATTGTCAGGATCGTCGCTCAAAGTTAGGGAATAATGCCCAGTATTTTTAAGCTAAACATGGCATTTGATAAGCAGGTTCGTTAAACTAATGATGATGAAAAAGTTTGCAGTAATCGGTTTGGCTTTGGCCGCCCACTTTGCCCTGGCTGGCGATCCGCCTTCGGTGCAAATTGCCAAGCGGGCAGTGGAGGACGAGATTTCCCGTCGCGAGGGCCGCGGCTACGATGTCGTGTTTACCAAGGCGAACAAGCGGGATGCTGGGCGCGACCGCGTTGATGTGACGGGCGCCGGATATATTGTTCGGCGTGGCGAAGACCGACGCAACTTCACGTTTGATGTTTCGGTGGATACTTATCGGCAACGCGCGCTCTCGACTCGTTACGACTTAGATCGGGAACAAATCGGCTGGAGCGAGCAACAATCGCGCGAGGCGGTTGAAGACCGAGTGATCGCCGACATCCGCCGTAAGCATGGAAACAACACGCGAATCACGTTCCGAAAGTCGTCGCTTCGCCGCGATCGCGATCAGGATATCTCGACCGGTAACGGCACGTTCCAACTCGGTAAGGAACTTCGCGACTTTGACTTCACGGCAACTGTGGACAACACTCGGGGTCGCATCTCGCGCTACGATCTAAACCTCGGTCGCGAGCAGCCGGATCGTCCGAAGCCGCCGACTCCGCCGATCATCAAGAGTCCGGAAGACGCCGCTCGCGAAGCCGTTCGCGCTCGCATTGCCCGGGATTTTGGTAACCAGTACGATCTGCGCTTCTGGCAGCCGTCGCGCAAGGATGCGGGCAACCTGCTTTATGAAGTGACCGGCGAAGCCGAAGTCACGAGCGCGGGTGGCACCCGTCGCAAGTTCAAGTTCCGCTGCCTGGTCAACAAAAAGGACTATGTAGTGAGCGAAACCACGATCAACTACGACAACTGAGGTATCGGTGGACGTCGCCGAGGAGATAAAAGCTCCCGGTGACCAGCACGGTGCAATTTGGCGGCAGGTCCTCAAGACCCGCCGCCAAAGTTGTGTTTGCCACTGTGTCGGGGATGTGCTCGCGAAGCAAGGCGGCGGTCTCCTCGACCGCGCGGGCGCGGTGAAAGTCGATCGGCACGACCCGTGCCTCGGCGCAAAACGGTGCCAGCGCGGCGAACACCTCGCTGGGGTTGTGACCGTGCAGCACGTTGGTGATCAGCACAAGGTCGTGGTGCCCGTCCTGCGCGAGGCTTTCGGCGAGCGCTCGGGCCGAATCGGCGTTGTGCGCGCCGTCCAATATCCAAAGGCGGCCATTAATCTCGCGGTGCTCGTACCGGCCCGGACAGGTGGCGGTGGCGGCGGCCCGTTGAACGCTCGCCGGATCAGCTGTGTAACCAGCCGCCCCAAAGAGCGCCAACGCGACCGCGAAGTTGTGCGGCATCATGCTCCCCCTTAGTTTCGTTGGCGTGTGCGCAGGCGGCTCTGGGCGCACAATCGGCGCGCCGCGCTCGTCGGCTATCGCGCGGATGACGCGCTCCGCGGCTTCGGGGAGACTCCCGAGGACCACCGGCACGCCTGGCTTGATGATGCCCGCTTTTTCGGCGGCGATGAGCTCGATGGTGTCGCCCAAAATGGCTTGGTGGTCGAGGCCAATGCTCACAATCGCGGTGGCCGCCGGGACGCAAATGTTGGTCGCATCGAGCCGCCCGCCCAGCCCCACCTCAAGAGCAACGGCTTGGCAATGCTGCTCGGCCCAAAACTTGAACCCGATAGTGGTCTTCAGTTCAAACTCAGAGGCTTCTAGTTCCTCGACGAGCGGTTCGAGTTCGGTCACGATCCGCGCAAAGTCAGCCTCCGGAATGTAACCATCCGGCCCTTGCACTCGCTCGCGCGGGTCGTAAACAAACGGGCTGAAAAACGCGCCCTCGCGGGCGACGTGCTCGCGCAGAAGACTCTGCACAAACGCCGTGGTTGAGCCTTTGCCGTTCGTGCCCGCGATATGCAGAAACTTGCGCTCGGGGCCGACTTCCAGGCTCGCGCGGCGGGCGAACTCGTGCATCCGGTCCAGCCCCATGCGCCACCCGCGCGGGGCCAATCCGTGCACGTAGGCGAGGGCCTCGGCGTAATTCATCTATTGCATCGAGCCCAAGAACAGCGCGTTCAGATACAGCTTCCAGAGGCCGGGATATTGCGCCCGCCACGTCGGATCCTGCGAGAACAGCACGACCTGGCCGCGGCCGAGCGATTTGCTCAGCAACCACGAAGTCCCGGCGAGTTCCTTGTCGCTGTCGGGGAAGGTCCATCCTGAGAGCCAGCGCGTGGTCTTGGGGTCGGCGGCCAGATCAACCACCCCGCCGCCCTCTGGCGTCTTGTAGAAGGAATCGCCTTCGAGCGGCACGCTCATGGTGATCGGCGCGTATCCGTTGCGTGGGTAGCCGTAGCTCAGCCAATGGTAGGCATCCAGGCTTGCCCGGAAAAAGGTGCCCGGCAGGCTTTCGGCGGTGGATTTCGACTCGACTTTCCCGGCGTTGCTTTCGCCGGTCGCCCAGCTGCCGCCACCGAGGCACACCAGGGTGCCGCCCGCCGAGACCCACTCCTTGAGCTTGCTCGGGAACGCGTTCATCGCCCCTTCCGGAACGACGATCGTGGTGAATCCGCTCAGGTCGCCGCTCAGCGCCGAGGTCGTGATACTTTCGAACGGGAACTTAAACTCTTGTTCCATCAGGTACCAGGTCGCGCCCCCGGCCAAGCGACCCGCATCGCCAAAGGCAATGCCGATGCGCGGCGCAACCAGTTGCATAACAGACCCGCTCCCCGGGCCGTTGCGGCCCTCGTCGGGGTAACTGGTGGCGAGAGCCTGCACGGTCGGCGCGCCCTCTTCCAACAACGCCTGCAGCGACTTTTGATCGTTACGTGCCTTGAGGATTAAGAATGTGCCCGGGGCAAGAATTTCGCCACCGGCCTTGATTTCGCGGGTGACCACGGAAATCTTTACGCCGCGTTGCAGCAACCGAGCGGCGGCGAGAATATCTTCTTGGTCGGTGTAGCGGAAGAAGTAGCCCACCGGCGAGAGCGGCAGCGGCGCGTCGAGGCGTGGCTGATTCATGCTGGCCACCTTCGGCGCGTCCTCGCACCACCAAGCTTTGAGGTTAAAGCTATACGGAAGCGACCACGCCGTACTGTCATAGAACTCGTAGCTGTCCAATTCCGGGTCGGGTCGGTCGTTTTTGAGATTCTTCGCTAGGCTGATTTGGCGCTTGATAAACTCCGGCTCAAACTCGGCGGTCGGTTCCAAGAGCGCTTTGGCCAGCGGCCCTTGCGACTGCGCCATGTCAATCACCAACGAACCGGCGGGGAACTTGGCGGTTTCCTTCGCGCCGGTCCAATAGTTGTGGGCGTTTGCCTGCGACCAAGAATTCGCGGCAAAGCTCGACTTTATGCCCGACCGATCGAGCAACGTCGCCATCCGGCGAAGTTCGCGCGGCTCGGCGCTGGTCACCACGACGCGCTTCATGGGGCCGGCATGAGCGCCCGAAACGGCGCGTTCTTTGTAGGTTTTGTAGCTGGAAAGTAGCTCCTCGCGCTTGTCGGCGGCGCTCATCACCACCGCGATCGCCGAGGCCAAGTGCTTTTCAATGCCATCCGCGAGCGTCAGGATCGTTCCATCGGAGCGACGCTGCGACACCACGCGACCGCCGTCGGTTTCGTGCGTCATGCCGATGGCGCCCATCAGCGTTGTGTGCGAGTCGAGGTAGCACACGTTGAAAAAGTCAAATTGGTCGCGGATGTAGTACGTCCAGCCTTGCTTGTCGAACGTCTTGCCGGTCGCCCGCCCGAAGATGTCGGTCCACTTTTCGTACCGCGCGCGATCTACATTGGCGTTCACCGATTGCTGGACGGGCGGAAAGAAGTACGTCTCCACCTGACCGTGCTGGTCCACATAAACTTGGGGGTTCCACTGCAGAAACATGCGCACTTCTTGGCGGGTTTCGGCCTGGCTCATCGCCACGCGGTCGCGATTCATGTCGAACCGATAGTGGTTCGCCCGGCCCATGAAGGCGCTCGGCACGCTGCGATCGTACGAGCCGCGCTCGGGGTTGCCTTGCGGAATCGAGTTGTAGGCCGTAATGTAGCGGTCGTGGCCGTCGGGGTTGTACACGGGGTTCAGGATCACGACGACGTTCTCCATCGCGGCCATCACCTTGGGATCACGAGAAGCGACCAAGTTATACATAAGTTCCATGGACGATTCGAACGACGCGGTCTCGTCGCCGTGGATGCACTGGTTGATCCACACGATGGCGGGCGATTTGCGAATAATTTCTGCCGCTTTAGCCGAGCCCGGCTCGGCGTTGACGCTCGCGATATCGCGCTGAATCTGGCTCAGATTCTTGATGTTTGCCGGGGAAGAGATGGCGAAAACCCGCAGCGGACGTCCCTCGGTGCTCCGCCCGTAATCCATGCGCACGACGCGATCGGGCGCAGCGTTGGCGATGGCGGTGACCACCTTTTCTTGCAGCAGCACGTCGGTGTGGCGCGTGCCGATGGCGAATCCGAGCACCGATTGCGGGGTCGGAATCTCCGCCGCGTAAGGCGGCCGCTGATGATAGTCCTTGTCCGCGAAAAGCAGGGAAGTGGCGAGGGCAAATGCGCCGAGCATTCCGCCAGTATAACGCTTACTTGCCTTCCAAAAAGGGGTTGGGCCGCTCGAGTAATCGCTGCAGCCAAAGCTCATCATGGGCCGCGTGGAACTCATCCGGAAGCGGCGCGACGCCGTAGAAGCACTCGGGTTCGCCAACCCGCACCGCCCAACCCGCATCGCCGTAGCTGTAGTGCCAATATTCGTCGCGGCAATTGGAGAACCCCTGCGCGAGCATTGCCTGCACCAGCATCGAGCGGTTCGCCTGAGCCTCGTTGGTGAGGCCGAGGGTGTAGGTGGGCGCGGCGATGAATCGCGGGTACGGAGAGGTCACGTCAAGCTCCTCGTTGTCGTCGTTAACTAGCGCCACATCCACCGCCGCGCCGGTGCAGTGGCCCGGCGGAGCCGGCTGATCCCACGGAGCCACCCAGCGATTGATGCGGCGTCGCAACACGGCGGGCGGCAACTCGCCAAACACCTCGATCGCGCAGCGCGTCATCCATTCGTAAATCTTGCGCTGCCGGTCAAGCGAGCGCCAGGCATCCCACACCGAAAGGTACACGCCCTCCGGCAGGCTGGCGGCTGCCGCCTCGATCTTGGCGCAGACGCTCGCGCGGAGCCAAGGAATGACCTGCGGGCGCAATACGCGCACGCTGGGGCACGCCTCAGCGAGACTCAGGAGCGGCTCGCCGTTCTCTCGTTCAGGAATGCGGTTGAGCGCGGCTATCGGCTCGGGGCGACCCTGCGTTCGGTCCCAGCGCGGCCTCACCGGCGACGCGTCACCTTGCCGACTTCAATCCGGTCGCCGGGGACCAGCTTCACGTCGCCGACATAACCTTGCAGGATTTTTTCCAGGTTGTACGTGCCTTTGAGCTTGCCATTGCCGCGGGCAGCGGATTCGTAAATCTTGACTTCCCTGACCTTGGCGTCGGGGATCAAGCCGCCCGCCATCTGAATCGCTTGCGTCAGCGTGAGGCCGTCAACAAACTCCATCGCGCCCGACTTGACGGTCTGGCCCGACATGAACACGAATCGTCGCACGGGGTTGAGTTCGATGATCAGGCGATCGCCCGGCACGAGTTCCGCGTCGGTCTCGTCTTTGCTGAGGTCGAGATTGCGCGGGGACTGACTCTCGCGTTCGAGCCGCACGCGCATCGAATTGCCGAGGGCGTCGAAGCCACCGGCCGCCTTAATGGCGAGGCGCGCGGTCAGGCCGTCGCTCCAGGTTTGCACGCCGGGCTTCACCACTCCGCCGAGCACCGAAATCGTGCCGGTGCGCGTGATCACAAGCGGGAAAAACACCACGTCGCCGGGCTTGATTTCCGGGTTCTCGCGAGGGAACTCGTAAATGGCTTTCTTCTGCGACTCGCTGATGATTTCAATCGCCATGAGGTTCGCCGCCGAAGTCGGTTCGGCCAGCTTAATCACGTCGGCGAGCTTCATCTTATCGGTGAACGGAATCTCGCTCGCCAGCTTTACCGCGCCCTCAAAGCGCACCGGTTTGCTCGGCGTGGCCTCGTTTGGGAACGTGATCGTGATGGTGGCCTGAGTCAACACGCGATGCAAGAGCAATTGGTCGCGGATCTTAAGGCCCGATTCGGCGGTGGTCAATCCGCTGACCTTCACCGCGCCGATGAACTTCATGACAATCAGCCCGTCGCGGGTGATCTTGTAGGGGCCGTTGAGGCTTGGCTCCTCCTCGCAGGTCAGGCGAACCGTGTCGCCCGGCGCGATAATCCGCTCCTTCGTCTGGGCCGGCGCAACCAACGCCAGGATCAGGAGCAGGAATAGGGCAAATTGACGCAGCATATGCCTTTACAGACGAGCCACCTAGCCCGGTAGTTGCGGATGGTTTGCCAGGACAAGGTGTCACCCATGTCTCCGGAACAAATTGTTTGGAGTTTGGCGCGCTCGAGAGGACTCGAACCTCCGACCCTCAGCTCCGCAAGCTGATGCTCTATCCACTGAGCTACGAGCGCGTTCCGAGCAAGGATAGTACCCGAATTAATCCCCGACGTGGGCGTAGCGGTCGCGCAGCGCCGGCCACGATTCCTCGTCAATTGCGGTCCGAATCTCCTGCATCAGCCGGGCGTAAAACGCCAGATTGTGCAAGGTTGCCAGCCGCGCGGCAAACGGCTCGTTGGCCTTGAACAGGTGGCGGAGGTACGCCGCCGAATATCGCTCGGTGCTGGGAAACACGGAGTCCGGATCGTGCGGGCCAAAGTGCTCCGCCCAGCGCGCCCCGGCCGCGTTCACGCGCCCCCGCAGAGTGTAAAGGCACTGGTGCCGCGCCATGCGCGTGGGCAACACGCAGTCGAACATGTCCACCCCGCACGACACCGCATGCAAAATATCCTGGGGATGGCCCACGCCCATGAGGTACCGCGCCTTGTCGGCGGGCAACAGCGGCGCGGCGAGTTGCACCACCGGGTACTGCATCTCGGTCGGTTCGCCCACCGACACTCCGCCGATCGCAAACCCATCGAACGGCTGATCGCTCAAAAACGCCGCCGATTCGCGCCGAAGGTCTTCGTGAACGCCGCCCTGCACAATGCCAAAAATCGCCTGCGCTTCGCCGCGCGCCGCCAAGTTGCGGGGCGCCCATTCGTGAGTGCGCACCATCGCCGCGGCGGCCTCATCGCGAGTGCAAGGGTAGGGCGGGCAAACGTCGAGCGCCATCGAGATGTCCACGCCGAGCCGGGCCTGAATCTGGATTGACTTCTCCGGCGTGAGCATGACTTCGTGTCCGTCGAGATGGCTTTTGAATAGCACGCCCTCGTCCGAAATTTTGTTCATCTTGCTCAGGCTCATGGCCTGATAGCCTCCGGAGTCGGTGAGGATCGCCCCGCGCCACGACATGAACTCGTGAAGGCCCCCGGCTCGCTCCACCAGTTCGGAGGTCGGCCTTAAATCCAGGTGGTAGGTGTTCGCCAGAATGAGTTCGAAACCGAGCGCCTCAACATCTTCGGAGCCGAGCGTTTTGACCGAGCCTTGCGTGCCCACCGGCATAAAGCACGGCGTCTCAACGGTGCCGTGCGGTGTGTGGAGACGCCCACGGCGAGCACCGGTGTGCGGACAGAATTTGAGGAGTTCGTAGCGAACGTTGGGCAAGGTTAGAACTTCACTCCGACCAAAAGCTGCATCCAGTTTTGGCCTTGGTTCGGTTTACGGAACCCGCCGTTGCTGATGTGCAGGTAGCGCGCGCCGAGCCACATTTCGCGGCTCCCCATCGGAATCACGTAGCCCGCGCCGAAGGTGGGCGTGCTGTTGAAGTGCAGGTTGATATCAGGTCCAAGGCGGCTGATGTACTGAAGTCCCCAACCCGCTTCCCAATACCAACGGGCCGAGCCGGGTTGACCTTGCTCAAAGCGGCCCATGGCGAGCACCCCGAGGTTCGTTTGGATGTCGTCGGTGCGATTGGGGCGGCCGCCGGTGGAGTGCATGTAGTAGCCCTCCCACACCAATTTGGCTCGATTTTGGCGGAAACTCAGGCGCTTGTCGGGTTTCGCGAATTGCACGTGCAGGCCGTAGCCATTGCGCAAGTCTTGCGACCCGAGAATCTGCCACGATTTGCCGCCGGACAGATAAAAAATGGGGCGATCATAGTCGCCCGCCTTCGCCACCATCGGGGCCAAAATCGCTCCGGCCAGCCACCACCGCGTCATAGTCAAAGACTGTACCTGCACCGCTTTTCCGGTGCCAGACGTCAAAGGATTTGAGCCTAAGCGGATGGATGAATTCTGCCGACGCTATAATGAAGACGAAACACATGATGATTTCCCTGGAGGTTAGTCACTATTCCGCCTAAACGTGGTGGATTCCGCCGTCCCCCTCGCCGCGAAGAGGGACCCATGATCAATGGGCGGTTGCTGCGGATGAAAGAAGTTCGCGTGCTCATGGCCGATGGCGAACAAAAAGGCGTGATGACATCGCGCGACGCCCTCGAACTGGCTCGCTCGGTCGATCTCGACCTCGTGCTCGTTGCTCCCAACGCCGACCCCCCGGTCTGCCGCGTCATCGACTTCGGTAAGTACAAGTACGACCAAGAGAAGCGGGACAAGGAGAACAAGAAGCACAAACAAGAATTAAAGGGTATAAAGATAACTCCCCGAATCGCGGAACACGACCTTGGACACCTTGCCAAAACGGCATCCAAGTTCTTCGCGGAAGGGGATAAAGTGCGGGTCGTCTGCATGTTTCGCCAGCGGGAGCTAGTTCACCCGCAGATTGGCAAACAAAAGATGGACCGCTTTGCCGAGCTTTGTGCCGATGTGGCCGTGGTCGAACGACCGGCGAACCTTGAAGGTCGCCAAATGTCAATGATCATGATGCCGAAGGTCAAGGGCAAGGGACCGAAACAAGATGCCAAAAATCAAGACGAACAAGACGGCGGCGAAGCGATTCAAGATCACGGGGTCGGGCAAGATCACGCGAAGGAAGTCGAGTAACAGCCACCTCTTCGCAGCCAAAAGCGGCGGCCAAAAGCGCCGTCTGGAAGGCGAACCGGAAGTGCACAAGACGATGCGCAAGCGCATTCGTCGCCTCCTGGTTCTCTAGGCGAAGAAACCATCCCTTACCGCTACCGCCCATTTGAGGCTGGGACCCGGTCATGACCTGAGCAAACCGCTCAACGAACAAACAGAGGAACAACAACAATGGCAAGAATTAAACGTGGCCTAATGCGCCACAAGCGCCACAAGAAGATCATCGACCGAGCCAAGGGCTACTGGGGTCGTAAGAAGAACGTCTTCCGCCGTGCTCACGAGCAGGTGATGAAGTCGGGCCAATACGCCTTCCGCGACCGACGCGCCAAGAAGCGAGATTTTCGCCGACTGTGGATCGCTCGGATTTCCGCCGCTTGCAACCTGAACGGCGTGAAGTACAACCGACTGATCGACGGCATGAACAAGAAGGGAATTGCGGTCAACCGCAAAATGCTCAGCGAGTTGGCTATCGCCAACCCCGCCGCCTTCACCGAAGTGGTGAAGCAGGCCACGGCTTAAGACGCCTCGTCGTCTCGTTGAGAGCTCTCTCGGAATGATTCCGGGGGAGCTTTTTTATCGGGTCAGGGTGTGCCGGTACTGCGACATTCCTTCGTCGAGGGGGGCGTGCTGCTCGGCCAATATGAGGGCGGCGAAGAGGGCCCAGTGAATGTGGCGCGGTTCTTCGTCCATAAGTTCCAGCCACACGCGAGTTTCCACTGATTCGGGTTCGCGGAAGGGTTCAACACGGAGAATGGGTTGGCCATCGGCAGTAAGGAAAGCGACCCGACCCTTGCTCATGCCCTTTTGAATTGTGGGGACCTGCGGGTCGAGAAGGTGCACGAGTTCGTCGGGACAGCAAGGGTGGAGCACGATCAGGCGCGGCTGATTGTCGCCCGCAAGGGAGAAGTGGGTGATCTCCGGAACTCGCCAAAGGAGCTCGTGCTCTTGCATGGTGCGCACGCGTTGCCGCACCGAGTATTGGCCGAGAGGAAGCTCGTGGAGGGCATGATTGATCATGCCGAATTGCGGGGTGCTGGATGCGAGAGGGTCGGGCCGCCACGTATCCCGGAGAATGATTTCCCCGGCGGGACCGGGGGACAATTTCTCCAAGTATGGGTTCAAGATGACGTCCACTGACTTCTTTTAACATCCTTACGTAAAATTTCACTCCGGGGTTTTCCCCGGTGGGTTGAACCTGGTAAGGCCACGGGCTTAGGGTGCCCTTAACATTGCCTTAGTGAGTCCTTAACGACGGGCTAACGTTGCCGATGGATCATTTGGTGTGGGAGTTCTCCCGTGTCACCGTTATGAAAAAGGCCTTTACACTCATTGAGCTGCTCGTTGTTATCGCGATTATCGCGATCCTGGCGGCGATCCTGTTCCCGGTTTTCACCCAAGCCAAACTCTCGGCAAAGAAGACTCAAGACCTGTCGAACATGAAGCAGATCGGCACCGCGATTGCCATCTACCTCAACGATAACGACGACACCTACCCGTCGGCGTATTGGTACCCGAACGACAACAACTCGGCGGGCGGCTACGTCCACTGGTCGGGTTCGATCATGCCGTACATCAAGAACAAGCAGATATTTGTGAGCCCGAACGACAAGCTCAAGGGTATGGCACCGACCAACTTCCGCACCTCGACCAACAACGACGGCGCTGGCGTTCCCGGCGGCCAAACTTCGCAAGATCCGACGATTCAAGACAACCAAGCTCCGCGCCTCAGCTACACGGCCAACGCCGCGCTGATGCCGCGCAAGCGCCGCTCGGCTGACCCCGCCAACGTGGTTTCGCAAACAACCGTCGAAGGCGTGTCGCAAACGATTCTGCTGGCTCCGCTGACCGACGTGGTTGGTTGTATCAACGACACCTCGACGGCATCGGGCGTGGCTTTCAAGTCGCACCGACCGGCCAACGCGTTCTTGCTCGGCTCGGCTAGCAGCAGCGCCGCATTCGTGGGCGAAAACGCCACCGAATACACTCAGGCCAACTTCTGGGCCGTCACCACGGCTCGCGTCAAGTCGGACATCGCCGCTTGTATCGCCGGCACGATCAACGCAACCCAAACGCACATGCGCTACACCTCGCCGGAGCGATTCGGCAACGGTGCGAACTACACCCTGGCTGATACCTCGGCGAAGTTCTACACGCTCGATGCAACCCTGAGCCCGACCAAGTACCTGTGGGGCACCCAAGCCTACTCGGCTGGCGGAAAGCTCATCTACAAGTCGGGCAGCACGACCGAGCCCGTCAACTAACAGCTTCATTCAAAGCTTTCTTTGGCCACCCTGCAGAGGGTGGCCACTTTTTTTGTGACCTAGGGAATGGTGCTTTTGTTGACGTCGCCAAACAGACCCAGCTTCTTGGGCGCGGTTTGGCTGAGCGGTGGGCGCGTGACGTATGCCTGATTCGAAGGCACGGCGCGGGCGTCGTTGTAGACCAAAATCTCGTCGATGAGGCCATCGAACGGTTGCCAGTGGCGGTTGGCTTGGGTGCGCTGGACGTTGCCAATGGATACGCCGGGATCCCACTGAATGTCGAGGCCACTAAACGGGGTTTCGCTGGTGAAGCTCTGCGCCATGAGCTCGTCGTTGACGTACAGGCGCATGCGCCCGCGGTAAGCGTCGAAGCTGGCGACGAGGTGGCTCCATTGGCCGATCGTGGCCGGCGCTTGGATAAAGTTGCCGCCCTTCTCGCTGTTGATGGCGAAGTGCCACACGCCGTCCTTGCGCAGGCAAAGGCAGTAGGGATCAAGGCCATCGCGGTCGTCGCCGCGGAAGAAGATTTGCGAATTGGGCGAGTAGCGTCCTGGTAGCGAGCGCGGAAACGCCCAGAGCGAAATGGTGAACGACTCGGTGAAGGCGAGCTTCGGATGGTCGGCAACCTGCACTGTGGCGGTCTCGCTCATAAAGTCGAACCCGCTGCCGCGCACGCCTTGACCATATCCCACCAGGTCATGAGGCAGAGACCGGATGTTTTGGACCGACTCGGCGGTGGTGCGCTCGGCGCCAAAGGCGGCCACCAATTCGGCGGACGAGAGCGCGACGACGCCCAAAGCTGCGATCGACAAGACAACTCGCATGATACGGTTTGGACGTTCAACGGAACCCAAGCGTTACTACCTTACTTGCCCCGTATTTTTACCTGACATGATAAGGTTTTCTTTACAAGGTTGCTTAATTTGAGAAAGTTGTG
Source organism: Chthonomonas sp. (assembly GCA_016788425.1). NCBI lineage: Bacteria > Bacillati > Armatimonadota > Chthonomonadia > Chthonomonadales > Chthonomonadaceae > Chthonomonas > Chthonomonas sp. The sequence continues at coordinate 526,644 of JAEURQ010000002.1, forward strand.
ATAACGTTATCACAACGACTTTTGGACAACACTATGAAAAGACTTTCCCTTCTCGCCGTTCTCATCGCTCCGGCGGCTTTCGCTCAAGTAAACCTGTACCCGAACGCTTCTCAGTTCTGGGATGTGACCACTGTGAACGATGTTCCCGTGTCGGTGGGCCTCAACACCAGCCAGTACTTTTTCATGACCGGGACCGACATCGGCACGATGACGCTCATCGGCGGTAACAACGTAACGACCGGTCGCGCCAACATCAGCGAAGACGGCACTAAGATTAGCGGCAATCTGAATAGCAGCTACACGTTCCTGGACAACGCCGTTCACAGCGCCATGGCTCGCTACGATCGAACGACTTCCTCGTGGACCGAATTCGGCCACCTGAACTACCACGGTTCGAGCGGAACGAAGGAAGCCTCGAACAGCTGGGGACTTTCGGGCGACGGCAACACCATCGCCGGTCAAGGCTACTACCAAACCCTGCCCGCGGGTAGCCCCTCGGCTCGCGCCAACGCTGCCGTTGCCACAACGGCTGGTGCCACGAACATGTATCCGACCATCACGAATAACGGTCGCATCGCGGCCATCAACTTCGACGGAACGGTTGCCGCGGGTTGGCGCGAAGGGACTTCGCCCAATTACTTCTGGGTGAAGACCGCCGGTGTGTGGAGTGCTCCGCAACTCATTACGGCGATGGTGGCGGGCGTGCCGACCAACCTGACGGCGATTGCTGACATGGATGGCGAAGGTCGATTCATGACCGGTAACGGTGGAACCAGCGGCAAGTTCTGGGTGTACGATCGCCTGAACGGCACCGCCGAAGTGGTGACCCCGCCGATGACCGGCTCGATCACGGTCTTCTCGATCAGCAAGGCGGCCGACATGGTCACCTACCGCGTGGTTCCGCCGGCCGGCAACCCGTTCTTCGAGGGTCGAACCTTTATCTGGACTCGCGAAACCGGTTCGGTGCTCCTCAACGATCACCTGGACGGCTTCTCCGTAGATCGCCAAACGGCGAGCATGAACAACCTGTGGGGCATGTCGCCAAACGGCGAATGGCATGTCGGCTATAGCTGGATTGCGGCAAACCAAGCGACCCTCGCTAAGGTGTCCACTAACTATCGAGGCACCGCCTCGCTCGGCAGCTATCCGGCCACCCTGCAAAGCTCGGTTCCGACCACGTTCGAACTCCGCCAAATGGATGGCACCTTGGTTTCCACTTGGACGCAAAACCTCGGCCCCGACGGTCGCTTCCTCAAGATGCTGTCGCCGACCTTTGCGAGCGGTCAGTACAAGCTCTGGGTCAAGGCTTCGCACTGGCTCTCGAAGACAGTAACGGTGGACTTCGCCGATCGCGGTGCAATCGTGATCCCGGCGCTGGTCAATGGCGACGTGGATGGCAACAACATCATCGACGTGGCCGACTACTCGGCTCTGGCGTTGGCATTCGATGCCGTACTCGATGAAGACGTGAACACGGCTGGCAACCAGTCGTCGCCGAACTGGCTCGACGCCGCCGACCTCGATGCGAGCGGTGTTGTGGATATCGCCGACTATACGATCCTGGCCACGAACTTTGATGGCGTCGGCGAAAACTAAGCGACAAAACTTTCTCTGAAGAAGCAAGTTGCCCGGCTCACGAAAGTGGCCGGGCTTTTTTTGCCAGGGAAGGTTTTGGCAAATTTAGTCGACTTGTGGGCGGGCCGGTTCGGGCTGCTTTTCGTCAGGCGAACCGTCGGAATCGTACTTGTCTACGGCTTCCACGGCGGCGGCCGATGCCGCTCCACCCACCGCGCCGCCAGCAATGGCGCCGCCGATGGTGCCTAGCGCGCCCAACGCCGAACCGGCGATCGCGCCGACCACGGCTCCGGCAACGCCGCCACCTTTGAGCGCGGCTTCACCGTCGGCCGAGAGGTTGAGCAGGCGATCCTTGTTGTTGTTGACGTCGTCAACGAAGTGATTAACGCGGGTTTCAGCCTCTTCCAACGTGATGCCGTAGGTGCGCTGAATCCGGCCAACGAGTTGGTCCTTCTTGCCATCGATCTCGGTGAGATCGTTGTCGGTGAGGTCGCCAAAATGCTCCTTGGCTTTTCCTTTGAGAGTCGTCCAATGTCCTTCAATTTCGTTCCAATTCATTTGTTTCCTCCGTGCTTTCGCAACAGTTTTTGGAACGCCCCCGGTTACACGAGGGTCGCATTGAAAATTTCTTATGAAGGGTTTAGCTGCGACGCCGCCGGATGCATGCAAATGCCGCCAGGCCCAGAGCCCAGAGCGATGAGGGTTCGGGGGCGACGATATTGACCATGCTCCAACGACCGCTGTCCGGCAGATTGTGATTAATCGAGTAGGTATCGACGACCGAAGGAGTGGGATTCAAGGCGATCTGGCTAATCTGAGTCGTGCCGGCGACTGATCTTCCGACCACCCAAAGACCATCATGTCCGGCGACCGTGGCGGGCTCGGCGTTGGCGGACCAAGTCGTGCTCGGGACCGTGATGCCGGTAAATCCGGTCACGAGGCCCGTCGCGGTGATGTTCATGGTGGTGAGACGTGGGGTGGGTGACCCACCGCCCGTCCCGTAAAAGGCGGACGCGCGATAGTTGAAGCCCGATCCGGTGATGGCCATTTGGCCGACCGCATCAAAAACGTTCTCCGTGGTTTGCAAGGAGTCGATCAGAACTCCACTGCTGGAGTACGTTGAGCAAACGAATTTGTTTGTGGCCGTCACCTTGCCCATCAACACCAGGATGCCGTTCGGCATCCGCTCGATTTGCGAGTACACCACAGTTGAACTGGTGGTGCCGATGGTCGCCGACGCTCCGGTTGACATGTTGAATTCGCGAATGGAACTGCCCACCAGACCCAGCAGGAAGGTGCTGGAATTCCCGGCAATTGCGTTCGAGGTGAAACCAGGCAGCACCGAGGATTGAAGGAGCAGCTCACCTGTCGAATAGTCGTAGCGGGCGTAACGGTTGGTGGAATTCTGCACCCAGATGCCGCCGGACGAACTGAACACCTGCGATGGCGTGCTCGGTCCGAAGGAACCGAGGGACGCCCGGTTGATCGGATCAATGCGGCTCACGCGACCATCGCCGGACGGCAGCAACATCAGATCGAACGAGGCGTTCGCGGACGCCGCGGCGGCCAAGGCGAAGATCACGGTCCATTTCTTCATAGAAATATTCTAGCGGATCGGTTGCTGATTGGCCGTCAAACCCCGCAAATCTCTGAGGGTGCGGACACTTTGAGATTGGAGCCGACAACAGGACTCGAACCCGCGACCCGCTGTTTACAAAACAGCCGCTCTACCACTGAGCTATGTCGGCCCTCCACTTAAATTTTAGCACGCGGCAAGGAAATCCTTACCGCGTGCTGACCCAGTTGCCTGGGAAGTAGTTACTTCGTCTTGCGAGCGCGCGAGCGAACGAGGCGGCTGCCCTTAGCGTCGCTCACCAGCTTATAGCCGGCGGGGATCTTGCTCAAAGCGGCCTCGAGTTCGGGCGACAGCGGCATGGCGGCCGAGGCCTTGGCCTTGCTGGCACCGCGACCCTTGCGGCTGCGGAACGACTTCACCGCAGTTTGCGCGGCATCCACAGAATCAATCTTCTTGATGTCCTTGCCGCTCAGCGAGAACAGACCAGCGCTCGGCGGAATGTGGACGAACAGCGAACCTTCCGAACTCAGAACGCGAACGTCAAAGGGAAGGGTGACGCGCTTTGCGCCGACTTTGAGCGATAATGCACCGACTTTCGGCGTCGCTTTTAACTTCAGAGCTTTCTCAATTTTTTCAACAGATTGTGCCATAAGGTACTCCTACAACCAATAAGTTACCCTAATTTGTGATTGCGCAACTGATGTTATCCAAAAGGCGAACTCCGCCCAATCGTGCGCAAACAATCAAGCGACTCTTTTCATCCGGTTGGTCAATAGGTTGCATCGAATCTGGATTCACCAACTCCAAGTAGTCAACACCAAAACCTTGAGAAGTTAGTTTGATTCGAGCTTTCTCAAGTTCAATACTGCTTGATTTTGTGCGTTGAATTGCCGCTGCACAGTCGACAAGTGTCGCATAAATTGCGCCTGCCTTTTGACGATCTTCGGGGTTCAGATATTCGTTGCGGCTCGAACGCGCCAGACCGTGAGATTCGCGAACAATTTCCACAAATTTTAGTTCAATGGGTAACCAAAGATCAGTGACCATGGCTTGAATCACCGCACATTGTTGTAAATCCTTAAGCCCAAAGTAGGCTCGATGCGGCTGACACATATGGAACAACTTGCCCACAACAGTTGCCACGCCCGCAAAATGTCCGGGCCGAACGGCTCCTTCAAAGAGACTCGTGATTTCGGCAACACTAATGGTCACCAACCTTAATGGATAAACTTCCTCCACCGGGGGCGCAAAGATTATATCCACGCCAACGCTTTCCGCCAGAGACACATCAACGCCCTCTTGCCGCGGATATTTGGTGAAATCTTCATTGGGGCCGAACTGCGTCGGATTGACAAACAGTGACACAACAACTAGCTCATTCTCGTCGCGAGCCCGACGCATGAGTTCGAGGTGCCCCTCGTGCAGTGCGCCCATGGTCGGCACAAGCCCGATGCTCTTGCAACCGGCAATAGCCGAGCGCAACTCGCTCACCGATCGCACAATTCTCAAAAACTATTCTCCGGACGCGGGAAGGTGGATTCCCGCACATCGGCGGCGTAGTTGGCCACCGCATCTTGCATCAGGAGCGCCGCTTCCAAGTAACGCCCTGCATGCTTAAACTTGTGCTCCGTCAGCCCCAACAGATCGTGAAACACCTGGATCTGTCCGTCGCAACCCACACCCGAACCAATACCGATGGTGGGCACGGCGAGTTGCCGCGAAACCTGAGCCGCAACGTCGGCCACCACGAGCTCGATGACAATGGCAAACACCCCCGCCGCCTCCAACGCTTGCGCCTCACGAAGCAACGTCTCGGCCGCATCGGCCTGCTTGCCTTGCACCTTATGGCCGCCAAAAACATGCACGCTTTGCGGGGTCATGCCAAGGTGACCCATCACTGGAATTCCGGCTTTAATAATCGCCTTGATCTCCTCGGTATAGGTCCCCTCCAGCTTCACCGCCTCGGCCCCGGCTCGAACCAATTCCACCGCCGAATCCACGGCTTGGGCGATGGAAGAATTGTAGGTGCCTAGCGGTAAATCGGCGACCAAAAGCGCGCGTTTGCAACCCGCGCGTGCCGCCATAGTGTGCCGCACCATATCGGCTAACGTCACCCGAACCGTGTTGCGCTGACCGTAAACCACGCTGCCGACGCTGTCTCCGACAAGGATAAAGTCAACTCCCGCGGCATCGGCAATGCGCGCCGAAGCCTCGCTGTAAGCCGTCAGGCTCACAATCTTTTGGCCGTTAGCCTTAAGTTGGGGAAGGGAATGTGCGGAGATACGCTCAGCCACGCGGGCAGTATACCGACCTATCCAAGTTCGGCTACGGCGCGGGCGACTTCGGCGACATGCCCCGGCACCTTCACGTTGCGCCATTCGCGCGCAATGTTGCCCTCGCGATCAAGCAGATAAGTCGAGCGTTCGACGCCCATGTAGGTGCGGCCATACATAGACTTTTCAACCCAAACGCCCAGCGCCTCACAAAGTGCTTTTTCGGTATCGGCCAGCAGAGGAAAGTTGAGCGAATGCTTGCTCGCAAACTTCGCCTTGCTCTTGACCGGATCGGGGCTCACGCCGAGCACCTGGGCGTTGCCAAGCCCCTGCAAGTTGTCCCGAAAGTCACACGCCTCCTTGGTGCAGCCGGGAGTGTCGTCTTTCGGATAGAAGTAGATCACGGTGGGGCGCCCAATCAGGTCTTGGTTTGTCCAGGTTTTGCCATCCTGATCGACCAGCGAAAATGCAGGGAAAGGTTTGTTGCTCATCGCGATTTCGCCTCGTTTGCCGCGCGGTACTCACCCCATAACGCATCGGCATCTTTCCCGGTCAGCTCTTTGAAAATGGGCATCGGGTCGTCGCCTTTGCGTAGCGCGCGATCGAGCTTGGGCACCAGCGAGAGGTTGTACTTTTTGCCGACCCAAGCGAGCCAGCCGGCGGTGGTTCGGTAGGCGTCGCGATAGCTAGCCTTTTCCCAATTCACGCGGCTACGCGGGGCTTCGGGTTCGTAGCGCCACCAGCGAATGTAGTCGGCAATTCCCTCGACCAGCCAACCCGTGTCCACCTTGTTGCGCGGGTAGGCCTGAATCAGGTGCGTAAGTTCGTGGATGACCATGCCGAGGTCGTCGGGGTGCGCGGTGACCCATTCCACGCTAAACGAAATCTCGTTACCGCTCGCATAGGCCGGGGCACCTTGATCCTTACGGAACACAAAATTTATGCTTTTGAGCGGTTTGTAATCTTCTGTTGCGAGCAACTGGCAAATGTGCGGGTACCACGCGGTCGCGAGGTTTTTTGCCTCTTCGCCCCACGGTTCTAGACTCGGAGCGGCCTTCGTATCCACTGAAATCGGAGGGCAAACCTTAGCTGGCGCGAGCGGATAGACATAACGATCCAGGTCCGAGGAGAGCAACGCAGTGGCCAAGGCGAGAGCAAGTGGCATGCCCTATCCTACACTCTGGGCGAGGAGTCAAGTTCCCGGCAAGTCTTCGCTGCGATCCATCAGCAGGGCCTGCATCAGATCCACGCGGAGCACCACGCCCATGAAGTACTCGTCTTCGACAATCGGCAAAATCGTGAGCCCGCTGACCAACATTTTGTGCAACGCGTTGCTGATTTCGGCATCCACATGCTCGGTCACCGGATTGAGCGTGGCGTACTTAATGGCGGGTTCGTGAGCCAAACCGCTAAGGTTGCCCTGCGCATGAATCGCGCGGGCCAAATCGCCCTCCGTCATCACCGCCAGCGGCCGATTCTCGTCGTCAACAAACACCAGCGCTGGGAACTGGTAGATGTCCATTTTGTCCACGGTGTCGCGGATGGTACTGGTGCGACTGAGCACCGGCAAATGGGCATGCAACACTTCGCGAATCGTCACTGCACTATTGTGACCTCACAACGTGCTTGAGGTTTGGCGAATCCGCCTAAAGAAGCCCCCGCTCGCGGGCCGAAAATGGACATGTCAACAAGATGTCCTACACTTTCCGCAGCCGAATCCGACCCAGCACCAAGCGCCAGGCCCATGTTTGCCCGGTGTGCTCCACGGTCACGAGTCGGCAGATCGCGGAGTGCAAGGTGTGTGGCTGGCATGGCAAGTTCGAAGCCGCTCACCCGCAGGTGGCTCAGGCCATGGATTCGCTGGTGGACCAGTGTCCGAATCTGCAGGAACTATTGCCTTACCAATGGCCGGCCGGCAACTGGTTTCAGCGGCTTTGGAGGCGTTTCACACGCCGCCAGAAAATTGACATTCGCGCATAGTCTTTGCCACAAGTAGTCCACCGTGGCTCGTCCCTATAATGGACGATTCATGGCGATTGACCCCTATTTGCCTCCCCAAAACCTCGAAGCGGAAATGTGCGCGATCGGGTCCATGCTCATGTCCGAGCGGGCGCTCGACGAAGTGCTCGAGATTCTGAGCGAAGAAGACCTCTACAGCCCCGCGCACAAGGAGATTTTCAAGGCCGTGCGCCAGTTGGTGCTCAACCAGCGAGCGGTGGATATTCTCACGCTCACGCACGAGCTCAGCGAGCGCAAGTCGCTGGGCAACGTCGGCGGTCAGGATTACCTGATGCAGCTCGTGGAGGCCGTGCCGAGCCCCACCAACGCGCCCGACTACGCCGCGATCGTCAAGGACAAATCCACCGAGCGCCGCTTGCAGCAAATCGGCCATGAGATTGTCAAGATCGCCCAAGACCCCGAGCAAACTTCCCGCGAAAAGGTGGACCGCTCGGAAAGCATGGTGTTTGACCTTGGCCGCGAGAGCATGGGGCAAGACCTTCGCCCGGTGCAGACCTTCGCCAAAGACTTCTTCACTGAAGTGGACAACTTCTTTGCAACGGGCCAGCCGATCCTTGGGGTTCCCTCCAAGTTTCACGATCTTGACAACATGACGGGCGGCTTTTACGGCAGCGATTTCACAATCGTCGCCGCGCGCCCGGCCATGGGAAAGACTTCGCTCGTGTTGAACTTTGCCCTCAACGTGGCGCGGGCAGGCAAGGGCAATGTCGCGGTGTTCAGTCTGGAAATGAGCGGTCAGCAGCTCGTTCGCCGGATGCTCTCCATGATTTCGGGCGTCAGCATGAGCGTGCTCAAGCAGGAGCGCCTGCACGATAACGACTATCACAAGCTCGCCGACGCGTGCGAGACCTTGTACGGCCTCCCGATCTACATTGACGACAACAGCGACATCTCGGCCATGGAAATGATGGGGAAGTGTCGTCGCCTCGCGCAGCAGGGCGGCCTGGCGATGATCGTCGTGGACTACCTTCAGCTCATGCGGAGCAGCAAGCGCACCGAAAACCGGGTGCAAGAAGTCTCCGAGATTGCGCGCGAACTCAAGCGGATGGCGAAGACGCTCAACGTGCCGCTTCTCGCCCTCTCGCAGTTGAGCCGAAACGTAGAAAACCGCGACGACAAGCGACCGCAACTCAGCGACATCCGCGAATCGGGTTCGATCGAAGCCGAAGCTGACCTTGTCATGTTCATCTACCGGCAGGCCTATTACGCCGACAAGGAGAACAACGCCGAGCGAGATTGGGATCCAGACGAAGTGCAGGAAAGCGAGATCATCATCGCCAAGCACCGAAACGGCCCGACCGGCAAGGTGGTCCTCGGGTTCCAGCCCAACTATGCGCGGTTTGTGAACTTGAAAACCTAAACAAATCGGGGACACGTATCCCGGCGAGAATGCGTCTACATAAGTGAGATGGAACTCACAACGCTTTTGGCAACGATTGCCCTCGGCGGCAACAACAAAATGGCAGCTGCCTTTGCCGTCCCCGAGCTGAATCGCATCGCGCTCACTCCGGCGATTGATGGTCGCCTCGACGACGAGGAATGGGACGCGCTCAGCGAAACCCCCGAACTCAAGTCCTACTTGCAATGGGAGCCCGGTGCCCTCTACCTGGCCTCGGTCGCGCCCGAAGGCAAAGACGTCGTGTTTAGCCTCGACATGGATGGCGACGGCTGGCTGGTCGGCAAGAACAATTTGGAAGTCCGCCTCAGCTGGGCCGATGGCGACGTGAAGGCGAGTTGCCGCACGCTCGATGCAACACGCGCCCAAGAGCCGAGTTGGGTCAGCGCTCCCTGGATTGAGCAAACCATGACCGCGCGCGCCCTGAACGCCGGCGGCATGTGGAGTGTCGAAGTCAAACTTCTTCCCATCGAGATTCCGAGCTTCGAAATGGGGCGCACCATCGGCGTTCGCGCCGACGCTTTTGGCCCTGGTGAATCCACCAACGCCACTGATCTCATCCGCCGGGTTTCGCCGGTGACGATGCGCTTCGATCGGAGTCGCGGCCTGCCGAACGGCATGGAATGGGAGCCCGAAACCCTCGCCCGCAACGTCACGCCGAGCGACAACTTCCGCATTCGCATGAACTTCCGGCGGCCCAAGGACGCCGAATTGGAGCGCGTGTATTGCCGCACCATGGGCCTCGGTCGCGCCAGCACCGTCGCCTTCGAAATGCCGTTCCCCGAGTTCGACCGCAAGGGTCGCAGTTTTGTGGACTACAGCACAAAGGTTGCCCGCACGGCCACACACGGCTATCGCGTGATGGAAACCAAGATTCGTGGCGCCCAGCAAGAGGACATTACGATCCAAACCAGCTACGCCGTCCGCCCAACGTATGGCGTCGAGGGCAAGGTGTCCGGAGAGCCGGTGATGAGCCCCGACGTGCAGGTGATTGATGCGAACGTGATGGTGAAGAGCTACACCGATACGCGTCTTCGCGGCAAGATTTCGCTAAGTTTGCCAAGCGGGTGGGCCGCCAAAAAGGGTGGCGAAGCGAACCTGATGATCCATCAGATTCGCGGCGTGCAAAAGCTGCCGGTCAAGCTCGTGGTTCCCGCCGGAACTCAGGGTCTGCACACTGTGATGGTGGACGTGAGCTACAACGGCGAGACAACCTCCACGCCGATGTATGTGCTGATTCGCTAGTGGCTCAGCCCGCCTAACTTGAATAAGCGGCGAAGGTTTTCGCGCTCGTAAGCGCCGACTTCCTTCGCCGCTTTCAGTTCAATTTCCGCCTCGTCCGTCTGCCCTTGCTTGTGCAAGTACTCGGCCAGAATCACGCGGTACCACAGCTTATCGGGCTCTAAGTCGGTCGCCATGCGGACAGCTTTGATCGCTTCCAGCGGGCGACCCGTTGCCCAAAACGCGAGGCTTGCCTGAATATAGAAATAGTCGTCGCCGGGCGAAAGCTCGATGGCGGCGCGGAACGCGGCCAGTGCCTCGTCGAACCGGCCCAGTTCCAGCAGAATGTCGCCCATCCAATAGTGATAAAAGCTTTGATCCGGCGCGAACAGCACGGCGCCCTGAATCGCGCGTAGCGCGCGCTCGCGGTAGCCGCGGCGACGCAGCTCTTCGGCGAGCTTGAGGTACGGAAACGGGTTCTCAGGTTCAAGTTTCACGGCTTCCTCAAGGTGGGCAAGGCCCTCGCTGGTGCGACCCTCGCGGGCGTAGATTTCTCCAAGCGCAAGCGATGCTTCCATGTCGCCGCCGTTCTCGCGGATGATCCGGCTAAACTGTCGAACCGCCTGCGGGCTTTGCCCCAGACATTCCAGCGCCGTCGCCAAGCCGCGACGAGCCGAAAGCGACTCCTTGGGCTGGGTTTCCAAAACTTTGCGGAAGTGGCGCGCCGCCCGATCGTAATCGCCTTGCAACAGGCTCGCCTCGGCCAGTTCCTGCAGGTTGTCGGGACTGTCCGCGAGCGCGCTGTCGGTTTCCTCTTGCTCGGCCTGCGGAATCGCCAGGCCAAACAGGTCCACAATTTTTTGGTACTCGGGGTTCATCGGGAAGCGAAAGTTTACCTTTGCCCCTTTCAGACTCCCATCAATCGGCCAGTGTTAGGATAAGATGGCAAATGATGAGTACGCGAATCCTCACGACTGTGGCCGCTGTGGCCGTTCTTGTGGCCGCCTTGCCGCTGGCCACCGCCCAACAAAAGAAGAAGCCCGTGGCCGCCAAGATGTCCGCCGCCAAATCGACGTTCCAAAAGGACGTTGTTGACTTCACCACTAAGTTCTGCGTGAGTTGCCATACCGGCAAGAACGCCGCCGATGGCGTGGACATCCCCAAGAACGTCAAGGAAGCCGACGTCAAGGTGAAGTACGCCAAGCTCTACCGCAAGCTAGCGCGGTACGCGGGTAGCAAGCAAATGCCGCCGCGCGATGCCAAGCCGCAACCCAAGGATGCCGAGCGAACTGCCTTTACAAAGTGGATCAGCACGAACATTAAATAGGCCGAACAAGGCCCGAAATTCATCGTAGAAATGTGATGAAATTAGCAGTCGCAAGGGTATACTGCTAAAACTTGGTTGCCGCGGCGAGCCCGCGACAACCATCTTCACAGAGGAACAACGATGAATTTGAAACCGCTACTCGATCGTGTCATCATCGAACCGGCCGCCAAGGAAGAAGTTTCCGCGGGCGGTATCTTCCTGCCCGATTCGGCCAAGGAAAAGCCGCTGAAGGGCACCGTCATCGCCGTCGGCCCGGGCAAGGTTCTGGACAACGGCAAGAAGGTGGAAGTTGAGGTCAGCCAAGGCGACGTGGTTCTGTACGGCAAGTACAGCGGCACCGAAGTCACGGTGGACGGCAAGGAATACATGATCCTGCGCTCCGACGATATCCTCGGCGTGGTCACCAACGTTCCGGCTGGGGTGGGCAACTAATGTCGGCCAAGGAACTCAAGTTCTCTACCGACGCCCGCAAGGCTCTCGAAGCCGGCGTCGATAAGCTCGCCAACACGGTGAAGGTCACCCTCGGCCCGCGCGGCCGCCTGGTCGTGCTCGAGAAGAAGTTCGGCAGCCCGACGATCATTGACGACGGCGTGACCATCGCCAAGGAAATCGAAGTCGAAGACCGCTTCGAAAACATGGGCGCTCAGCTCATCCGCGAAGTCAGCAGCAAAACCAACGACCTCGCCGGTGACGGCACCACGACCGCCACGGTCCTCGCCCAAGCCATTTTCAAGGAAGGCGTCCGCAACGTCGCCGCTGGGAGCAACCCGACGGCCATCCGCAAGGGCATCGAAGCCGCCACCAATGCCGTGGTTGAAGAGCTCGCCAAGATGAGCAAGCCGGTTGAAGGCAAGGTTGGCATGAAGGAAGTTGCGACCATCAGCTCCAAGCTGGAAAACATCGGCGAACTCGTCGCCGAAGTGATCAGCACGGTGGGCAAGGATGGCGTCGTGACCGTCGAAGAAGCCAAGTCAACCGAAACCAGCTTCGACATCGTCGAAGGGATGCAGTTCGACAAGGGCTACATGTCGCCCTACTTCATCACCGATCCCAAGCGCATGGAAACGGTCTACGAAGACCCGCTTCTGCTGTTTTACGAAAAGAAGATTAGCTCGGTGCAGGACATCGTTCCCGTGCTGGAAAAGGTGCTGCGCCTCGGCAAGCCGCTGGTGATCATCGCCGAAGACGTGGAGAACGAATGTCTCGCCACGCTCGTGCTGAACCGCCTGAAGGCCAACCTCCCGCTCGTTGCGGTGAAGGCTCCGGGCTTCGGCGATCGCCGGAAGGCGATGCTCGAAGACATGGCGATTCTGACTAACGGTCAATTCGTCAGCGAAGACCTCGGCCTCAAGCTCGAAAACGTGACCCCCGACATGCTCGGCTCCTGCCAGCGCGTCGTGATCACCAAGGACACCACCACGATTGTGGGCGGTAAGGGCGACAAGGCGAAGATCGAAGGTCGCCTGAGCCAGATCAAGCGCCAGATCGAAACCACCGAAAGCAACTACGACAAGGAAAAGCTGCAAGAGCGACAAGCGAAGCTCAGCGGCGGCGTAGCCGTGGTAAAGGTTGGTGCCCCGACCGAAACCGCGATGAAGGAGCAAAAGGCTCGCATCGAAGACGCCCTCGCGGCCACTCGCGCCGCGCTGGAAGAAGGCGTTGTGAGCGGTGGCGGTCAAGCTCTGTTGCTCGCCGGTAAGGTTCTCGACACGCTGCAAGGTGAGGGTGACGAGCAAATCGGCATCAACATCGTCCGCCGCGCCGTAGAGTCTCCGCTCCGCACGATCGCCGAAAACTGCGGCGTCGAAGGCTCGGTTGTGGTTGAGAAGGTTCAGCGCGAAGGGAAGGGCTTCAACGCCGCCACCCTGCAGTACGAAGACCTGCTCAAGGCTGGCGTCGTCGACCCGACTAAGGTTGTTCGCACCTGTCTGCAAAACGCGGCTTCGATCAGCGGCCTGCTGCTGACCACCGAATGCGCCATCGCCGACGCTCCTGAAAAGGAAGACGAAGGCCACGGCCACCACCACTAAGTCACCGGGACTTAGATAGAACTGGCCCCTCATCACGATGATGAGGGGCCAGTTTGCTTTTAGCTATGGGTTCCGATGAGGAACCAAGCGAGCCAAATGCTGAAGTAGACCGCCGAGCCGATGAGGCAGGTGCGGCGCACGAAGGCGCTGTTTTGTGGCCAGTACCACACCATGGTTGCCCAGCACGTGATGAGCGTGAGCGCCTTGACAAACACGAAGGCCCATTCGCTGTGTTGAATGATGGGCCGCATCACGGGGTTCAGCTCTTCGATTTTGCCGTGAGCATGGAGAACCGCGGTCGAGATCAGGTCAAGGAAGCCAATCGCCATCAGCAACAACAGCGCGCGGGTGGGCAGTATTCGCCGATACAGCGCGGGCAGTTGTGCGAGTGTTTTCATATCCTTGGGTGGGGCCGCCATCTTCCTCTACTGTTCGCATCAATTTATCGGCCAAATCGCGCTGGGCGGAAGAAGAAGTGATCCCGTGGTTAAACACTACGCTAACAATCCTCCGCTCGCCAACCGCATTTTTAACGTATCCGCTCAGTGAAACTACCGAATTTAGCGTCCCGGTCTTGCCGTGGAAGCTCGCCCCCGGGTTGCGGCCCTTGAGCGTACCAGCCCCCGCGGAGACCAGGCAGTCGTAAAACGTCTCAAACCAAGGTTGTCCCTGCGCCCATTGCAAAATCTGCGCAATGCCGCGCGTGGTGACGAAGTTGTGGCGACTCAGACCGCTGCCGTCAATCGGGCGAAAGTCTGAAGGGTCGGCGAGAATGCCGGCGTAAAACGCACCCATTCGTTGGGCGGCCTGGCTATATTCCTTCCCGGCTTCGAGCGGCGCGAGTTTGGCCGCGCTCATCATGAGGAGGTGCTCGGCGTGATGGTTGTCGCTGTCCACAAGGCACTCCTTGGCCACCTCGCTGAGCGGCTTGCCGGTCAGCGGACTCCACTTGAGATCGGCTGGAAGCTCCTTAAGCGCCCCGCCCCATTTTCCGCCGAGGTAAGCGGCGGCCGTTTTCAGCGGGTTGGGCTGCGCCAGGGTGTCGATGCTGGCTTCGTCCTGCGGAAGCTTGCCGCGCACGATGAGGGTGGCGAAGTGCGGGTCGAACTCGCTCTTGGGACCCGCCTCATCCGGACGTCGAATCACCTTGATGCCGAGTTCGCGCGCAAGCGGAACGACCGCTCCGGCGCGGCTGCGAGCCTCAAAGCCGGCTTCGTCTACGGTGAACGCCGTAATCTTGGGCGCGTACCGGTTGGGCAGGTCATCGTATTCCCAACTCGGCCCGTAACCGGGGTTGTAGGCGAGCCGCGCCCACACCGTCATGTTGCTCCGCACGCCCAGGTTCTTGCCGACCGTGCGCAGGGTTTCGCCGGTGAGTTCAGGATCGCCGGGGGCGTCCACGATCACGCGATTGCCGACCCGCGCGAACCTGGTGACAGGCTTGTAATCGGGGCCGAGCGTGGCAAACGCGAAGATGTTGGTGAGCAGTTTTTGGTTGCTCGCCGGAACGACGCGAATGCCGCTGAGCCGCGAGTAGAGCTCGGAGCCGCGCTCGTCGGTGACGGTCACGCTCACCAGAGCACCGCTCAGCGCGGGGTTCGCGAGAATCTCGTCGATGCGCTGGCTGAGCGGCGGAGTTTGCCAAAGCGAAGCGGCGAGCAAAAGCGACTTGACGACGAGCATAGGTTCCGTTTTACCGGACTTTCGGGCCCGAGAGCGGGGCGGTGTGCACTCGCCAGAACATCGGTTTGAACGGGAGCCGCAGCAGCGCGCCCAGACGGTTGATGCACCACGCCGCCGCCATCGCCGCTCGCCCATGGTGGATGCGGAAGTAAAGCTCCTTGCCGCGGTTATACATCGCCACGCTCCACCACCGATTGCCGCTGGAACTCGCCCCGAGCGCGTGCTCAAAACGCGCCTCGGGGATGTACAAAATGCGGCCATGTTTGCGTAGGCGACGGCATAACTCGGTGTCTTCGCAGTACAGGAAAAAGCGCTCATCGAACGGCTCAACCGGGCGAAACATCAGGCACGCGCCCATAACCTGCTCGACCTCCATAGTTCGGTCGGAGCGAATCCAGTAGGTGTCCATAAAACTCCCCCGGAACAGTTTTTCCAAGAAGAGTTGTTCGCACAACAGGCGTCCCAAAGTCAAACTTCGGCACGCTGATGGTGAGAGCGAGCCGCCGGTGACCAGCCCGCCGCCGACGGCAACCACGCCGGGCACCATCTCATCAAGCAATCGGGCGATAGCACCAGGTTCGGCCGCCGCATCGGAGTTCAGCAACAGCGCGATCTCGTGCCGCCGCCGAGCCAAGCCTTGGTTGTTGGCCGCGCCAAACCCGCGGTTGTCGGGGTTCGCGACGAGTTCGACCATGGGAAACTCGGACCCGACCATGTCCGCCGAACCGTCGGCAGACGCGTTGTCCACAACGATGACCTGGTCCACATCGGCCAAGGATTCCAGGCACCGACGCAGCAGGTCGCGCGTGTTATAGCTCACCACCACCACCGTTACCTGCAGCACGCCGAGGTTGTACCCCGAAGGTGCTAAAATAGCCGGGATGGCCGACGAAATTTTGTTGACCCAGGAAGGCTACAACAAGCTCGAAGAAGAGTTGATTCACCTGAAGGGGCCGAAGCGACTCGCGATTGCCGACGCGATCCGCGAGGCGAAAGCGCATGGCGACTTGCGTGAAAACGCCGCCTATCACGAAGCGAAGCTCAACCAGACCCGCAACGACAGCCGCGTGGCGGACCTCGAAAAGGTGTTGCAAATCGCGCGCGTCGTGCAACGTCCCGAGAACGCGGGCGCGATGGCGCACCTCGGTAGCAAGGTGAAGTTGCACGACAAGAAGTGGGATGAAGAACTGGTCATCAGCCTCGTCGGCAGCTTCGAAGCCGACCCGACCGCCGACTTGATTTCGATCACCTCGCCGCTCGGCGGCGCAATTCTGGGCCGCAGTGTCGGCGACGAAGTGGAGGTAGAAGCCCCGAGTGGAACGCAGCAATACAAGATTCTGGAAATTAGCGAGTAGCCTCGCGCTCTTGGGAATTCTCGCGGGTTGCGGCTCAAGCGAGCCCACCGTGGAGAATAACGAGACCGTGCGGGCGGCCAGTAAACCGGCGGGGCCAGCGGCTCCGACCGAGCTTGAAGTGCAGGTTCCCGGAACGCCGAGTTCCGATGCGCTGGCTCTGCTCTACGGCACGGCCATCGTCCACGTGGGTGACAACTCCGAACTCGCGTTTCAGCAGTTCCCGCGGCCGAAGGGCGCGGTGGAAAGCTCCGATGAGCCGCCGGTGAAGATCGTTGGCGCCAAGACCGCGGTGTGGGACAAGGACCAAGAGTCGTTTGCCGTGCTGAGCCTCGACGAACGGGTTCTGGTGGCCGTGCACACCAAGCCGCTCGCAACTTCGGTGCAGGTTCTGCTCGATCGCTACACCAAAAAGTTTGGCCAGCCCGAGTTTGTCAGCCGGGGCCAAGTCGAATACCGCTTTTGGGACACGCCGGAACTCGGGCAAACCCTTATGCTGTGCTGGGCGCCGAACGCCTCTAACACCACGCTGGTGACGGCTGCGGTGGGCCTCACGCCGGTCATGCGTGAGTTCCGGATGGATCCTTCCAGCGCAGAAGCCGACGCCATGCGGGCCAGCAACTTGCTTTCGGCCCAAACACCAAAGTAGGCGCATCGGAAACGTTTTTACGCAAACCCGCGTCATCTAATGTATCCAATCTACTGCGGATTGGAAATCTACAAAAGCAGGAGGTGGTGCGTAAAAAATGGATAGTAACAAACGTAACCAGGGAGGTCGAGGGTTTTAGCCGACCAACGACCGCGTTCGTGGGCGTGCGATGAACATTGCTCTCCCTGGACAAAATCAGAAGTGCCCCTCAACCGAGGGGCGCTTTCGTTTTCGCTATACTGCGATTTGTGAATTGCGTCATCGTCATTCCCGCCCGCATGGGCTCCACGCGCTTTCCCGGCAAACCGCTCGCTGACCTCGGCGGCAAGCCGATGGTGCAATGGGTGGTGGAGGCGGCGCGACGAGCCGAGATCACCGACCGCGTGGTGGTCGCAACCTGCGACCAGGTGATTGTGGACGCGTGCGCCGCATTTGGCGCCGAAGCCATCATGACCCGCGACGACCATCCGAGTGGCACCGACCGTATTGGCGAAGTGAGCGAGAAGATTCCTGCCGACGTGTACGTCAACGTGCAGGGCGACGAGCCGCTTATCCCGGTTGAGACCATCCGCGCCTGCGCCGCGCCGCTCTTGGCTGACGCAAGCATCTTGATGGGCAGCGTGTTCTCGGAGTGCAAACCTGAGGAGGAGGATGACCCCAGCGTGGTGAAGGTGGTCACCGACCGCGCAGGTTTTGCGCTGTACTTTAGCCGCCATGCGATTCCGTTTCCGCGCAACCCCCGACCTCAGGCCCTGCGCAAGCACGTCGGAATCTATGCCTATCGCCGCGAGGTGCTGCAAGACTTTTGCCGGTGGCCGATGGGCACGCTGGAGGAGGCGGAGAGCCTGGAGCAGCTGCGATTCTTAGAAAACGGTGTGCGCATCAAGATGAGCGAGGGAAGCGGCTCGGCCATTGCCGTGGACACGCCCGAGCAGGCGGAGCAGGTGCGCCAAGTGTTGGCCGGAGGACGATCATGATTCTTATGGATATGCAGGTGGGTTCGACCCTCGAATTTGACTACGTTAACCGAAGCGGGCTGGTGGTTCGCTCGCAGGGAATTGAACTTGTGAGTGGCAGCTTCCTACAGTTCTATGCCCCCGGATGGACCAAGGGCTACTACAGCAGCAATTGGAATGACCAAACCATCACTCGCCGGCCGGATGGCTCGCTCTTGGTGACGTTCAAGTCGGGCGACGGCAAGGCCGAAGGCACCCAAACTTACTGGCCTTCGCCCATGGGCTTTCGGATTGATTGCAACTACCTATGGCGTGGCGACGAGCCGTGCCTCGTGGAGAGCACCATCGGTCTGCTCAAGTTACGCCCCTTCACCAAGTTTTCCGCGGGTCAAAAGCCACAAGACTTTGGCCCGGCGCGAAAGGGAGACGAAGTCGCTCGCCGTTTGGCCGCCGACCCGCAACGTAGCTTTGTGTTTTCCGGACCCAGCCGCGAAGTGACCGTCTCCAGCACGTTGCCGTTCATCGCCTTCGATGCTCGCGGTTACGAACAGGAATGGGCCCGGCGACAAGACTTGCTCTGGCTCGGTCACCCCGCGATTGAACTCAAAAAGGGCGTCCCGGTCAGCTATTCGGTGACGGTCGAGCACCCGATTCGCATGGCACCGATGCTGCGAGACAAAGCCATTTCGGCCACGTTTGCGCCTCTGAAGCAGGCCGTCAAACCCTGGGAACCGCGCGGCGTGCGCGACATGCAACTCTCCGGGAAACCCAAGCTGGAGTGGCGCGGCCTTCACCTCTTCGTAGGGCCGCAAAGCGAGGCGGTGCACGCCAAACTGGCGCGCGACGTCTTGCCGAAACTCAAGATCAACAAGGTGTTGCTGCAGTGCGAGCAATCGCGGTGGAGCAGCCTCAAAACCGACACACTCAAGAACTTCACTGATCTCGCCAGCCTCAAACGGATTTTTGATACCTACCGCAAGAACGGCATCGAACCGATTCCGCTGATTCAAAGCTTCGGGCATATGGAGTGGTTCTTCGCGGGTGGCCAAAATCGCGACCTCGCGTTCAATCCGCTGGTGCCCTACGCGATCGATCCGCGCAAACCCGAAGCCGTGGCCGCGATCCTGAAAATCTGGGACGAAGCGATTAAGGTACTCAAGCCCAAAGAGATTCACTTTGGACTCGACGAGGTGGATATGCGCGGCGCGCCCGACGACCCGGCACTCACCACCGAGTTGTGGCGCAAGATGATCCCGCAGCTTGCCGCCTATGCCGATAGTAAAAAGCTCCCGTGGATGCTGTGGGGCGACCAGATGCTCGGTCCGGGCCAAGCACCCGATGCCGCGCTAGGCGACAGCGTCGCCGAAGCCGCCAAGCGGCGTGAGGTTGTGCCCAAAACCGCCACCATTACCGATTGGCACTATCTGAACAACCCGAATCCGGCGGTCTACAACAATGTCGCCCTTTGGAAACAGTGGGGCTTTCGCCAGATCGGATCGGTGTGGAACCGCCCCGACAACGTGTACGGCTACACCCACGCCATCATCAACCATGGCGAGCGCGGAATGCTGCAGACCACCTGGGCCGGTTACTACCTGAGCGAGCGCAGCATGCTCGACAACTGGGGTCAATACGCCAGCACGGTGCTGCTCGCGGATTACTCGTTCTCCGGTCGCAAAGAGCGCCCAAAAGACTTGCCCTACAAGCCCGAGACTGTGCTGCGCGACCTCTGGTTCGGCGGCGAACGACGCACTCTCGCGGGGTCGGCGGTGATATGGGACACAAGCGCCGCGCCAACCGACGTGCCTGAGGGTCAAATCGTGTTGCAAAAGCCGTTGCGGTTTTACGACACCTACCAGGGTGGCGAGCCGTTCACCAGCTATACGTTCGACCTCCCCAACGAGGTCAGCGAGATCAAGATTATGCTCCGCGCCCGGAATCCGGTCGTCGAAGGGAAGTCGGTGCTTCTGGCAACAATCGGCGAAGAGGACGAGTCTGTGCACTACGGCTGGGACGTGCGGGTCAAGGACGATCTGCGACCTCTATTCCGGGCACAGAACGGGCCGGACGGCACAAGCGTCGTGACGATCCGATTCGAAACCGGCAGCGGGCCCAACCTCGTGCTCAAACAACTCGATGACGAGGCCGCGCTGGAAATCATGGCGATCACGCTCGTCCCGCACGGTAAAAGTCGGTAAAGTTGGCTTAACACTCATGGAAGATCAAACTCCGGTCCCCGTGCCCGCTCCGGCGGAGCGTCCAAAAATCAACTTTTGGACGTTCCTGCCGCTGATGTACTTCATGCAGGCCATCCCGGTGGTGCTGGTGCAAGGCGTGGCCGCGATCATGTTCAAGGACCAGGGGGTCGAGAACCAGGAGATCACGCGTTGGATTGCGCTCATCGGTCTCCCGTGGGCGCTGCAAATGTTGCTCGGGCCGCTGGTGGAATTCAACAGCACGAAGCGCAACTGGATCGTGGTGGGGCAGTTCACCATCGCGGTGGGCATCTGTCTCACCGCGTTCGCGCAGAAGCTTCCGCACTCCTTCACCATCAGCCTGGTGATTCTCGGCGTCACGGCCATCACCAGCGCGCTGACCAATATCGCCGCCGACGGCTACTACATGATCCTGGCCACCAAGGACGAGCAGGCCCGCTATGTCGGCGTTCGGACGACATGCTTTCGCCTGGGGGTGCTGTTCTGCAAGAGCCTGCTTGTGGTCATCGCCGGGCTCCTCATTTCGTTTACACCGCTGAAACTGAGCGTGGCCTCGCCGGCGGGCATTGCCCTGTTGCCGAAGACGGCTGAAGCGGAGAAGAATGCGGAGTACGTGTATCGCGACACCGTTTCGGTCGTAGTCGAAGGCGGGAAACTCGTGGACCAAGCGACAAAAATGCCCATTGTCGTCGCCCCGACGGGTGGCAGAGCCGGTGCCGTAGAGGCTCCTCCCGGCACGTACGGCCTCCGATACGACGGCCGGAGCCTCATCGCCCAAACGGGCGGCGGTGAAAAGAATCTTGGATTCCTGTTCACGAATGGCCAAACCCTTCCCGAGAAGGCCGAGAGCAAGAGCGGCATGGAGCCACGCCTCGCGTGGACATTCACGTTCTTGGTCGCGGCGATCGTCTACGGGCTCGGCGCCCTGTGGAGTAGCCGCGCCACGCCGAAAGTTCACGTCCCGGTCGAGGGCAACGTCAACGTCTTTCAGATCGTCAGCCTCGTCGGCCTGGGGCTCAGCGGCTACTTCATGATGAACGCGCTCCTGCGCCTCACCCTGCATGGCCTTGCGCGTGGCTTCGGCTCGGAGGGCCTCAAGGGATGGTTGCTGCCGGATAACAATCTGATGCTCGGGTTCGCCACGTTTGCCAACCCGGTCGCGGTCGAATTCTCGCAACTTCTCCTCTGCGCCGCCATCTTCCTGTTTCTCGTTTTTGTGGCCCGCCTCACGATGAAGGGAAGCGACCTCGCGGCCTCGATGGAAGACTTTTTCAAGCAACCCGGCATCGTCAGCATCTTCTTCTTCGTGCTGTTCTATCGGTTCGGCGAGGCGATGCTCACGGGCATGGTGCCGCTGTTCTACAAGGACGTGCCGAGCAAGGGTGGGCTGGCCGTGCCCAACGAGGTTCTTGGCACCATTGATGGCCTCGCCGGAGTGATCGGCATTATCCTTGGCGGAATCGTCGGCGGGCTCTTCATCTCCAAGCGCGGAGTGCGCAAGTCGTTTTGGATCCTCGCCGCCGCGATGTACGTGCCGAACCTGATGTACTTGTGGGCCAGCATCGCCCGACCCCAGCCGGGGGCGCTGTACTTTGTCGCGTTCATTGACCAGTTCGGCTACGGATTTGGCTTTGCCGGCTACTTCGTGTATCTCATGTGGGTCGCCCAGCGCGGAAAGTATCAGACCGCGCACTACGCCATCGCCACCGGACTCGGCGCGCTAACCATCGCTTTCGCTGGTGCTCTCGGAGGAGTCGTGCAGGCTAACTTCGGCTACACCGCGCTCTTTGTGGTCGTCCTGCTGGTGAGCATTCCCGGGTTGGTGGCCATGTACAGCGTGCCGATCGACGACTCGGCCTCGAGCTTTGCCACCGAAGCGATCAACGAGGTTGACTAGCCGCTACTTCCACGAATAGGTGACCGCTCGCCCCTGGCCCATGCGCTCGGGGCGAGCGTCTTTAACCACCCGCGTCCCGCGCACAAACACATGCTGAGGCTGACCCACCAGCGTCCAGCCTTCGTAGGGGCTCCAGCCGCACTTGCTTTGCAGCCAATGGCTTTCGACTTTGAACTCTCGCCGAGGGTCTAGCAGCACGAGATCGGCGTCGTAGCCTTGCTTGATGTGGCCCTTGTTGACGATGCCGTAGAGTTCGGCAGGGCGCTCGCACCCCATGCGAACCAGCTTTTCCAGGCTCAGGCGGCCCCGCTGCGCCCAGCTCAGCATGACCGGCAACAGCGTTTGCACGCCGGGCATGCCGCTCGGACTCTCGGGGTAGGGTTTGGCTTTTTCTTCCAGCGTGTGCGGCGCATGGTCGCTGCCCAGAACGTCGAACAGGTCATTCTCAAACGCCTCAAAAATGGCAGCCCGATGCGACTCGTCGCGAATCGGCGGGTTCATCTGGAGCAACGTGCCCAGAGTTTCGTAAAGCTCGGCGTTCAGGGTCAGATGCTGCGGGGTGGCCTCGCAGGTCACGGGCAGACCCTCCGCCTTGGCCGCGGCGAGCATCGGCAGCTCGTCTTGCGTGGAAATGTGCAGCACGTGCACCGGCCGCCCGGTCTCGCGGCACGCGGCGATCACGCGCTCGGTGCAAAGGCGAGCCGCCTCGGCGTCGCGAATATTCGGGTGCTCGCGGACGTGGGCTCCAGCGGCGTATTGCGCTTTGCGCGCCCTGAGCCGAGGCTCGTCTTCGCTGTGGATGGGGCAGGGGCGCTTGCCGTTGGCCAGCACACGCAAGAGGTGCTCATCGTCTTCGATCAACAGGTTGCCGGTGGACGACCCGGCAAAAATCTTCACGCCGGGCGTTCCCGGGAGCATTTCCAGCGCGGCGAGTTGATCAATGTTGTCGGTGGCCGCCCCGACAAAGAACCCGTAATCGCACCACGCGCGGCCCTCGGCACGCTGCAGCTTGTCATCAAGCGCAGCGGCGGTCGTGGTGGTCGGATTGGTGTTGGGCATCTCGAAAATCGTCGTCACGCCGCCCATCACCGCGCAACGCGTACCCGATTCGAGGTCTTCCTTGTGCATCATTCCGGGTTCGCGGAAGTGCACCTGCGTGTCGATGATGCCGGGCATGGCGACCATGCCGCCCGCGTTAATCTCGTCGCGCCGCTTGTTGTAAATCGTGCCGATTTCGGCGATCTGGCCCCCCTCAATGCCGATGTCCGCGACCTGTCGGCCCGTGGCCGAAATGATCTCCGCTTCGTGAATCACCCAGTCAAACATTGGTGGTCCGACATCCCTGCGTACGGGCCCAAGCACGGGCCAGAGTGTTGCTCAGCATGCACCTATTTTGTGCGATTGGTTGGTTTTCGTGCCGATAATTTCACTGGGATGGGTGTTTTGGTCAAGGGTTTTGGGGCCGTGGTGCTGGGGGCGTGTGTCGCTTCCGCGGTGGCCCAGCAACGGTACTCCGTGTCGTATTCCGCGCCAACCGGCGACGGCGTGGCGCAGGGCCTCCCCTACGACTTGACGGACCAAACGGGCCGCCAACTCCAAGACCGCATTCCGGGGGCCGACCAATGGCGAGCAAACTTGGGTCAAGGTGCGGCCTACGAATGGGTTGGGTGGCGCAACGCCGAACCCGCGATCGAGTTCCGGTTTGCTCCGGCCACCCGCATCGACCGCATCCGCATCGGCTTCGCCCGCAACGAGTCGAGCCGCATCTATGTGCCGCCGGTGATCATTCTCAACTGGGTGTTCTACAACATCAACCCGGCGCTGGTCGCGCCCAACAGCCGAGGATTCATCACGGTTTTGGGGCGGTGGGAAACCGAAACCTTGCGCTTGCAATTGGTGGACGGCAACACCCAGCGGTGGATTTTGGTGGACGAAATCGAGTTCTATTCCGTGCCCGAGCCTGCAAGTGTGTTGCTCTTGCCGGCGGCCGCGCTTTTGGTGATGCGCCGAAGGCGAGTATCCTAGCGTCATGTCCGACGCCCGCCCGCCCGATGTCAGCATCATCGTGCCGGCCCTGAACGAAGCAGCCACCATCGGCGAGGTAATCACGCGTCTGCTCGCGTTGCCCCTGAGCACACAGATTGTGGTCGTGAACGATGGCAGTCGCGACAAGACCGGCGATATTCTCGCGGAGTTCGCCGATCGCATCACGGTCATCACAAATCCCGAGCCCGGCGGCAAAGGCATGGCCATTCGCACCGCGCTGAAAGTTGCCACCGGGGAAGTGGTGGTGATTCAGGACGCCGACCTGGAGTACGATCCGGCGCAGATTCCGAGCTTGATCGAGCCCATTCTCGCCGGAACCGTGAACGTGGTTTACGGCAGCCGATTTATGCACGGTCTTCATCCAGGTATGGCGCTCCCCAATAAGTTGGTCAACCTCATGCTGCGCGGCGCGGTGCGCCTGTTGTTTGGCACGCGAATTACCGACGAAGCGACCTGCTACAAAGCCCTGCGACGAGAACTCCTGCAAAGCATGGACTTGCAGTGCCACCGGTTTGAGTTCTGCCCCGAGGTCACGGCGAAAGCTCTGCGACTCGGAGAGACCATTCGCGAAGTTCCGATTACCTACGAGCCGCGCAACTTGAAAGCGGGGAAGAAGATTCGCTGGACGGACGCGCCCGAGGCATTCGCGACGCTGTGGAAGTATCGGAAGTGGCGCAAGTAGACCGGTACACTATCGGCTATGGCGCGATGGAACTTTGAGGGCGTACCTCGCCGTGAGCTGAAAGAAGCTCTGCGGCGACGAGAAATCGTCAACCAATACGTGCGCCGCAACGCCTGCATGCTGTGCATGCGCGAGGGCGTCATGGCCTGCGGCCTTTGCGAATATTGCTACGCCATGCTCGACGGCGAAGAACTGAACGCGGCCGTTGATTGGAACACGGGATTTCGACCCTGATAAAAGAAAAGAGCCGCCTATTGGCGGCTTCTCCAAACTTGGAGCGGGAGACGAGATTCGAACCCGCGACATTCTCGTTGGCAACGAGATGCTCTACCACTGAGCTACTCCCGCAAGTAGAAAGATAGTACCAACCTTTCCCGTCCCGCGCAAGGGGGTCGGGGGCAAAATTCGCCATAATCATTGTTGTGACCGACCTTGCCGCAATTCGCCCGAAGCTAGAAGACCTGCTTCGCACCTGCGGCACCATCGCCTTGGAGGTTCGCGCCAACCACGATCGCCGCGTAAAGCCGGACGGTTCGCTGGTGACCAAGGCCGATCAGCAGATTGAGGATTTTCTGCATGCCGAGCTCCCGAAACTCGTGCCCGGCACCCGCGTGTGGGGCGAGGAGCACGGCCACCAATCTCCCGGCGAGTCAGGTTTGTGGCTGGTTGATCCGGTGGATGGCACCACCAACTATTCGTTTGGATCGCCGCTGTGGGGCACGAGCATCGGCCTGTTGCAGCAAGGCACCATCACGCTTGGCGGCATGATTCTGCCCGAGCTTCGCGAAATATATTCGGCTCACTCGCAAGGAGGCGCGACCCTCAACGGCAAGGCGTTGCCGCCGGTCCGCCCCGGAGACATTGATCGCACCGAACTCGTGAGCTACGCCGAGGACACCCTACTGGCGTATCCAACGGCCGATATTCCCGGCAAAATGCGCTACAACGGCGCGTTCGTGGTGGAAGCCGCGTTCATGGCCAAGGGAGCGTTTCGCGGCCTCATCAGCCAGCGGGCAAACCTCTACGACATCGCGGCCAGCGTGGTGATTTTGCAGGAATTGGGCGCGGAGTTTCGCCAAGTAACCGGCGAGGCCATTGATCTGGAATGGGTGGCGCAACACGGACGCATGCCGGGGCCTTTTGTGATCTTCCCGGCCGGCAATACGTTCCGCGTTTAGCGGCAGAGAATCGAGGCTAGCTCGTCGCGCACGCGCGTCGAGCGCAACTTACGCAGACCTTTTTGCTCAAGCTGGCGCACGCGCTCGCGGGTCATGCCGAGAATGCGCGCGATGTCTTCGAGTGTGTGGCACACGCCATCATCGAGGCCAAAGCGCAGGCTCATCACGCTCTTTTCCTTTTCGCTGAGGTCCGAGAGTGCGGTTTGCACAACCGACTGAATCGCGAAGTCGCGCGTCACTTGGTCATCGGCTTCATGCTCGTCGGAAATCACGTCGAGCAGGCTGAGCTCGTGCTGGTCGGTGGACGATGTCTCCATCGAGATGGCTTGCGGGAGGTTCTGATAGAACTCCTCGACGCGGGCCAGGTTCTCACCGCTCGCGTAGGCGAGCTCTTCGAAGCTCGGCTCCCGCTGCAACTGATTGATCAGCGACGTGCGGAATCGGCTGAGCTTGCTAAACGAGGCAAGCGTGTGGATCGGAATGCGGATCGTGCGACCGTGATCCATCACGGCGCGGGACACGGCTTGGCGAATCCACCATGTAGCGTAGGTGCTAAACCGGTTGCCGCGATCAATCTCAAACTTATCGAGGGCGCGGATGAGGCCCAGGTTGCCTTCTTGGATCAAGTCCACCAGGGTCAGGCCGCGATTGGAGAACTTCTTCGCGATGCTGATGACCAGGCGATAGTTGCTCTCAATGAGGCGGTGGCGCGAGGCCAGGCATCCATCCTTGGCGCGTGAAATAAGAGTTCGCTCTTCGTCCGCCGAAAGGGGCGGAAACTTTCGAACTCGTTGGAGCCAAGCCGGCACCTGATCCGCAATTAGACCTGGTGCCTCGTCGGCGATGTAAGCGTGAGCAAGCACAATAATCTCCCTTATAAATCAGTGTACAACCATCGTCTGGTGAAAACAAGGGCAGATTTTAGAAAGATTTTAGAATATCGTTATAGCAGGCTAAAACACGGGAGAAAGCTGGCAATTGTGCTGGTCACAATTTTAGGCGTCACGGCCTGCATCTTTGAGTTGACGCCACCGCTCGGTGAAGTCACGCACGCCTTCGCCTTCGAACTTGCCCTCCAGCCGCTGGCGCTTGAGAAGGATTTGGCGGCGCTTTTGGACGAGGATGTTCATCGCCCCAATGACGTCTTGTTCGCGAATCGGAACCACGCCGATCGGGCGTTCGCGTTGCAGAGCCAGGTCGCCGAGCAAGCTCTCGACTTCCTCGTTGCCTAGTTGGCCTAGCCACTCTGATACCGGCCCGCTCGGGGCTTCGTCGCCAAAGGCTTCCAGGCAGGCCAGCTGCACAGCCGTTGCTTGCGGAGAACTGAAAATATCCGATTCGTCCAGCACTTCCCAAGCGAGCGGGCGGAGTTCTTCGATGAGCAACGCCTCCAGAATCATCTTTTCTGCGCCCGGCAACGGTGCCGACTTCATGTTGGCGACGGCGCGGGGCGCTTCGTCGCCGGCCCGCTTTTGCGGACGGAGAACCTGGTACGCCTCTTTTCGCAAGGCCCGGTACGCGGCGTGCGGATCGCGAATATGCGGATAGGTGGCCGCGAGTTGCTGCAGGTGGGTCTCAAGTTCCAGGTTGTTGCGGCACAGCTTGAGCGCGCCGTAAACATTCGCCCAGTAGCCGTCGGAATCCACGCCGTACTGCATCTTCAAGCGCTCGAGCGCGTACTCCACCGGAGAGAGTCCGCCGCCCGCCGCCCGAATCACCGCCTCCGCCCCGACCTCCTTGAGCAAAGAATCGGGGTCTTGCCCTTGCGGCAGCAGCGCGACCTTGACGTTGAGGCCCTGGGCGATGAGGATTTCGCTCGCCCGTTCGGCGGCCTTTTGGCCCGCCTCATCGCTATCGTAGAGAATCGTGACGTTCTTCGCCCAGCGTTGCAGAAGCCGCGCTTGGTCTTCGCTGAGCGCGGTGCCAAGCGAGGCGACGGCGGTGGTCAATCCGGCGCGGTGGCAGGCGATCACGTCCATGTAGCCCTCCACCAGCACGGCCCGATCTTGGTCGGCGATATCGGCCTTGGCGCGGTTGAGCCCGTAGAGAACCTTGCGCTTGCTGAAGAGGGGCGTGTCGCCGCTGTTGATGTATTTCGGCTGACCTTGCCCGAGAATTCGTCCGCCGAAGGCGACAACCTGGCCGCGCTCGTCACGGATCGGGAACATCAGCCGGTCGCGAAACTTATCGAGGTAGCCCGAACGTGCGTCGCCGTCCACCAAAAACAGTTCTTGCGCCTCGGCCAGAGAAGCGCCGCTCTTCTTGAGAAACGTGGCGAGCTCGTACTCGCCCGGACTGTAGCCAAGGTCCCAAGCCTGGCGCACGAGGTCGGTCAGCCCGCGCCGCTCGCAATAGTCGAGCACACCCTTGGCCGAGTTGATGCGCTCAGCGAAAAACTGCGTCGCCAAGTCCATGGTGCGGCGATACTGGTTCTTGCGGCCCTGCTCTTGGGCTTGGCCCTTGCGGAGCTCGATCCCGGCGCGCTGGGCGAGGAGTTCCATCGCTTCGCGGAACTCGACCTTCTCGGTCTCCATGACCCAGGTGAAGACGTCGCCGCGCGCGCCGCACGACCAGCAGCGGTATCCGCCGGTGTCATCGGACACCTGCATGGAGGGGTCCTTATCAGGATGAAAAGGACAAAGGCCCCACCAGCCTTTGCCCTTTTTCTTTAGGTTGACGCGTTCTTGGACGAGTTCAACAATGCTAATCCGCGCGCGGATCTGATCGCGATCGTCCGACACGCCGTCCGTTACTTACCGGCGGCGACGACGATGCCCGTGATCACGTGCGGCTTGTTCGGTTCCATTCGGCTGAATCGGAACGCTACCTTCCCGCGCTGCAGATACTTGACGACGAACGAATCGCCGGCTAGATCGTAGCCATCGGGTTGGAAGTACTTGTTCGACAGCGTCTTGAAGTTGTCGCCAAACTTGATACCGCGGCTGGTGCGCACGTTTGGATCGTTGATGCCGATCGCTTCGATTTGCACGACACGGTTGAACTTGTCGATGACGAACGAGTAGCGGGCATTCTTGCGCTTGTAAACCCACTTGGTGAACTGCACGGAAGTTGCCGTGGTCGAACCACCGCCGCCGCTACCGCCGTTCCCACCGCCGGGGCCACCGGGAAGGGGAGGCGAGCCGCCATCGCGACCACCGGCGTCGGCCGGCGACATGTCGCCCGCACCGGCATTGGCTTGTCGCCAACCGACGTTGCTAAACGGATCGCCAATAAAATCTTCGCCTGAACCAGGTCGGGTCACGGCTCCCGGAGGTGCCATATCGCCCGAGCCGGGGCTACCGCCGCCAGCCGGAGCACCGCCGCCCTTCGGCGGGCGGGTGAGGCCTTGTTCGCCACCGCCACCGCCGCCGCCTGCGCCACCGGCTCCACCGCCGGTGCCGAGCGTAATCGCGAGGATGTCATCGGGCGGGCCGAACTTGTTGATTACCTTGAGGCCGGGGGAATACAGCGGGATCCCAACCAGCGCCGTTTCGGCGACGCGGCCAATGCGCTTGGTGCGCGGTTGGGCGTCAATGGTCAGGGTCGAAGCCACGAGGGCTAGGCTCAAAACAGCCGGGAATAACTTCATAATTCGATTACACGCCTCCTTGCGGCGATTCCAAAGAGTCAGACGCCCCCACCCGCCCTTTTTGTTACACGCGTTTTTCCCGGGCCGGGTATACCCATGCGACATCTCCGCGTTCCTATACGTCGGAATATTCACAGGTACAAAAACTCATGGCAGCTTCTGTAACAACTTCACAATGGGACACCGAGGTTCTTAACTCGGACGTCCCCGTTCTTGTCGACTTTTGGGCTACCTGGTGTGGTCCGTGCCGCATGATTGGCCCCAGCATTGACGAGCTTTCCAGCGAGTACGCGGGCAAGGCCAAGGTGCTTAAGCTCAACGTGGACGAGGAAGGCGATATCGGCGCAAAGTATGGCGTCATGAGCATTCCCGCTCTGCTCGTGTTCAAGGGCGGCCAACTGGTCGAACAGAATGTCGGCGCGATGCCGAAGCCGCAAATCGCGGCCATGCTCGACCGCCACATCTAAGTCCCACAAAAAGAATGCCCCGGCGAACCACTGCCGGGGCATTGTTGCGTTAGCCGCTAGGGCCTTAACGCTTCATGTTGATCAGGTCTTGCAGCATTTCGTCGACCGTGGTGACAACCCGCGTGTTGGCTTGGAAGCCACGCTGCGTGATGATCAGGTCGGTGAACTCGTTCCCGATGTCCACGTTCGATTGCTCAAGGAAGCCCGAGTTGACGACCCCGCGACCACCCGAGCGCGGCGTTCCGACGACGGGGATGCCCGAGTTGTCGGTGTTGCGCCACAGGTTGCTGCCTTGGCGTTCCAGACCGCCCGGGTTAGGGAAGATCGCCATGGCGATGTTGCCCAGCGAGCGGGTCAGACCGTTGGTGAAGAGACCGGTCACGACGCCGTCGGTGCTAACCGAGAAGCTCGAGAGCGATCCGGGCGGGAAGCCATCTTGCTCGTCCAGATTCACCTGCGATTCGGGAGCGGTAGCGGAGCCGGTTTTCAGCTGAGTGACCTTGCTCATGTCAAGCGAGAACGGAAAGTCCAGCGAGTTGCCCGGCGTCGGCACAGTGACGGTGCGGATCGCGTCGCCATTCAGCACGTTCCCGTTGACGTCAAAGTCAAGCGCGGCCCCTTCGGGTGAAGCGCCATCTGACTGCGCGATTTCCACACCGTTGCCGTCCATGACGCGCCATTGCCATCGCGAGTTGACGCCCGGAGCTGCCGGAGTAAACGGCGCTTCTTGACGATTGAAGAACTCGACGCTGACATCGTGGCTCCCGCCTTGGCCGTCAAACACGCGGAACTTTGTGGTCCAGTCGGCGACGCCCGGCGCGGTGCGCGGGTCGCTGCCGACTGCGTGGTAGCCCGAGAGGTTGCCGGCGAGGGCCGACTTGGTGGTTGCCTGCACCGCGTTGAGGCGTCCGATCGGGATGTTCACCCGGCTCGAGGCGTCAATCGGGATGCTCGTGCTTTGCGAGCCTTGGCGAATGAAGTCCCAACCGAGGACGCGCTCGCCCGTCGCCCGGTGAACCATGTCCCCGTTCGAGTCGAGGTCAAAGGCGCCGTCGCGAGTGTAAGCCACACGGCTGCCATCTCCCGTCATGAAGTACCCGTTGCCCTGGATAGCCAGGTCGGTCGGGCGGTTGGTAGCGTTAAGCGATCCTTGCTCGTTATTGACGTCCGTGCCAGCCACCAACACGCCAAGACCGAACTGGATAGGGTTCGTCCCGCCGAGGCTCCCGGTCGGGCGACCAGCGCCGCGAATGGTTTGGGCCAACATGTCTTGGAACGTGACGCGGCTACCCTTGTAGGCGGTCGTGT
This sequence comes from Chthonomonas sp., assembly GCA_016788425.1. Taxonomy (NCBI): domain Bacteria; kingdom Bacillati; phylum Armatimonadota; class Chthonomonadia; order Chthonomonadales; family Chthonomonadaceae; genus Chthonomonas; species Chthonomonas sp. The sequence goes on from JAEURQ010000002.1 coordinate 558,084, forward strand.
TCACGTTGGCAACGTTGTTGCCGATGATGTTCATGCGCGTTTGTTGCGCTTTGATGCTGGCGACGCCAGCGAGCATTGCTTGTAGCATAGTGGTTCTCTGTTACTGTCCTAGGTTGGAAAGGGAACCGGGCTCGGCCATTCGGGCCTTGCGTTGCTCTCGAACACCGGGGTGTTCGATCCAGCGGTTTTCAGTTCTGTTTCCGGTCGTCGCTGGCGAGCCAGCTACAAATTGTTGGCGCTAAACGATGACGGCGCTATCGATGTTGGTAAACACGTTGTCCTTGAGTCCGGCCTTGTCCACGGCGGTGATGACCGTCCGGTTCTTGACCGAGACCACGAGGGCCACGTCGTCGACCATGACCAGCGATTCGCGCGCACCTTTGGCGGCGGCCTGATCCACCCCCTTCATCACTCGCTCCCATTCGCCTTGACCGAGTTCGATGTTGCGGCTCGCCAGACGGGTCTGGGCGTGGCCACTCACCTTGAGGCGGTCGGCAAGAAGGGATTGAAACTCGGCGCCTTGCTGAGCACGATCGACCGGCGTGGTCGGCGCACTTGTGGCCGGGGTGACGCCCCGGGTGGCCAGCATGTCGCTAAGTTTCGAGTTCTGAATCGGGTTACTCATGGTTAGTTGCTAAACGAAAGCACGTTCGAGAGCGAGACTTTGACGTTAGTTCCAAGACGATCCTTCATGGTCAGATAGACCGTGCCCTTTTCGAAAGACACCTTGTCCACCGTGCCATCAAATTCCAGCGGCGAGCCGTCGGCGTTCTTTTGCGTCGGGTGATAGGCAGTTGCCTTTTTGCCGATGAGGTTGGCCGCGCTGGCCGCATCCAGAATCTGCTGAACGCTCGACGAAACCGCCGAATCACCCACGGCGCGGATGTGTTCGGATTGGATTTCGACAATCCCGCCATTGCTTTCTTGCACTTGCAGGAAGCGGTCGCCGTTGCGGATGATGAGTCCCCGCACCACGCCTTGCACGTAGTCGGTGTCGCCAGCGGCGGCATTGGGTCGGGTGGCCGTAATGGATTTGCCGATCAGCTGGTTCGCCTGCGTAATCTCGTCGTTATTGGAGATTTTATCGAGGCCTTGAACCGTACCGAGCTGCGCCATTTGGGCGAAGAAGTCGCGGTCGTTCATGGGTTCCAGCGGGTTTTGGTTGGCCAACTGTGTGGTCAACAGCCGCAGGAACGTCTCCATGTTCAGTTCCGAGGTCTTGCGGGGAGTGGTCGCGCCGAAATACTGCGCGCCATTTACCGGGGTTACTGCGATGTCAGGCATGGTTGAGGTTCCCTAGATGAGGTAGTCGAGGCCCATGGACGTAGGCGAGGTATAAGCTCGGGCGACCGGGGCGAGGGCGTGGCTCGGAGGAGCGAAGTGTCGAGCCAGTTGTTGCTGGCGGGCGAAATCTTGGTGCGTCGCGGTTTGGTGCTGACCTTGCTGGTTGCCGGAATGGCCGCCGGTGCTCACGTTGAGCGAGCCCAGGCTAAGGCCGCGGCTCTCAACCTGCTGCACGAGTTGCTGCTTATTGCTTTCCAGCGACTGCGCGACTTGCTGATTGGTGGCCTGAATCTCGGTGCGGACCTGGCCGTTGTCAAGCTTCACGCTCATCGTGATCTGGCCCAATTCGCGCGGTTCCAGATGGATGGTCAACGCACCTTCTCGGCGAAACGCGAGGAAAGTCTCGGCGCGGTCCACGATTTGACGGTGCAGTTTGGCATCGTCAATCGGGGCTTGCGGCTTTTCCTTAGGCTGGCTCGCTTCGGTGCGCGTCGGCGCTACGCCTTCGCGGGTCGTCAAGTCAGCCTTTGGTTCGTCAACCGGCTTGGAATCCTTGCTTGTTTCCTTGGTTTCGAGGGTGAGGAGTCCGTCCTTAATTGGGGTGGTCTCGCTGCCCTTGAGTTGGAAAACTTCTTCCTTCGGCGCGTTGGCGGGTGCCTGCGGCTCCACGACCGGTTCCGGCGTGGGCTTGGCGGCCTTGGTCACGGTTTCGGTCACGGGTTGCGCTGGGACTTCAACACGCTCGATGGTTTCCGAGAAGCCGCTTTCAAAGGCGCGCTTCATATCCACGCGGTCGGCGAACGCGAACTTGCTCTTGGGCTTCGGTTGGGCGGCGACCACTGGCTCAGTCGGGGTGGTGACCTTGGCTTCGGCGGGTTGCTTGGGAGCAATCTCGTCCGTCGTGAACGTGATTTTCGCCGGATTCAAGGGCTCGCCGGTGAGCGGATGGCGCGGCACTTCTGCGGATTGCTCCACCTTCGTCGGGTTCAGAAAGTCGAGTTGCTCGCTGGTCAGCAGCTGGGTGTCAGCCGACTGCTTGACGGTGCCAGGCGCGACCTGCAAGTCTTGCTCGGGCGTGGTGACTTCCACCTTGGCATCGGCCTTTGGCGCGAGGTCGTATTCGGCGAACTCGCGGCTCGGGGCGAACACGGGCTCTTCATCCGGGGCTACGGCACCCACGGTTTCGACCTTGGCTTCCGGCTCATCGGTGGCCACGATCGCAGCTGACGGAACGAACTGCGGCGGCACCGCATAGGCGAGAACCTCGGCGGTAAGCGCGGGCTCGACCTCGTCGTCGCCATCGGTCTGCGGGCGGCAGTCCGTGTGAGCGGCGTTTCGTGGTTCGATCGGGAGGTCCAGCGGCTGGGTTTCGGTTGCATTCGGCAATTCGATGTGCGCTTCCTCGATCGTCAGGTTGATCGGAGGGCCGGGTGGTCCCGGGTCTGGAACATCGGGCGGCGTGGTGAGCGCCTGTTCCAAGAGACCCGCAAACTCCGGGGCCAGGTCCGGCGAGACTGCCGGCGCGCCAAACTGCGCTCCGGTTTCCGCGGGAACTGCTCCTAGTTGAAGTAGCGACTCGATCTGCATAGTGCCATTTGTGTTGTTGGCAAGATGCCGATTTCCTTCAGGGGGAAAATCGCTCTCCTCAAGTAGCGCTTGAGGTTTTGAGGCGGACTAGGCTGGATCCGGGGAGGTTTCGCGCAGCCCCGAATCGCGGTGCCGCCTGCCGATGCCCCACCCGATGATGAGTGAGACAACTGGCAGTCCGAGTTCAAGATAGTAAATGCCCTGGGGCCAATTGGTCTTGACGATCGATGCCAACGCTTCGAACACCAACGATATACAGGCGGTGCCAGCGAAGAACTCCAGGATTCCCTTGGGGGCGGGGCGGCGCCAAACAAGAAGGGCGGGGATAAGCACAACAACCAGATATCCGTACCACGGAAGTCTGATTTGAACGCCGGCCAAACTCAGGAGTTTGAACACCAAACTCACCACAATGCTAGTAAACGCGATGCTTATGGCGAGCTTTTCCGCTGAGGTGTCCTTGGTATTCCAGGCGACCGTAATGGCAATCACCGTTGAGAGGATTGAGACAAAGATTCCCCTTGCGGTGTTTGGTTCGCCGATGGGGAGGCTTTGCATGAGCCACAGCCAACCCAGCGCACCGGCCGCGAATCGCAGCAAGCCATTGCGCCGGCCATCCCAGCCATCAACCAGACACGCGAAAACCCCGAGGGTCAGGAGGATGGCAGATATTTGCATGACACTAAGATATACCAGTTGGACTGGCCGGAGGATTCGAGTTTTTCTGCTGACGCAGGGTCTCGTGTCGAGCTGCGACCAGAGCGCTGGCGCCCAACCAGACTGCAAGTAGCATGAACCACAAGTTCGGCGTGTTATCAAACAGCCTAGTCTCGATGCTGATTGCGATATATATCCCGAGGAGCAAGACGGGAAGCGTGCAGATGGCAGCCCGAGTAAACGTCACCCAACGGCTTTCGTGGTAGCCGAAAGCGGCGGCCACAACGAGGCAGATTAACAGCGTCAGGCTCCGGTCTTGCCAAAAATCTGCGCTCCTCGGCGGTATTGCGCCGGCAATCCCAATGGCAAACGAGGCGATAGTGGCGAGGAAGGCAACGCCGGGCAAGATTCGGTGTACGAAGCTCCTTGGGATCAAACTGAGCGCGATTATGGGCACGGCCAAAAAAATTGACCAAGGGGAATCGAGATAGACCCAGGAAGTATCCCACCATACTGAGCCGAATAAGCCGAGTGGAATGAGTGGTGCCGCAACCGTTGTTGAGTAACCGGCCAGCCACCGATCCTCACCTGTCCTCCACGCGATTCCAAGGATCGCCAACGGAACCACGAAGTAGAACACAAACATCAATGGAGTACTCATTTCGTATCGGAATCGGCGCGTAAAGGGTTAGCCAGGGCAGGTTAGTGCGCAACGGTGAGCCACAGGTAGAAACTCCACACCCTACCTTACACTCATAATCTGACCGTGGCTGCAAAAAAATCCCAACCGCAACCGGCAACGCTCGTCCTGGGCGGCACGGGCATGCTGGGGCGAGAGGTTGTGGCGCACTTGCCGCCGCCGGTTTGGGCGCCGACCCGTGACGAATTCGAGCTGGTCAATGTGAATCTCGAAACCGCCATCGGCGACCGCCGCCTTGCGGCAGTGGTCAATTGCGCCGCCTACACGGCCGTGGACCGAGCGGAATCCGAACCGATTCTCGCCCGCGAGTTGAACCACTTTTTGCCGAAGACGCTGGGCGCATGGGCGACTAAGCACCGCGTGCCGGTGGTCCACGTCAGCACCGACTTTGTCTTTGATGGCCGCGCCACAACTCCCTACTCGGCGGAAGCGCTCACCAACCCGCAAGGCGTGTACGCCAAGACCAAGGAGGCGGGCGAGCGCTACATCAACCACGGCTGGGTGGTGCGCACATCGTGGCTGTTCGGGAATGCTGGGGCGTGTTTTCCGCGGACGATGGTGCGCGCATGGCTGGCTGGGCGCGAACTGCGCGTGGTGAGCGATCAGGTGGGCACGCCGACCTACGCCTCCGACCTTGCGCAGTGGATCCGGGCGTTGTTGGCCAGTCCGATGCCGTTTGGAACGCTCCACGCCGCAGGCGCCGAGGCCATGAGTTGGTTCGAGTTTGCCCGATTGGTGATTGGGACTTACGAGGAAGTTCACCAGACTGGCTGCCCCATCCACATTGAGCCCATCGCGACCAAAGATTGGCCCGCGCCCGCTCCGCGACCCGCCTATTCCGCGCTCGATTCGTCCGTGGTGCACGAGCGTTACGGCCCGCCCACCCCGCTGCGAGAGGCAATTATCCAATTCGCCGAGCAAAACCCGCCGGAAACCCTGCTGGGACCTTAGTCGGGCCGCACAACAGAAATGCCCGCAACCCCGTTACAATAAGCAAGAACATGAGCGGAATCCCGAACAGCGTGGAATGGTATTACGTTGGCCACTATGGCCGCCTCGGTCCGCTCACCGAGGAGCAAGTCCGTGGCCTCATCACCGACCTGGTGATCGAGCGCAGCACCTACGTCTGGGTGACCGGCATGGCCGATTGGGCTCCGGCCGGCAACGTGCCGGCGCTGGTCACGATGTTCCCGGCGATGGCGTCTTCGCCGCCCCCGTTCCAGCCGAACATGCCGCCGGTGCAAACTTACGCCGCTCAGCCGCAAGGCGATGTTTTCCACCGCATGTTCAACGAGCCGGATTACGGCACCATGCCGACCGTGCCGAGCACGATGAACCCCTACGCGCGGCAAGATCCGGCGTATCAAGTGAGCGACAAGAGCCGCATCGCCGCCGGCATTTTGCAGATTCTCATCCCCGGCGTTGGGCGCATGTACCTGGGCCACGTTGCCCAGGGGGTCATGCAACTCATTTTGTCGCCCTGCGTGATCGGCGCCGTCTGGGCGTGGATCGACGGCATTTTGATGCTGTGCGGAAACGTGAAGTTCGACGGCTACGGCCGTCGGTTGCAGTAGCACTTGTCCACGGGCTGGTCGGCCGCCCTCCGGTAAACTAGCTGGACATGAAAATCTTTCTCGATACCGGCGATATCAACGAAGTGCGGCAGGCCGCCGAGTGGGGCGTGATTGATGGCGTCACCACCAATCCCACGCTCATCGCCAAGTCAGGAAAGGGATTCAAGGAAACCGTGCTCGCGATTTGCGAGGCCGTGCCCGGCGGCGACATTAGCGCCGAAGTCGTGGCCACCGACTACGAAACCATGGTGAAGGAAGCCATGGAGATTAGTAGCTGGCATCCGCAAGTCACGGTTAAGGTGCCGCTGATCAAAGACGGCATTCGGCTGGTGAGTTTCCTCGCCGACAAGGGCATTCGTACCAACGTGACGCTGGTCTTTACGGTGGGACAGGCACTTCTGGCGGCCAAGGCGGGCGCCACCTACATTTCCAATTTTGTCGGGCGCGTGGATGACCTCAACACAGACGGCATGCAAGCCGTCATTGACACCGTCGAGATGGTGGATGTGTACGGTTTTGATAGCGAAGTGCTCGTCGCCAGCGTGCGCCATCCGCTACACGTGACGCAGGCCATCCAAGCCGGAGCGCATGTGGCCACGATGCCGCTCAAGATCATTGAAGCGCTGTTCCATCACCCGCTCACCGATTCGGGCCTCACCCGGTTCCTTAAGGATTGGAGCGACGCCGGATTGAGCATCAGCTAAGGGTATAACCAACACAAACGCATGGCACTGGTTGACATTCATCTCACCGCAAAAGGCGACGCCGTAAACGAGCCGTTCATCTGGCGCATCGGCCGCGATTTCGACGTCAAAGTGAACATCGTCAAGGCGAGCATCGACACCGATTTCGGGTGGATGCACATCACCCTGGAAGGAGCGGTGGAAGAAATTCAGCGCGCCACCAGCTGGCTGATGACCACCGGCCTGCACGTCGATACCCAGCAACGCTCCGTAAAGGCGTGACGCCGTACGTGCCCGAAGACTTCGACCAGTTTTGGGCCGAAGTGGTCGAGGAAGCGCGCGCCGTCCCTCTTGATTTCCGTCGCTCGCGGCGCAACGATTTCGTGCTCGACGGGTTTTTTGTCGAGACGATTTGGTTTCAATCGGTGCAGGGTCGCACGGTCGAAGGCTGGCTCGCGATCCCGCGCGACGGCGAGGTCTTCCCGGGCTTCGTTTGGTCGCCGCCGTATGGCCGCGAATCGCTGCTCCCGAATCGGTACGGCACCCGAGCCGGAATGGTGAGCCTCTCGCTCAATTTTCATGGGCACGGCGCTTTCCACCAGGAAAAGTACACGCCCACCCGCGGCTACTTTGCCGATGGTGCGGACGACCCCAACACCTGGGTGTTTCGCCGCATGTTTCAGGATGCGTTTATCGCCGCCCGCGTGCTGGAAGCCCAACTCGAAGTGGATGAACGTCAGATCGCGGCGATGGGCATGAGCCAAGGCGCGGGCCTTTCGTTGTGGCTCGGCGCGCACTGCCCGATTGTTCGCGCGGTGGCCGCGGACATGCCATTTCTCGGCGCGATGCCTGACGCGCTCAGCCGGAACGCGTACCGCTACCCGCTCAAAGAGCTGATTGACTACATGGAGACGATTCCGTTTGGGCGGGAACGCGTGCTCTACACCATTAGCTACTTCGACACCATGAATCAGGCCACGCGCGTGCGGGTGCCGACGCTCATTAGCCGCGGTCTGAAAGACCCCGCCTGCCGACCAGAAAACGTGCAGGCAATATACGACGCCGTTCCGGCCGCCGACAAGCAACTGGTCACATACGATTGGGGCCACGATTGGCATCCGGACATGGTGGAGAATAATCGCGATTTCGTCCTTCGCGCCTTAAAGTCGGAACTCAGTTAACGCAATTGTCATATGAACACTGGTATGCCCCTTCGTCTTCGCTCGGTCCTTGTCGCTCTTTTCGCGTTCATGCTTTCGTTGGCCGGAGCGCAACTGACCGAGAAAACCGCGGTGAAGTGGGAGGCCGCTTTGGGCCAGGACACCCTGAACAAGGGCGAGTGGGGAACCATTAAGCTGACTGCGACCGTGGCCGAGGGCTATCACATCTACGACACCACCGAAGTCGCCGATGGGCCGTTCCCAACTCAGGTGACGGTGACCGGCGATGCCGTGTTTACCGAGAAGCTGACGATTTTGGGCTCCGAAGTGAGCCGCCTGATGGAGCCGGCGCCGAAGGTGAAGTTCGACCCCAACTTCCAGAAGAAGGTTGGCACGCACGAAGGAACGATCACCTTCACGGTGCCGTTCCGGGCCGAAAAATCAGGCGAGATCGTGGTGAAGCTGAATCCGATGGCGCAAGCCTGCAACGACGGCGGCTGCCTCCGACCCTGGGGGCCGGAGATGACCGTCAAGGTCTCGGTCGGAACCGGCGCGGTGCGTAGCGATTTCGCCAATCCACCCGCCGCCAAGGTGGTGGAAAAGGCCGCTCCGGCTGGCGGTGCGATCAACGAAACCGCTCAGCGCTTTAACGAAGCGAAAGACGGCGGCATCTTCAGCTTTTTCCTTTTTGCCTTCGCCAGCGGCCTCATCGCGCTTGTCACGCCATGCGTGTTCCCGATGATCCCGGTGACCGTGAGCTTCTTTAGCAAATCGAGCGGCGGCAGCTTCAGCAAGCAGATGAAGAGCGCCGGGCTCTACTGCCTCGGCATCATCGGCACGTTCACCATTTTGGGGCTCGGCATTACCGCCATCGCGGGACCCACCGGGGTTTCGCAGCTCGCCAACAATCTTTGGGTCAACCTGTTCCTCGCGATCCTGTTTGTCGTGCTCAGCCTGAGCCTCTTCGGCCTGTTTGAGCTTGTTCTGCCCAGCGGATTTGTGAACAAGGTGGACAAGTTCGGGCGCGGCGCGGGGTGGATGGCACCGATCTTTATGGGCACCACATTCTCGCTGACGACGTTCACCTGCACGGTGGCATTTGTGGGCACGGTACTCGCCAGTTCCGCCAAACTCGGGCCGCTTTACAGCATCGTCGGCATGGTCGGGTTTAGCACCGCGTTTGCGTTGCCATTCTTCTTCTTCGCGCTCTTCCCGAGCATGCTCAGCAAGATGCCTAAGTCGGGCTCGTGGCTGAACACGGTCAAGGCGACGCTCGGTTTCGTCGAGCTCATGGCGGCCTTAAAGTTCTTCTCGAACGTGGACCTCGCCGTGCAAGCCAAAGCGCTGACCATGCCCGTGTTCCTCGCGATCTGGGCGGGCCTCGCGCTGGTCACCGCGGCCTACCTGTTTGGCGGGCTGAAGCTTCCGCACGAAGAGCGCAGCAAAATCGGCTGGCTGCGCCGCGGCTTTGGCGTGGCGTTTATCGTGCTGGGCGGATACTTGCTCATGGGTCTAAACGGCAAATCGCTCGGCGAACTCGACTCGTTCTTGCCGCCAAACCCCTACCCAGGCATGGCTGAGAACCAAGGCGAAAAGCTCGTCTGGGAATCTGATCTCGAGAAGGCCAAGGCCCGAGCCGCCGCCGAAGGCAAGCTCATGTTCATTGACTTCACCGGCGTGTTCTGCACCAACTGCCGGTACGTGGAGCGCAACATCTTCCCGAAGGACGCGGTGAACGCCGAGCTCGAAAAGTTTGTGCTGGTGAAGCTGTACACCGACCGCCCTAAGAACGAGCAGGACGAAAAGTACAACCAGCTGAAGCTTAAGATGACGAAGTCCGCCGAGCTCCCCAGCTACGTGGTGACGCAAGACGGCGAGACGCCGATCCGGGTGAGCGGCTTCACCAAGAACGCCGAAGCGTTTGCCAAGTTCTTGCGCGGCTAGTTGAGTCCGGCGGCAACGCCGCTGAACAGCCCCATATCCGCCCGAACTGCTCGAACGCGTGGTTCGGCGCGGAAGAACGCGTTGACCACGCGCGGGTCGAAGTGCGTGCCGCTTTCGCTGAAAATGATGTCGAGCGCGCGCTGGTGCGAATATTCGTCTTTGTAGCATCGCGCCGAGGTCAGCGCGTCGTAGACGTCGGCCACGGCCACCACCCGCGCCACGAGCGGAATCTGGTCGCCCTTCAGTTGGTTCGGGTAGCCATGGCCGTCCCACCACTCGTGATGGCTGGCCGCGATCTCGATGCCGATTTCGACAAAGGCGTTGGTCGGGTGCAGTTGGTGCACGGCCCGCAGCGTGTCGGCGCCCAGTTCGCAGTGCGTTTGCATCACGCGGCGTTCGTCATCGGTGAGGCGGCCGGGCTTGAGCAAAATGTGGTCGGGAAGCGCGACTTTGCCGATGTCGTGCAGCGGGCTCGCGCCGTAGACCAGCTGCAAAAATGCGTCGTCAATCTCATCGCCAAACGTGCCTTCGAGCATCAACTGCTCGGCGATGATGAGGCTGTACTCGCGCATGCGGTCCAGGTGCTCGCCGGTTTCGGGATCGCGCGATTCGGCCAGTTTGCACATCGCGAAAATGGTCGAAAGCTCGGCTGATTCGGTGCGCTGCTTTTCTTTCTCCACCCGAATCTTGAGGCGCGAGTGCTCGCGTTCGATCTTGCTTTGGCGCTTCAATTCGCGCAAGTTGCGCTTGCGGCGGTCGAGGAGCGTGACCACGCGGGCGCAAAGCACCACGGGGTGAATCGGTTTGACCAGATAATCGTCGGCTCCGGCCCGGACGCACTGCGCGATCTGGCCGATGCGGGTCATGTCGGTGAGGGCGAGAATCGGAATCTCTTGCACGCCGCCGCTCACCTTAAAGCGCTCGATGCCCGCGACGGTCACTGCATCGAGGTCAACGATGATGAGGTCGAACGGGGCCACCAAACTGACGCTGATGCCTTCGCGCTCGGACTCGGCGCGAACGATCTCCGTCCCGGGTCCGTTCATATTCGCGGCCAGCCCTTCGGCCACGTCGCCATCCTGGCTAACGATGAGTATCCGGCTCATAATCCCCGCAAAATTGCGTTGATCGAATTATAACCTAAATCGAACCTATTGCAAGCCAATAATTTTGGAATGCATCATTCAGAGGACATTTGGGGCCTGTTTGACCTCGTCGGTCGAGCCTCCACCGACATCGGTCGAGCGCGCTTCGACCGGATTTTGGAGCACGTCGTGCGCGTGTTCGAAGCCGATGGCGGATCACTCTTTTTGCGCGAGGCGGGCGGCGACCACCATCCGCTGGTGAGTAAGGCGGGCGATCTTTCGAAGATGCCCTGGACGGCGGAAATCGTCCCTGGCGAGGGCATCGCGGGTACTGCGATCATGGAGTGCCAACCCTTGCTAATCGGCGATCCGAGCCAAGAATCGCTGCTCAAAAGCTCCATCACCCGCCGCAAGGAAATCGCAACGAGCCTTGTGCTTCCACTGGAGGGCCGCGCGAACGACGTATTGGGTGTGCTCTGCCTTTCGCGCCGCGCCAGCCATCAGCCGTTTACCGCCGACGATCTGCAAAAAGGCAAGAGTTTGGCCGGGTATCTCGCGCTGGCCGTGGCTAACGCCCAGATGATGCGGGACCTGCAAGACATGGAGCGCATGAAGCGCATGGCGGAGATCGGCCAAATGACGGCGAGCATCGCGCACGAAATCCGCAATCCGCTGACCGGAATCCGATCCGCCGCGCAGATGGTGCGCAGCAACCCCGAGTTGGCCGACGAATTTGGCGAGATTATCGAGAGCGAGGCGCGTCGCCTCAACGGTCTTTGCGACGACTTTTTGGCGTTCGCCAAGCCGCTCGCCTTGCACCCCGCGCCCACTGACTTGGGCGTGTTAGTACGGCTGGTCTGCGGTTTGTTGCAACCTCAGTTTGATCAGGCTCGCATCGCCTTGGTCGTGCGGGCTCCGGAGAAACCGGTTCGCCGCGAGGTGGACGAGTCGCGCATCAAGCAGGTGCTGAGCAACTTGGTGCTCAACGCGCTGCAAGCGAGCCAAGCCGGCTCGCGTGTGACCGTCGCGCTCAGCTCGGGCGGCACCATCACGGTCGAAGACGAGGGCGTGGGAATGGATGCGGAGACCGTCGGAAGACTGTTCAGCGCGTTCTTCACAACCAAGCCCAGCGGCACCGGACTCGGGCTCAGCATGGTGCAAAAAATTGTCGAAGCGCACGGCGGGGAAGTGAAAGTGACTTCAGAACCGCGCGTTGGCAGCCGATTTGAAATAGTGTTCTCCGAACGAAACGCCGCATGAGTACTTTGCCCCGCCTCCTAATTGTCGACGACGAAGCCAATATCCGGCGGATTCTGCAGGTGGCCTTCGAGAAGGCTGGCTACGCTGTGGTGATCGCCGAGGATGCTCACCGCGCCCAAAGCGCCATGCGCGAAAGCGCGTTTCAGTGCGTCATTTCCGACGTCACGATGCCGGGAATCACAGGTTACGAGTTCCAAAAGTGGGTGGCCGCCGAGTACCCCGACACGCCGTTTATCCTCATGACGGCCTTCGGCACGATCCCGCAAGCGATTCAAGCAATTCGCGACGGCGCGTTTGAATTTGTGACCAAGCCGTTTGATCTGGAGAACCTCAAGCGCGTGGTCGCCGCCGCGCTCAGCGAGCCGGGCCAAGCGCCAGCCAAAACAACGCGCAACAAAGCCAAGGGCAAGCAGGTGAACTTCATCGCCGAGAGCCCGCAGATGAAGGAGATTTATGAACTCGTTGAGCAGGTTGCCGACAGCCGCGCGACGGTGCTGGTCACCGGCGAGAGCGGTGCGGGCAAGGAGGTCATCGCCAACCTGCTGCACCAACTGAGCCCGCGCTCAGGCAAGCCGTTTGTCGCGTGCTCGTGCGCGGCGATGCCGGAGACACTGCTTGAGAGCGAGCTCTTTGGCTACGAAAAGGGGGCGTTCACGGGCGCCAATGGCAGCAAGCCTGGCCGGTTTGAACTCGCCCACAACGGCACGCTATTTCTGGATGAGATCGGCGAGATTCCGGGCACCATTCAGGCGAAGCTCCTGCGCGTGCTGCAAGAGCGCGAGTTTGAGCGTCTCGGCGCGACCAAGCCCACGCAGGTGGACGTGCGCCTGGTCACCGCGACGAACCGCGATTTGCAGGCCGAAGTGGATGCCGGCAACTTCCGACTCGACTTGCTGTACCGATTGCAGGTCGTGGAGATTTATCTGCCGCCGCTGCGCGAACGTCAGGCGGATATCGTGCCGCTGGCCGAGCATTTCTTGCGGAAGTTCGCGACCGAAAACGAGCGGAGCCTCACCACGCTCAGCGACGAGGCGGTGCATGCGTTGCAAACGCACAATTGGCCGGGTAACGTACGGGAGTTGAGTAACGTGATCGAGCGAGCCGTGGTGATGTCATCGCGCGAGGCGACCGAACTGGCCGCCAAGAGTTTGCCATCGCAAGTGCGACTCGCGGCGTAAAGTAGGGAAATCTTCTCTCGCGGCACCATAATGCCAGCGGGCTTCGGGTATGCTTGTAAATTCCCCGGAGCACGAATGCGAGTAATTCAACCGACTTCCAAGCGCATTGGACGACACCTCGAGGTCCCGAACCTCATCGAACTTCAACTCAATAGCTACAAGTGGTTTCTGGAAGAAGGACTTCCTGAGCTCTTTAAAACGTTCTCCCCGATTTGGGACTTCACCCAATCCAGCTTTATCGAATTCGTCGATTTTAACCTGGGAGAACCGAAATACGATATCCAAGATTGCCGCGACCGCGACATGACCTACGAAGCGCCGATCAAGGCGACGGTCCGTTTCGGCGGTAAGGATCGGGAAGAAATGGAAACCGAGGTCTATCTTGGCGATTTGCCGCTGATGACCGACAAGGGCACCTTCATCATCAACGGTCGCGAGCGCGTCATTGTCAGCCAGCTGAGCCGCTCGCCGGGTCTGTACTTTGAAGAAGGCGTGGACACGGCCATGCAGGTCGTCGTCTCGGCGCGCGTCATTCCGACCGAAGGCCCCTGGCTCGAAGTCGAATCGGACGCGAACACCGCGGTGTTCACCCAAATTTCGCAATCAAAGAAGCTGCCGATCACGCAGCTGATCAAGGCCATTCACGCGTTCTTCGATTCGAACAACCCCGAGCGTGTGCGTGGACGCATTCGCTACACCAAGAAGGTTTCGGAAGCCCTCAAGATGAAGCTCGTGGACCCGCTCGTGGATCAAAGCACCGGCGAAGTGCTCCACGACAAGGGCACGGTGCTGACCAAGAAGATTCTCGCTGGGCTCGACAAGGCCGTGCTCGCCACCGAGGTTTCGGTCGAGCAGCCGTTTGGCAGCAACGAAGACTTGATTCGCTACTTTAGCGAAGAAGTGACGCTGGAGAACCCGACCGCCGAGCAGCTCGTGGGCAACCGCGCCGCCGCCGACATCAAGGAAGGCAACAAGATCGTCATCCACGCGCTCAAGCTGATTGACGCGGACACGGCCAAGAAGCTCGAATCCATGGGTCTGAAAACCCTGGACATCCTGCAAACCAACTCGATCTTCGAAGCGACGCTGGAGCACGATAAGACGGAAAACTCGAAGGACGCGGTCATTGACCTGTTCAAGCGACTCCGTCCGGGTGAAGCCGCGACCGACGAAGCCGCGCGCCAACTGATTTACAATCAATTCTTCGAGCGAAAGCGCTACGACCTCGGTAAGGTCGGACGCCGCTTCCTTAATAGCCGCCTCGGCATCAACGTGCCGGGTGGCGTGCGCAACCTCACCAGCGACGACCTCGCCAGCCTCATGCTTGCGATTGAGCCGTACGTGCGCAAGGAAGCCGAGCGCGACGATATTGACGACCTCCGCAACAAGCGCGTGCGCTCGGTGGGCGAACTTCTCGCCGGCCAAATGCGACTCGGCTTTGTCCGCATGGAAAAGGTCGCTCGCGAACGCATGACTTCGGCGGACCAGGAAAACCTGCTGCCGGGCATCATCCTGAGCGTCAAGCCGGTAAGTGCGAGCATCAAGAGCTTCTTTAGCTCGAACCAGCTCAGCACGTTCATGGACCAAACCAACCCGCTGAGCGAAATCACGAACAAGCGTCGTCTTTCGAGCCTTGGCCCGGGTGGTCTGCAACGAACCAGCGCCAAGCTGGAAGTTCGCGACGTTCACCGTTCGCACTTCGGCCGTATCTGCCCGATCGAAACGCCGGAAGGTCCGAACATCGGTCTGATCAGTCAGCTGACGACGCACGCCCGGGTGGACGAATTCGGCTTCATCATGACGCCGTATCGTCGCATTGTGGATGCCCGCGTCACGGAAGAGATCGTCTACCTGACGGCCCAAGAAGACTTCAACTACAAGATCGCTCCCGCTGACCTTGAAACGGACGCCGACGGCTTTATCGTGCACGACATGGTGCAGGTGCGATGTCCGGGTGGTGACCGCGAAAACGGTGGCGCAAGCTACCCGATGGTCGCCAAGGAAAAGGTGCAGTTTGTGGACGTTTCGCCGGTGCAGATCATTTCGGTCGCCACCGCGCTGATTCCGTTCCTTGAGAACGACGACGCCAACCGCGCTCTGATGGGCGCGAACATGCAACGCCAAGCCGTGCCGTGCCTCATCTCCGATGCTCCGATTGTGGGTACCGGTTACGAAGGCATCGCCGCCGTTGACTCGGGCGCGGCGGTTATCGCGCGCCGCGGCGGAACCGTGGAGTTCGTCACCAGCAGCGAGATTCGCGTTCGCACCGACGCGGGCGAATTGGACAAGTACGACCTGCTTCACATGATGCAGTCGAACAAGTCAACCTGCTTTACGCACACCCCGGTGGTGATGCCCGGCGACGTGGTGTTGCCGAGCCAACCGCTGGCCGACGGCGCTACGTGCGACGACGGTCGCCTGGCTCTCGGCCAAAACGTGCTGGTCGCGTTTATGCCGTGGGGCGGTTACAACTACGAAGACGCCGTCATCATTAGTGAGCGCCTCGTGAAGGACGACGTGTACACCTCGATTCACATCGAGCGGCACGAAGTCGAAGCCGTGGACACCAAGCTGGGTCCGGAAGAAATCACGCGCGACATCCCGAACGTGGGTGAAGACGCGCTGAAGGACCTCGACGAAAACGGCATCATCCGCATTGGCGCCGAAGTCCGACCGGAAGACATTCTGGTGGGTAAGGTTGCGCCGAAGGGCCAAACCGAAATGACCGCTGAAGAGCGGCTCATCATCGCGATCTTTGGGAAGAAGGCCGAAGAAACCCGCGACGTCTCGCTCCGATTGCCGCACGGCGAAAAGGGCACCATCGTGGATGTCAAGGTCTTTAGCCGCTACAAGTACCTTTCGCCGTCGATCAACAAGATCTACAACGAAAGCAAGAAGCGCGAACGCCTGATCTGCGACATCACGGAAGAGCCGCTCATCCAGATTCCGGGTGACGAACTTCCCGCCGGCACCAACATGACGGTGCAGGTGTACATCGCCCAAAAGCGCAAGCTGATGGTCGGCGACAAGATGGCCGGACGCCACGGCAACAAGGGGGTTATCTCCAAGGTTGTGCCGGTGGAAGACATGCCGATGCTCGCCGACGGAACGCCCGCCGACATCATCCTCAACCCGCTCGGGGTTCCGAGCCGGATGAACATCGGTCAGATTCTGGAAACGCACCTTGGCTATGCCGGTCGCCACTTCGGTGTCCGCTATGTTTGCCCCGCGTTTGAAGGCGCAACCGAGCACGAGATTCTGGACGAAATGAAGCGAATGGCGGAGGACCTGCGCATGCGCTCGCTCCAAGCCTATTGCAACAGCGAACTCCACCTCGGGATTGATTTCGGCACCGAACGCTCGATTGACAACATGAAGGCGATCGTCAAGAGCGCCATCGAAAAGCTGGACGAGCCGCATCTGGATCGCGTCAGCCGAATCGTGGCCGCGCCTCCGGTACGCAACACCGGCGAGCAAATCGACGCGGAAGAATTCCAAGCGGAAGAGCTTCCCGAGTCGATGGGTGCTCCGGCGAAGGCCGGCAAGGAAGTCTATGAGGCGATCATGGAGCGCATCATGTCGAACGTGTACGATCGTTCGGGTCTCGATCCCAAGACGTGTAAGTCAACGGTTCGCGATGGCATGACCGGCGACAAGGTGCCGAACCCGATTACGGTCGGGATCATGTACTTCCTTAAGCTCGAGCACTTGGTCGATGAAAAGATTCACGCCCGCTCGATTGGCCCGTACTCGCTCGTCACGCAGCAGCCGCTGGGTGGTAAGGCGCAGTTCGGTGGTCAGCGCTTTGGTGAAATGGAAGTGTGGGCGCTGGAAGCGTATGGCGCGGCCTACACCCTGCAAGAGCTTCTCACCATCAAGTCGGACGACGTGATGGGCCGCGTGAAGGCATACGAAAGCATCGTGAAGGGCGAATCGATCAGCGATCCGGGCATCCCTGAGTCGTTCAAGATTCTCGTGAACGAGCTTCGCTCGCTGTGTCTGAAGGTCGCGGTGGAAGATGCTTCGAACAAGGAACTTTCGCTGAAGGATCTGGACGAGCTGACTGGCGGCAGCGACGACGCTCGCCTCGCCAAGACGGTCGGGTTCTTCAACTAACCCTAGAGTCGGCTGACAGCAAGGGCGGCATCCTCACCGGATGCCGCCCTCATCTTTTCTCAACAAGCTATTCTGCGGTAAAAGCCGACTATAGTCGTCAAGAAGCGGCTCGTCGTCGCAGCATAACGATCGCGAGAGCGAGGCCAAGCCACGCACTTGGTTCGGGCACTGGCGTTGCGGTGAAGGCTCTGGTCGCGCCATTGAGCCTCATATGCCCGGCAATCATCCCATTGTCGTTGATGCAGTCCAGCGTATATCCCTCGGCTCCAAAGCTCAGAATATCGCTCACGGTGCCGAAGTCAATATAGGGGTCGTTACCATATCGGATGAATCCGTTGAGTGCGTCTGAGTTTCTCAGCTTGTGAGTCCCCACGATGGTGGAAGATGAGTTGATCGCGTTAGGGAAAATGAGGCTCTCTGGGGGCGTCGGAATAAGTCAATGTATTGACCAGGGGTCCAAATGCCAGCTCCATAACTGTTGCGGCCAAGGAACTTATTGCCCGGCGCGGCATCGGTGATGCCGAACCCGACAATCGTAATTTTTTGCCCGTTGACTATCGCCACAGAATCCCGACCACCGTAACTGTTTGAATATGAGCCCGCGATTACCCCGGTCTCCGACACGATGGCCTATAGGAGTCGTGAGCTCTGAGAAGTTGGCGGCTAGCACACTGCCTTCGGTGGCAGTCCATCGGTACATCAGGTTTTGCTCGTTGACGAAGTAAAACGACCCTTCACCTCCGAATCCCGCGGCCACAAATTCGTCACCTGCGGGCAACTCGACAGAAGATAAGGTTCCATTGGCAAGACGAACATCAACCGCGGTCGGTGAGAAACCAGTTCCATAACTGAACATCGCGATGTCGTCGAATGGAGAACCAACCGCATACCTACTACTTGGACCACCGTCCAAATGGTAGGTTCCAGTTGAGTCCCACCATGTCGGACGGTTCGTTGACCAACTGCCCTCGCTTGACATGCCCACTGCTTTGCCACTATTGCTGAGGCTGTAAATTCCGGTTTTGGTGGCACCTTCGGGTAAGGGCGCGAGGGAAACACGATACGACGATGCCGCGCAAGTGCATCCAAGGATGCCCGATACAATGGTTGAGATAACCCATCGCATCACAGTTTCTCCTCCACCTTGTCGAAGAGACCCGCGAACTTTGCAATCATTTGGTCATCATACGCCAGTTCACGGGTTGGTTTCACGGCATCACAATGTAAGCGTGGCTCGCATCGCCTTTCTCACTCTCGCCGAGGTTCTCGACTACGTCATTGACGACCACCTCGTGATCACCGAACTGGAGCGGCGCGGGCACGAGGTGGAGCAGATTCCGTGGACCGACGAGCACGCCGATTGGGCGCGGCCCGATATGGTGATCGTCCGCACAACCTGGGATTATCATCACCAGCCCGAGCGATTTCTGTCCGCCATCGATCGCATCAGTCAGCGCGCCCAGCGGTTCGAAAACGACGCCGAGCTCATCCGCTGGAACCTGGACAAGCGCTATCTGCGGGAGCTCAAGGCCGCCGGAGTGCCGATTGTTCCCAGCCGGTGGGGGTTTGGCGGCGAACCCGCTGATTTCGCCCGCGAGGCCGAGGCGCTCCAATCCGAGGAAGTCGTGGTGAAGCCAACCGTGAGCGCCAACGCCATGGACACGATGCGCCTGCCGGGCACGCTCACAGACGCCCAAGCCGAGCAACTGAGCGCCACGTTCGCCGGTCGGCATTGGTTTGCGCAACCGTTCGTGGCGAGCATCCTCAGCGAAGGCGAAACGTCGGTGTTCTACTTCGGCGGGCGCTACAGTCACACCATCAGCAAGGTGCCGCGCGCGGGCGATTTTCGCGTGCAAGAGGAGCATGGCGGCGTCATTGTCGGCGTGGAGCCGAGCGGGGAAGTGTTGCGGGTGGCTGAGCAAGTAATGGCCGCGCTCGACAGCCCGCCGCTTCAAGCGCGGGTGGACCTGGTTCGGCTGGCCGACGGAAGCCTCGCCCTGATGGAACTCGAGCTCATTGAGCCCTCGCTTTACTTCCGGACCAGCGATGTCGCGGCGGCGCACTTTGCCGATGCGGTCGAGAGTCGCCTCGAACTTGCCGAGAATTGAGGTATTCTCTCTAACAGGAGTCCTAAGACTAAGTGAATCAGATTCAAGTTCAACCGAATGAGTCGATTGACAGCGCCGTAAAGCGCTTCAATCTGCGTGTCCAACAAAGCGGCGTTCTGCGCACGCTCAAGGAGCATGCACACTACGAAAAGCCGAGCGAAAAGCGCCGCCGTCGCGCCCGCCGCCGCCCGTCGTTCCGATAAGTTTTCTCGGGCGAACCCTTGGTTTCGCCCCGTTAGACTCGGCTTTGGCCTCGCCAGAGCCGATTCTTAATTTATGAGCGACAATTTACCGACCTCCGCGCCCGCGGAGGTCCGCCAGGAAAAATGGAGCCGGAAAGGGTGGTTCGCCCTTCCCCTGATCAGCCTCCTCTTGGCCGCTCTGTGCTTGGTCCACCGGTCGTGGCCGGTGCCGCTCCCCGTCATCGGCGGGTCCTTCTTCATTGCCATCGTCGCCTCGGCGCTCATCCGCTACTACGCGGACCACGTTGAGGTTGAGGAACTCGCGCCCTCCACGTTGGAGCGCATGCTGTGGGCGTTCTGCGGGCTCGGCCTCGTCGGCACGCAGCTGGTGCAGCTCGTCATCGAGGCACCCTCCCAAACCGGCATCACGTTTTTGCTCATTGCGCCGCTCTCGGCCATGGCAATGCTCGCTTCGGCGCTGGTCGGGCCGCAGGTCGCCATGTTTGCGCTCACCATCGTCGCGTTCTTGCTCGGCGTGACAGGGCCGATTCCCAAGGAAGTCCTCGCGACCGCCTGGATTTCGGGCTCTATCGCCGCGCACGCGGTCAACCCGATGCGTCAACGCGCCGACCTCATCCGCGCGCTCAGCGTCACCGCCTTGGCTCAGGCGCTCATTGCGGCCTGCGCCACTATGCTCACGGTCAACACGGCCACCCCGGTTCTGCAAAGCGCGTCGTGGGCGGCGGTGAGCGCGGTCATCACCAGCGCCATTTTTTGGCTCGGCGTCACGGTGCTCGAGCGCATGTTCGGCACGATCTCCGATTGGTCGTTGCTGGAGCTATGTTCGCCGGAGCACCCGCTCATCCGCGAACTCTGCCTGCGCGCGCCGGGAACTTACGCGCACAGCGTGATGGTCGCCAACCTCGCCGAGCAAGCGGCTCGCGCCATCGGCGCAAACCCGATTCACCTGCGGGCAATGGCGTACTTCCACGACGTCGGCAAGATCGAGCGACCCACGTTTTTCATTGAGAACCAACTCGGAGAGAATCTGCACGACGACTTGCCGCCGACCATGAGCGCGCGCATCATCACCGCGCACGTGCCCGATGGGCTCGAACTCGCGCGTCGCCATAAGCTCCCCAAGATTCTTCAGGACGGCATCGCGCAGCACCATGGCACCAGCCTGGTCAGCTATTTTTATCACCTTGCACGCGACATGTCGGGCGAGGAAGTGCCGCAAGGGCTCGATCGCTTGTTCCGCTACGAAGGCCCCAAACCGCAGAACCGCGAAACCGCGATTTTGCACCTTGCCGACCAGGTCGAGGCGGCGAGCAGGACGATCGCCAACCGCGAATTCGACCGCATGGAGGCCATTGTCAGCCGCATCATCGAGAACAGCCGCTCCGATGGGCAACTCGACGAATGCGACCTCACGTTCCGCGACCTTGCGCTTGTGAAGCAGGCGTTTCTGCACAGCCTTTCGGCGGTGCGCCACTCGCGAATCACGTACCCTACCTATGACGAAACACCAGATTCTGGTGCGCAACGAGACGAACTCGCGGATCCCGCTGAGGCTCGCTCGGACCGCCCTCAATAAGCTTTTCGCGATGTACGACGTTCCTGCCTGCGAGGTCTCGGTGCTGCTCACCAACGATGCGGCCCTGCGCGAGCTCAACCAACAGTATCGCGGGATCGATGCCGCCACGGATGTGCTCACCTTTCCCGGCGGAGACTATGGCCCGCTCGGCGATATTGCGATCTCGGTGGATACCGCGAAGCGTCAGGCGCGATTCCGGCGCGACACCTTGGCCAATGAAATCGTCTTTTTGACTATCCATGGGGGATTGCATTTGCTGGGCTACGAAGACGAGACGGAGGCGGGCCGCGACGAGATGGTCGTGCGCATGAACGCTGTCGCCGTCGAACTAGGCCTGTCCCCCGAACCCGAATGGAGTTCGATGCCCCACTAAGCCATGGCCAGTCGCGATCTCATCACTCCGTTCCGCGTCGCCATTCATGGCATGGTGCACACGTTCCGCACGCAGCGGCACATGCGCATTCACCTGTACGTCACGCTGGTGACGCTGCTCATGGCGGTGCTGCTGCCGTTGCGCGTGCGCGACGTGCTCGTGCTGTTCTTTATGATCGGCTCGGTGCTGGTGGCGGAAATGTTCAACAGCGCGATTGAGGCCGTCGTGGACCTCGTCTCTCCGGGATATCACCCGCTGGCCAAGCACGCCAAGGATATTGCCGCTGGCGCGGTGCTTATCGCGACCATCATGGCCATCACGGCCGGGCTGCTCATCGCCATCGGCGACGACACCTGGGAGCGCATTCGCATTGGCCTGACCACCGAGGGCATGAGCTTGCCGTTCACCTTACGGTTCATTCTGGGCTCGCTGGTGTTGTTCACCATCATCGTCATCGGCAAGGGTTTGGGCAAGCGCGGCAACGTACTGCAAGGCGGTCTCGTGAGCGGCCACGCGGCCTTTGGATTCTTCTTTGCTTCAGCCGTGCCGTTTATTACCAATAATGCATTAGCATCGGCCATCGCGATTTTATTGGCCCTCATCATCGCGCAGAGCCGGTATGAAGCAAAGATTCACAGCATTTTTGAACTCTCCCTGGGAGCCACCGTCGGAACCGTCTTCGGACTGGTCGTGTTCGGATTGCTACCTCGATAAGAACCTATGAGTACAGAACCTCCTGAACGTCCCCGGCAACGCGCATCCGCTGCGCCGAGCCGGATTCACAACTGGATAAGCGGCCTTTGCTTTGGCCTGCTGGTCTTGGCCCCTTTGCCGGCCATGGCGCAACTCGTGCCGTTGTCGGCCGAGCGGGCAACCTTCCCCACGCGAACGCTGGTGCTCAGCCTCGTGGCGATCCCCGTCCTGATCTTCCTGAACGCGCTCTTTGTCGCCGCCGAGCAGGCGATTGAACTGCTGCGCCCGGGGCACATTCGCACGCAAAAGGACGAGAAGCACGAGAAGCTGCTGGAGCGCATCTACGAACGTCGCGCTGACTTCGTCGCCGGCTGTACGGTCGGCGGGGAGACAATGCAAGCGTGGATGCTGGTGCTTGCTTTGGTGCCGGCAACTTACCTTGGGCAGAACCTCCATGCGGCGTATCCGAACCTCGGTTGGGGCGTGGCGCTGGTGCTCGCGATGCTCATTGTCGCGATTCCTGTGGTCGCGATCAACATCACCTTTGGCGAGCTGGTCCCCAAGAGTCTGGCGACGCTGAACCCGCCGCGCACGATCATTCGCTTGCGGGCGTTTATCCGCACGTTTGCCAAGTTCTTCATCTGGCAAGGTCAGGTGCTGGCGCGGGTCGCAACAATCGTGACTCACCGCTTTGGCGCGCGGGCGACCTTCGCCCGCGAGTCCATAGTCGAAGAGGAAATCAAGACCATGGTCGCCGAGGCTCAGGAAGCGGGCGACATGGAGGATTCGGAGCGCGAAATGTTGCACTCGGTGTTCGAGTTCGGCGATACCTTCGCGCGGGAAATCATGACGCCGCGCACCGACCTCGAAGCGATGCCGGTGGATTCAAAGATCAGCGACCTGGTGGACCTCATCAAGGCGACGGGGTACTCGCGGATTCCGATCTTCGAAGGCACGGACGACCACATCATCGGCATCATCCACGCGAAGGACCTACTGACCCTGAAGGACGATCCCGAGCGGCCCATCAACCTTCGCACGCTCACGCGGCCCGTGGTTCGCGTGTACGAAACGATTGACCTGCACAGCTTGCTGCGCGAGCTTCGGCAGAGCCGCGCGCAATTTGCGATTGTGCAAGACGAGCACGGCGGCACCTCGGGCATTGTGACCATCGAGGACGTCATTGAGGAACTGATCGGCGATATTCAGGACGAATACGACCGCGAAGAAGAGGAGATTGAGCGCCGCGAAACCGGCTTCAGCGTGGATGGTCGGATGAACCTGTACGATCTCAACTCCAAGATCGGGGCCGAGTTCGAAAGCGATGAGTTCGACACCGTCGGCGGGTTTGTTTTCGGCGCGTTTGGGTATCAGCCCGAGCGCGGGGCAACCATCACCCTGGATGGTTGGACCTTTACCGTGGACGAAACCGATGGCCGTCGCTTGGCGCGATTGACGATCCGCCCGGAAAGCAAAGCCGAGTCGGCGTCCGCCGAGGCTGGTACGCTCACCACGTGACCCGGCTCGTTATCGCGACACACAACACCAAAAAGGCGGGCGAGATGATGCAAATCCTCTCGGCCGCTTTTCCTTCGTGGGAGATCCTCACCCTAGCGGACTACCCCAACGCGCCCGAACCCGAGGAAACCGGCACGACTTACGAGGAAAACGCGACGATTAAGGCCGAGAGTGCCCTCGCTGCGACCGGCGAATGGTGTTTGGCCGACGACGCCGGACTGGAGATTGATGCCTTTGGCGGCGAGCCCGGCTTGTACTCCAAACGCTTTTTGGGCGAGGAGACGACGTTCCCTGAGAAGATGCGCATTATCCTGGAGCGCATGCGAGAAACCCCTGAGGCGCAGCGCGGCGCGCGCTTTCGGTGTTGCGTGGCGCTCGCGCGCCCCGGCGAGCCGACCGAGACTCTGGTCGCGACGTGCGAAGGGCGCATCGCCACCGAGATGAGCGGCAACGGCGGCTTCGGTTACGACCCGATCTTCTGGCTGCCCCAGCTTGATTGCACGATGGCCGACCTCACCGCCGTGCAGAAGCACGCGATTAGCCATCGCGGCAAGGTGTTGGCGATGCTGACAGCGCGACTTACAGCACTAACGAGTACGTCGTGTACGTCCGCGCCTTTGTGAACCCGTGCGGGCCGTAGAAGTCGAAGAGGTTCGTCCAGTCAATGATCGTGCGGGTCACGCCGCGCGCCTTAAGGTCGAGTAGGGCGTTGCCGAGCAGGCCGTGGCCAAACTTTTTACCGCGCACTGCTTTGCTCACACCGATCGGGCCGAGCGAACCCCACGCCGCGCCGAGGTCGCTTTGCCACACCGCGCCGCCTATCGGCAAGTGACAGTCGCGATGATCTTGTAACAGCGCGAACCCGTGGCATTTGCCGCCATAAAACAGGCCGAAGATCGTGTTGGGCCCTTCGAGCTCGATCTTGGCGCGGATGTCGTAGTTCCACCGCAGCGGAAACTCCTGCGCGAAGAAGTCGAACACGTCGCCGAGATCGCTTTCTGAGCAGCGGCGATACTCCGCGCCGTCGTCGGGCCGATACTGCGCGGGATATTCATAGGCCGAAAGATCGCCTTCCAGGTCGTAGGTCTCGCCGATCTTCTCAAAGTTGCTGAGATTCAAAAACCCAGCGAGTTCGCAACAATCTGTCGGGCAGCCGGGGAAGAAGTGCAGGCTGTCTTGCCCAAAAACCAGCTCACGCGCGCCACGACTGCGGATGGTGCGGATCACCTCGTCCAGCAACAGCCCGCCGTACATCGGCTTTTCGAACCCAATGGACTGCAAGTGATAGCGATCGGGGTCGCCACCCGCATAAAGCGTGGGGCTCGCGGGCTTTTTCACGGTGGCGAACGCCACCACGCGGCCATCTTCCACCAACACTTGACTCGCGCCCCAGTCAAACACTGGCGAACCGAACGTGTGCGAATGAAAACACTCGGGCGTCACATGGTAGCGCGAGGGATAAAACCGTTCCCACAGAGGCAAAATCTCCGCGATATGGCTGGGTTGCAGAAGCTGCGTCACCCGGCGGCTCGCAAATCTGAGGTTAGCTCGTCAATCGCGTGACGCGTGCTGAGAATCCGCTGAATCATCTGCCCATCGTCCGTCGCCAAAAAGGCCTCAAGCGTGTTCGGCGAGAACAATTCTTCAAATGGGTCGCGGCTGATTTCCCAGCGAGGGGCGGCTGAGCTCTCCAAGCGCGAGTTCAGCTCGGTTTGAATGTGCGGATAGTTTTGCATCATCCAAGTACGGATACGTTCGTAGTGCGCGGAGAGTCGCGGCTCGGGGCCGTATGTTGCGCCATCGCAAAGAACCTCCACCAGCGCCTCATATTGCGCGCAAAACATCATCACCGTCTGCAAAGTAACGGGTTGCGATGGGGTTTTGTCGTCGGTGAGGGGTGCCAAAAAATGCCTCGGCAGAGTCGAGCGCGATGGTTGAACTCTTGCTTTAAGGTTCGGGTTCAACGCGAAGCTCCGTTAGCTCGTTCAATATAATTTACTTGAAGATCGCGCACTAAGTTACGAATTTGGCGCTTATCCTCGTCATCCAGCTTCGCTTCCAGGTGTTTCGCGAGGTCGGAAACCACGTCCACCGCCACCTTTGCCTGCTCCAAATCGTTCTGCATTTGGCCAGTCAGCGGGTCGGGTTGCAGCCCGAGCTTGCTCCACGCAACTTGCGAAACTTGCTCCAGCATGATCATCAACAACGAGTGCACATCAATCGGCTCGGTCGGCGTATTGCTCATGAACAGTGTTCTGGACGCGCGCTCCGGCACGAACGTCGCAGAGAGTTTTACTAGGTTCCTCGCACAATTCGCGGTAAAGTTTTCGCCAGAACGAACGTCTAACACTCAACGCCATTCGGGCTACACTACAACCATGTCATTGACACTTATCGCCGCTCTCGCGTTGCAATCCGCCGCCGCGCCCGCCCAAGAAGCCGTGACTCTGCACCGCGTTCTCAAAAAGGGTGACTCCCTGAGCTACCGCGTCAACGGCTGGCTCT
Organism: Chthonomonas sp.; assembly: GCA_016788425.1. Taxonomy (NCBI): domain Bacteria; kingdom Bacillati; phylum Armatimonadota; class Chthonomonadia; order Chthonomonadales; family Chthonomonadaceae; genus Chthonomonas; species Chthonomonas sp. The sequence goes on from JAEURQ010000002.1 coordinate 584,288, forward strand.
TCTCCGAGCAGCGCGAGCAGAACCTCGTCACGTTCCTGCCGAGCGAAGAAGGCGTTGACTACGATTTCACGCTCAACATCGTGGAAGAAAAGGCCGATGGCATCGCCCGCGCCATCTATCGCCGGCCCTACATGACCATCATCACCGGCGAAAGTTCCAATTCGCCCGAGATCCGCAAGAAGGAAAAGTCCGATTGGAACCTCGAACTCCTCCTCTCGCCGACCAACGAAGTTCTCGACGTCAAGGACATCACGCCGAAGCCCACGACGAAGCCGCCCAAGAAGCCGGCCAAGCCCATTTTCGCGCTCACGCCGAGCGGCAAGCTCAACTCGGCCGGCCAAGATATCGTCGGCAAGTACATTGGCGATATCGCCCGGCTCGCCATGTTCGTGGGTGATCTCGATAGCGGCATGGACTTCAACCCCAAGCTGCCGTTCTCGCCGATCAAGCCCGGCAAAACCTGGAAAAAGACCGTTGGCTACTCGCCGCAGCGCCTGAAGGGAAGCAAGAATTCTGCCGTGCAGCGTCTGGATTACACGTTCACCTATGTCGGTCTCGCAAGTTTTAACGGCGTGAAGGTCCACCGAATCACCGCCACGCTCGACCTCAACACCGACGCCGGCGAGTTCATCAACCAGAGCCTCGGCATGAAGCCATCAGAGTCGGGACTCAAGAAATTCCAGCTTGCGCTAAAGGCCAACATCGAATACGATCTCGACCTCAAGACGTGCCACACCATGGCTGCGCGGGCCACCAGCGAGGCCGGCGCCAAGCTGGAAGTGACCACGTCCAACGACGCCGTCTTGGAGCTAAATATGAAGGGCAAGACCGATCTCAAGCTCATGTCTGCGAAAAACGGCAAGGCTTAGGCCACAATAGGGGTGATGAATTTCTTGCCCGTGAGCCCGCTTGGCGTCTTTTTGTTTGAACCGGGGGAAGTGACGGCTGGGCCGCTGCTGATCTCGTTCATCGTCATTCTCGGGATCGGCATTCTGTTCATGGCGCTTGGCTCCTTCATGGACATCGACCGGAAGCGCAAGGGTATCAAGTATCTGTCCATCCCCTGGTTTGCGCTCGCGGCGTGGTGGGGCTACAACTATTGGGCGTACTCGCAAGAATCAATCGCCCTCAAGCTCAATCTGGTCGGCGGGAGCTCGCTCACGGCCTACCGTGTGATCTTCTTCGGGCCGCTTGCGATGGCGATCATCGCGCTTGGATTCTGCGTTTACTGGGATAAGTTCCGCCGCGACGACGAAGTATTCTAACGGACGACCCTGGCGATCAACGAAGCTCTCATGGCGACCACACTCGGACTCACCACCACTCAAGCCCCTTTTATTGAAGAGGCTCAAAGCCGCGGGGAAATGTATATCGAGCAGCCGTACGAACTGTACTCGCCCGATAACCACGAAGCCTGGACGCGGCTCTATTCGCGCATGTTGCCGCAGTGGGAAAAGTATGCCAACGAGCACTTTATGCGCGGCATCGCCAACCTATGCCTCTCGCCCGAGCGTGTTCCGCGCCTGGAAGACGTCAACAAGTTCCTGAATCCGCTCACCGGCTTCCAGGCGAAGGCGGTCAGCGGCTACGTTCCTGCGTATCACTTCTTCGAATCGCTTCGCCGCCGCGAGTTCCCGACGACGATCACCATTCGGCACAAGGACAAGCTCGACTATCTGCCCGAGCCGGACATTTTCCACGACATCAGCGGGCACGTTCCGATGCACACCGACCGCGCGTTTGCCGATGCGCTCGTGCGTTTTGGCGAGTGCGCCCACACCGCGGCCCTGCGCGCCAAGGAAGTGAAAGATGAGCACGAACGCGTGCGCAAGTTGGAGAGCGTGATCAAGGCGATGGCGCGGTTTTTCTGGTTTACGGTGGAGTTCGGCCTCATGCGCGATTCGAAATCCAGCGCCCTCAAGGCGTATGGCAGCGGCTTGCTGAGCTCGTATGGCGAGCTGCAGCATTGCATCGAATCACCGGACGTGCAGCGCTATCCGATCCAGATGGAATGGGTCGTCAACCAGTATTTTGAGATCGACCACTACCAGCCGCTGCTGTTCATCGTGGATTCGTTCGACCACTTGTTTGAACTGGTGGACCAGCTGGAGCGCTGGATGCTGGAAGGGAAGCTGGACCACGTCTCGCCGGGCGAACCCGCGGTCAACGAGGCGGATTTGGCGAGCTTCTTGGAAGCGACGGTTTAAACCTTCGCCGCCAAGAGCGTCATCCTGGCCGCCAAACCGTGCATCGTCGCCGCGAAGAAGCCCATCTTCGCGGCCATCATCACGATTTCCGCGGCCACCACACCCACTTTCGCCGCCAAAGCCCACGCCAGCGCGGCCAAAAGATGAACCCGTGCGGCCACGAAGCCACGGGTAACATCGGCTTACATGCGACCCACCCTCTGCGTTGCCCTCCTCGCCGTCGCCGGCGTCTCCATGGCCCAGCGCGCCAATACGCGCGACCTTTACGACAAGGCCGAATACATGATTCCGATGCGCGACGGCGTGAAGCTGTACACCGCGGTTTACACGCCCAAAAAGCCGCGCGCGGCGACCAACCCCATGCTCATGGAGCGCACGCCCTACGGCTGCTGGCCGTACGGCCCCACGCAGTTCGATCAGATCGCCGAGCGCTGGGCGAGCCGCGACTATATCATCGTCAACCAAGACGTGCGCGGGCGCTATCTGAGCGAGGGCGACTTCGAAGAATTGCGGCCCCAACTGCAGATTCGAACCGGAAAATGGGACACCGACGAGAGCACGGATACCTACGACACGATTGAGTTTTTGACCAAAAAGGTGGCCGGCAACAATGGGCGTGTCGGCATTATGGGCATCTCGTATCCGGGCGGCTATGCCGCGCTCGCCGCGCTGAGCGGGCACCCCGCGCTGCGCGCCGTGAGTCCGCAAGCCCCCACAACGGACTGGTTTGTGGGCGACGATGTGCACCATTTGGGCGCGTTCTTCCTGCAAGATAACGCGAGTTTCATGCAGTTTTTCACGCCGCGCGGCCCGGAACCGACGCTGGAATCCAAGGGCACGCGCCTGCCCATCGGCTCGGACAGCTACAAGTGGTTTCTCGAACTCGGCCCGATCAAAAACATCGACGAGAAGTACTTTAAGTTCCAAAATCACTACTGGACGGATATCATGAACAATCCGGATTACAACCACTTCTGGACGAGCCGGGCCGTGCAACACCAACTGCGCAACGTAAAGTGCGCGATGCTGAATGTGGGCGGATTGTTCGACGCGGAGGACTGTTACGGCCCGCAAGCATGCTACCGCGAAAACGAAAAGAACAGCCCGGCGAGCAAAAACCACCTGGTGCTCGGGCCGTGGAGCCACGGCATGTGGGCCTCGCCGAGCGGCGATTCGCTGGGCGACCAAAAGTGGGGAAGCGCGACCAGCAAATGGTACCAAGACAACGTCGAAGTGCCGTTTTTCGAGACGCATTTGCGCGGCGACGGCAAGGCAAAACTGGCCGAGGCCACGGTCTTTGATTCCGGCGCAAAGAAGTGGAGCACGTTTACGGTGTGGCCGCCGAAAACATCGGCGGTGAACCTGGTGTTGAATGGCGATCGGACAATTTCGATCGGCGGCGCCGGGAAGTCCGGCGAGATTTCGTGGACGAGCGACCCCGCGAATCCGGTGCCGTATCAAACCGCGGGCAGCGGCGGCCGCAAGAGCACGTACATGCTCGCCGACCAGCGATTTGTGAGCGGTCGCGCGGATGTGATTACGTTCGTTTCCGCGCCGTTGACCAAGCCTCTGACGCTGGCTGGCGACTTGGAGCCGGTGCTGCGGATGAAAACGAGCGGCACCGACATGGACGTGATTGTCAAGCTGATTGACCAGTATCCGGACGATGCTCCGACGCCATTTTCGGGCGGCTATCAGATGCTGGTGCGCGGCGAGGTGCTGCGTGGCAAATACCGCAATAGCCTGAGCAATCCGCGGCCATTTGTGCCCGGCGCGTATGAGGAAGTGCGCTACAAAATGCCGCAGATATTGCACACGTTTGCCGCAGGACATCGCGTGGCGGTGCAGGTGCAGAGCAGCTGGTTCCCGCTGGTGGACCGCAATCCGCACAAGTTTTTGAACATCTATCAGGCGAACGAGGCGGACTTTGTGAAGGCGGAGATTTCGCTGGCTTGCGGTGGCGGCGCGTCGGGCAGCCACTTGGCGGTCGGCACCCTTCCTTAAGGCATGGCACCCTCGCGGCTGTACCCGCTGATCACGTTCGGAATGGGGCTGGGCTACGCGCTGTTTTGGACGGTGGCGCTGTACTTTCAGGACAAGGTCGTGGGGATTTTGCCGTTCCAAATGGTGCTTCTGGGCACGTTTAGCGAGATTACGATCTTTCTTTGCGAGATTCCGACCGGGATTGTCGCGGACCTTTACTCACGAAAACTCAGCGTGATCATCGGCTTGGTGCTGTTGGGCATCGGGTTCTTCGTGCAGCCGTTCTTCGCGTCGTGGGCGGGCCTGGTGGTGGGCATGGTTTTGTGGGGCCTCGGAGAGACTTTTCTTTCCGGTGCGTTTGAGGCGTGGGTCGCGGACGAGCTTCCGCATGAACCGGGCGCGCCGTCCGCGCCGACGATGTTCATTCGCGGCAGCCAATCGCAGCAACTCGGCTATGTCGCGGGATTGTGGGTCGCGGTGATCGTCGGGCAGCACAATTTGGCGTGGCCAGGACTCGCCTCGGGCGGCGTGTTCGCTATTATGGCGGTGATGGCGCTTGTGTTGATGTCGGAGAAGGGCTTCCACCGCGCGGCAGAATCCGAACGCAGCACGTGGCAGCATTTCGGCCACACTCTGCGCACGGGTTTGGCGATTGCGGGCCGCAAACCACTGCTGCGCGACGCGCTGATGGTGGTGTTTTTCATCGGCTTGGCGAGCGAGGCGTTCGATCGCCTGTGGACGAAGCACATCACGAATATCGGCATGCCGCAAACCTTGCCCAGCGAAATCTACTGGTTCGCCATTCTCAACACACTCGCCATCGCGGGCGCGTTTTGCTTCATGACGATGGTGCGTCGCCGCGGCATGGAGCGCGATGGCTGGGTGGTGATTCGCCTCATCCGCGCCTTGCTATTCGCCCTCATCGCCGCGACGCTCGCATTCGCGTTGGCCGGGCAGTTTTGGCTCGCCGCAGCGGGGCTTGTCATCGGGCGGGCGATCCGTCGCTGCCTCGATCCGCTCACCAGCGCGTGGGTCAACGATCACGCGGAGCCCGAGGTGCGCGCCACGATGCTGAGCATGAAGGGACAATCGCACGGGCTCGGCGAATTGCTCGGCGGCCCCGCGCTCGGCGCGATCTCGAGCCTTCGCTCGGTGTCGGCGGCGCTCATCGCCTCGGCGCTGACCAACACGCCTGGCTGGCTCACGGCTTGGCGCGCCTCGCAACGCAAAAAAGCAGCGGATCAATGACCCGCTGCTTTGGTTAGTCGGCGCGAACCTTACTTAAAGAACGCGAAGCTTTCGAGCTTTTGTCGTACGCTCAGCAAGAACCGGCCCGCCACCCCGCCATCGATGATGCGGTGATCGTAGGTGAGCACCAGGTTCATGATGGAGCGGATCGCGATCATGTCTTCGATGATCGCCGGGACCTTCTTGATGGTGTACGTGCCGAGAATCGCGGCTTGCGGCGCGTTGATCATCGGCGTGCCCAGCAAGGCGCCGTAGCTGCCCGGGTTGGTCAGCGTAAAGGTGCCGCCCTGCACGTCGCTCACGCCGAGCGTGTTGCTGCGCGCCTTCTTGGCGATGCCTTCGAGTTCCTTCGCAATCTCAATCAGCGTCTTGTTGTTCGCCTCGCGGATGACGGGGACGATCAGTCCTTCGTCTCCCTTTGCGCCGAGCGAAACGGCGACGCCCATGTGGACATTCTTATTCTTGACAATGTTGTTGTCCGGCATCAGGGCCGCGTTGACGAGCGGGAATTCCAGCAGCGCCTCGCTAATCGCCTTGATAAAGAACGGGGTGTAGGTGAGCTTGACGCCGAACTGAGCCTGGAACGACTCCTTGTTCTGCTCGCGGAACTTCACCATGTTGGTCACGTCAACCTCGGTGACGGTGCTCACGGTCGGGACCTGCGAGCTCTTCACCATGTGGTCGGCAATCATCTTGCGCATGCCAACCAGGGCTTCCATCGTCTGCTCCGGCCCGGCTACGGTGGCGGGTGCACTGGCGACCTCGAGCTTGGCGGCGGGAGCCGAGGGCTTTCCTTGGCCACCACCGGCCAGGAACCCTTCAATATCTTTCTTGGTGACGCGACCACCGGTGCCCGAACCCGCGATTTGGGCGAGTTGACCGTCGCCGATGCCGTTTGCCTTGGCAATTGAGCGCACAACGGGGGTGTACCAGCGGCGATCGCCACTCGCGGCGGGGGCCGGCGCAGCTTCTTCGGCAACCGGAGCCACGGCCGCGGGCTTGGCTTCGGCGGGGGTTTGAGCCGCCGGGGCGTCGGCGACGTAGTCGCCGGTGTCGTCGATGAGGCCCATGGCGTGGAACACTTCCACCGGACCGCCCTCGGGAATCAGGATTTTAACGAGCACTCCGGAGGCGGGTGCAGGGAGTTCGGTGTTGACCTTGTCGGTCATGATCTCCACAATCGGTTCGTCTTCCTTAACGGTGTCGCCCACTTGCTTGAGCCAGCGACTTACCGTTCCTTCGTGGACGGACTCGCCGAGTTCGGGCATCAAAATTTCGATTGCCATGAGTAGCGTTAGTTTACCTTTGCCTCAGGCAGTTTCAAACGTTCGATGAGGCCCGCTTTGGCTTCCGGCCACTCGGCATCGGTGAGGCTAAACATGACCGTGTCGCGAACAAAGCCGTTCGGCTGAATCGCGTGGTTGCGCAAGGTGCCCTCCAGCTTCGCGCCAAGCTTCATGATCGCTCGCTGCGAGTGGTAGTTGCGGCCATCGGTCTTCAGTTGGACGCGCAGGCAGAGCCATCGCTCAAAGGCTTGTTCGAGCATGAGGAGTTTGACTTCGGGATTCACCGAGGTGCCGCGAAAGTCGGGTCGGTACCAGGTCATGCCGATTTCGAGAGCCCGGTGCTCCTCGCGCATGTCCATAAACGTGGACATGCCCACGAACTCGCCGGTGCCGCGATCTTCGATGACAAACGCCTGGGTGCGGCGCGCCCGCAGCAGTTGCTCGACAAAGTCGCGCGAGCCTTCCAAGTCAAAGGTGGCCGGCTGAATCGTGACGAAGTATTTGAACGTGTCCGGCTCCAGATGCGGCTGAACCAGAAAGGCATCCTGCAGTTGCAGAGGGCGGATGCGCACGCGTTGGCCGCGAAGTTCGAGCGGCTGAGTCCATTCCATAGTTCAATTATTGGTCATTGGGGGGCGAATCTCGCCCCCCAAATGGCGACTTAATAGTCGACGTTGACGAGTTCTTCTTTGCCCGACGCGCTGCTCTTGTAGAGCGCGTCGAAGATGGCATTGAGCGTCAGGCCATTTTCGCCTGGAACCGGCGACGGCTTGCCGTTCTGAATCGCATCCACAAACGCCTCGATTTCGGCCACGTAGGGCGACTCGACGTGCGGAATGTTTTGCGGCTTCATTTCGAAATACTGGCCGTCAATCTGCTTGAAGATCGTGACCGGGTCTTCGCCGAGCGCCTTCACGATTGCGCCGGCCTTGGTGCCGAAGACTTGCGTCTCCATGGGGTCGCCTTCGATGTTCGCCATAAACGAGCTTTCGAGGCTGATCACCGCGCCGTTTTCGAAGCGGATCATGCCGACGGCGAAGTCCTCAACCGTGAACTTGTCGCGGTCGTATTCGCCCCAGAAGTTGCGGTTGTCCGGGTTCTTGCCGAGCATGTCCCAGGTTTTGCCGCTCGCGGCGACTGGCTTGGGATAGCCCATGAGGAATAGCGTGAGGTCGAGAATGTGGACGCCGATGTCAATGAGCGGGCCGCCACCTTGCTTTTCCTTGTCGATAAACACGCCCCAACCGGGAACACCACGGCGTCGGAGAGCGCGGGCCCGAGCGAAGTAGATGTCGCCCATATGGCCGTTTCGAATGAACTCGGCGGTGAACTGGGCAAAGCCCGAGAAGCGGTATTGCAATGCAACTTGGAGAATCTTGCCGGAATCCTTGGCCGCGCGGCACATCGCCTTGGCCTGCTCGGCGTTCATTGCTAGCGGCTTTTCGCACAGTACGTGCTTGCCGGCGGCGAGCGCATCGAGCGTCGGTTGCATGTGAACTGCGTTCGGAGTGGCGATGACCACGGCGTCAATGTCCGGGTCATTGAGAATTTGCTTGTAATCGTCGGTGTAGTTGGCTCCGGTAAAGCCAAACTTTGTGCGCATAATTTCGCGCGTTTCGTGCTTCAAATCGCAGATGGTAACGACCTCGCACTTGTCGGCGAGTTGTTCGTAGCCCTTTACGTGGGCGCCCTGAGAGATAAAACCTGTTCCGATGAGACCGAGTCGAACCTTGCGTGACATCGAACCTAGGTTACCTAGGCGCGGGTTTCTTCCGTGTTATCCCCATCCAGCGCTTCCAGCACCTCGTCGGTCATCTCGTCCATGCCTTCTTCAATGGCCGCCGCATCGCCGGGCTGAACCTCGGCCCGCTGCGAGAAGCTAATGAAGCCTCCGACCAACAGGATCACGCCGACCCCAACCCAGAAGACGAGCGGCGACATTTCGGGAATTTTGAAGGCGAGCGCGTTCGGGTACGCGCGCTCGAAGTTATGCCCCCCAATGAGGGTCATCTTGAGCCCCGCCCAGCCGATGAGCGCGTAGGCCAAGTGCTCCAACTTCGGATAGCGCTCCAGAATGCCGATGAACACCGAAGCCGCGAGCCGCAGGATGATGATGCCCATGATTGCTCCGGCGAACACCACCCACATCTTGTCGGGGTGCTTGGAGGGATCGACAAATGCCACGGCCACCAGCACGCTATCTAGCGCAAAGGCGATGTCCATGAGTTCGACGGCGACCACCGTGCGCCAGAACGACATCGGCTTGTTGATCACCGGTTTGTCGGAATCGCTCTTCGAGTGGATCACGAAGTGCTTCAGCGGGAGCCAAAGCAAGTAAAGCGCGCCGATGACCTGAAGCCACCAGAACTTGATGATCGTGCTGGCGAAGAGAATCGCAGTACCGCGGAGTAGGAATGCGCCCCACAGCCCCCAAAGCAGCGCCTTCTTTTGCTGGTCTTTGGGCAGGTGCCGCACCATGATCGCCAACACCAGCGCGTTATCCACCGAGAGCAAAATCTCCAGCAGAACCAAGACCGCTACGGTCCCAATATCACTTGCGCTGAACGTGAATGGCATGAGCACTCCATTGTGACCCAAGAATAATGGTGAATAAGGAAGCGACTATGTAACAATCCGCATCATGCGAAATTGGGAAGCGGCGCTGGAAACGGTCCGCACGAGACTGGATGCCGTGCACGGCGCGCGCGAAAAGGCGCTGGCCGGATCGCGGGAGATCATTCAGATTGCGAGCAAAGCGATCCGCGCTCTGCACCGAAATGAAGTGGAGAAGGCGCGGGACCTCATCGCCGGTGGTTGGGAGCGCGCCCGAGCGATCCGCTCCGTGATTGAAGCCACGCCCAACGTGTTGCACGCGGGCTATCTGCAAGATGCCGAAAAAGAGCTAGTAGAAGCCACCGCGCTGGATTGGCTGATTCATCAGCATCCGTTGCCGTCGCCAGCGGAACTGGGTGTCGAGGCGCACACATACGTGAACGGCGTGGCCGAAGCCGCCAGCGAGGGACGCCGATACATGCTCGACCTGATGCGCAACGGCGATCTGGAGGGTGCGAAAAGAGTGTTCGAGTTCATGGATCTGATTTACGACGACCTGATTACGCTGGACTATCCCGACGCAGTAACGGGCGGACTCCGCCGCACCTGCGACGCGCTCCGCGCCGTGCTCGAGCGATCGCGCAGCGACCTCTCGATGACGCTGATGCAGTCGGAGCTACTTAGCGAATTGAAACGTCGCTGAGCTCGGCGAGTTTGCGCTTGTCGCCTTTGGTCGCCAGCAAGGCGCGCCACAGGAAGTAGGGGTTGCCGAGGACGTAGCGGTGGAACATGCGCTTGGGCTCCAGGCTTAGGCGATAGAGCCACTCCATGCCGGTGGCCCGCATGATCTTGGGCGCGCGCGGCTTGGTGCCGCTGAAAAAGTCGAACATCCCGCCGCACGTGACCTGGACCTTGACGTTCAGCTTGTCGCGATTGCGGATCATAAACTGCTCCTGCTTGGGCTGGCCGAGGGCGGCCATCAGGATATCCGCGCCTGAGTCGGCGATCATCGGCACCGCGTCGTTATCCCAGTCGCAGTAGCCGTGCATGCGACCGACGATCTTGAGGTTCGGATGGCGCTCGGTGATGATGCGGCACGCCTGCTCGTTGACCTCGTCTTTTGCACCAAAGAAAAACGCTGTCTGCGGCAAGTCTTCGCTAAACAGGCGCGGCATGAGGTCGGTCCCGGCGAAGTTGTACGGCGAATCCACCCCGCGCCATTTGCTGGCGATGCGAATGCCAATGCCGTCGTTGACCCACACGTCGCACTGTTGCAGATCGCGGTAGACCTGCTCATCCCAAAGCATCAGGTTAATGGTGTTAGGGTTGGCAAGACACAAAATGGGGCTGCTGCGATCCTCGCCCTGAATCACCGACTTCCACCACGAGAAGAAATCCTCGTAGGTCGGGTTCCAAAATGGCACCCCGCAGATAAAGACGTCGGTTTTGGGAGTCATCGGTCAGCTGTATTTTGGCAGAGGTGCAATCTCCGTGCCGAATCCTCATCCGGCATTGCTCCGTACTTATCACGTGCAACAACCGATTAGCCAGCAGCCGAACCTGCACCAGTGGGTGACAACTGGCCTCGCCTTTGAGGGTTACCGAATCGTGCGCTCGCTGGGCGTGGTTCGTGGAATTCGCGTGCGAAGCCGTAGCGTCTTCGGCAGCATTATGGGCGGGCTCCAAACGCTCGTCGGCGGCAATATCTCAATTTACGAGGAACTCGCCGAAAAGACGCGCTCAGACGCCTACGACCTCATGGTGCGCCACGCCGCCCTCATCGGCGCGAACGCGATTATCTCGTTTCGCTATGATGCGACCGAGATCATGGCGGGGGTCACCGAGGTTTTGGCGTACGGGACCGCGGTTGTCATCGAGCCGGCATGACGAGCTCAGTGATGGCCGACCTCTCGGCCCGCGACCGCTATCGGCTGCTGGCCAACACGGTGGTGCCTCGCCCCATTGCCTTGGTCAGCACAATGGGCGCGAACGGCGTGGCGAACCTGGCTCCTTTTTCGTTTTTTAACGTCGGCGGCGGCGACCCCGCCTCGCTCGTTTTTTGCCCGGGTCACAAGCGCGATGGCTCGCCCAAAGACACCTTGCGAAACATCGAGGAGACCGGCGAGTTCGTGGTGAACTTGGTCTCTCGCGACATGGCGCTGGGGATGAATGCGACTGCCGCGGAACTCGACGCTGACGACAGCGAGTGGGAACGCGCCGGATTCACGCCGTTGGCGAGTACGGCGGTCGCACCCGCGCGGGTGCGGGAAAGCTATGCGCACTTCGAATGCCGCCTCTTTGAGGTGGTGCGGCACGGCCCCGACGCGATCTATGTGATCGGCGAAGTGCTGGTCGCCCACATCGAGGAGGGTCCGTTGCCGATCGCGCGACTCGGCGGAGCGGGCTACATTGATTTGGCCGAAACCCAGCCGTTCGAAATTCGCCGCCCGGGCTAGGGAACTCCGCGCCAAACGTGCGTGTTAGGGTCAAAAAGGTACCCTTATAGCCGTGCGATTCCGTCAACTTCTCATCCTGCTGATGTTGCTTTCGTTCGCCGGAGCGTTTGTCGCCTCGGCGCTCACGCTCTCGCACTACATGGGGGCCAGCCTCTCTTGCACGGTCGCCGAAGCCTGCGAAAAGGTGCTGACGCACAAAAGCGCGACCTGGCTGGGGTTGCCGGTGGCGGTCTACGGCCTGCTCGCCTACGTGGATTTCATCGTGCTGTTTAGCCTGATGGCGCGGCCCGGCAAGACTCGACGCCAACTATGGCCTGTGATTGTCGGTCTAACGGGCGCGGGCGCGGCGATCAGCATGTACCTGCAGTACGTGGCCCTCGCGGTCATCGGCGCACGGTGCGATTGGTGCCTTAGCTCCGCCGCGATCATGATGGCGATTTTCCTGGGCTCGATCATGCTGAAGTCGGGCCTTGATGACGAAGAAGAAGTTGATCTTCTGCGGCCTATGGCCATTGGCGGCGTGGCTTGGCTTGCCATGTTTGGCTTGGTCGCCGTGACGCTCAAGCAAAAGAATACGAACCCAGTGACCAGCATGACCGGCCTGGACAAGGTCAAGGTGAGCGATGTGGTGAGCGATCCCGACAAGTACGCGATCGGCCCGAAGGACGCGAAGATCACGGTCGTTGAGTTCGCCGACATCTATTGCCCCGGCTGCCGCCGCTCGTATGCCGACTTTCACGCCTTGCTGAATTCGCCCAAGCTGAGCGGCAAGGTCCGCTTCATTTTCCGGCATTATCCGCTCACCGGCAAAGAGGGGCACGAGTTTAGCGACCTCGCTGCGATGGCGGTCGAATACGCCGCGAAGCAAGGGAAGTTCCAGCCCGTGCTCGACGCGTTCTTCACCACCGACGAAGAAGAGATTCGCAACGCCGCCGGCATCGCCAAGGTCCTGGATTCGAACGGCGTTTCTAGCGCGGGATTCGAAACCGAGCTCTCGAAGGGAGCGCAATGGCTGATTGATGCCGTAGAACTGGACAAGGCGAGCGCCGATCGCGTCGGCGTCTCGGCCACCCCCACGTATCTCGTGTTCGCGGAAGGCTTGCCAACCCGTTCGGCCGATCATCGCGTGATCATCGAGATGTGGGATCGCCCCGAATACGCGAACCTGCTGAAAAAGTAATGCCGAAGAAGCCCACCGTACTCGTCGCCATGTCCGGCGGCGTTGATAGTAGTGTTGTTGCCGCGCTCCTGATGGATCGCGGATATGACGTTATTGGGGTGACGATGCAGATTTGGCAGGAGTCGCAGCGCGACCCCCGCCATAGCGGGTGTTGCTCGCTGGGCGCGGTAGAAGATGCTCGTCGCGTGTGCCGCATTTTGGGCATGCCCTTGTATGTGATCAACTACAAGGACAAGTTTCGCGAGACGGTGATTGACCACTTTATCGACGAGTACGCGGCGGGGCGCACGCCAAACCCCTGTGTGGAATGCAACCGCAAGGTGAAGTTTGAGGCGCTGCTCCAGACCATGCACGAACTCGGTTGCGACAAACTCGCGACCGGGCACTATGCTCGCGTGCGACAAAATCGCGAAACCGGCGAGTACCGATTGCTCCGCGCGAAGGGCGGTATCAAGGATCAAAGCTACGTGCTGTATATGCTGAATCAGCAGCAACTGAGCCACGTCATGTTTCCGCTCGGCGAGATCGGCGGAAAGGTGATTACGCGCGAATTGGCCAAGCAATATGGGCTTCCGGTCGCGAACAAGCCCGACTCGCAGGAGATTTGTTTTGTGAGCGAGGCTGGTGGCTACCGCGAGTTTTTGCGAAAGGAACGCCCGGACCTCTTTGAGCCAGGCGAGGTGATTGACACCACTGGCGCTAAGGTGGCCGACCACGAAGGCGTGGTGGGGTTCACTGTCGGCCAGCGCAAGGGGCTCGGCCTGAGCACGGGCAAGCCGCTGTACGTGATTGGCCTTCGCCCGAACGAAGGGAAGGTGATCATCGGCGACGGCGACAGCCTGCTGCGGCGCGAAGTTCCGCTGGAGAAGATGCACTGGGGCACCGTGGGCGACGACGTTTACGACTTGCCGGTGCGCGCCAAGATCCGCTACAACATGGAAGCCGAACCGGCTCGCCTGTTCGGCGGCGAGCGTCCGCGGCTGGTGTTCTCGCGCCCGGTACGGGCCGTCACGCCGGGGCAGATCGCGGTGGCGTATCGCGGCGAAAGCGTCGTGGCCGGGGGCTCTATTGCCGCCTACTGAGTAGAATTGGCCGATGGCTAGGCAAAAGAACGATGGCTCACGGTTCGGGATCGCCGAATGGTTCGGTCGCGATTTTGCCGGTTTGAGCCAGAGTGAACGAGTTTCGCTCATTGAAGCCGCCAAATCTCGAACGCAGTCCGAGCGACCAATCTGCCCATTTAGGGCTGATCGTTCGGGCGTATTCAAACCCTGCTCGAAACAGAGCGGCATCTGTTCTATCAGGAAAGTTGGAGTTGCGGCTGAAGTAACCGTACATCCTGATAGCAATTTGCGTTGCCTGTGTCCGGTACGGTTTTATCAGAGCAACACTCTGTTGAACTGGGTAGGAAGCGAACTCTTGGGGGATCAGAACCCCGAGATGGTGAGCGAAATCCCCTTCCTCAAGTCCCCACGAGGCGAACTTGACGACGAGGTTTTGGGGAGCGATGGAGCAAGCGTTGGTCGGATTGATAACGTATTGGTTAGTCGAATCGCGGGCCGCATGGAATGGTGTGCGGTCGAAATGCAAGCGGTTTACTTTAGCGGTCCTGCGTTTTCAGATGACTTCAAGAGCATTGCGGCCACGCCGGACGGAATCCTCCATTTCCCGACAAAGATTCGGCGCCCCGATTACCGTAGTTCTGGGCCAAAAAGGCTGATGCCACAGCTTCAGATCAAGGTACCGACATTGCGGCGCTGGGGCAAAAAGATGGCGGTTGTCGTCGACGAAGCTTTCTTTGAGTCGCTCGGCAAAATGGAAACTGTCAGCCATATATCGAACGCCGATATTGCATGGTTCGTTGTTGGGTTCGATCAGGCGAAGGACGGATTCGAACTCATGCCTCGGACGGTGCACATGACGACGTTGGAACGAGCAGTCGAGGGCCTCACGAATGGCGTGCCTGTGACCCTGTCGCAGTTTGAGCTTGACATCACCGAGCGGTTGCGCTCTCGGGCAGCCAACTGAAATCTCGCGATATCAGGAGCTCCAGCTTTCGTTCATGGTGCGTACTTTTCATCGGAACCAGCCGAGTTTGGAAGCCGAATTGACGGGCCAAGGACTCAATGAACGGATTGTTATCATAGGTTGCTAACAGCGGGCCTCGGCACTTCTGCATAGCTCCAAACAGCGCTTCGTGGTCCAGTTCGTGGTGAGAGTAGAGCCTCCTTCCGGCAACCGGATAGGGCGGGTCAACGAAGTGGGCCGTCCTTCTATCTTCGGCTGAGCCCTGAAGAGCCCGAATGCCATCACCCTCGGTTAGCCGAAACTGGTGTCGCAGTTGGTCGATCGCAAGAATTCGCTTGGCAAGTGTTTCGGGATACCAGCGGCTTGCAATTCCTTTTCCAGCTTCGCCGGTCTTAACCAGCCCCGCTCCCTGCGCGAGAATTCCTCCTCGGCTCGCGCGATTTCGAATGATGGTTCGAAACGCCTGATCCACTTGTTCCGTTGGGTTGCTTTGAAGGATCTCGTTGACCGAGTCCACGTTGAACCTAAAGGTTCGGATTCTATCGCAAAGCTGAGTTCCGCAGCCTTCAAATATTACACGCCACACTACGGCTACATCGGCGTCGAGTTCGACGAGTTCGCTCAGTTCCACAAATCTCTCAAAGACCGCGGCGAGGGAGATTCCCGCCCCACCCGCAAACGGCTCCAGAAGTCGAGTAGTTCCGAGTGGAAACGAAGCCATCCATGCTCGGGCCAGCGGAATGAGCCACGTTTTTCCGCCTGGATAGCGAAA